>JBOGMX010000013.1:0-90889 GCA_050746725.1 Candidatus Acidiferrales bacterium | reverse complement strand
TCCCGACATGCAGCTCCGCGAATTGCGCGAGTACTGCCAGCGTCGCGGGTGGGATTTAGCGGATGAATACGTGGATGCGGGCGTGAGCGGATCGAAAGAGCAAAGGCCGGGGCTAAATCGCCTCTTCGTCGATTGTCGCAAGAGGCGCGTCGATGCCGTCGTGGTTTATCGCTATGACCGATTCGCGCGGAGTCTGCGCCAACTCGTTAACGCGCTCGAAGATTTTCGGGCGCTCGGAATCGAATTCGTTTCCTTACACGAGTCCGTGGACAGTTCGACGGCGAACGGACGCCTGGTGTTCGGCATATTTGCCAGCATCGCGGAATTTGAGCGCGAGCTAATCCGGGAGCGCGTGCGATCAGGGCTGGCGGTGGCACGTGCGCGTGGGAAGCGCATTGGAAGGCCGCGCAAGGCTGTGGATGCCGAAAGGATTGCCCAGCTACGCGCAGGCGGGGCTTCGTGGCGAACGATTGCCCGCGATATGGGCCTTTCCCTTGGGACAGTCCACAGCGCGTTCCTACGGCGTTCAAAAACCGCATTGCAACCCAGTTCTGCAAACTGTTGATTCTGCGATGGCCTCGAAACCTCAAATCGGCGATAGAAAAAACATCTGTTTTTTGAACGCCGATGCTATCCTGCCCGCCGAAGGGCAGCCGTTCGACGGGCCAGGAGAATCAATGGCACGTCGGCGGTATCAGAAGGGGAGGGTATTCCTACGCGGTAAAGCGAATCCCGTTTGGGTAGGGCGATGGCGAGAGGACGTGATCGGCGCCGATGGAGTGACACGGCGCATCGAGCGTTCCGAAATTCTCGGCCCAAAGTCCGAAATACCAACCGAACGGCTCGCGCTCCGGCGATTAGAAGTCTCGCTGTCGAAGATCAACGCGCCGGATTATCGGCCAGGGCGCATCGCAACCTTGGCCGAGTTTGCCGAGCGGTGGAAAGAAACGGTGCTTTCGCAGCACAAGCCGAGTAGTCAGAAGGCCGCGCAATCGCATCTGCGGTGCCACATCTTGCCGCAGCTCGGGGCTGCGCGACTGGACGCGCTCAGCAAGGAAACGCAGCAGGTGTTTGTCACGCGGCTTTCGCGCACCGTTTCTCGTAAGACCTCTCGCAATGTGATGGACACGCTTTCGGCGATGTTGCGGAAGGCGAAGCAGTGGGGATACGTCTGCGAAAAGGTGGATTTCAGAGACTTGGAGTTCGCGGAGGATGCGGCCCAGCCGGAACCTCGATTTTTCACCGCGAAGCAGGTGCAGCAGATCATCGCGGCGGCACCCGAGCCATACAAGACGATGTTCACAATTCTTGCCATGACCGGGATGCGCGCGGGTGAGATGCTCGGCTTGCAGTGGGACGATATCGACTTTCTCAAACGCTGCATCCGTATACGGCGCTCCGCGTGGTACGGAAAAATTCAAACCACGAAGAGCAAAAGCAGCACAGCTCCGGTGCCTCTGCCGGAGATCTTGGCTGCGACTCTGCGGACCTACAAGGAACGATGGCGACCGAACCCTCCGGGGTTTCTGTTCGTAACCCGGAACAATAGGCCTCCGTCATCCAACAAGGTCGTGGCCTACGGGCTATGGCCGGTGCTGGGCGCTCTGAAAATTCCGCACTGCGGGCTTCATGCTTTCCGCCACACGCACGCGAGTCTGTTGCTGGACAGCGGCGCGACGCTGAAAGTCGTACAGCAGCAGTTGCGGCACTCCGATCCGCGCGTGACGCTCGCGATTTATTCGCACGTGATCGGGGATTCGCAGAGAGTGGCGGTAGAAAAACTGGCGGAGTTGTTGCGCCCAAATGCGCCCAAATCGGAGAGTGAAGGCCAGTACCTTCAGTAGGATAGCTGGAGCGGGCGATGGGAATCGAACCCACGTCCGAAGCTTGGGAAGCTTCTATACTGCCATTGTACGACGCCCGCGCTGGCTGAACAACGGGAAGAATAGCATTAGGCGAGCGCGAGGCGCAACAGCGCGTAAACGCGAATAACTCGGAACGGGCGACATAAGCGTTGCGCCGAAGATTGACGCGGCCTCGCGGGGCGCGGGATTGGGAAACGCTCATCGATGTCGGGAAAATGTCAATTTGGGAATTCGGTGTACACGGGAAGATGGTAGTGGGAGCAGAAATAAACTTGGCCTCCCAAAAGCGCGGCTAGTTCAGACGCTTTAGTCGCTTCAATTCACAAGGCGATCTAATACCGGCCGGTTCGCGATGGCACTTCAAATGCTAAGTCCAAGATCGGGCGTGATCGTGTGCCCCGTGCCGCAGCCGTCCGCGGATTCAGGATGGAATGAGCACGGGCGGCAGGTTCGTAATTCAGAGGCGCGGCGAATTCATGGCTGAAAACATCACCATCGTGACGGGGTCGAAGGGTGGCGTGGGAACCACGACCGTGGCGCTGAATTTGGGCGTCCAGGCAGCGAATCAGTCGCGGAAGCGAATTGGGCTGCTCGATTTGGCGCGGCCGTTCGGGCAGATCTCGATGATGCTGAACCTTGAGCCGCGTTTCACGATTTTGGATGCGCTTGAACGAATCGATCGCCTCGACGAAGCAGGACTGGCAAGCCTAGCCATGCGACACAAAGCTGGCGTCGAAGTTCTCGCAGGGCCGCTGCACGCGCCGATGAAGCAGGACCAGCGGCAGAGTGTGACGCTCGACGCGCTGGCGCGGCTGGTGGAAATTTCCGGCCGCGCGTTTGACCGGGTAATCGTCGATATGGGCGTGGTGAATGCGGCGGAATGGGCACCGGTGCTGCGTGCTGCAAGCACCATTCTGCTGGTTGCCGAGCCGAGCGAGTTGGCTTTGGGCATGATCGACCGGCACATAGCCGCCGCGGGTCCGGCGGGAGTGGAGTGCGCACGAATCCACGTAGTGATCAATCGCTGGCGGCAACATGATGGCGAAGCGCTGGCGTCATTCGAGAAGGCGCACAGCCGCCCGGTGCTGACTCGCTTGCCCAACGATTACCGCCAGGTAACCGAGGCAGTCGCCCTTGGAACCCCTCTGGTCGGCAGCACAAATAACGCGTTGCTGGCGCGCTACCGCGAACTGGCCGGATGGCTGCTCGCGGGTACAGACGGAGCAAGTGGCGTTGCGCAACCGGTCTCGAAAGCCAAAGTTTAGCCACGAGCCGCCGTTATTTGATGATGGGGTAGTCGAGATAGTATTTATGCAGGTCGGGAACAGTCATTTCGCCAAGGCGCATCTCGATTAGGGTCGGATCGTTCTTGGCGTCTGAAATTTTCGCCCACACCGTGTCACCCGCGCGAAAGGATTTCAGGGCCATTGGTTTGCCCTGGTCGTTCAGGTACTTCGTCTTCGAGTCGATCTTCACGAGCTCCGTCACTTCCGTGGGCCGCTTCAGGAGGAGTTGTGAGTTCTGCTGGTCGATTGACGCGACAATGAAAAATTGCTCGCCGCTGCGGTTTTTCACCACTTCCTTGGAAGGCGAGGCCATGGGAAGAACGGGGCGTGTGAGCGTTCGTGAGGGCATGCCATGACGGGACCCCGGAGGCATGCCTCCCGGACGATGCTGCGCCAACGCAGAGCCTGGTACGGCAATCGCCAAGGACAACAGAATCGAAAATCCAAACGACCGGGAAGCCTTATTCATATCGGAGCGCCTCAATTGGATCAAGTTGCGCGGCTTTGCGCGCAGGATAGTAGCCAAAAAAGATACCGACGCCTGCGGAGAACACCGCCGCGATGATCACGGACGACGGCGAAACAAACGTAGACCACCCCAAAATTCGCGAGATGATCGCTGACCCTATGACGCCGAGGGCGATGCCGACCAACCCGCCGAGCGAACTAAGTACGACCGCCTCACTTAAAAATTGCCGCCTTACATCCTCTTCCGTGGCTCCGACGGCCATGCGCACGCCGATCTCGCGAGTGCGTTCAGTAACGGACACCAGCATGATGTTCATGATGCCGATGCCGCCAACGAGCAGGGAAATGGAGGCAATGGCGGCGAGCAAGACGGTCATGACCAAGGAGCTAGCGGCGGCCGCCTGGGCAAACTCGTTGGGGCTGCGGATGATGAAGTCGTTGTCTTCGTCAGGACGCAAATGGTGGCGCTGGCGGAGCAGGCTCGTAATTCCTTGCTCGACCGTAGGCATGGCGTCCTGCGACGTGGCCGAGACCATAATCAGCTGAACCCAGCTGATGCCGGAGATTTTCTTCTGGACGGTGGTGTAAGGCATGATCATCACGTCGTCCTGATCTTGGCCATCCGGTGACTGGCCCTTGGTTTCAAGCACTCCCAGTACGCGAAAAGGCAAGCTCTTCACGCGTATGGTCTTTCCCACAGGGTTCTCTTCGCCGAAAAGTTCCGTAACGATGGTATGGCCGATCACGCAGACGTCCGCGGACGACTTGACATCGCGTTCTGAAAAGGAACTGCCTTGCACCACCGGCCAATTGCGAATTTGCGTGTACTCCGGAGACGCTCCGTAGGCGCGCGTAAACCAGTTCTGGTTTCCGTTCACCACTTGCACGGAAGCAAAAGCGATCGGCGAAACGGCCGTCACATTTTTCACGTGAGCGAGGATGGCCTCGGCGTCGTCGGCTGTGAGCGTCTTGTTGGCTTCGCTGCCCATGCGAACGCCACGGGTGTTCACGCTTCCGGAGAAAATCATGATCATGTTGGTGCCGAGAGACTGAATCTGTTGCTGCACCTGTGTGCTGGCGCCTTCACCTATGGCCACGGTGCAGATCACGGCGCCCACGCCAATGATGATGCCTAGCATCGTCAGGATGGTGCGCATTTTGTTGCGCGCCAAGGCCCGCAGTGCGACGCGGATCACTTCCCTCGCATTCATATTGCACCTCTATGCGTACGTGCCGAATGCATCAGCGTGGACCGCGTCGGCCACCGAAGAATGGTGAGCGAGTGCCATTGCTGGACGCTCCGGCATTCTGTTCCGTCGTGACCAGCTTGTCCCCCGGCTGCAGATTACCCTGCAGCAGTTGGGTGTTGTTGTAGTCGGTGATCCCGCATTGTACAGCCACCGGCACCAACTGCTTCTGCGCCGAGAGTTTCCAAACGAGCTGCCATCCATTGAGATGCGTGGTGGAAGCTTGCGCGGCAATCTTGTATTCCTTGTAGAGTCGTTGCAAGGCTTTCGGCGGCATCGTCGGCTTGAACGTGAGAGCAGGATTCGGGATTTCGACGGCGTTCTCCGCATGTCCTGTAGGAATGGTCACGTACGCAGTTTCTCCGGGAAGCAGCTTTTCATTTGGATTATTGAAGTCGATGATGGTGTTATACGTCACCACGTTCTGAACCGTCGTGGGGTTCAGGCGGATATTGCTGACGCGTCCGTGGAACACGTCGTCCGGAAAAGCGTCCACCTGGAACGTCACCGGAATCCCGTTGCGGATATTTCCGGTATCGGATTCATCGGTAGCGGCGTAGACCTGCATACGGCTGAGATCTTGAGCGACGGAGAAAACGTTTGGCGCCTGAAGTGTGGCGGCCACGGATTGGCCGACGTCAATATTCCGCGCGATCACCGTCCCGTCGATAGGAGAAGTAATCGTGGTGTATTTGAGGTTCGTTTCCGATGCATCCAGGGCGCCCTGCATAGAGGTGATTGAAGTCTTTGCCTGGGCCAGTTGCGCTTTGGCTTGTTCCACGGCTGCCTGGGAGGATTTCACGCCCGCCTCTGCCTGGCTCATCGTGGATTGTGTCTGCTCGTTCGAGTCCGTGGAAACAACACCGGCACTGAACAAGTCCTGCGAGCGCTTTGCCGTCGCGACCTCGTATTGCAAGTTGGCTTGCGACTTGGCCAGATTCGCCTGGGCGGCCTGGACGTTCGCGTGCAGCGTTATCAGGTCCGTTTCTGCATTTTGGAGATTGCCACGCGCCTCGGTGACCTGCGCTTCATAAATGGCGGGATCGAGTTGCGCCAGGACTTGCCCATTTTTCACGCGCGTGTTGAAGTCCGCAAAAATGTATTTCACCGTACCGGACACATAAGAACCGACAGGAATGGTGGTCAGCGGGTTGATGGTGCCCGTGGCTTGTACCACCGAGGTAATGTTCCCCCGCCCCACGACTGCCGTGGTGTACTGCGGGCCAGTTCCGCGCGCCCTGAAGTAGATCCAGAGTCCGATGAGTACTACCACGCATGCGATTACGATATAGCCGGTCTTGTGCTTATTGTAAGAATCTCGTAGCGACATGGATCTCCGATGTGCGGGAAGCGCCGTCGACGACGGGTTCCAATCTCAAACCGCTTCTTCGCCTAACCCTTGCAACTCCCCCTAAGCGCATAGACGCACCGTCATCGTGTTGGGTTACGTCTGGCAAGAGAAGGGGCTAAAAGAATCGTAGACTGCGTAGGTCAACCACAGATGCCACTAACTCCCTAGATTATAACATCGTCCATGTTAAAGTGAACGCGGCGAGCCCAACTTCGAAGTGCGGGCGGCACTTGGGGGAAGCGTGGCGTATCGAGATCTGCGGCAGTTCATCGTCGAGCTGGAGAAAAAAGGTGAACTCAAGAGAATCTCGCTCGATGTTGACCCGATTCTGGAGATCACGGAGATCACCGACAGAATGGTAAAGGCCGGTGGGCCGGCGCTGCTTTTCGAGCGGCCTCGGGGAGCCCGGATTCCGGTATTGACGAATCTTGTGGGTACGGACCGGCGCATGAGGTTCGCTCTGGAAGCTGATTCGCTCGATGAGATTGCGGGGCGTATTTCTTCTGTACTGGACGTGCAATCGCCCCAAGGACTGCTTGATAAAGTGAGGATGCTGCCCAAGCTGGCGGAGCTTGGTTCGGTTTTTCCAAAGGCTGTCCGCAATGGCGCCTGTCAGGAAGTGATCCAAAAGGAAGGCTTCTCACTTCTTGATTTTCCCATTCTTCAGTGCTGGCCGCAGGATGGCGGGCGCTATATCACTTGGCCCATGGTTATCACGAGAAATCCAGAGACGGGCAAGCGCAACGTGGGCTGCTATCGCATGCAAGTGTTCGATGAGCGCACTACTGGAATGCACTGGCAGACTCAAAAGCATGGGGCGGAGCACTACCGAAGCGCGCGGTCGAGGGATAAGCAGGGCAAACTCGAAGTCGCGGTGGCCATTGGCGCCGATCCGGCCACATGCCTGGCCGGGATCTTGCCTGTGCCTCCGGATATGGACGAGTTTATGTTCTCTGGTTTCTTGCGGCGCGAACCGGTGGAGCTTGTCGCTTGTAAGACCGTCGATCTGGAAGTGCCTGCGAACGCGGAAATCGTGCTTGAGGGCTACGTTGATCTCGGAGAAATGCGGACCGAGGGGCCGTTCGGCGACCACACTGGATTTTATTCCCTGGAAGGGCAGTACCCGGTATTCCACGTGACGTGTGTGACCCATCGAAAAGATCCGCTCTACCTAACCACGATTGTGGGTCCTCCGCCGCAGGAGGACTACTTTATTGGCCATGCGATCGAGCGCATATTTCTTCCGGTGATGAAGCTGCAGCACCCCGAGATTGTCGACGTGGCAATGCCTGCCGAGGGCATTTTTCAAAACTTGATGATCGTATCGATCCGCAAGAGCTATCCGGGCCACGCGCGCAAAACGATGAACGCGATCTGGTCGCTCGGGCAGGCGATGTTTACGAAAGCGATCGTCGTGGTGGATCACGACGTGAACGTGCAGGACTCGAAAGAAGTCGTTTGGAAGGCGCTCTGCGCCATCGATCCCGAGCGCGATATTCAATTTGTGCTCGGACCCGTGGATACGCTGGATCATGCCGCGCGGCAGCAGGATTACGGCTCAAAAATGGGAATCGATGCGACGAGAAAATGGCCTGAAGAAGGCTACACGGGCCGGTGGCCCGACGAAATTCTGATGGACCCCGCCACGAAGCAACGCGTTGATTCAATCTGGAAGCAGATCGAACAACAGCCGCGAAGGTAGAAAAGTAGCCCGAACTCCGAGCCTGACCTAGATACCTCTGGGCTACTGAGTAGAGTAAATTTTAGTGGCTATCGAATGCCTCCGAATTTCCCTTCACCCCTCTGTCAGCCAAGAATTCACCGCTCTCGCTCGTTACGGATTCAGATTTCATTGTGGTTATTAAACTAACGGAAGGGTGCTTATTGCGATAGCGGGAAAAGCGAAGCGCGAATAGGGCGGAGCCCCTATTTTCGGCCCACCGGCTTGAAATATGCGGCGAAGTCCCTATTCCCGACCACAGATACTTGACCTTCTCCACGTGATTGCGACCGAATCGTGGCGCGGGACAGGGTTTTACCAACAGCACACCAACGTAACAAGTCGATTGACAGTCTTCCGCTCGGATGTAATAAACGGAGCACGGGGGAAGGTACCAGTGCTAACAGTACTATCGCCTGCGTACCTGAGGTCGCCCAAGGGTGGGGCGAATTAGAACCGAACAGCACGAGGGTCCTGAATTTAGGACGCCAGACCGAAAGCTAGCAGCCTGGATGTCCAGGCCGCATGGGAGTGAGAGGCTGCGCGATGTTCAACCTGGGTAAATCGAAGTCATTAATTGGATTGGACATTGGTTCGAGTTCCGTCAAGGCCGTTGAGCTAAAGAAGGCCAAGGACGGATTCGAGCTGGTTAGCTATGGCCTGGAGCCGCTCGCTCAGGACACGGTTGTGGACGGCGCGATCATGGATGCGCCTTCCGTTGCCGAGAAGATCATCGCTATTTTTGAAGGTCAAAAGATCAAGACGAAGGAAGTTGCGACCTCCGTTTCCGGTCACTCGGTGATCGTCAAGCGAGTCAGCATGCCGCTGATGACCGAGGAAGAGCTTTACGATCGCGTCCAGGCGGAAGCCAGTCAGCATATTCCCTTCGATATAGCGGACGTCAACCTTAGTTATCAGTTGCTCGAAGCCACTGAAAACCAGATGGACGTGCTTCTGGTCGCGGTGAAGAAAGACAAGATTCTGAATCACACCAACGTGCTGGCCCAGGCGGGCAAGACTCCAATGGTCGTGGATATTGACGCTTTTGCGTTGGAGAACTGCTACGAGGTGAATTACGACCTGGATCCTTCCCAGGTGGTCGCGCTGCTGAATATCGGCGCGAGCGTGATGAACATCAATATCGTCCGCGGTTGGACGCCACTCTTCACCCGCGACGTTTCCGTTGGAGGTAACCAATATACGGACGCGTTGCAAAAGGAGCTGGATCTGAGCTTCGAGGACGCCGAGAAACTGAAGATGGGCGGTACGCACGCAGGCGTCAGCGACGAGCAGCGGACGGCGATTCTGCGGTCAGTATCCGACATTCTGATACTTGAGATCCAGAAGACGTTCGACTTTTTCCGCGCGACGGCCAGCGGCGAAAACATTCGCCGAATTGTGGTTGCTGGTGGAACAGCGCGAGTGCCGGGCCTTCTTGACTTCCTCAAAGAAGAATTCGCGATGCCTGTTGAAGAGCTCTATCCGTTCCGAAAGATCGCAGTGAACCCCGGGCGTCACAACGAAGATGAGCTTCGCGAGTGGGCGCCGCGCCTAGCGATTGCAGTGGGCCTGGCGCTGAGGAGCTTTGACACCCCATGATTCGCATAAACCTCCTTGGACAAGCGAGACCGAAGGCCACCAAGCAGGCCGTGCCGCTGGAAGCGACGGTACAGATACTCTTTCTCGCTGTTGCCATAGGGCTCGCGGCTGTGATTTTAAGCGTTACCTTCTTTCAACAAAAACGCGTGCTAAACAATACGAACAAAAAAATCTTGGAATTGAAAGCTGAAAAGCAGAGCCTGCAGCAGATTAAGCGGGACGTGGATCGCTTTCAGAGCGAGAAAGCCGTACTGCAACAGCGAATTGACGTGATCGAGACCTTGCAGAAGAACCGCACGGGCGCGCAAGAACTACTCCAGATGGTCGCCAATACCGTCGTGCGGGTCGATTCCGTCTGGCTAACTTCGCTAACGCGCAACGGCAACTCGTTGACCATCCAAGGTGAGGCCGGTTCTATCGACGCGGTAGCGAATTTTCTGACGGAGATGAAGCGTTCGGGATATTTCGATCAGATTGAACTGAAGGACGCAACGGAAAACGACGTCGTGCCATCGGTTCAAACGTTCGGATTCTCGATGACTGCCTCGATTGCCGGCTCTGGCGGGAACGCTGCAACGCAGCCGACTGAAAGCACGCAACGATCGCGCGCACCCATGAGGGGAAGGAGTTAGCAATGGCGACATCGTTTCGAGACTGGCCCTGGCCCCTTCAGGCTCTCTTCTACGCAGGCCTTGCCATAATATTGATTTTGGCGGGTTTCTATGTGCCTGGATCTCCTCTGGCGAGCGAGCGAGTTCAGCTTGAGAGTGCGCAGTCTGAATTGAAGCCTCTGCAAGCGGATGTCGAAAGTTTGCGGGTTTATAAGCAACGGCGCGCCGAATTGCAGTCCGACATGGATGCGCTTCAAAAGCAACTGGCCACTCTGCAAACAATCGTTCCCGAAGAAAAGCAAACCGATCAGTTCATTTTAATGGTTGAACGTGCGGCGGCTGGTTCCGGTGTCACGATTCGAACGCTGACCGCCAAGCCGGTCGCTCAACAGCCGTACTACTTCGAGATGCCATTCGCAATTCAGGCGGATGGTCCGTATTACTCGGTGATGGACTTCTTCTCGAGGATGGGACGACTGTCGCGCATTATCAACGTCGGGAACCTCAAGCTCGACGCAACCGGCACCGCTAATCGCGGCAAATTTCACATGGCGCCTGGGACCTCGGTGGAGGGCTCTTTCACAATCACGACGTTCTTCACAAGTTCGGCGCAAGAACAGGCTACTGCGAAACCGGCGGCGGCAAAGGTGAGACGGTAGGGGAACATGACGAGACTCGCGAGAGAATGCGTCAACTCCGTGGCCGTTCTGGCCATCGCGCTGACCTTCGGCACAGCGGCGTGGGCGCAAGGAAAACCGGTCAAAAAATTGGCACGTAAGGCGCGCGTGGCAGCCTCCGCGAGGTCCGCCAAGCCAGCGCCGAAACCAACGGCCAAACCCGACGTCCAAGCTGCCACGGCTCCTACGCCGGAACAACAGCCGATCGATCTGGCAGGGAAACGGGATCCATTCGTTGCCCTGGTGAATACCTCAAAGGCCGCTGGCCCGCACCTCCCACCCGGTAAGGCTGGATTAGTCATTGCCACTCTCACCGTGCAGGGAACGGTGCAAGGGGCCAATGGAATGATTGCGATAATCGCCAATCCTGATCAGAGAGTGTACTTCGTGCGGGAAGGCGACCGCCTTTACGACGGCCAGGTTGAAAAGATCTCTTTAGACTCTGTCACGTTTCAGCAAGACACGAAAGACGCCTTCGGGAAACCGATCGAGCGAACGGTGGTTAAGCGAATCTACCCGAGCGCAGGAGAGCAGCAATGAGGATTATGTGGAGGGCGTGGGGGCTGGGCGCGTTGTTGGCGGCCAGCTTGTTGCTGTCGAATGGAACGCTGCGAGCGAGCGAAGCGCCTGTCGTGCACGTGAAGGTGGTGGCAACAGGCGGCGCAACGCGCCTGGAAGCGCAGGCAACCGGAGCGTTCGAGTACTCTACCTATCGTCCGAGCGGACGTCTCTTCGTGCTCGAGCTGAGCGGCGTCTCGGCTGCCGATCCAGCGGGTGTCCGGAACCTGAACTCCGGCCTCGTCAAAGGGTACCGCGTTCTCGGTTACTCGACCGGAGACACGCCGAACGTGCGCTTGGAAATTCAGCTCGCCCCCGGCGCCAGCGTTCAAGTCCTGCGGCCTGACTCTCGGGACGTGGCGTTGGTCGTCTCTCCGGCTGGCAATTCAGCGAATCTGCAAAACCTCATGCAGAATGATCGCGCCGCGTTCATTCCTGCCTCGGATTCGTCCAGGGAGGAGGTGAGCGCTGCAGGAGTCGATACTATTAAGCAGGTGAACCTCACCGAAATCGGTGGCGCAACAAAAGTGAATGTGTCCGCGTCTGGACGCTTGACGTATCACTCGATGCGCCTGCACAACCCAGAGCGGCTGGTTCTGGATTTTGATGGATCGAAGCTGCGGACGTCTGAAAAACGGATTTCCAGCAAACTCGACCCGGTGCGCGAGGTTCGCATGGCCCAGTTCCGGCCAAACGTGGCCCGGGTGGTGATTGATCTTCGCGGGCCAAGTGTTAGTTACCACATCGCAGGCAAGGGCGACCGTCTGACGGTCACGTTCGCGTCGAATGGTAGTCCGGCCGATCTCGACAATTTGGATACGAGCGCTGCGAAGTTGGTGACCACAAAATTGAATCTCCCGGCTAAGAGGACTGCGGTCCGACAGGAAGTTGCGCAGAACCACGCGGCTGTGCCGGCGCCGGCAGCGGTTTTGCCGGTTAGCCTGACCCAACCGGCAGGTGCATTTGCTTCTCCCGCTGGAGAGCTTGCAACTCTCGACACTCCGTCGGCGGCGCAGGCGGTGTCATCCACTACCGGCGAGACGAAATACACGGGCGAACCGATTTCCGTGGACCTGAAAGATGTGGATCTGCAGGACTTTTTCCGACTCATTCATGAAATCAGCGGCTTGAACGTCGTGGTCGATCCGAACGTCAAGGGCACGCTGACGATTTCCTTGAGTGATGTGCCGTGGGATCAGGCTCTCGCTATCGTGCTGAAGAACAATGACTTGGTGGAGCAGCTCGATGGTAACGTGCTGCGTATTGCCACCCAGGCCACCGTGCGAAAAGAAGCTGAGGAAAGCCGCGATCTTGCCAAGGCTCAGGCAGAAGCCGTTCCCGTGATCACCACGACGCGCGTGCTGAGCTATGCGAAGGCCACAACTTTGGCTACAACTCTCAAGAAGTTCCTTTCGCCTCGCGGCAACATCATTGCTGACGACCGTTCTAACACACTTATCATCCGTGACATTCCGAGTACGATGCCTGTGATCGACAACCTGATCCGACAGTTGGACCGGAGGTCTCAACAGGTGGAAATCGAGGCTCGCGTGGTCGAGGCGAATCGCTCTTTTGCACGCGAGATTGGCACTCAGTTTGGAATCGCAGCTGCAACGCCGAGTTACAACAACGTCGTCAGCGGTGGTGGGGAAGCAGGCACCAGCCCGGTCGTCCGTAACTTCCCGCCGCTTCCGGCGCCTCCCGTCATCGTAGGCACGGGCGGACCCAGCGCGACCAGCGGTTCCATTCCGTTGATCTCGAATTTGCCGGCCGCCGCGCCGACGAGCGGCATTGCGTACTCGTTCTCGTCGACCAATTTTGCTTTGGACATGATCATTACCGCGGCTGAAAGCAGGGGCGTTGGTAAACTACTCTCGCAGCCGAAAATCATCACGCAGAACAACGAAAAGGCGGTGGTGAAGCAAGGAACCAAGATTCCCGTGCAGACCGTCGTGAACAATACGGTATCTGTGCAGTTTGTGGACGCGGTGCTGGAGCTTGATGTTACCCCACAGATCACTGCCGATGGCACGGTCTACATGGATGTGACAGTGGAAAACGACCAGATCGACCAGGCGATTCCTCGCGTCCAGGGAATCCCCGCGATCGATACGCAGTCTGCCGAGACGAAAGTTACCGTTGATGACGGCGCGACCGTTGTGATCGGCGGTATTATCGTAACCTCGCAGAGCACTGCCATCGATCAGGTGCCACTCGTCGGCAGCATCCCCATACTCGGGAACCTATTCAAACATACGACAGTCAGTTCCAGCTCGGCTGAGCTGCTGTTCTTCCTCACCCCTCGGATTCTGCCGGGCTAGGGCGGGAGAAGACGGAGAAGGTTATCGCGAGCAGTGGGGGACCGGGACCAGGATGAGAGCAGTCGGAGCCGCTACCATTTGCGAATGGGACGGCTTCGGCGTGCTCTTGAAGAAACCAACGCCGACGCGCTCATCGTTTCGCACCTTCCCAACATACGCTATCTCTGCGGCTTTTCCGGATCTGCCGGGTTACTGGTTGTAGACGACTCGCGAGCGACGTTCTTCACCGATAGCCGTTACACCATCCAGTCGAAACACGAAGTGGTGGGTGCGCGTGTGCGCATCGCAAAAAAAGGCTCGTTGCGCGCCGCTGGGGAACTGCTGCGGGCGCGCAGATCGCTGCGCCGGTTGGCGTTCTCGCCTGCCTATCTCACCGTGGCGCAAAAGCAGGCGCTGGACGCGGCAATCTCCCGAAAGGTTCGATGGTGTAGCGACGATGGAGTAGTGGAGAAGCTGCGCGCTGTAAAGGACGCTGGCGAGATCGCCGTAATCCGGGAGGCCGCCAAGCTTGTGAGCGGGACGTTTCAGCGAACGCGCCGCATGGTTCGCCCTGGAATTTCGGAACTCAACCTGGCCGCGGAGATCGAGCGCGATTTTAAGCGCCAAGGGGCGGAAGGGCCTTCGTTCGAAACTATCGTCGCTTCAGGAACACGGTCCGCCTGGCCTCATGCACACCCAACTCGCAAAGCGATCGGGAAAAACGAATTGGTCGTCCTCGATCAGGGTGCTATACTCCGCGGTTACTGTAGCGATATGACTCGCACGGTCTTTGTCGGCAAGGCGTCGCGCAGGGTCGCGAGACTTTATAAAGCGGTACAGGAAGCGCTGGAAGCGGGAAAGGTTGCCGTGCGACCGGGCGTGAAGGCGCAGGATGTGGACGCGGCGGCGCGGAACGTGCTGCGTAGGGCGGGCTTGGCGCATTACTTTACGCATAGCACCGGCCATGGAGTGGGCCTCGAAATTCACGAGTCTCCTCGGCTTGGCAAGGGCGATGAAACGGTTCTCACGGAAGGCATGGTGATCACCGTGGAGCCGGGCGTTTACATCGAGGGTTTGGGCGGAATCCGCATTGAAGACGATATCGTGGTGACGGCGCACGGCGCCGAGCAACTGACTACAGCTGCCCGGGATCTGATCGAACTCTAAATGGCGAAAAAATCCAAGGCAGAAGCTGGCGCAGGTACGGAATCGCCTAGCGTAAACTTGGGCGAAATCGAGCGCCTGTTAACATTTATGCAGTCACACGGCCTCGAGGAACTCGAGTACCAGCGGGGCGATTTACACGTCCGCTTGAGGAAAGCGTCCGCGTTCAGCGGCCCGGTTGTGCGTGCGGGCGTCGCGGAGCACGATGCAGGCCTGACTGAACGGCATCTGAGCGCGCCGCCAGCGTCGTCCTCGGCAGCTAGGGCTGATGCGCGGGCTGAAGCCGAGAACGTCCATACGATCAAATCGCCGATCGTGGGGACGTTCTACTCAGCTCCGAGCCCGGAAGCGGAACCATTCGTCACGATGGGAGCGCGCGTCGAAACGGGCCAGGTGCTATGTATCATCGAGGCGATGAAATTGATGAACGAGATCGAATCAGATGTGGCTGGCGAAGTCGTGCGACTTCACGTCGAAAACGGCAAACCGGTCGAGTACGGAGCGCCTCTTTACGATATTCGCATCCAATCTCCGGGCAAGAAATAGCGGGCGAACAAACCCCAATGGCGGCTCCAGGCGGCCCTTACGTAATTTCAGTTGTGCCGTGAACAAATGTTCAAGAAAATTCTGATCGCAAATCGAGGCGAGATTGCGCTGCGCGTTTTGTGCGCCTGCAGGGAACTCGGCATTCGCACTGTCGCCGTCTACTCGGAGGCTGACCGGCACGCGCTGCACGTGCGCTTTGCGGACGAAGCGATCTGCATCGGCCCTCCTCGCAGTTCCGATAGCTATCTGAACATTCCGCAAGTCATCAGCGCTGCCGAAATTGCGAATGTGGATGCAATCCATCCCGGCTACGGTTTCCTTTCCGAAAATGCCAATTTTGCCGAGGTCTGCGAAGCCTCACACATCAGTTTTATTGGTCCCTCGCCCGCGGTGATCCGCATGATGGGCGAAAAGGACCAAGCGCGCGTGGAGATGGCCGCCGCTGGCCTGCCCGTGATTCCTGGTAGCGACGGAATCGTTGTCGACGAATCGGCCGCGGCAGACGTCGCATCAGAGGTTGGGTTTCCGCTGATGATCAAAGCGGCCGAAGGCGGCGGAGGCCGCGGGATGCGGGTCGTCCGCAACAAGAAGGAGCTGCTGCCAGCGTTCCACACGGCGCGCGCCGAGGCTGAACAAGCCTTCGGGAGCTCGAACGTGTACATTGAGAAGCTGATCGAAAACCCGCGCCACATCGAATTTCAAGTTCTGGGCGACAGCCACGGCACAGTGATTCACCTTGGCGAACGTGAATGCTCGCTGCAGCGTCGCCATCAAAAAGTGCTCGAAGAATCGCCGTCCACTGTAATCGACGATGAAACGCGCAACCGAATCGGGACACAAGTAATCGAAGCGCTGCGCAAAGTTGGCTACACCAGCGCCGGAACCGTGGAATTTCTCCGCGATTCGGCAGGTGATCTCTACTTCATCGAGATGAACGCACGGATTCAGGTTGAACACCCGGTGACCGAGATGGTCACTGGGGTTGATCTGGTGAAGTCACAAATCCGTCTCGCTGCGGGCGAGCGCATGGAAGACGTCGTTGGTGCGGTCAGATTCCACGGACATGCCATCGAGTGCCGCATCAATGCGGAGGATCCGGAGAAGTTCACTCCTTCGCCGGGACGAATTTCCGCGTTTCGCGTTCCCGGCGGTCCAGGCATCCGCGTGGACACGGCCGCTTACGCGGACGCGGTCGTGCCGCCTTACTACGATTCTCTTGTGGCCAAACTCATCGCGTTTGGTGACGATCGTGCGGAAGCCATCGCCCGCATGAATCGTGCGCTCGACGGGTTCGTTGTCGAGGGAATCAAGACCACCATTCCTTTGCACAAGCGCATCCTCGCTTTCCAGGAGTTTCTTGCCGGTCAGTTTGACACGCACTCTCTCGAACGGATGTTTGCGTCCGAATCGAAGTAGTATTCGGCTTGGTCAGGGTACGAATCGCGATTCTTTAATGCTGTCAGCGAGCCGTCTCTGCAGACATCGTGAGACAATATTCCGAGCGGAGACTTGCCCTTGTTCCCCCCTCTCTATGCAATCGTTGATTCGAGTCTTTCAGTAGACCGTGCGATAGCGTTCGTTCGGGCTCTTTCCGGCGCTGGCGTGGAGCTGTTCCAACTGCGCCACAAAACGGCGTCGGCGGCCGCTGTCTGTGCGGAAACTAGAGCCTTGTTAGCGTGCATCGCGTCCGCAAACGTTCGGCTGATCGTAAATGATCGCCCAGACATTGCGGCCATCACCGGTGCTGCGGGCGTGCACGTCGGCCAGGAGGATCTCTCCGTTGAAGCTGCTCGAGAAATATGCGGGTCGTCGCGGTGGGTAGGTGTTTCGACACACAATCTGGATCAATTGCGCGAGGCGGACCGGACTTCGGCGGATTATATTGCCGTGGGGCCGATCTTTCCTACGGCCACAAAGGGTAATCCCGATCCTGTGGCGGGTGTGGAATTTGTTTGCGCGGCGCGAAGTTTGACGCGTAAGCCCCTCGTGGCCATCGGTGGAATTACCGCTGGGTCCGCGGAGCAGGTCTACCGTGCCGGAGCCGATTCCGTCGCGGTGATTCACGACCTGATCGCGGCTACCGACCCCGCGGCCCGCGCCCGCGAGTACCTCTCCGCCGCCGAACGGGCACGTTCGTAGAAGATGAACCCGCTTATCGCTGGAGACGAACAAGTGAACAGTCCAACTCAGACTCGGACGCCTGGAGAATTGGTCAAAAGTCTGGGCCTGTTTGACTCCACGATGATTGTGGCTGGATCGATGATCGGTTCCGGCATCTTCATCGTTTCCGCCGATATCGCTCATCAAGTTCAAAGTCCTGGTCTCCTGATCCTTGTGTGGGTCGCTTCCGGCATCATGACCATCATCGCCGCGCTGAGTTACGGCGAGCTTGCCGCGTCCATGCCGCACGCGGGCGGGCAATACGTCTACCTGCGCGAATCGCTCGGCCGGATTTGGGGCTTTCTTTACGGCTGGACGATGCTGCTGGTGATCCAGACCGCCACCATTGCCGCCGTTGCCATCGCCTTCGCAAAATTTACGGCGGTCATATTTCCGTGGTTTTCCGGATCAGCCTGGATCGGGAAGCCTGGGACGTTCGGTCCTTGGCACTTCTGGTTCGGCTCGCTCGGGCCCTATCATACGGGACTCAATCGCCAGAATTTGCTGGCGATCCTGTCGATTGTGCTGCTCACCTGGGTGAACACTCGCGGATTGCGGCTTGGAAAAATCGTCCAGAACGTCTTCACGGTCACGAAAACCGGATCGCTCGCCGTTCTCGTACTGCTGGGATTCTGGTTCACTACCGCCGTGGCCCGCTCCGCGAATTTTACGGGATTCTGGAGACACGCCGGTTGGACCGCGATGCATTCCTACCCGCCCGATTCTCCCACGCGCACGATCGGCACTCTCACGTTGATCGGCGTCGCCATGGTTGGCTCGCTATTCTCGATGGACGCGTGGAACAACATTACGTTCACGGCCGCCGAGGTGAAAAATCCACGTCGCAATCTCCCGCTCGCGCTCGCGATGGGCACTGGCATGGTGATTGTGCTTTACGTGCTCGCGAATTTCGCTTACCTCCGCGTGCTGCCGTTGGCCGGGACTCCACACGCGGCCACGGCGCTGGCGCGCGGTATGGAGTTTGCCGCGGACCAGCGCGTGGCCACGGCCACCGCTCAAGTTATCTTTGGTCCCGCCGGCGCGATCTTGATGGCTCTGGCGATTTTGATCTCGTGCTTCGGCTGCAATAACGGGCTGATTCTATCGGGCGCGCGCATCTATTACGCGATGGCCAAGGACGGTGTCTTCTTTCGTTCGGTTGGCACCGTAAACAAGCGCCACGTTCCCGCGATTGCTCTGGTCGTCCAATGCGTCTGGGCTTCTCTTCTTTGCCTTTCCGGTACCTACAGCCAGCTGTTAGACTTTCTAATATTCGCTGTCGTGATTTTCTACATCCTGACGCTAACGGGCCTATTCGTTCTTCGCTGGAAGCGCCCAGATATGCCGCGCCCGTATCGCGCGATCGGATATCCGGTCCTTCCGGCGATTTATTTGGTGATGGCGGTATTTCTCGAAATTCAATTATTGCGGTATAAACCGCAATACACTTGGCCCGGACTCATCATCGTCCTGTTGGGGGCCCCGGTCTACTTGCTCTGGCGATTGCAGTCGAACAGAGCACGGCCAGTCGGCGACCCGACACAGGCGCTGGACGATATCGAATAACTCCGGGGCCAAGCTGACCCCGCAGATTGGAAGCAGAGAGAACGAATGGGCACGCAACTGTTCGACACCAAGCCATTGAACGCAATTATGGCAGAAGCCGCGGAAACCGGCGAGGGATCGCTGCGCCGGGCGCTGGGCCCTATCAATCTGATCACGCTGGGCATCGGAGCGATCATCGGCGCGGGCATCTTCGTCCTCACAGGGCAAGCGGCCGCCGTAGCGGCGGGGCCCGCGATCGTGGTTTCCTTCATATTGTCCGGAATTATTTGCGCCTTCGCTGGCTTGTGCTATGCGGAATTTGCCTCGCTGATACCCATCGCTGGTTCGGCTTACACCTACGGATACGCTACGCTGGGCGAAATCTTCGCCTGGATCATCGGCTGGGATCTCATCCTCGAATACGCCTTCGGAGCCGCCACGGTGGCATCCGGCTGGAGCGGCTATTTCGTTAGCTTGTTGGACGATCTTGGCATTCACCTGAGTCCCAGATGGATCGCGACGCCCGGAACCGAGATGGTTTTGTACAAAGGCCATTGGGCCACGCTCGTATCCGTCAAACCGATGCTGGCAAAGGGGATGAATGCGTCGTCGCTTCCACACGCTGTGGGCGTCTTCAACCTGGTGGCATTTGTCGCAATCGCGGTGGCCACGTTCGTGCTCGTAGTGGGCATCAAGGAATCGGCGAATTTCAACTCCGCGATCGTGATTCTCAAAGTCGCGATCGTAATCGTATTTATCGGCATCGCGGGAATGTTCGTCCTGCATCACACCGCTCTGGCGGCGGCCAACTGGCACCCCTTCATCCCTCGTAACACCGGGCATTTCGGCGAATTCGGGCTTTCGGGGGTGGCTCGAGGCGCCGCAGTGATCTTCTTCGCGTACATCGGCTTTGACGCCGTCTCCACTGCGGCCCAAGAGGCCACAAACCCGCAGAAAGACATGCCCATCGGCATCATCGGCTCGCTGGTGATCTGCACCGTTCTGTACATACTCGTGTCCGGCCTGCTGACGGCCGTGGTTCCGTATACCGCGCTCAACGTGGCCGATCCGGTTGCGATCGCCATTGACGCAACGGGCGTCGAATGGGGAAGTCTGCTGGTAAAGGCCGGCGCGGTAGCTGGTTTGGGTAGCGTCATGCTCGTAATGCTGCTAGGTCAATCACGCGTGTTTTATTCCATGTCGCGCGATGGTTTGCTTCCGCAATGGGCCGGCGCCATTCATGCGCGGTTCCGCACTCCGTGGATTTCGTCAATCGTGGTGGGAGTCTGCGTCGCCGCATTTGCCTCCCTCATCCCCATCGGCGACCTCGCCGTGCTCGTCAACATCGGTACCCTGCTTGCTTTTGTGATCGTTTGCGCCGGGGTTTGGGTTCTTCGCCGAAAGCGCCCGGATCTGCCCCGCCCGTTCAAGACGCCGTTCGTTCCGCTCGTCCCGATTCTCGGCATCGTCACCTCTTTCGCCGCCATGCTAAGCCTTCCTGCCAAGACTTGGTGGCGGCTTTTGATCTGGCTTGTGGTGGGGTTGTTTGTGTACGCTTTCTACGGGCGTAAACACAGCAAGGTGCGCTTGGCGGCCCTCAAAAAGGAACAGGATGCCGTGACATGAGCGGGGCGGGCGAGCATTTGCGGGAGCCGCCGCAACATTCGTCTCTCGCGCATCGGTTTTCCGCCCGGCGGGTGTGGTTTTTTTGTCGAAAGACTTCGCCGCTTGACCGCGTCGCTTTCGCCATCATTCTGCTCTACGCGGGCATATTGATCGCGCGCCATTTCGGGGCCACGCTCAGTTTCTTTTCATTCGCCGGCTTCCTCGCGTTCCTCGCGCTCATTTACCTGATAATTCGCACTACGCCGTGGATTCGCCACCGTCTTCTTTGGAGCCTTCGCAATCGCATGGTCGTTGTCTACATTTTCGGCGCGGTTATACCGATATTACTCTTGCTGGCGATGGTCGGCGCGGCAGCCTGGCTGCTGGAACTCCAGATTGGCGCCCATCTCCTGCACGACGACCTCCAGCAGCGCATCAGCGTGATTTCCACCGATACCAATGCGATCGCCGCAGCGCTCTCTCGCGAACGCGGCATCGAGCCCGACCACCCCGTCGCCCCCAATTCCACCGCCGTCGTAAGTCCGATCCTGTCGCGGCCCGGAGTGCACAGCGTGATCGCCGCTGCACAAGCGAAGTGGCCCGATCTGGGCGTGTACTTGAACCACGGGTCGCAATTGGTTCGCGCCGAAGACGGAAGGCAGTTTGCCGGCTTGGCCGAATTTCGCGGAAGCCTCTGGTTCGCCTCCGCGGAAAGCCTGCGTGTATCTGGAGGTCGCGCCACTATCTTGGTCGTAGCTCCGATGACATCCGCGCTGATTGATAGCTTTCCACCTCAGCTCGGCTCCATCGCCTTCACTCTGCTCAACCCTGCTAAAAACTCCTCCGCGCGTGGGATCCGGCTGAATGGAACCGTTTACGTGCCACAACAGCAGGTAATGAGCGCGAACCGAAAGCTGCCGCCCGCTACATCTTGGTTTGATCCGGCGTTTACGGGCCTATCGACGCTCGAAGTCAAGCGTGCCGATGCCGGCAATGCCGTCGATCGTCCGGTGCTAGCGAAATTTGGCTTGCGGGCCTCAAGTGTCAACCGGGCTCTTCTGACGTCGGCCGGAGATCTCGGCCCTTACATCGTTGAGGGTCTGGAAGCCATGGCCATCGTATTTTTGGTTTTGGAGATTGCGGCTTTCACCACTGGCTACTTTTTGGCTCGCACCATCACCCGTTCAATCTCCGATCTCTACGAAGGCACTTTGCACGTTCGTCGTGGCGATCTGGGCTACCGGGTGCGAATTTCCCGCAGAGATCAACTGGGATCCCTCGGCGAATCGTTCAACGAAATGATCGCATCGGTGGGTGAGTTGATCGAAGAACAGCGCGAGCGCCAAAAGCTCGCTCACGAGGTGGAAATCGCGCGCGAAGTGCAGCAGCAACTCTTTCCGGGCGTCTTACCATCCATTCCGGGACTCGACGTATCCGCGATTTGCCGCCCGGCGCGAGTGGTCAGCGGTGATTACTACGATTTCATCACGCTGAGCCCGACGAGGGTGGCCATGGCAGTCGCCGACATCAGCGGCAAGGGTATTTTCGCCGCGCTGCTAATGGCCAGCCTTCAGGCCGCGCTGCGCAGCACGGCGGTCTTCGAAAGCGCCGCGGGCAGCGCCGAGGTCGTCTCCCGCCTCAATCGACACCTTTTCAAGAACACTTCCGACGACCGCTACGCCACTCTCTTTTACGCCATCTACGATTCCGAAGACAAAACTCTCACCTACACGAACGCAGGCCATCTGCCACCATTTTTCATCAACGATGGATGCGTTCAAAGTCTCGATCAGGGCGGAACGGTCGTCGGTCTCTTCGAGGATGTGAACTATACCGAATGCACACTCGAGGTGAAATCCGGCAGCTTGCTGGTAGCTTTTAGCGACGGTCTTACCGAGCCCGAAAACGTCTATGGCGAGGAATTTGGCATGGCGCGCTTGAAATCCGAAGTCCTTCATCATCGCGCATTGCCCGCCGCGAAAATCGCCGAAGGCCTCGTGAGCGCTGCCGAGCAATGGGCTGGCACTGCTGAACAGGCAGATGACATCACCATCGTCGTGGCCCGCATGAGCTAAAAGCGCGCCGCGAATTTCGCATTATACTGGAGTGTGCCCGGTGTTGTTCCGCACCAGCTCTTACGAGATTCGGGAGTTGATTCCCGCTGAAATCCGCCGATCATGAAAATCCTCACAGCCGCCGAAACCCGCGAAATCGACCGCCTCACCACCGAGCGCGCCGGCGTGCCCAGCCTCACGCTCATGGAACATGCGGGCCATAGCGTGGCGGAGTTCATCCGCTCGCAGATCCCTTCATTTGCCCGGCGCAAAATTCTAGCCCTTTGCGGCAAGGGCAACAACGGCGGCGACGGTTTGGTCGTTGCCCGTTATCTGCTGCAGATGGGTGCTAAACCGGTCGTTTACTTTTTTGCGTCGCCGCAGGAAGCCAAGGGCGACGCTGCTGAGAATCTCGATCGCTGGAAACAGGCCGGCGGGAGTCTCCTTGCCATCGCGACCGCGTCCGAACTGGATTCTTCTAAGCTTGAATTGTCCGGCCCTGCCATCGTCATCGATGCGCTGCTCGGAACAGGCGTGCGTGGCTCGGTAGAAGGTTTGCTGCGTCGCGTCATTCAATCCGTGAACGCGCGCGACCCCAAAATTCCGGTCTTCGCTGTCGATATTCCCTCCGGCCTGCACGCCGACAGGGGAGAAGTCTGCGGTGTCGCTGTTCGCGCTGATTATACCGTTACCTTCACCGCGCCAAAGCTCGGCTTTTTCCAGGGCGTCGCGGCGGAATACCAGGGCCAATTAGTAGTGCACGGTATCGGCTCGCCGCCTGAATTGATCGAAGAAGTGGGGCAGTGCAAATTGCGTTGGAGCGAGACTTCCGAGTTCGCGCGCTTCGCAATTCCGCGCAAACCGGAAGGCCACAAAGGCGATTACGGCCACGCTCTCATCGTCGCCGGATCGGTGGGGAAAACCGGCGCGGCGGTCTTGTCGTCCTGGGCCGCGCTGCGCGCGGGAGCAGGTTTGGTCACTGTAGCCACACCGGAGCCGGCTCTGCCGCTGGTGGCTGTGCACACACCAGAAGTGATGACCGCCCCTCTGGCCGCCACGCCTGCAGGCACAATTTCGGAGCGCTGCCTCGAAGGAACCGCCTTCACTGCGCTCCTGGCCGGAAAGCGCGCACTCGCCATGGGACCAGGACTTTCCACGAACCCGGAAACGGAATCATTCGTCCGTCGCGTCATCACTGGCTCACGAGAAGTTCCCATCGTTCTGGATGCCGACGGCCTAAATGCCTTCGCTGGCCGCGCCTCGGAGTTGAGGCACCCCAGCGGTGCACTCGCCATTACGCCGCATCCCGGTGAAATGGCGCGTCTTCTCGGCTGTTCCATCGCGGAGGTACAGAAAAATCGTGTCGAACTGGCCCGTAAGGCAGCCGCCGATTGGAATGCCCACGTGATCTTGAAAGGTCACCACACAATCGTCGCCGCGCCCAGCGGACAAATTTTCGTCAATTCCACAGGCAATCCCGGCATGGCCACCGGCGGCACTGGCGACGCACTCACCGGCATGCTTGCCGCCATGACCGCGCAATTTGGTTTGGAGAACTGGCATCGCGTTTTGGCGTTCGGTGTCTATCTGCATGGGCTCGCCGGCGATGTGGCGCTGCGGGAAACCGGAGGCGCGCCGCTGATGGCCTCGGATCTGGTCCGCTCGATTCCCGGTGCTTATCGGCAGTTTATCTCTGAGTGCGACCGTGCCTGATCTCGAGATTCTCACCCGCTCTGCGGACGAAACTATCGAGCAGGGTCGCTCGCTTGGCGCGCGGCTGAAGCCGCCCGTGCTGATATTGCTGTCTGGAGAGCTCGGAGCAGGGAAGACTACCTTCACGAAGGGGCTCGTGGCAGGTTTGGGCGCGGCGAGCGAAGACGAAGTCACCAGCCCCACTTTTACTCTAATCCACAAATATGACCGCGGTCCGCGCGCCTACCACATCGATCTTTATCGCATTGCCGATGCGCACGACCTCAGCACGTTAGGAATCGAAGACATTTTCGACGAGACAACCGTTGTGATCGTCGAGTGGCCCGAAAAACTCAACCCGAATCTCGATTGGCCCGTCCTGCGCATTTGCCTAGAACACGTGGACGAAAACACCCGCCGCATTCGGATGGAAGGCTCCGTGGCTGCGGCGCCGTTCGCCTAACCAGCTTTAGCAACTCCCGGGTCGATAGCTTTCCTGATGTGGAGTGCGGGGGCTCGCCGCCGCTCTTTCACTTTCCGCGATACGTTTCGCAAGGCGCGCGATGGATCAGCGCTTACCACCCCATTTGGCGCATCCGTTCCTGAATGAGCGCGCTTAAGCGACTACATGCCCATGATCTGGAAGCCGGAATCGACGTAAATTACGTTGCCAGTGACGCCGCGTCCCAGATTGCTCCCTAGGAACACCGCAGTATCGGCCACTTCGGCCGTATCGGTGTTTCGCCGCAGCGGAGCATGTTGAGCTACCAAGTCCAGCATCTTCGAAAGATCTTTCACGCCCCGCGCTGAAATCGTCTTGATCGGCCCGGCCGAAATTGCGTTCACGCGGATCTTTTTCGGTCCCAATTCGCTCGCCAGATAGCGCATCTCCGCTTCCAGAGCCGCCTTCGCCACGCCCATCACGTTGTAATTGGGGACCACGCGCGTCGATCCAAGATATGTGAGCGTCATGATCGAGCCGCCTTCGGTCATCGACGCCGCCAACGCCTTCGAAACAGCCACGAAAGAGTACGCGCTCACTTCCAGTGCGAACTGAAATCCGTCTCTCGATGTATCCAGAAACGGCTGGTTCAACTCTTCGTGCTTCGCCGCCGCCAGGCTGTGCACTACCACGTCGAGCTTGCGACCTGCCGATTGCATCGATGCTGCTAGCCGGTCTACATCCTCCTGCCGTTGCACATCGCACGGATAGAACGCCGCCGCGCCAAGCTCCCGTCCCAACTCCTCCACTGCCGGTTTTGCGCGGTCGTTCTGATACGTGAGCAACAGCGTTGCGCCTTCCCGTGCAAACGCCTGCGCGATGGCGTACGCGATGCTCCACTTGTTCCACATTCCCAGCACGATTGCGGTCTTGCCTTGAAGTAAGTTGGACATGGCTCGACATTCTACCGGAAAATCCGTCGATCGCCTTGATCTTCGACAATCTGTGTTGCGGAATTCAGTGGGGATGTATCAGCCGAAAGAGTTCATGCAAGAAATCGTAAACGTATGGCCACAAAACGCCGAGAATTCCAGCAATCGCCGCCAGAAACTTGGACGGTTTCCCGATTTTCCTAGTGGCCAGTGCGCCTGGTTGGTGCTGCGCGCAAAACCCATCCTTGAGCGCTCGCCGATAGCAACGCTGCCCCGCAGGCCCCAGATAGAGGCACGGTCCTCGATCGGGCCCATCTGACGGATTGGGCGCGACGGCGGTTTGGATCGGGTCCATGTCATCGTCGCCGATGTCGCCCTCCAATCGAAAATCGGATTGTTGGTTGCCAAAAGTCGAGTCCGTCATAATCAGCTCATAGTGTGCCTGCAATCGCGGGCTTGGGAAAACTCTATTAGCATTGCCGCTACGATGCCATTAACGCTTACGCCGCGTGCCATTGCGCCTCCATTTTCGCCTCGGCTAAAGTAATAGCTCGTCTACAACCGCCTATCGTCATTAAATGTCGGAAACGCACACCGCGCAAACGATTACGCATCCCGAAGGGATGAGGCTCGAGCCCTATTCCGCCGAAATCCGCCTCGCGAACCTTTCCCTGGGACTGGATAACATCCATTATGACGTTTTTCTTAGCCCCAAGTTCGTGGAATTCACGCAAAAGTACCTACTCGACCTGATTCGCCAGACCGTCAACGTTCAGCTGCCGAACGTCAAGGGACGCGACCGCAAGCACACCGGCTCGCCCGAACATGGCGCTTTCCGCCGCTTGCTGACCGACGTGCTGCAAGAATCCGTCACCCGCGCAAAATACCAGCAATCCATCGAAACGGACATCCTGCACCAACTCGCTCTCCTGAAGTTCATCATGCAGGAGGCGGTCAATCAGTTTTCCAGCATCCTCGTCGAGTGCAAGGATTGGATTCGCTCCCGCGGCGAGCTTTTCGAGCACAGCGAGCAGGCCCACGTGGTGCGCTCGAAAATCGCTGAGCTGCAGGCTGGACGCAAGGGCGTCATCCGCCAGATTGGCGAAACGCTGTGCCGCATCTGGCGCGAAGTTGACGAAGCCACCCTCTCAAAAACGCGCCGCGCGCTCTTCGGCGACGATTTTTTCGAAACGTATCAACTTCTGCAGAACCGCTGCCTGTTCGTTGAAAACGGAAGCGACGATCACCTATTCCTCGAACACTACGTCCTGCTCGGTAATTTCATGAGCGACCCCGACCGGTTTGAGGTCTTCGACAATCTCCTGCTCAGCCTGATCCGTGATTGTGTTCCCACTGGCGACCACAGCCACGAATTGGCTAAATCGCGAAAGACCCATGAGCGGTTGCTCGAACAAGCCCGCTCCCTTCGTTCCGAATTGGCCCGCCTCGAAGAGGAGCAGGAAGAAGCTGCACGCCGCGCCGGAGCCGCGGACGAATCGTTCCCGTCGCTTTTCAAACGCAAAGGTGGAATGGCCGCTGACGTTCCTGACGAAGTCGCTGATATCCGCCGCAAGTACACCTCCATCGAGAAAAATCTCGAACAGCTCGGGCCGCAAATTTCCGCTACTAAACTGCGCTGCGATTTCTTGACTGAAGAATTTCAGAGCCGCCTAGGCGACTATCTCAACCAGCCTGCCAATGCCCGTCGCCTCTTCGACCCGCGCGCGTCCGTCGAGGAGGCCGGCAGCTCGCCCGAAACTCGCACCCGCCTGCTTGAAGAATGGGTCCATCGCCTCGAAGAACAGGATGTGCTATTTCACGTTCTTGCTGGCTACGAACTGCGCAAAATCGCCGCGGAATACTGCCCGCCGATCCACTTACAGCAACTGAAGAAAGCGATGGTCAATCGCGATGAGGCCAAGCGCGTTGAACGCATCATCGAGCAGTTTCCAGCACGCAAAATCTCCATCCGCAAGCTGGAGGGGGCCTCGCGTGCCATTCGCCGCCGCGGTCATGACGAAACTCGCATGATCGCCTCGCAGTTCGCCGAAGACCTAATGCGCCTTCGCCGCGACCGCCGCAATTACCAGCACGTGTCCTCTTGGATGGAGCGCATCAATCTCGTCCGCTCCGAACGCGCCCGAGAACTCTCGCGCGCCAACAAAAGCCTCCATGAGTTTCTCCATCCCGACGAAGGCCGCCCCGCCGAAGATCCGATCATCAATCACGTGGTCATCAAAGCCGACGTTCGCGGATCAACGGGAATCACCCGAGACCTGCTTGCGCGCGGCATGAATCCTGCCTCGCATTTCAGCATGAACCTGCATGAGCCGGTCAAGCGAATGCTGGAGCGCTACGGCGCGGCGAAAGTCTTCATCGAAGGCGACGCCATCATTCTCGCCATCTACGAAACCGAGTCCACTCGTGCCACGCAGCGCGCCGTCGCTCGTGCCTGCGTTCTCGCCCGCGAAATTCTCGCCGTTACCGGTTCCTATAATCTCCGCGCGCAATCCGGCGATCTGCCGCCGCTCGAACTCGGCGTCGGCGTTGCGTTTCAGGATTCCGCCCCGTCCTTGTGGATGGATGCCGATTCGAAAATCATGATCTCGCGCGCCTTGAATCTTTCCGATCGCCTTTCGAGCTGCGCCAAGATGGCCAAGCGCCTTTTTCGCGAAAATCCATCGCCGTTCAATGTTTACCTATTGCAATCGCTGATGGACGACGCGGCCGCCGACGAAGGCGAGGAGTTGCTCGTCCGCTACAACCTGAATGGCATCGAGATCAACGAGGAAGGCTTCCAGAAGCTTAGCTCCGAAATTTCGCTCGCGCCCATGGGCGGCAATTTTCCGCTGCCTTGGGGCAAGGAACGCGTCCAGCTCTATTTCGGTGAAGTTCCACTCGGCGAATCGCTCGAGCCGATCGTAATCCGCAAGGGATTCGTCCGCCAGCTTCTGCCGGGAGGCAAAATCGGCGCGCCCGGCAACCGCCCGTATTATGAAGTTTGCACCGACACCAAGCTCCTCGACCTAGCCCGCAAAAAAGTCTCGCGTCGCCTCGCCACTGCGTAAGTCGCCTTCGTTTCCGCCACCGTCACTCATTCGGGCCGTCCAATCCGCATATAACGCGTCCGCTCGCAGGGGTGTGGCCACATAGCGCGCAGGTATGAAAGCAGCGGCCCCCGCGTCTTAGTTCCTTCGCGCCACTGCGCTCGGCATCTAACCGCGCAGCGCTCTCGGCTCTCCCGGGTTTGCGCTTCGGCGTATCCTCTCACCGTACGCGCGGCGCGCGGTTTGACAGGCCCTCGGCCCTCTTCTATCATTCAAAAATAGGACGTAGACACAGGGCGCAGGGAGCTGAATGTTAAGCGTTCCCCATTTAATCGTTATCTTCGTCGTAGCGCTGGTGATTTTCGGCCCGGAAAAGCTGCCGGATTTGGCCCGGAACTTGGGCAAATTGATGGCGGAGTTTCGCCGGACGACCACGGATTTGCGCGGCACGTTTGAAACGCATCTGCGCGACCTGGAACGCGAGACCAGCGACCGGCGCATTGATACGCCGAGGCCGCCCGTGAGCACGCCCGCCCCTCCGGCAGACACGCCGGAGGCGGCCGCCAACCCCGAAATCGTCGCCGCGCCGGGAACTGTTCAAGCCGCCTCTCCCCATAATGTGGCAGTTCCTTTGGGAGATTCGGACGTAAGTTCTCAGCAAAATTCCGCAAATCCTTTCGACGATCCCCTGATGTACACCGATGACCCAGAAGAGTTGATCCGGCAAGCCGAGGCGCAGATCGCACGCGAACGGGCGGAAGAAGAAGTAAATCCAGAACGAGTCAGCGATGGCACCATCGGAAAACCCTGAAACCCCTACAGAGCGGCTGCCGCGTACGGTGGAAGACCCCGGCGGCTCGATGTCGTTTTTCGATCATCTCGTCGAGCTGCGAAAGCGGCTGATCAATTCGTTGCTGGGCATCGGAATCGGCATGATGGCCGGATTGGCCGTCGCGAAGCCCGCCATCAATTACATCACCCAACCGATGCTCGTGGCGCTGAGACGGAACCACCTGGACCCGCACCTCTATTACGGGCATCCGATCGGATTATTCAGCCTGTACATCAACATCGGCCTGTATATGGGAATCGCGCTGGCGATGCCGTGGGTGCTCTACCAGATTTGGCTGTTCGTCGCGCCGGGGCTTTACAAGCACGAACGAAAGGCGGTGGCGAGTTTCATCACCTCTTCGATGGTGCTGTTCCTGTGTGGGGTGGCGTTTGGGTACTTCCTGATGCTGCCGCAGGTGCTGACGGAGGTGGTCGCCTTCGATAACACGGGGCCGATCAAGCCGTGGATTGATATCAACGAGTACTTCAGCCTGATTTTGGCGGTGCTGCTGGGACTCGGCGTGATTTTCGAGCTGCCGGTGGTGGTGTTTATTTTGTCGCTTTTCGGGATCGTCACGCCGAAATTCCTCCTCAAGAATTTCCGCTACGCGATGCTGGCTATCACCGTGATCGCGGCGGTCGTGACGCCCACGCCTGGCGCGATTACCATGCTGGTCTTCATGCTTCCGATGATCGCGCTGTATTTCCTCGGCGTACTGGTTTCCTACATGGTGGTACGGAAGAAACGCGCGCGGCAGCTTGCGGAAGGTCAGGCCAGTTAGCGTGCGGCCGCGCAGATTGGCATTTTTCGGCGGCGTGCTGCCGCTAATTCTGCTCTTGTTCGGCTGCGGCGCCAGCGGTAGAACTTCGAGCGCATCAGCGAGCGACGCCGCGGGCGTCGTGCCGGATACCACGCCGCCTCCTGTTTCCGCTGCGGATGCCGCTCCGCCTGCGTCGCAAACCGGCGGCTTCGACGGTGCCCAGGCCTATTCCTACGTTGTAAAGCTGGTGAGCTTTGGGCCGCACCCGCCTGACACTCCTGCGATTCGCAACGTCCAGAAATATATCCGGACAACGCTGAAAAACTTTGGGTGCCCTGTGGATGTGGATGATTTTCATGCTCAGACACCCATTGGAACGTTGGCGATGGAAAACATCGTTGTGAAAATTCCTGGCACCGGACCCGGCATCATTTTGCTGATGACACATTACGACACGCTCCGGTTGCCGGGTTTCGTGGGTGCGGAGGACAGCGGATCGTCAACCGGCTTGATGCTGGAAATGGCCAGCCTGCTCTGCAATAAGAAGAAAAACCACAATGCCGTGTGGATCGCGTTTCTGGATGGCGAGGAAGACCAGCAGAATTTCTCCACTGCCTACCAAGCGCAGAATACCTGGAATGACAACGACACCACGTTTGGCAGCCGGGAACTGGCCGCGCGCATGGATCTTTCGGGCAAGATCAAAGACATCAAGGCCGTGATTCTGGCGGATATGATCGGGCAAAAAAATCTCCAGATCGAAAGGGACACGAATTCAACGCCGTGGCTTCAAAATCTGGTGTGGAAAACTGCCGATCGCCTCGGTTACAGCAAGATATTTGGCTCGCAGCGGTCAAATATTATCGACGACCACCAGCCGTTTCTGCAGCGCGGCGTTCCGGCGTTGGACGTGATCGACTTAAACGGTTACATGCAAGAGGGCTACTGGCACACAACGCAGGACACGCTCGATAAGCTGAGCCCCCGGAATATAGCGATTGTCGGGCAGGTGATTCTCGCGTCCGTCGGCGAACTGCAGGAAAAATTCCACTGATGATTTAGGCGCGTCGCGGGTGCGGGCCGCGCAGCACTCTGCCCGGCAGCATCAAAATCGCGCCGAGCAGGTCGAGTACGCCCCCCACTGCGATTCCGACAATTCGAAACGGCAGCAACAGCAGCCAGACGATCGGGTAGAGAATCAGCGCCAGCAGGGCCAACGGCCAGCAAAGAACCAGCAGCAAGCACCATAGCAAAAACGCGACCATCCCGGAATCCGTGCCTCCTTGCAGTCAGATACGTACGGAAGCAGCGATTTGTTTCCACTGAACGTCATTTGCGATTTCGCACCGGCGCGTCAGGTAGTTGCTACGAGCAGCTCCTCAGATCCGGGCCGAAGGCCGTCAGTCCTGTCGGCGAAGTAGCGGCCAGTAAGAGTGGCTACTGATACATGCTGGACTTCTCTAAAACCGGCTTCGCGGGCCAGTGTCAGAACCTCCGCCGGTGTGAAGAAGCTGATGAAAGGCGTCCCGTTCGCTCTCGCCCCGCGTTCCGCGGCTTCGTAGCCCGGACGCTCCTCGGGATCGGCGAGCTCCATCGGCAGAATGAACGTCATGGCGAACTTGGACCCTGGCGCCAGCGTTGCGATTTGGCGCAGAGTGGCCGCGATCGCGTCCTTGGCGAGGTACATGCTGACGCCGGTCGAGGCCACGATGGAGGGTTTGCTTGTATCGAATCCGGCGGTTGCCAAGCGTTGCCACCAGGCATCGCCTGCCTCGAAATCGACTGGCACAAATCGCAGCCACTCCGGAACACCAAAGCCGATTTCGATCAGGCGCTGCGTTTTCCAGGCCTGCGTGCCGGGCTGGTCAACCTCGAATACGAGCAGGCGGGACGCGATCTCCGGCCTGCGCTGAGCAAAGGTGTCCAGGCCCGCTCCGAAGATCACGTATTGGTCGATGCCGCGGCCAGCCTGTTCCACAACCAAATCCTCGATGAAACGGGCACGGGCCACAACGCCTGCTCGAAAGCGACTCGTGGCGCGCGGGTCCATGTCCGGTCGGCGACGCCAACCTTCATCAGGGGCCACCAGCTTCAGGCCGATCTCGTCTTCGAGTACATGCGGTGGCGGATCGATTTGGACATGGAGGGCCCGCCACAAGGCGACTCGCACAGCCGTGTTATCTGGTGCAGCGGCCCGGTGATCAGGCATGATTCCTGTTCGCTCCCTTCGATGAGCTGCACCCTAACCAGGCTACTGGGTTAAGGACAACGTATCATCCCGCTTCCAGAGTCAAGAGACCAGACCGGAACTGCCGCGTATGTGCTACATTTTCTTCATCACTGATGCAAACGATCCGAGTAAATAGTTCGGCTGGTTCTTACGATGTTTACTGCGCCAGCGGCGCCCTTTCGCACGTGCCGAAGCTTCTGGCAAAGTTAGGCGATTCCACTGGCACGTTCGTCCTGTCGTCTCCGCGGGTGTGGCGCAATTGGGGCCGCGCGGTCGCGCAGACAATTCCGGGTCGCGCAGCGCGGCAGCCCATCCTATTTGACGACAGCGAAACCGCCAAACGCCTGGAAACGGTGGAAGGCATCACGCGCGAGCTGGTACGCGCGGGCGCGGACCGGCATGCGATGCTCATCGCAGTTGGCGGCGGCGTGGTTGGAGACGTGGCTGGATTCGCGGCAGCGTCCTATTTGCGCGGCGTACGCATCGTTCATATCCCAACCACCCTGGTGGCGCAGGTGGACAGTTCCGTCGGCGGAAAAACGGGCGTAAATCTGCCGGAGGGTAAGAATCTGGTGGGCGCATTCTACCCGCCGAAGATGGTGATCGTCGATCCGGACATGCTCGGCACGCTGCCGCATCGGGACTTTCGCTCCGGCGTGTACGAGGTAATCAAATACGGCGCGATCGCGGATGCTGGGCTTTTCAAATTTCTGGAAACGCACATGCGCGAAGTGCTTCGGCGCGATCCGGGGGCGCTGGCATTCATTATTTCGCGCAGCATCGCCATCAAAGCGCGCGTGGTGAATAAAGACGAGCGCGAAAGCGGCCTGCGGCAGATTTTGAATTTCGGGCACACGCTGGGGCACGGGCTGGAAGCGGCGACGAATTACGAGCAGTTCTTGCATGGCGAGGCGATCGGTTGGGGAATGATCGCCGCCTCGATGATGGCCCTGGCGATGAGTCACCTGCCCTTGATGGACTCGTTTCGCATCGTGCGGTTGACTGCGTCCGTAGCTCCGCTGCCCAGCGTGCCGGTGATTCGGTCGGCGACGCTGAAGCGCATTTTGCTGGGCGACAAAAAAGCGCGGGGAGGACACGTGCTGTGGGTGCTGCCGAGCCGCATCGGCAGGACGGAGTGGGGAATCGAAGCGCCCTGGCCTCTGGTCATGAAGATCGTCCAGTCGCTGCCGGAAATTATGGCGGAAGCACGGAATACTGCGCCAGTACCGAATGCGGCGAGGCCGGTGAAGGTTGCGCACGGCAAACGCCGGCGGTAGGCGCGGCGGTTTGCTCCAAAAGCGCGCCCATTTCTCAGTTCCTGCTGATGGCATTCACGATGACAGCTCACAAGACAGCACCACTGCCGGGCACGCGCCCGGAAGGAGCGCGCGACGAACGCGAGGCCGCGACGCACGTCCGCGACATGTTCGGACAGATCGCCCCAAGCTACGATCTGCTCAACCATCTGCTGTCGCTTTCGCTCGATCGCGTCTGGCGCCGTCGCACGGCAAAGCGATTCGCGCATATATTGCGGCATCCCGATGCGCGCGCTCTCGATATCTGCTGCGGCACGGGCGACTTGGCGTTCGCGCTGGCGCGCGAACGCCATCGCGCCCTACGGGCGAGCGGTGCCTCAAACACACGCAGTGCGGCTCCGGTGATCGGCAGCGACTTCGTGGAGCCAATGCTGGAGCTCGCGCGGGAAAAAGCGCGCAGCGCCGGGCATGGGGCGGAATTCGCTGCGGCCGATGCTCTGCGGTTGCCATTTGCGGACGCGAGCGCTGATCTGCTGACGAGCGCGTTCGGATTTCGCAATCTCGCCAACTACGAGCACGGGCTGCGCGAGTTCGCGCGCGTGCTGCGGCTGGGAGGGGAAGTGGGAATCCTCGAATTTACGGAACCAGGCGCAGGGCCGCTTGCCGGAATCTTTCGTTTTTATTTTCGACGCATCCTTCCGCTGGTGGGTGGCGCAATTTCGGGAAACCGCGAGGCCTACCGCTATTTGCCGGGCTCGGTAGCGAGATTTCCTTCGGCGAGCGAACTGGCCGCGCTGATGGAGCGCTGCGGATTTTGCGACGTGCGCGTCATCTCGTGGAATTTCGGTAGCGTGGCGCTGCACACCGCGCGACGGGCGTAGATTCGCACATTGGCCCCGCCGCAGCGAGCGCGGTGTTCTCTCTTTCTCGGCTTCGGTCGATTCGCGTTAACATAGCTGCCATGGCCGGTACGAATGCCAATCCGATAATCGACCTTCGCAGCGATACGGTGACGCGTCCCACGCCCGCGATGCGTCGCGCGATGGCCGAAGCCGAAGTGGGCGACGACGTTTACGGCGAAGACCCCACGGTTAATAAACTCGAAGCACGCGCGGCGGAAATGTTCGGACGCGAAGCGGCGCTGTTTGTTCCCACCGGCTCAATGGGCAATCTGCTGGCGATCAAGACGTGGACACACCCGGGAATGGAGGTGATTTGCGAGCGGCGCGCGCACATCGCCAATTACGAGCTCGCGTCGATTTCCGCGGTTGCCGGGTGCATGCCGCACACGGCGTCCGCGCCGGGCGGGATTCTGACGTGGGAGCTGATCGAGCCGCTAATCCGGCCGAAAACCTATTACTACGCGCAGACGGGGCTGGTCGAGGTCGAAAATACGTCCAACATGCACGGCGGCACGGTGTATCCGCCGGAAATCGCCAAAGAACTCTGCGAACGCGCGCACGCGGCGGGCCTGCCCGTTCATCTGGATGGCGCTCGGATTTTCAATGCCGCGGTAGCGCTGGGGCGAGGCGTTCGCGAAATCACACGGCATTTCGATTCGGTGATGTTTTGCCTGTCGAAGGGGCTGGGCGCGCCGGTGGGATCGATGCTAACCGGCTCGGACGACTTTATCCGCAAGGCGCGCGTGGGGAGGAAGCTTATCGGTGGGGGGATGCGGCAGGTGGGCGTGCTGGCCGCCGCGGGGCTGGTGGCGCTTGAGGAAACGCCGAAAATTCTGCATCGCGATCACGAAAACGCGCGCTACTTGGCCGAAGGGCTGGCGCAAATTCCCGGCATTTCGCTGGATGCCAAGGCTGTGGTGACCAACATCGTGATTTTCAGTGTGGCGGACACCGGGACTGCGGCGGCGAAGATTTGCGACGAATTGGCGCGGCAGGGTGTGCTGTGCGGGCCGACGGGAAAATTCAGCATCCGCATGGTGACGCATTATGACGTGGACCGCGCGGGTGCGGAGCGCGCGCTGGCCGCAATGCGGAGCGTCCTGACCAAAACTCCCGCGTAACTCACGCCGCGCGTGAAGTTTGTTGATGGGTTGATTTCGACGATCGCCACATCGGTATTTTTCGCGTCTCGCTTTGCCTTTCGCAGTTTTTCCTGCCCTTTGCTAAACTGAATAGCTTCTTACAATCATTTTTAACAAGAAGGGAATCATTCACCTTGAAAACCCGGTCCGTTTGGATTGCGACTTCGATACTTTGCGCGCTGGCGATTTTCGGTTGCAGCAAAAAAGGCAGCGAACAGCCTCCGCAGCCACCGCCGCCCACTGCGGTGGTGAGCCCGGCCACGGCGGGCACAATCACCGGAACGGTGAGGCTGGAGGGGGAACCGCCGAAGTTTCATCCGATTGATATGAGCGCGGAGCCTGCCTGCGTTAAGGCGAATCCGAAGCCGGTGATTCCGCCAATCGTGGTCACCGGTGAGCATGGCGCGCTGGCAAACGCGGCCGTCTACATCAAGTCCGGGCTGGGACGCTACAAGTTCGACGTGCCGCAAACGCCGGTGGTGCTGAACCAGAAGGGCTGCATGTACGAGCCGCGAGTGCTGGCGGTGCGAGTGGGACAGCCGCTGGAAGTCCACAACGACGATCCCACGGTGCACAATATTAACGTGAGGGCCACGGTGAACCACTCCTGGAACCGTTCGGAGGAACCGGGCGAGCCGCCATTCACAGCGGAATTCAAGCATCCGGAGCTGTACATTCCGATTTCTTGCAACGTGCATCCGTGGATGCGGGCCTATCTCTTCGTCTTCGGCGACCCGTACTACGACATCACCACCACGACCGGCGACTTCTCGCTGAAGGGCCTTCCGCCGGGGACGTACACAATCGAGGCGTGGCAGGAGCTTTACGGCGTGCAGGATCAGACCGTCACCCTGGGGCCGAAGGAAACGAAGCACATCGATTTCGTCTTTAAGGCGCAGGCGGCCAAGTAGCGCGCTCATTTTGTCCTCGATTTTTGGGGCGTGGACGTGTAGTTTTTGTGGGGAATTTGCGCTCCATCTGCCACACGGGAGGCACTCATGATCCACCGGAAAAATCCGCTGCCTTTGTACTTCGCGGCATTCTTGGTCGCCGTAGCGATGGTAGCCTCGGGCGCGGCTCGCGCGGCCAATGGCCCGCGGCTGTCGAAAGAAGAAGCGCTGAAATTGCAGGACCGCTTTCAGAGCGCAGTGGTCGCGGCCGATGGAGCAACACTCAACAAGCTGATGGCCCGCGACTGCACATTCATCCATGCCAACGCCATGCAGCAGACCAAAGAGCAGTTCATGGGCATGCTGAAAAGCGGAGCCATGAAGGTGAGCGAGTTCAAGAGCAGTTCTCAGGCCGTAAGTCTATTCCACGGCGGCGCGATCGTTATCAGCGTCATCGATTGGGGAATGATGCCCCCTCACGGCGCGGCGAACGCCCATCCGATGATTCTGCCCATGCGCATTTCGGACGTTTGGGCCCACACCGATGCAGGCTGGCAACTGATTCTCGAGCAGGACACGAGCCTGCCGACGCGCCGCGCCAATAGCCGCCGCTAGTTCTTTCAAAATGGTTGTTTTGGGGCTCGTAGTCGCGTCAATTGGCCCCGAGCTATCGCGAAACGCGACATTTTCACCCTGATCCCTCCCTAGGACGGCCGTGTGAAGCTTCACAAGGCGTCTAGGCGCGACAATTAAACGCCGACGTAAAAAGGGCTACCCGCCTCTGCGAAACGCGTCCTGGCGACTCTGGTGGGGTTCTGATTTGCTCGATTTTTCCCCGTGCGCTCAGAATTCGGCGCCTGACGACGACTTCTGCGGGCTGGTCAGTCAGCGCGACGCGTCGATACTGCGAATGGGTTGAAGCGGCCGCGAGCCGGCGATGAGGATGTCCACCAACCTTTTGGCGCTTTCCTGCCAGTCTGGGCCGGTGGCGACATTGGAGACACCGACCAGAGCGCGAAGCAGGTCCATGGGATCGAGGTCCTTGCGAATATCGCCGCTTTTGATCGCGCGCTTCACCAGCGCACGAATCGCTTCGTGGATCTGAGAGTAGGAAGCTTCGAACACCTTCCTAGGATCTCCAAGCAGCGCGTTGAGCGCAGGCGCAATCAGATGTTTGGCGGCGATGGCATCGACAAACAGCAACAACCAGGCGCGCAGCGCGTCAACCGGAGGCATGCTCGCGCCCAACTTCTGCCCTGCTGTGGCTAGTTTTTCCATTTCAGTCCGGTAAACCGCCTTCAGCAGTTCTTCGCGCGTAGGGAAGTGGCGATATAGGGTTCCCGCCCCCACGCCCGCCTGTTTGGCAATGTCATCCAAGCTTGTGTCCGCGCCCGACCGCGTGAACGCCAATTTCGCCACCTCCAGAATGATCTCCCGGTTCCGCTGCGCATCCGCGCGGGGCTTTCGGCCGTCCGATAGGGAGGGTTTCTTAGCCATGCTTAAAAATGTCGAAAAATCCTGCAACCGGAGACGGCCTCCGGTAATCTACCTTATACGGAGACGCTCTCCACTTTATCAAAACTAGCACCGCCGAGGGGAGAAAAACACACAATGACGAAATCGACGAAGCTTGGAGCTGCCCTCGCAATCCCCGGAACCTCTACCACGCTGTACCGGATGGGCTACGGCGCCATGCAACTGGCCGGCCCTGGCGTTTGGGGACCTCCGCGTGACGTTGACGCTGCGATCGCCGTGCTGCGAGAGGCGGTTGCCGCCGGCGTGAACCACATCGACACAAGCGATTATTACGGCCCGCATGTGACCAACCAAATTATCAAGAAGGCCCTTCATCCTTATCCGGCCGGTCTGGTGATAGTAACCAAAGTGGGCTCCCGCCGAGGTGAAGACAAGTCCTGGGGTCCTGCCCTCTCGCGGCAAGAACTGATCGGTGCCGTGCATGACAACCTTCGGAATCTCGGGTTAGAGGTGCTGGATATAGTCAACCTCCGGGTCGGTGGGATGCTCGAGCCATCGGAGGGATCCATCGAGGAACCGCTGACCGCGTTGGCCGAACTCAGGCGTCAGGGATTGATTCGTCACATCGGCATCAGCAACGTCACTCCCCGGCAGCTTCAAGAGGCTCGGGGAATCACCGAGATCGTTTGCGTCCAAAACTTCTATAATCTGGCACATCGCGCTGACGACGCCTTCATCGATGCTCTTGCGAAGCAAGGCATCCCTTACGTGCCGTTCTTCCCGTTAGGCGGATTCACGCCGTTGCAGTCGTCGGTGCTCGACCGGGTAGCGGCGTCCTTGGAAACGACTCCGATGCAGGTGGCCCTTGCTTGGCTTCTTCAGCGGTCTCCTAACATCCTGACGATCCCCGGCACCTCTTCCCTAAGGCATCTCCGAGAAAATCTCGCTGCGGCTGAGTTAGAGCTGCCTTCGGATTTAATCGCGGGGCTCAACGCGATCGCTGGAAGTATTCTGGCTGTGGGTGAGTCCACGCAATAATTTCGCATTCCCAAAAACTTGATGCGAAGGAGTGATTTATGAAGATATTTGTTACAGGTGCTACAGGCTTTATCGGTTCTGCCATCGTCAATGACCTCATCAACGCGGGGCATCAAGTACTCGGCCTTGCACGTTCGGATGCGGGCGCCAAATCCCTTGTCGCCGCCGGTGCTCAGGTGCACCGAGGCGATGTGCAAGATTTGAAAAGCCTCCGCAGCGGAGCGGCCGCTGCCGACGCCGTAATCCACACTGCCTTCATCCACGACTTCTCAAAATTTAAGGAAAACTGCGAGATCGATCGACGCGCCATCGAGGCCCTCGGCGATGCACTTGCCGGTTCCAGCCGGCCCTTAATCATTACTTCGGGCACCGCGATATCGCGCCAGACTCCGGGACGCTTGGCAACGGAAGACGATCCGCCGTATACCGGACCCGGTGCGATTCCACGCGTCGCTTCGGAAGAAGCAGGAGCTTCGGTTGGCGCACGCGGTGTGCGCGTTTCGGTGGTCCGGCTCCCGCAAGTACACGATCCAGAGAAGCAGGGACTTGTCAGCTATGCCGTTGCCGTCGCTCGCGAGAAGGGCGTCTCCGCGTTTGTCGGCGACGGTACGAACCGCTGGCCGGCTGTCCATCGACTTGATGCCGCCCGTCTCTACAGGCTGGTGCTTGAGAAAGGGACTGCCGGAGCCAGATACCACGCTATTGCCGAGGAAGGCGTGCCAATGCGGGAGATCGCGCAGGCAATTGGCCGCCGTCTGAATGTTCCGGTCGTCAGCAAACCGCCCGAGGATGCAATGGAACATTTTGGCTGGCTCGGAGCTTTCGTTACGATGGACAACGTCGCGTCGAGCGAACGTACTCGAAAACTGCTGGGATGGCAGCCCAAAGGCCCAGGCCTCATTGCTGATATCGACGCGTTACGCGTTGCCGCGGCCTAAGCCGATCGATAAAGGCGAGATCGAGAACCGAAGAACACTTCATAAAATCGTTCCAGATGAAACGAATGAGAGAGGGAGAAATATGCCAAGTACAAAGAAGGAAGTCGCGCTTGTCACGGGAGCGAATAAAGGAATCGGTCTTCAAATCGCGAAAGATCTCGCGGACCGCGGTTTTACTGTGCTCGTCGGGTCGCGCAACTTCGGGCATGGGGAGGCAGCCGCCAAGAGCGTCGGAGGCGATGCCCGCGCTCTCCAGATCGACGTCACCGATCAGGCCTCTATCGCCGCGGCGGCGGCGCGCATACGTAACGAGTTCGGCCGCCTCGACGTTCTCGTGAACAACGCTGGCATCTCACATGTGGATAAGCCGGGCTGGACGCTTGAGGAAGCCATGAAGTCGGGTCGTGCGAGCGTGGTCTCTCTCGATGAGGTGCGCGCGGTGTTCGAGACCAACGTGTTTGGCGTCATCGCCGTCACACAGGCGATGCTGCCGCTGCTTCGTGAAGCGCTGGCGGCACGCATCGTTAACGTATCGAGCCGCCTCGGCTCGCTGTCGTTGAACGCGGACCCAAACTATCCGGGTCGCGCGATGTTCGGCCCCAGTTATAGCGCGTCGAAGACTGCCCTCAACGCGATCACGCTCGCCTTCGCCATCGAACTCGAGTCGACCCCCATTAAGGTTAATGCTGCGTGCCCAGGCTTCACCGCGACGGACCTAAACAACTTCCAGGGAACGCGCACCGTCCAACAGGCCGCACGCGAGCCCGTGCGCCTCGCGCTCCTCGACGCGAACGGTCCGACGGGCACGTTCTCGGAAGAGGACGGTCCGCTCCCGTGGTGATGTAGTCTCGATCGCGCCCGAAGCCAGGGGTATGCTTTAAGATTGTTTCGGAAGAAGCCGATGGGAGAGAAAGAAATATGCCAAGTACAAAGAAGGAAGTCGCGCTTGTCACGGGAGCAAACAAGGGCATCGGCTTTGAGGTCGCGCGCCAGTTGGGCGCGGCGGGCTGCACCGTCTTGCTCGGCGCACGCAATCGCACACTTGGGTCAGAAGCTGCCGCGAAACTTGCTGCCGAAGGCGTCGATGTCCGCTTCGTCGCGATCGACGTTACCGACCTTCCGACCATCTCCGCCGCCGCAGAGAGCATCGCAGCCGATTTCGGCCATCTGGATATTCTCGTCAACAACGCGGGCATCAACGACCCTGGCGACGGCACTGCTCTTGCGGCCCAACTCGATGCAGTTGAGCGCGTGATGAAAACGAACTTCCTCGGCGCCCTGGCTGTTACGCAGGCGATGCTTCCGCTGCTGTGCAAATCACCGGCTGGCCGCATAGTCAACGTGTCCAGCGGCCTCGGCTCTCTTACCAGGAACGCCGAACCCAATCCGTCCTCTACAAATCTGATTGGCTATAGCGCTTCCAAGGCCGCTCTCAATATGCTGACCGTGCAGCTTGCCCGCCTGCTCCGCGACACGCCCATCAAGGTAAACTCAGCCGCGCCCGGCTATACTGCCACCGATCTCAACGGTTTTCGCGGGACGCAAACGATTCCCGAGGGCGCCGCCGAAGCGGTCCGCCTGGCGTTGCTCCCAGGCGATGGCCCGACCGGCACGTATTCCGAGAGAACTGGTATTGTTCCTTGGTAATAGCGGTTTATAAGGGAGCTGGGCAATCTGCCGAATTTGACCTTGGGTTCCGACGTGGTGACGCCCGTGCCCTTGGTGATTCTCGACAAGCCGCCTAAGGAAGAGACAATTTCCGCCTGCGAGTCAGCCATCCGTCGGCAAAAGGCTCTTCCACAGGAATTTCCCGCTTGACAACTCCTTCTCCAGGGTGTGAATTGCGCTTATTGCCGCCCCAACGGCTAAGGCTTTAGGGTCGACAGTGATTCGGCGGGTGGGTCGATGAAGGCAACGGCATAGCCTCTCGCCACGATGGCTTTACAGCACTTATAGGAGGACCAACATGGCCGAAGCCGCACAGCGCAGGCGCGTTCCCGACGGCAGCGCTTACGGACGCCCCCAGCAAAACTCCGATCACGAACTTACCAAAGTAGGTCCACAAACACCGTGCGGCGAATTGATGCGGCGCTATTGGCAGCCTGTGGCCGTTGGCTCAGAGGTTACCAGCCGCCCGCGTTTCGTCCGAATACTGGGCGAGGACTTGATTATTTTTCGTGACAAGTCCGGACGGCCAGGCCTTCTCTACCCCCGCTGCATGCATCGCGGCACCTCGCTTTTCTACGGCAAGGTGAATGAAGACGGAATCGCGTGCTGCTACCATGGCTGGCTTTTCGACGTGGAAGGCCGCTGCCTGCGCCAGCCCTGCGAGCCCGATGGCGGACGCAATCGCGACGTGGCGCGCCAGCCCTGGTATCCCGTCGAGGAACGCTACGGCCTGGTGTTCGCGTACATGGGCCCGCCGGAGAAAAAACCGGCGCTGCCGCGCTTCGACATTCTGGAAGACCTCGGGCCAGATGAGGAAATTCGCCCCTACATGGGCGCATTCGGCGCCACCGGCGATGCCAGCATGGAAATCGCGCCGTACAGTTGGCTGCACATGAACGACAACGTGATGGACCCGTTTCACGTGTATGTGTTGCATTCCACGTTCACGGGAGTGCAGTTTGCGCAGCAGTTTGCGGTGATGCCGAAGGTGGATTTCTTCACCACGGATGAAGGCGTCTGCTATTCCGCGAAACGCGTCCTGGAGGATGGTCGTGAATACGACCGCATTTCCTCGTGGATCATACCCAATATTATGTCCGTGCCGAATCCGATTGATATTACTCAGGTACGCTCGAACATGATTGCGTGGTCGCTGCCCGTGGACGATTCCCATTTCATGCAGGCTGCTGCGTCGCGAGTGCCGAAGAACGCGGCGGGGTTGTTCAACGCCCGCGATGGCTTCCGCTTCAACGGCAAGCTGTGGCACGAAATGAGCCTCACCGAGCATCAGGACACGCCTGGCGATTACGAGGCGCAGGCCGGACAAGGCCCTATCTCTCTGCATACAGAGGAACATCTGGCCAGCAGCGATCGCGGCATCATCATGCAGCGGCGCATCCTGAAAGCGCAGATCAAGCTGGTAGCCGATGGCGGCGACCCCATCGGCGTCACATTCGATCCCTCGAAGGCGGCGGTGAAAGTGCGCTCGGGCAACTTCTACGTCGAGCCGCAGCCTGCTTAATGGCCACGCGAGCCACACTTGGAACGCCGCCGGGCGTTCGCGTGATCGACGTGGAAAACGCGCCGATGGTGGCGCGCCCTCACGTGCGTGCCGGCGGGTTTAGTTCGCGCCGCCTGCTCGCCGGCGAGCCGGGAACTCCCGGTAATTTTTCCTTGCAGCTTTCGCTGACACCGGACACCTATTTCTCGCCCCGCCACCGGCACAATTTCGATCAGGTCCGCTTTCAGATCGAGGGCGAATTCGATTTCTCGGCCGATGGCGTGATGAAACCCGGTTCGATTGCCTACTTCCCGGAAGGCACTTATTACGGCCCGCAATCGAGTTCTTGGAGGAGCTTGACGCTGGTGCTGCAGGTTGGCGGCGCGAGCGGCAGTGGATATATGTCTTCTGAAGAGTACGATCGCGCAGCTGCCGAGCTTGGCGCGCAAGGCACATTCGCAAACGGCGTCTACACGGTGAGCACCCCAGAAGGACGCAAGCTTAACAAGGACGCATACGAAGCGGTTTGGGAGCACGTCAACGGGCGGGCGTTGGTGTACCCGCCGGAACGGTATTCGCGTCCGGTGTTTATGCAATCGGAAAATTTCGCGTGGATTCCCGTAGAAGGCCAATCCGGCGCAAGTTGCAAGCGGCTTGGCGAATTTTCCGAGCGCCGAACGCACCTGGCGTTCTACCGCGTAGAGCCGGGCGCATCGCTCCGCTTGCCTGGGCATTCGATTTATTTCGTCGTTGGCGGCGCGGGAACCGTGGGGGCGAAGGATTTTCGCTCTCGTGCGACAATTTACGTTGAGAACCACGCTTCAGCGGCTCTCGCAGCGCGCGAAGCATTGGAAATGCTGCAAATCGGCCTTCCTCACTTTGCCTGAAGGGGTCGCGTCCTTCCGCGGTTCTCCTGCTATAGTGGCTCCATGTCCAAGAAGAGCGCCGGATTGTTGATGTATCGGGTTCGCCACGGCGCTCTGGAAGTCCTTCTGGTGCATCCCGGCGGGCCGTACTGGACGAAGAAGGACGCGGGGGCGTGGTTTATTCCCAAGGGCGAAGTCGCTGCCGGAGAGGACAACGCGGCGGCGGCAATTCGCGAGTTTAACGAAGAAACGGGTCTGACGCCGCGGGGGCCATTTGTGATGCTCGGCGCCGTGCGGCACAAGTCGGGAAAGACGGTCGCCGCGTGGGCTTTTGAAGGCGATTGCGATCCCGCTTCGCTCACCAGCAACACTTTTTCCATGGAATGGCCGCCGCACTCGGGCAAGCAGCAAGAGTTTCCGGAAATCGATCGTGCCGCGTTTTTCACGGTGAAAGCGGCCGCGCAGAAGATGTATCCGGCGGAATTCGAGTTTGTGTCCCGCCTTGAAGCTGTTCAATCAACTGGTGCGGCAGCGCCCAAATCCCGCAGTCGCGCTTCTGTCGGTCCTTAGTTCGATTCGATAATGCGCCGTCTGGACATTCCCGAAATTCACGAAAGCGTTTGGTTTCCACAGCCGCTTCGCGACCTGGTGACCGATGGGCTACAGTTCGTCCTCAACGCGGGCCGCGTGTATCGTCCAATCGCCGGGCGTCTGCAGCGCGCAATCGAAGCCGCGCGCGCTAATCGGGTGATCGATTTATGCTCGGGCGGCACGGGACCCTGGCCCTGGCTGCATTCGATTTTGCAAGCGGACGGATCGGAACCAATCGAAATCGTACTCACGGACAAATTCCCGAATCTTGCCGCCTTCGAGCACGCCCAGCGCAAATCTTGCGGCTCGATTTGTTATTCTTCAAAGCCCGTGGACGCCGCGCAAATTCCAGCGCGATTTTCTGGATTCCGCACTGTGTTCACATCTTTTCACCACTTCGCGCCAGTCCAGGCGCGGGCGATCTTGCAAGATGCCGCCAACCACCGGCAGGGAATCGGTGTTTTCGAGGCGGCTCGCCGGCGACCGTTGACCATCGCGCTCACGCTTGGAATTCTGGTTGCAGCGCTGGTGACCGCGCCATTCGTTCGCCCGTTCCGTTTTTCGCGGCTTTTTTGGACCTACGTCCTGCCGGTCGTTCCGCTGGTGTTGTTTGTGGACGGCATCATCTCTTGCATGCGCGCGTATTTGCCTGCCGAACTGGTGGAACTCTGCGGCGAGGTTTCGGCTCCCGGATACACGTGGGACGCGGGCGAGGCATCCGGACTTTTCGGCCCGGTGACGTATCTGCTCGGCTGTCCGCCGTCGGCGGATTTGGATGTCGGGCGCGACGCGCGGGCGCCAGTAGCCCGTGCGGAAGACGCGCAATCTTGCCGCCGATCCTCCCGGTAATGTTTCGTTTAGGGTTTTCTTGACGCGCCACGTTCTGCCTCTTACAATCGTCTCTTCGCGGCCATGTCCAATTCTCTGTCGGAGTCCTCGCGCAGCGAGATATCTGATTTTCGGCCCGCCGGTAATTTCCACGCGGCCGCGTTCGCAATTATCTTAATAACAATAATGAGCGCCGCAGTCGCGCGTCCGCTCGCCGCGAAGGCCACACGCCGTTTGCTTGTTCCGGCGCGGCAAGCAAGAGCCGGGGCGGCGTTGCAAATGGATTCGGCCGAAGGCATCAGCGGACGGATCGTGGATTCCGCAACGGGCGCACCGATTTCGGGTGGCCACGTGATCGTTGCGTTGGAACAGCAGGATGGGACCGGGACGGACGTAGTTTTCACGCAAGCCGACGCGGACGCAACAGGGCATTTTTCCTTTCGTATGTTGCCGACCGCATCTCCGTTCGATCTGGTGGCGGTTGCGATCGATGGCTCCGGAGTGGCCTACAACGCCACGGTGGTGTTGGGCGTTCCAACGGGATCGAGTTTGGGGGCGATCCCCCTGGTTCCTGAAACCGCCGGGCCAACGGCGCCAGCAAAGATCGGGGGATTTGTCACAGCGTCTTCCGGATCGAGGCCATCGTTCATTCGCGCCACCGTCTCGGCCATTCAGACTGTTACTCTTCACGATGGCATCTCGCTTCAAGTCGACGTTCCTCAGACGGTGACGATCAACGGTGGGGATGCTCGCCCGATCACGATTCCGAGCGAACTCGGCACATCAGCCGACATTTTGGTGCGTTCGGCTTCCGGCTGTCCCGCTTCCGCGGGGAAGGACGTCAACTGCGCGGCGTACACGATGGTGGTACCCGGCAGCAATCCAAGCGTGGCGCTTTTCGCCACCGGAAAGATTTCCTACGGCTCGCCTGCCGCAGGTCCGGCGCTCTATTCCGTTCGCGCCAATTCATTCATGCCTTCGGGGATCGGCGCGAGCGTGTGCATACCATCCTTTCAGTCCGTCATCGGAGACGAAGCGGGCAATCCGCTGAAAGTGGCGCCAGCAGCAACGGTGAGGGCGCAGACCATCGCATTTACCGGCTGCTGGTAACTTTGGAAAGACACCGATCAAGTCTGGATTGTGTGTTTGTGCGCCTACAGGTGCTGCACTCACCGGCGGCCTAGTGTTTTTCATGCAGAATTGATGTCGGGCTTTCATTCAGGGAAGAAATCCCTCTGTCTTTGAAAAAAACGCTCGAAATAGCCGCTCATTCAGCATCCTCCCCGCGACTGACCGCACTCATCACAAGCAAGTAACTGCATCGACGGAAATTAGCCGCCCGCGTTATTCGTGGCAGCTATGGCGCTCCAAGTGCGTGGTTGCATGTGGCCCCGCCGAAAGGAGCGAACCGAATGCTTCGCAAAATGATCTGTGGCAGCGCGCTGGCCGTGGTGATGGCGTGTCCCGGAATGTTTGCTGCCAAGCTGCCCGCGCCACAATCGCAAAATCAGCAGCAACAGCAGCAGCAGAAGGCGCAGGCGAAAACCGTCTCTGGAACCGTGACCGCTATTGGAAGCGACCACAAGTCGTTCTCCATGGACATAAACGATCAGGCTACCTCGAAGGCCAAAAAGATGGACTTCTACATCGACCGAAATACCCAAGTGCAAGGCCGCGTGGGTATTGGCACCAAGGCGCTCGTTCAGTATGAGCCGACCAACAGCGGGCGGAATCTTGCGCTGAACATTGCACCTGTAGCCGGCCAATAGCCAATACGGCTTAGCCGCAATGCGTGGTTAGCTAGCCGCAAAGTTTGCGGCTGGCTAACCAGCCTCTTCCTTATGCTTGCTCACTTTCTTTGGTGATGCCCACGGACGCGATTGCCGAAGCCACTGCCCGTCCTGGAAATCCACAGGGACTTACGACGGCTCCGGTAATAATCCCCATGATTTTCAGGCGGAAACCCTATCGATCTCAGCCATCCGTCGATGACAATATCTCGGCGCAGGTGATCGTCCGTATCCGAGGCGGCCAAACTCTCGCGCGACGATGGAAGTTAGCGCTCCAATTCGCAACACAAGATGGGTTCTCCCGCTGGCTCTGCTCAATCAGGTAGTCGGCCAGCGCCTAAAGTTCTGGAAGTCGGCCCTAACGCACCCATGGGAGCGAACATGCTCGATACTTCTCCAGTCCTGATCGTCAGCGGCGAGCAAGAGCATCGCGCTCAGCTCGCCGACCACGTATTCAAGATCGGTTTGCGGCCCGTCTGTTGCGAGACGATTGCCGCCGCGCGCGCCCTGGCGGAACGGCAGCCGTTCAGCGCCGCTCTCGCCGAGGATCTTCTGCCGGACGGTGACTTCCGCGCCGTCATCACCGAGATGCGCCGCCACGCGGCGCATTCGCCGGTAGTGGTCGTTTCGCGCCGCGACGATTGGGAGTTTTATCTTTCCGCCGTTCGCATGGGAGCGTTCGACTCGGTAAATTTCCCGCCCACTCCGGGCGAACTCGAACGGGTTCTGTGGACGGCGTTATCGGAAATTAAGCGATAGCGGCGGCGGGGCTGCGAACGAAGCCGCTCGAAGATGAGGACGTAGACCATGCACGTGCCTTTTAACGTGTTGCTGCTTGGCGAACGCGAAAGCGGATGGGACTGCCTCGGCAAACAACTTCAAAAGCGCGGCTGCCGCTGCCGGTTTACCCAGTCCCCGAAAGACGCCCTCGCGCTCGATGGCCCGCATGCCTACGAGTTGATTCTCACCAGCGTGCCGGTGTCGCAAATTGAACTTTTTGTTGGTGACCTCTGCGAAGTGAACGCCAACGTCTTCTATTGCCACCCGGTCGAAGACGGGTGCTGGTGGCTGCCCGTAGTGCGCCATGGACGGAAGTGCTTCGGCGCGCCCGGCACCCGCGGCAGCGAATTCCTCGCCATTCTTGACCAGATTCTTCGAGACAGCCGCTCGCAAGCGCTCGCTCCGAGCGCCGCTGAGACCAAGGCGGCGTCCGCCTCCAGGGCTTGAGTCCCTGCGGAGGTGGATTTCGTGCTTCGTGCTCTAGACCGCTGATTCCGCGCTTTGTCGCGGAAAAGCGCATCGCGCAGGCTGAGCAGATGCCCCGGGAAGCGCCCCTAGCCGCATCGCTCGAACAGCTATTTACTTCTTGGCACAAGTGCGCGATGCCCCCGTTGATCTTCGGACGCTCCGTGGCAAAATCGAGTTTCCGAGGTTGCCGGATGTTTCGCTTTGTTCCACGCCGCGCTGCATCGCTTGCTCTTCCGTTATTGCTGGCCGTGTGCCTGCCCCCGATGGCGGTGATTGCCTTCAATTTGCACGCCCAATCCGCCAGCGCCTCTTCGCAATCCAATCCCGGCAATGCCGCTACCGCCGCCGCGGCAAAAGAGGCCGCGCGCAAGAAAGCCTTCGAAGCCGATCTGAAGAACCTGGAAGACGGCGGCAGTTCGCATCGCAACGAGAGTTCCGGGCCACAGACGCTTTTCGTCTCGCCGAACGTGGTCAACATGGTTCGCGGCCAAAGAGCGGATTTCGGCGCGTTCGACCGTCGCGGCCAAGACGTAAGTTCCCAGGCGGACTGGTCCCTCAGTAATTCGTACGTGGCGACCCTGGTGACCGGAAAAGGCAGACCGTACCTGATCGCGAAGGTGCCCGGAGAGGTCACCGTTCGCGCGCGCATCGACGAAAACGAATCCTCCTGCGAAGTGACGGTCTACGACGGCAAATCTCTGCCGGCCGGAACGCCTCCTTACATTGCCGCGAAAATCCCCGGATTCAAAGCGCAACAAGCCGCGCCAGCCCCGGCCGCCAGGCCCCGCCCCGCACCTTCCAGCCGACCTTACAGGCAGTAGCCCTGAACGATTTCGTTCGCAAATTGAGTAGTGCCTGAACGCGGTGCATACGCGCACCGGGACGTTCCGGGTAGACGGGTACCCGATCGTTTGTTTTCTATGACTTACGTGCGTTTCTACTCGATTGCCTGTTCCGGGTAAAACGCAGAAGCGAAGGGTGATGATTGGGTGCCGGCTAGAGAAGGGACGGAAAAGCCTACTGGTCGGGAGTACAGTGGAGGCACAGGACGACCGCACCTGAACCTGCGGTGGAATCTTCGTCAAGACAGGCATGGGAATTCCGTATAAAGTCAGCGGCTTCAGAAAGGCGGCGACATGGCGACGGCCTGCAGTTTGGGACGGACTGACCGGGTCCTGCGGATTCTGCTGGGAGCGGGGATCGGAGTTTCCGGCATTATGATGAGCGGCCACCCTTATCTCGGGCGATTCATGGGCGTTGCGGGGGCTGCGGTGATTCTCGGTGCCGCCTGGGGTAATTGAATCACCTACCGAGTGCTCGGTCTGAGCACAAATAAGAACGACGAGAAAGAACCCCAAGGGTGACAGCATAGGTGCGCGCGTGGTCATGCTGGGGGAATGCTCCGGCCCGCTACACTGCGATTCTGGAGCGGCGGGACAGAGATGTCCTTTCGGCTGGGAGCAGCCGGGATGGCGACGAATTTTTCCTCGGCAAACATAATCGCAGATCGACCATAGCAAATTTGGAGGTACAGGTTTCTACTGGTCGGAAGTACAAGGACTAGGACTGGACTTGTGGCCCAGTACCCCGCTGCCGCAGGCTGTCGGGCATCCAGCCTCTCCCCATGACGGAATTCATCAATTTGATCGGCCAACGCTCGACTCAACGGATAGTGCTTCAATTAAAATCTCCGTCGGCAATCGGATTTCAAACCGCTCGGCGGCATTTACGCTCGGGGAATTAGTCAACCTATAGGAATACTGTATCTGGAATGATTGTTGCTGTTGTGACCGGTCGAACCGCCACGATCGCAGATTCGCGAGCGCAGCGCGTTCCAAAACACGACTTTCGGCGCCAGGAGCAACGGAAGCGCTGACGACGCGCAGTTCCTCGATTGCTCCGTCGTACGAGATTGTCGCCGCTAATTCGAGGGTGCCAGACACGTGCCGCGTTAAGGCAGGAATCGGATATTGGGGCTTATTAATTAGGAGCAAACAGCGTCCCTTCATCTCCAAAGGACAGTCTGGCGCCGACGAGATCGGTAGATTGATCCGCACGCTGAGATTGCGCGGCGTATAGAAACCGAGCGGCAGAAGATCCATATATTCAATGTGTTTCTCATTTTCGAAGAAGTATACAGCGCGTAATTCATTGGCCCACTTCTCATTCCCTTGCACTCTTTCCGGACCTGGTAATTGGAACTTAGTTGCAGCCTCGTGCGAACTAAATATCGAGACCATGCCGCTCTTCCAACGCGGATTCGTCGACCTAATGTGATGCGCGAGACACACGAGCGCATCGATAGAGAAGTCGCTTGGACGGATACTAACGTAGATAGATCCGTTCACGCCGTTTGAGAAATCCCGACCAAGCCGGAAATGCGGCGGGGTGCAGCGCGCAAACGATGGAGTAGCCGCGATGATAATCAGATACGCTAGTGCCCGCGGCCGAAAACGCGGGGGGCACTCAATTCGTAGACTTTGCAACACAACTCGCTCCTTCTAGCACCTGATTAATGACTATTGTCGGCTTGGCGGGTGGCCCAGGCGATTCTCGCCACTTTTCCCGTGAACATTTATCTCACATGATACGATCGCGGTACGTAACTCCCGAGGTTGTTTTGCCGTGTGAAAATCACATCCTATAATCAGCATCGCTCGGCTCCTTTCTTCCGAGCCTTGGTCGTCCAACAGCTGCCAAGTTTACTCGGTGAGAGGAGCCGACAACGTCATCTAATCAGACATGGGCGTGTAGGCGGCAATGTTACTCCCGCCGCTCATCACCTGCATCTTGAACCCCGTGGCGAATAGATGAGTTCACTGTACGTCCCGCTCTTATTCTCCTCAACGATTCGTCCGAGGGCGTCATAGGTGATCGCCACGCCGTCGATGGTGATTGGCTGTCCATCGACATCCCAGGTGTACAAGTGCTATTCGTCGCTGGAGACATTTCCGTTGGCGTCGTAGGTGGCAAGGCTCATCATCTGGTTCGAGGAATTATACCCCGGCTGGAATTGACCGTTCCCGCTCACGGTCATGTTGCCAAACGAACGATTTTTGCTCCTGAGGCGCTCCCTGCGGATGCCGGCGGCGCGGAATTCGGCGTCGGCTTTATCAAGGTGGGCAGCGAAGTTAGCCGAACGCCTCGGCTGATAGCGGTAGCTGGACACGGAGTGGCGCGCCCAAGGGTACGATTTCAGAGTTCCTCTCACAAACTTCGTGACTGCCTTGCCATCGATCGACCACCGCGCCGGATTCAGGTCAGTATGACGACGTGAAGGCGGTCGCGGCGGCACGACGTAAAACACACGCGCCGGGCGGGGAAATCTCGAAGAAGGCTTTGCGTTTTGCGCGAGGCGTCTTTACAATGGAGATTCTTTTTTTACGAGCATGGCAGAGAGTAGCAAACCTATATCACGCGGCGTCTATCGCTTCGCTGTCCTCACCACATCTTTCACCATTCTACTTTTAATGGCTGGGGCTTTGGTGACCAACAACGATGCGGGAGATTCCATTCCTACGTGGCCTCTGGCGCATAACGATGCGCTGTTTCCTCCCCATTTCGTGGGCGGCATCCGCTTTGAATATTCGCACCGAGTGGTGGCTGGGATCGTTTCGCTGCTGACGCTGGCGCTGGCCATCTGGATCACGAAAGTGGACAAGCGGGCGCTGGCGAAGTGGCTCGGTTGGACGGCCGTAGGCCTGGTGATCGCACAAGCGGCGCTGGGCGGTTTCCGGGTGCTGGGAAACGACCCGTCCGCGTCCGCGACGGCGCATGCGACGCTGGGGCAGATATTTTTTATCACGCTTGTGGGATTGACGGTGTGCTTAAGCCCATGGTGGCGGAGCGGTCCGCTGCAATTTGAGGATCGCGGTTCGCCGCGCGCCGCCCCGTTGGCTTTGGCTACGACCGGAGTGATTCTGGTGCAAGTGCTTCTTGGAGCGGCTTACCGGCACGGCATTTTGGACATCGTTCCGCACCTGATTGGCGCGGTGGTGGTGACGGTGATGGTGATCTGGACTGGGCGCGTGGTAAAAACACGCTTTCGCGAGAGCCGCACTCTGCGCAAGGGTGTGGTACTGTTGCATTCGTTCTTTGGCATCCAGATTTTGCTGGGATTTGCGGCGTGGTGGGCCATGACGCGCCCGGTCGATATCGTGCAGCCGACGGATTTGTTCGTCACTTTGACGGTGGCGCACGTGCTGGGCGGCGCGCTGCTGCTTGCTTCCTCCACACTTCTGATGCTCATGTGTTTCCATTTGACCTCACCGGCGCATCTGGCCGCCGGTATACCTGTGGCGCCTCCACAGACGGCATCCGCCGCCGGAGGCTCTCCGGAAAGGGTAGGGGGCTAACAAACCAGACATGAACGAGCGCGCCGTCTCGATCTCCAGCTTTGATAAGCCGTGGGCTTATGTGGTGCTGACCAAGCCGGATGTGACGTTCCTTGTTGTAATTACCACGCTTGCCGGGTTTTATCTTGGTTCGAGCGGCTCAATTGAGTGGTCGGTGATGCTGAGCACCGTCTGCGCCACGATGCTGGTGGCCGGCGGCACTGCTGCGCTGAACCAGTATGTGGAGCGCGAGTCGGATGCATTGATGCGCCGCACGGCTGCCCGACCGTTGCCTACCGGGCAGTTGCGGCCGCGCGACGCGCTGCTTTTCGGCGTGATTCTGATTGTCTGCGGTACCGCATGGCTCGCTTTTGCCGCGAACGGCCTAGCCGCGCTGGTCGCGCTCGCCACCAGCGTTCTTTATCTGGGGCTTTATACACCGCTGAAGAAGCGCACGCCGCTATCTACGGCCGTTGGCGCAATCCCCGGCGCGCTGCCGCCGCTGATCGGATGGGCCGCGGCGCACGGTTCGCTTTCGCTGGGCGGTTGGATCTTATTCGCCATCGTTTTCTTCTGGCAATTTCCGCACTTCATGTCCATCGCCTGGATGTATCGCGAGGATTACGCCCGCGCCGGTATTCGCATGCTGCCGGTGGTTGACAGGAAGGGCGATTCGACATTCCGGCAAGTTGTGTGCTGCTCGGCGGTTTTGGTGTGGGTCAGCGCGCTGCCGTCGGTGATCGGCATGGCGGGAATTTACTACTTTTTCCTGGCGCTGATCCTGGGCATGCTCCTGCTGCAGGTGGGGCTGTGGGCAAACCGTTCGCGCACAAATACGCGCGCCAAGTGGCTGATGCACGCGACCGTGGCGCATATCCCTCTGCTGCTGATCTGCCTGGTGCTCGATAAATTGGCCGTGCGCTGAAGTGCTACTTGAAGTTCGCGAATTTTGTCACATGAAGCGCTTCGCGAAAGTAATAATGTGTCACTTTAAGTGTGCTGCGCGCTGAGCCGGTCGAGCGCTTGTGTCAATTCCAGTCAGATCGCTTCCGCCTGTTATCGCCGCCCTGAATGGCGCCGCCGGATTCTTTCTCGTCCTCGCGTATATATTCATTCGCAAGAAGAAAGTTGCGTGGCACCGGCTCTGCATTTTCATCGCGCTGGGTTGCTCGGCCGTATTTCTGACCGTCTATCTCTACATGCACTTTGTTGCCGGAGTGATTCGCTTCAGCGGGCGGGGCTGGATTCGTCCGGTGTACTTCTCGATCCTGGTGTCGCACACGATCTTGGCGACGGTGATCGTGCCGTTGGTTTTCATCACGCTGGCGCGGGCGCTGCGCAAAAATTTTGTGATGCATCGCGCCATCGCCCGCTGGACGTTCCCGCTGTGGCTCTACGTTTCCGTCACTGGCGTGGTGGTGTACTGGCTGTTGTACGTGGCGTACACGCCGATTTGGCCGACATAAATCGCCGAGCTCGGCGCTGGCGCTTCTGCCCGCTTTACTTCTCAAGAAAATATTGAACGTCGGTGACCACGCGCACGGTCTTCATCAGACTGCCGTCCGCGTTGTTGCCGTAGTACCCGCCGTATCCCGACCGTCTGGAGAAGCCTGAATTGGCGGGGAGGATGGAGAAAAATCCCTGACTGGCCTGGCGAATCGCGCCGACCGAGCTGCCGGAATCCTGGGCAAAGCGTTCAGCGGCGGAGCGCGCGTTGCGGGTTGCCTCGGTGATCATGTCGGGCTTGATGGAATTTAAACCGTTGAATTTGTATATGAGGCTCTGGCTAATCAGAATGCCTCGCTGCAGGAGACCGGTCGCTTTCTGCGCAGCCGCCGCGACCCGATCGACCCGCGTAGTTCGCACGGTGAGTTGCTGGTCGATGCGGTAACGGTAGAGCGGCCTGCGATTGCCGAGGTAAGCGTTGGCCTGGGTATCGCTGACGCTGACGATGCCGATCTCGATTTCAGACGGCTCGATGCCTTGTTGGGAGAGAAACTTCAGAATGGTTTTCTGATCGGACTCGGTCTTGGCATAAAGCGCGGGGAGGTCGTTTCCGGTCTCGGTGTAATCGATCGGCCAGATGGCCAGGTCGGATTTTACGGTACGTTCGGCAAGGCCCCTGACCGAGACGTAGCGGTCGCCTAGGCGCGTGGCCTTGATTTGCGCGCCTAGCATCCAGCCGCCGGCAACAAGTCCAATTGCCAACAGGCACCCGAGAATCACGATTTCACCGCGTTTCATTCCAGTAGCGCCATTCATGTGAACTCCCTCTGCGCCGTTACGCTTCCGCGTTTCTCGTGTATGGAGTGGCCTTCGCATGACGGCATTGCATTTCCCACGCCAATTTAGGGAATCGTGCACAGGAGGGAATTAGCTACTGCGGGCGAGTGAAATATACAGCAAATTCGAGGGGTTGTGACGATGGATCGTATTCGCGAGCTAGTGGAGAATTTCGGCGACTGAGGACGACGGCACACGCCGGTGTCCTCAACGACACACCTGCGTCTGCTGGGTGCGCATGCTGGGGCAGCTTACTTACGCCAGATCGCGTGCTATCCCTCCGACCGCCAAGCCTCTCTGGCGACCTACTTGTAGGAGATGACTATCTGTCCGTTGTCTACTTCGATGTTGCTCACGTTCGATGGCAGACGCAGCTTCTCGCGGTTTTCGGGCGAGGTCATCATCTTATCCACGGCATCTTGGAGCGCCGATTGCGGCAGCGGAAACGAGCCAAGCTTGCCGCTTAAAGGATCGAATCGCAGATAGCCGCCATCGGTGTAAAGGTGGCCCTCGAGTTCGAGCGAAAGATCCTTGCCGTGGAAATTAAAGACAACGTAGGTCTTCACCACGCCGCCATTCATATCGATTTTTACGTCCCTCACCGCAGATTCCGCTTCTCCGACCGTCTGGGGATCGGCACCGGCAACTTCCGGGGCGTTGGCGGATGGCGCGCCAGCATGTGCGGCGGCTAGCGCAGGGCCCGCGCTGGTTGAGTTGGCGTCGGGTGAACTGGCGAGCTGAAGATTCTGTGCGAGATATGAGTTCAACTCAGTGCTATCAAGCTGCACTTCCGCCGGCTGTCCCGAAGCGGACGCTTGGTCGGCGGCGTCCAATTTCTGCTCGGCCACGGCAGCCGCCGCGGGACTAGTGACCACGTTTGGCGCAGGCGATTTCTTCAGAATAAGCACGAGCGTCAAGATCAGGGCGGCCAAAACCACAAAGCTGAAAAGCTTGCGGACGACCGCAAACGCCGTAGCCTTCGGCATCTTGTTAACCTCCCTGAGGGAATTTTACCAACGGGGAGGGAACCGGCCATTGTCTACGCGCGGAAGTGTAGCGAATGGCTTACTGTACGACGGGACAGGTTGGTGGAATGGAGTACTTGTTAGGTGCTGACTGAAGTCTGAGGGGATGCTTTGTCTCGCCGCCAGCGTTGATTGCATTTGGCAGCGAGACTCAAGCGAAACTTCAGAGTGCGACGCGACCGCAGCACAAGTCTGCGCGTCGACTACACACCGATAACTTTAACGAGATCGCGGACCGAAGCAGCGGACTTGTCGAGCGCCGCCTTTTCTTCACTGGTCAGTTTAATTTCGATTATCTGCTCCACACCCTTCGAGCCAAGCTTTACGGGCACTCCGACGAACAGACCCTTGATTCCGTACTCGCCCTCGAGGTAGACCGCGCAAGGCAGGATCTTCTTCTTGTCTTTAAGTATTGCTTCAACCATTTGGACGGCCGCAGCGGAAGGCGCGTAGTAAGCCGAGCCGGTCTTTAGGAGGTTGACGATCTCCGCGCCGCCCTTGCGAGTACGGGTGATGATTGCTTCGAGTTTTTCCTTAGGTATAAGTTCCGTGATCGGGATTCCAGCAACGGTTGAATATCGAGGGAGCGGAACCATGTCGTCGCCGTGTCCGCCTAGGACAAACGAGTGGACGTTCTCAACCGATACGCCGAGTTCGGCCGCGACGAACGTGCTCATGCGCGCCGAGTCGAGCACGCCAGCCATGCCGAGGACACGGTTTTTCGGGAAGCCGCTGACTTTGAAAGCCGCCTGAGCCATGGCGTCCAGCGGATTGGTGACGATGATCAGGATTGCGTTGGGAGAGAGCTTTACAACCGCTTCAACCACTGCTTTGATTACGTCGTAGTTAGCTTTCAAGAGATCGTCGCGGCTCATTCCCGGCTTTCGCGGGAACCCGGCGGTGATTACGACGACGTCGCTATTGGCGGTTTCTTTGTAGTCGCCCGAGGCGGTGGAAATGCCGACGGCGTGCGCATCGCTGCCGACGATCGGGCCGGATTCAGACATATCGAGGGTTTTTCCAGCCGGGACTCCTTCGACGATATCGGTGAGAACGACGTCCGCTAGACCCGCATCATGGATTCGCTGCGCCGTGGTTGACCCGACGAATCCGCCGCCTACAACTGTTACTTTCTTCCGCATTCGCAAATCTCCTTGAATTGCTCTAGTTTTCCGGTGTCGCCTGGCTGGATGTAAGAGTTCAGAGCAGGGAGCCGGTTTTTTTAGGATCAAGTTTCTAAAGTGTTCCGCCAAAAAAGCAGAAGCGCCGCGGTAATCCCGGGCCCAAAGTACTAACGCTCGGCGATAGCTAGACTCTGCATGTTCTCGATAATCGAGGCGGCGAATTCGGTGGTGCTCACGCGCGTCGCACCTGTCATCAGGCGCTCCAAATCGTAAGTGACACGTTTTCGCTGGATGGTTCGCTCGATTCCAGCCTCGATCAGATGCGCCACTTCCTTCCAGCCCATGAAGTCAAACATCATCGCGCCCGAAAGCATCACCGAACTGGGATTGATGACGTCCTTATCGGCGTATTTCGGCGCGGTACCGTGCGTCGCTTCAAAAACTCCGAACCCGTCGCCGATGTTTGCCCCCGGCGCCATGCCGAGCCCGCCAACCTGCGCGGCGCAGGCATCGGAGATATAGTCGCCGTTGAGGTTCGGCGTAGCGAAGACCTGATATTCATCAGCGCGTGTCAGAACCTGTTGGAAGATGGAATCAGCGATGCGATCGTTAACGAGAATCTTATTCTTCCACTGATTGCGCCCGTGCGTGGATTTGATACCTTCAAGCGTTCGTTTAACTTCGGCACAGAGTTTTTTCTTAAAGTCCGCGGGAGCATGTGCATAGCCCGGCTCGATGAGTTCGGCAATTTGTTCCGTGCCCAGGTTAGGATTCGCGTCGTGGTGGCCGAGGATCCAGCTTTCGCGTTCGGTGACGATTTCTGAACGGAATTCCTGCGTGGCCAGTTCGTAGCCCCACTCGCGGAAAGCGCCTTCAGTGAACTTCATAATGTTGCCTTTGTGGACGAGCGTGACCACCTTACGATTGTTCTCAATTGCGTGCTGAATGGCACGGCGCACCAGACGCTTGGTGCCGAATGGCGACATCGGCTTGATACCGACGCCGGAGTCTTCTCGAACGCTCTTGCCGGCGCCTTTCAGCATTTCGTTGTTCAGGAAATCGATCAGCTTCTTGACTTCGGGCGTTCCGGACTTCCATTCGATACCGGCGTACACGTCTTCCGTGTTTTCGCGGTAGACGACCACGTTCATACGCTCAGGGTGCAGCATGGGAGTAGGGACGCCTTCAAAAAAGCGCACTGGACGAACGCAAACGTAAAGATCGAGCAACTGACGGAGGGTTACGTTGAGCGAGCGGATGCCGCCACCGACCGGGGTGGTCAACGGGCCCTTTATGGCAACGCGGTAGTCGCGAATTGCGTCGACCGACTCCTGCGGAAGCCAGTTCCGAAAGAGATTGAAGGCCTTCTCGCCGGCCAGAATCTCGAACCAAGCGACCTCGCGCTTTCCCTCGTAGACCTTTTCCACTGCGGCGTCAAATACGCGGCGCGATGCGCGCCAGATATCGCGGCCGGTGCCGTCCCCTTCAATGAACGGGATGATCGGGCGGTCGGGAACTCGAAATTTTCCGTCGACGTACTCGATCGGCTTGCCGTCCGGTACGGGCAAACCGTTGTACGAACTCTTCATGAACAGCCACCCCCGATGCGGGCTGCGCTCACATAAGCCATTGCCGGCGAGACCCTGCCGCAGAACCAATAACCTTAGCATAAATTCCGTTTCGCGGAGACAGCTTGGTGCGGAGACAGGTCAAAAAATAAACGAACGTTTCCGGCTAGTATACATTAATCGCCACAGAAGTGCGAGATCCCATGAGGCGCGCGGATTAGGAGCATTTTGGCGGTGGTAAAGGGCTTCCTTAACTGCGCAATTATTCAAGGCGTAGTTTCGATTTGCTCACTCTGCACCGGAAATGTCGGCAAGCCGACGAGGGAATGGGTGCAGTCATTTCGGTGCGTTGAGCGTGTTGTACATGAAGTAAAAGATGAATGTATGCGCGACACGCGAAGTTCCCAGCGGCAGCAAGCCACCGCTGCGCCGAGGATTTGTCCGCCGAGTAAGCTTGGAGGGGAGACGGCGCGACTTTAGAATTCGGAGCGGGGGATTGCCGCAGGCGGATGATCGGGTCGAGGGCGTTGATGCCCCCACGCCGAGGTATGAATTCCTGAGCGCTGCTTGGTGGCGTACATGGATTCAACAATGTAGATGAGATCGAAATATTTTGGAACGGCCTGGCGTTGCAAGCGCTTTATCAATTGCACGGCCCAGTTTGCTATGATAGAAAAATCGATTTCGATGTATGCGGCTCAAGCAGATCTTTAGTTGGTAACGCCAGTGCTGAAATGTTGGTTTAAAGATCGGCGCGCCGACAAACCATGGCACTTCACGAATCCGAGGCGATCATCCTACAAAGCTATTCGCTAGGTGAAGCGGACCGGCTAGTTAGTTTTTTGTCACGAGCCGAGGGGCGAGTGCGCGGAGTAGCGGCGGGGGCGCGGAAGCCGAAAAGCCAGTTTGGATCAACGCTAGAGCGGCTATCGTACGTGCGCATCTGGTATTTTGAGAAAGAGACGCGCGACCTGGTGCGCATCCGGCAGTGCGAAATGATCGAGTCGTTCCTCAACGCCTTTGGCGATTACGCATCGAGCGTGGCGCTAGCGATTCTGAGCGAAGTGACCGAGGCGGTGCTGCCGGATCACGAAGCGTCCGACGCGAATTTCCGTCTGCTACTTCTGACGTCGCAAACCATCAAGCGCTTAGGAACGGCGGACCTGCCGCTGGCATATTTCTCGATCTGGACGGTGAAGCTGGGCGGCTGGTTGCCGTTACTGGACCGTTGCGGATTTTGCGACGCGCCGTTAGCCGGTGCGACTGCTGCGTACATTGCTCGCAGCGCTTCTGCTGTGGCATGCGCAAAATGCCGCCGCGCCGGAATGCGCGCGATTTCTCCGGCCGCTCTTGCGCTGGCGAGAAGGATGCTCACCCAACGCCTCGACGGCCTTAGCGAAGAGACAAAGACAGCAAGCCTACGCGAAGCAAGGGAAATAACGGGAATTATGCTCGACGTGATCGAGCAGCAAATCGATCGAAAACTCATATCAAGGGAACTTCTGGAGCCGACCGCGTGATGGCGCGAACTGCAAAGAATAAGTTGAACTCACAAAAATTGAAGGGGCTCACGTTTCAGGACCTTCTGCTAAGACTTGAGGAATATTGGACGAAGCGCGGATGCGTTTTGCAGCAGCCGTACGATGTTGAAGTCGGAGCGGGTACGATGCACCCAGAGACGTTCCTGCGGGTGCTTGGTCCTGAGCCATATCGAGTAGTGTACGCGCAGCCAAGCCGGCGTCCGGCGGACGGGCGCTACGGCGAAAATCCGAATCGGCTTTACAAACATACTCAGCTGCAAGTGATATTGAAGCCCTCGCCCGCGGATGTGCAGGACCTTTATCTAAGCAGCCTCGCAGCAGTTGGCATCAACTTAAAAGAACACGATATTCGGTTCGAGGAAGATAACTGGGAGGCGCCAACGCTGGGCGCATGGGGAATCGGCTGGCAAGTCCTGCTCGACGGTTTGGAGATCACCCAATTCACGTATTTTCAGCAGTGTGGCGGATTGGATCTCGACCCGGTTTCCGTCGAACTGACGTATGGCCTGGATCGGATTGCGGCGTATTTGCAGGGCGTCGATAACATCTTCGATGTGATGTGGTCGAAGTCGATGACATACCGCCAAGTGCGCCTAGCCGAGGAACGGCAATTTTCAGCCTATAGTTTCGATTATGCGGATGCAGCTTCCGCGCGCAAGCGGTTCGAGTTGAACGAGGCGGAGGCGTCCCGGTTGCTGGCCGAATTTAATAAGGTAAAAGGCGAAGCGATCAGGCGCTTCCCTATATTGCAGGCCTACGACCTTTGCTTGAAGTGCTCGCACCTTTTTAATGTACTGGACGCGCGCGCGGCCATTTCGGTGACCGAGCGTGCGGGAATGATCGCGCGCATCCGCAAGCTGGCGATTCAGGTTGCGCAGTCGTGGTTGGCGCAGCGCGAAGTGGCGCAGTCGGCGGCCGGGGTGGGCACATGAAAGTAAAAGACGAGCTGCTCCTTGAAATCGGGTGTGAGGAAATCCCCGCAGGGATGATCGAACGCGCGGCGCTGGAACTTAAGGCGCTACTTGCGAAGCATCTTGTGGCGGCGCGGCTGGTCGACGAGCCGACAGTTGAGAATTCGATTGAAACTTTTGGCGCTCCGCGGAGGCTTGTGGCGATAGCGCGAAACGTTCGACAAAAACAAGAAGACATAACGCGCGAGATTGTGGGCCCTCCTAAAGCGATAGCTTATGATTCGGACGGCAAGCCGACTCGCGCGGCACTGAGCTTTTCCGAGAAACAGTCAGTGCCGACCGAGAAGTTATTGGTGATCAGCACTCCGAAAGGCGAATACCTGGCGGCGCGGCAGTCGATCGCAGGCGAGCCTGCGCGTGCCGTCTTGGCGCGCGCTCTCCCAGAGTGCATTCGAGAGTTGTCGTGGCCTCGCTCTATGTATTGGACCACGGCGGACAGCCCTCGATTCATTCGACCGATCCGCTGGATTGTTGCACTGCTTGATGGGGTAGTAGTGCCGTTCGTCTTCGCGGATGTTCGGTCTGGTAATCGCACGGATGGGCACCGGTTCCTCGGTAAAAAGGGGATCGCTGTTACTGACGCGCGCGACTACGAATCCAAGCTGAAGAAGAATTCCGTGCTGTGCCGGCCAGAGGCGCGAGGGAAGAAGATCGAGGCCGAAATCCGGGCGCTCACTTCGCGCCGCTCGCTCCGCGTGCACGAAGATGCCGCGCTTCTGGGGCTCGTGACGTACTTGAACGAATGCCCGTCAGTCATATCGGGTGACTTCGACCATGCTTTCCTGGCGCTGCCGGATGAAATTCTTATTACGGTGATGCGCGGCCATCAGAAATATTTCGCTGTGGAGAAGCGCACAGGGGAACTCGCGCCGCATTTCCTTGCCGTGATTAATTTGCCAAGCGATCCGAAGGGATTGGTGTGCGCGGGCCACGAACGCGTGCTGCGCGCTCGATTTGCGGATGCTCGCTTCTTCTGGGATTCGGATCAGAAAGTTCCGCTAGACGCCTACTTGCGAAAGCTCTCAACGGTTACCTACGAACGGCGGCTTGGCAGCTACGGCGAAAAGGTCGAACGTGTGCGCACGCTGGCGCGCTGGCTGGCGGAGCAGTGGTTTAACCGCGGAATGACGCAAGCGGATGTGACTGGCTCGGATCGCGCGGCGGAACTGGCGAAATGCGACTTGGTGACAGAGATGGTACGCGAGTTTCCCGAACTGCAGGGAGTTGTCGGCGGACTTTACGCCCGCGCGCAAGGCGAGCCGGACTCGATCTCGTGGGCGGTGTACGACCACTATAAGCCGCTTGGCATGGACGATCCGTTGCCGCGAAACCTCACCGGTTGCACGGTCGCGCTAGCGGATAAGCTGGATTCGCTGGCGGCATGCTTCGGCGTGGGAATCGTGCCGACGGGCTCCAGCGATCCATTTGCTCTCCGGCGCGCAGCAATGGGCATCGTGAAAATAATTTTAGAGCGGCGATTGCCGGTTTCGATTTCGGCGATGATCTCTGCGGCCGCGAAAGCTCTAGAAGAAAACCCGCCGCATATCGATATTTCCGCCGAAACGGAGGAGCGAACGCAGGCGTTCCTACTGGAACGCGCGCGATTCTACCTGCGCGAGAAAGGTGGATTCTCGTACGACGAGATTAACGCGGTATTCGCCTCGGGGGCGGATGATCTTTGCGATGCAGCGGACCGCGCGGATGCCGTGAAGTCGATTCGTTACTCGAAGGATTTTGCGCCGCTGGCCGCAAGCTTCAAGCGAATTCGCAATATTCTTGAAAAATCGGCCAGCAAGGATGATAAAGGTCAAGTTGCAGTGAATCCGGAACTGCTTGGTGATGGAGCTGAGGTAGAGCTTCAACTAACAGCCCAGATGATTCGCGAGAGAGTTGGCGCTCACAAGCGCGATCGCAAATATAAGGTAGCGCTTCAGGAGATTTCAAAACTCCGACCGGCGGTTGATAAATTTTTCGACGGAGTTCTGGTGATGGTTGAAGATCGAGAAGTGCGGAAAAATCGGATCGCCTTGCTCGCGTCATTATTGAAGGAATTTTCGACAATTGCCGATTTCTCCGAGCTTGGTTGCGACGAGACAAAATAGCCATCTAACTTACTACTTCACTTATCGGCGGGCCGACATGTTTGGCTGTCCGGGAAGCCTTTAAGTCTTGATCGAGGATAAAATGAAATTCGTTTATTTCTTTGGGGCGGGAAAAGCGGATGGGGCTGGTGATATGCGCGATCTGCTCGGCGGCAAAGGTGCCGGGCTTGCGGAGATGACGCGCATTGGATTGCCAGTGCCCGCGGGCTTCACGATTACGACCGAGGCGTGCGATTACTATTTCAAACATGGTCGAAAGTATCCGGGCGAGCTTCGTTCGCAGGTTCAGAAAGAACTAGACAGACTGGAGAAGTTAACGGGAAAAAAACTTGGCGACGCCAAGGACCCTCTTCTCGTCAGCGTGCGTTCGGGTTCGGCGCGCTCGATGCCCGGAATGATGGAAACAATCCTCAACCTTGGATTGAACGAAAAATCCGTACAGGGCCTCGCGCGGACAACAAGCAATGAACGCTTTGCCTACGACGCTTACAGGCGATTCGTTCAGATGTACTCGACTGTGGTGATCGGCCTTTCCAAGGAGGGCTTGGAAGAGCGGCTGCGCAACCTGAAGAAATATCTGAAGGTGAAAGACGATACGCAAGTCTCCGCCGATGGCTGGCAGCAACTAGTTCGCGAATACAAGGCCTACTTCAAGGAGAAAACCGGCAAGGACTTTCCGGAGGACCCCATCGAGCAGCTTTGGGGCGCGATCGGCGCGGTGTTCGAATCGTGGATGGGCGAAAAGGCGGTTACCTATCGCCGCGTGGAGAAGATTAGCGGCTTATTTGGCACAGCCGTGAATGTGGTGCAGATGGTGTTCGGTAATTCGGGCGACAACTCAGGCACGGGAGTCTGTTTCACGCGCGACCCCTCCACGGGAGAGAAGACGTTCTTCGGGGATTTTTTGTTGAACGCGCAGGGGGAAGACGTAGTCGCCGGAATCCGCACTCCGATGCAACTCACTGAGCTTGCCGGGAAAATGCCTAAGGTCTATCAGCAGTTGCAAAAAGTTCGAGACAAACTCGAAAAGCATTATCGCGACATGCAAGATATGGAGTTCACGGTTGAAAATGGCAAGCTCTATATGTTGCAGACGCGCACCGGCAAGCGTTCGCCAACGGCTGCGTTTCGCATTGCCGTCGATATGGCAAAAGAGAAGTTGATCAAGGTTGAAGAAGCACTTGAACGAATTAAGCCCGAGGATATCGAGCGCCTCTTCTATCCGGTGCTCGATGCAAAGGTTCCCCGGTCGGACCTCGCGCATCGAAAATTTACTGCTGGAATTAACGCCGTTCCAGGGGCGGCTTCCGGCCGCGCGGTTTTCACCGCCGAGCAAGCGGAGGCTTGGGCCACTCGCGGCGAGAAAGTGATACTCGTACGCCGCGAAACCAGCCCGGAAGATGTGGGCGGCATGTACGTGGCGCAGGGAATCCTTACGGCGACCGGCGGGAAGACGAGCCATGCGGCCGTGGTCGCGCGCGGCTGGGGCAAGTGCTGCATCGTGGGTGCCGAGCAGTTGGATATCGACGTGGACGCGAAAAAGATGAGCGTCGATGGGCATGTGGTGGGTGAGGGCGATTGGATCACGCTCGATGGCGGCGATGGAAGTGTCTACTCCGGCGAGATCGCGTTGGTTCGCCCGGAGCCGCCGAAGTCGTACGAGACGCTGTTGAAATGGGCGGACGGAGTGCGCAAACTCGGCGTGCGGACGAACGCCGATACTCCTCGCGACGCGCGCCTGGCGCGCGAAATGGGCGCTCAAGGAATCGGTCTCTGCCGCACGGAACATATGTTCTTCAAAGATTTCGAGCAACCCGAGCGCAGCGGCGAACGCCAGCAAGCGATTCAAGAAATGATCCTCGCAGACACATCGGAAGCTAGACGTCGGGCGCTCGACAAATTGCTTCCGTTCCAGCGTCGCGACTTTGTGGGAATCTTCGAGGCAATGGATGGTTATCCGGTCACCATCCGGCTGATCGATCCTCCGCTGCACGAATTCGTGCCGCACGACCCAGCCAAGCAGGCGGAGTTAGCCAAGAAACTCGGCATGTCGGCGGAAGCAGTCGAGAAGCGCGTGAATCAATTACATGAAGCAAACCCCATGCTGGGCCATCGCGGCTGCCGGCTTTCGATCACTTATCCAGAAATCCTCGAGATGCAAGTTACGGCGATAGTTGAGGCCGCGGTTGAGTGTAAGAAGCGCGGCATTAAAGTATTACCTGAAATCATGCACCCGCTCGTACTGGACAAGAAGGAGCTAAAGATTCTCGAAACCGAAACGCGCCGAGTGGCTGACCCGATTATCGCTGCAAGTAAAGTAAAGCTTGAATATTTAGTTGGCACCATGATCGAGCTTCCACGAGCTGCTTTGCTGGCGGATCAGATCGCAGAAGTCGCGGAATTTTTCTCCTTCGGCACCAATGATTTGACGCAGACCACAATGGGCCTCTCGCGCGACGATGCCGGTCGGTTCCTGCCGGAGTATGTCGACGAGCATAAGGCGGGAATCTTTAAAGCCGATCCATTCCAGACATTGGACGTCCAGGGCGTGGGGCTGCTAATTGAGTGGGCCATCGCGCGCGGACGCAAGACTCGGCCGAAGCTGAAGATAGGCATTTGTGGCGAACACGGCGGAGACGCCGAAAGCGTCAAATTCTGCCATCAGGTCGGAATGAACTACGTGAGCGCATCGCCCTATCGCGTGCCGATCTCGCGCCTCGCGGCGGCTCAAGCTGTGATTGAAGAAGCGAAGGCCAAGAAAACCGCTGGTAAAAAGGCTAAAGCGTCGTAGCAGCCTTCCTCAGGAAACCCGATGCGGGGCCGGCTCTCGCGCGGCGCAGGTTGTCGCCGTTACGTGGGGATGCGCAGGAAGAAATACGCGCCTAGGAACGCAAAGATGGCGTCGGGCGCCCACGCCGCCAGCGTAGGCGGCAACTGCCCAACGGTTCCCATGGCCTCGAAGAGTGCGGCTGTGGCCCAGTAAACCACCGCGATTCCCACGGCCAGCGCGATGCCGCCGACAGCACCTCGCGTTCCCACCAGAAAACCAAATGGCGCGCTCAAGAAGATAATCACCGCCGCGATCACTGGAAACGCGAACTTCTTGTGCCACTCCACAGAGAGCCGCGCGGTGTCGAAACCAGCTTGTTTTAAGCTGGCGATGTAGCGTCCTAATTGTCGCCAATTCATTTGGTAGTATTGGCGCACTTCGCGGCGGAAATAGGATGGCGGTTCGGTCAATTCCGGAAGCGAAGTCACCTTGAACGTCTGAAAGCTCGATATTTGCCCGCTGTCGTCAAAATTGCGCACCCATCCGCCGGTTAGCGCCCAGGTATTTTCAGTCGGTTCCCAACTGGCGCGGGCGGCATAGATGCGGCGTTTGATCTGAAAGGTTTGGGGATCTAGCTCAAAAACGTTGAGTCCGCCGAAGAGTTTCTGGTCCGGATCGAAAAATTCATAGTTGTAGAGCTTGTCGCCTTTTCCAGCAATCCATTGTTCCGATGGCTCGAAATAGGTCTGCGCGGGACGGCCCTTGATCTCGTTTCGCAGCGCGTCCTGGCGCTGGTTGGCGTAGGGTAGAAACGTATCGTCCAACAAGAACATTCCACCTGCTACCAGACAGCCTGCCAGCGTCAGAGGCAGAACCAAACGATAGAGGCTGACGCCTCCCGCCTTGAACGCAATCACTTCATTATTTTTCGCCAGGATTCCAAGGGTAACTAGCGTGGCCACCAGAGCCGCCAATGGAGCAAGCTGATAAACCATCAAGGGAATGAGATAGCGAAAATAGCTGATGACGGTAACGACCGCGATGTGGTTGCGCGATATATCCGCCAGAAGGTCGAACAACGTGAACGCATCGAAAATCACCACGAATCCGGCCAGCATCACCACGAAGTAGTAGAAGAACTGCTGCAGCAGGTAGACGTCGATCATCATGGGGAAGCCCATCGCGCGGCCCGCACCCACGATGCGGCGAATCCCAACCGAAGTTTGCGCCAAGGAAGCTGAGCCATTTGTATGGGAGGCGCGTGAGGATGATGCCGGTCGCTTGCGGCCAAACCATTTGGCTCGCAGTGATTCCAGCCACGCCAGGGCGCGACTGGGCTTCCGCGCGCTTTCGATACGGCGAAACAGCAGCAGACCGATCCCGGCCATCACGATGTTAGCGGCCCATACTCCAACCCAGACGTTGATCTGTCCCTGAGCCGCTAGATGCGCCCCATACACGAAGAGGAAGTAATAGCCGCCGATCAGAACGAGAGTGAGAATCAATCCGGCGGCGCGTCCCCCGCGTCGCGGCCGGACGCCGATCGGAACACCGATTAGCGCAAAGACGAGGCAGGCGACCGGAAACGCAATCCGGCGCTGAAATTCCACGCGTGCCTGGAGCGCATTGGGGCCATCGTTGGAGAGAAGCGCACTGGCGCGCTGCTCCGAAACGGGAAGGGAAACGAGCTTCCGCGGCAGAGCGATATGAGAAATATCGAGCGCCAGATCGCTATCGCCGAAGGTGGTTACATTGTAGCGATCGGGATGGCGCGGATTGTACTCGTGCGTGCTGCCCTGGCCGAGATGAATGTCGAGCTGGTCGCCAGGCCCGCGCACGATGGAGGCGCTTTGAGCGGTGGTAATTGACGTGCCTTGACCGGCTGAGTCGGCCAGAAACACGCCGCGCCAGTGCGTGGCCGCCGCTGCCACATCTTGCACGTATAATACGACGTGCGGCAAGCGCTCGTCGAAAACGCGCGGTTCGACCGCGAACGGCGCCTGCGATACCAGGATTTGCCCCTCGATCCGTCGCACCGTTCGCAACGCGGCCGGACTGAGCCAAAAGGTGATCGCCAGGTTGGCGAAGCACGCTACCAGTGCAACGGAGCCGATCGGGACAAGCAACCTTCGCAAGCTGATGCCGCAGGCGTGCAGCGCGACGATCTCGCTATCGGCCGAAAGCCTTCCAAGACCGATCAGCACGCCCACGAGAACAGCCATCGGCAGCGTAACGGCGAAAACCGGCGGCAAGGTGCATAGGAAAAGTAAAATAATGTTGTGCGCTCCGCCGGAATGGCCGACGAACAGCTCCATGAAGCGCACTAACTGAGGAATAAAAAATACGAAGGTAAATACCGCCAAGCCCAGAGCGGCATGTGAAACTACTTCGCGGCAGATATATCGGTCGATCAAGCGCATAGGCGCGCGTCGTCATTCTAGCACGCAGCGCGTGGTTGAAAGTGGGAAGGCGTGCGGTCTTAGGGGAACTACACCTGGTCCGTACGTGCCAGAAACCAACGAACGATGAATGAGATGCGATCCCGGCGCGCTGGATGGCCGGCGAATTCGCGGGAGGAAGGCGCAACCGAGTGAGTCGAACGAACGTCGCGATTCTTTGGCACATGCATCAGCCCCAATACCGCGATCCCGCCACGGGCCGTTACCTGCTGCCCTGGACCCGCCTGCACGCACTGAAAGACTACTGGGGAATGGTCAAGATCCTCGAAGAATTTCCGCGCGTGCACGTCACGTTTAACATGGTGCCGTCGCTCGTGGAGCAAATCGAGGAATACGCCAGCGGCCAATTCAGTGAGCCGTGGTTCGATACGGTGTTCTGCCGTGCCGACGACCTTTCCGAAGAGCAAAAGCTCTCGCTGATCGAAAGCGGCTTCCATGTGAATGAGAACTTCCTCCAACGCTGGCCCCGGTACGGAGATCTTGCCGCGCAATCGCGCGCGGGTGGCGCGGAGACCTGCATCGCGCGCTGGGGCATTTCGGAATGGCGCGATCTGCAAGTGCTTTCGCAACTCGCGTGGATCGACGAAGAATACCTCGCCAAAGATCCTGCCATCCTGCAGCTTTCGCAGAAGGGCAAGGACTTCACCGAAGACGACAAACTTAAGTTGATGGAAAAGCAGCACGAATTGTTAGCCGCGGTGCTGCCCGAATATCGGCGTGCTTGCGAACGCGGACAGATCGAGATTTCCACCACGCCCTTTTACCACCCGATCTTGCCGCTGCTCTGCGATTCGGATATCGCGCGCGTTGCCAACGCGCACACGCCGCTGCCGCATCCGGCGTTTTGTTATCCGCAAGATGCCCGCGCCCAACTCGCGCGTGCCCGCGCATCGCACAAGCGAATCTTCGGCTCGCTTCCAGCCGGGCTGTGGCCATCCGAGGGCTCGGTTTCAGATCAAGCGCTGGAGCTGGCGATCGAATTGGGCTTCAAATGGTTTGCCACGGACGAAGGTGTTCTCGGTCGCACGTGCAATCTGGGCTTCTGGCGCGACGCAGCCGGTTTTCCCGAAAACGCCGAGGCCCTGTACGCGCCTTGGCGATACACCCGGTCCCGCGGAAACCTAACCGGATTCTTCCGCGATCATTACCTATCCGATCTCGTTGGGTTCGTTTATAGCCGAATGGGCGCGGAGGCGGCTGCCGCCGATCTGCACGGACGCATTCGCTCGATAGGAGACCGAACCCCCGGCCGCACTCCTACGATCAGCTTAATTCTGGATGGCGAAAACGCCTGGGAATACTATCCGCAAAATGGCCGGGAGTTTTTGCGGCGACTGTACGGCCGGCTGGAACAAGATCCTGATATCAACGTTTTCACGATGAGCGAAGCGGTGCGTGCCGTTCAAGATCCGCCGCGCTTGCAGGGAATTTTCCCCGCGTCCTGGATCAGCGCCAACTTCGACGTGTGGATTGGCCACGAAGAAGATGTTCGCGCCTGGGATCTATTGCGCGAAGCGCGGGAAACGTATGAACGGGTGATCGGTTCCTCTGCCGATAAGGCCGCTGCGTCCTCTCTTTCCGCCGGCGCGAAAAAAGCCTACGAATCAATCCTCGCTGCCGAAGGGAGCGATTGGTGCTGGTGGTACGGACCGGAGCATGCCTCGGCCAACGACGCCGATTTCGACCGCATCTATCGCAGCCATCTGACCGAAATCTACAACGCCTTGGGCGAAATTCCTCCCGACGCCTTGGCCCATCCCATCAAGCGCGCCTATGTTCGTGGACTTCAGGAGCCGCCATCGGCTCTTCTGGACGTTACCATCGATGGCCGCGAGAGCAATTATTTCGAGTGGCTCGGCGCCGGGCTCTATTCCACCGAGCGCCGCGGCGCTTCCATGCACGGCGGACAAAATGTGCTCGGCGATTTGCGCTACGGATTTGGCCCCGCCAACTTTTACATCCGGCTCGATCCGCTCGCCGATTCTCTACGAGAGATCGCGGAATTTCAGGTGCGGCTGACGGTATGGGACTCGCGCGAGACGCGCATCACTCTCAGCGTTCGCGAAGGCAAGCTGACCGATTGCATCGTGGAGCAAGCGGGTGTGTGTTTGCTGCATCCGCAAGGTCTCGTCAATGCCGCGTGCGGCCAAGTTCTGGAGATCGCGCTAGCACTCTCGCTATTTGACATTCACGGGCGGCAGGACCTACTCCTTACGATCGCCCTCTGGATCGGCGGCCTACCAATCGATGTCCTTCCGATCGAGGGAATGCTCAATGTGGCGCTGGGCGCTGAGAATTTCGCCTGGCGGCCGAAATAGGACTGGCAAGCGAGAAGAGCCTCTCGCTCGCATATAATTTCGGCTGGATGTGAATCGCATGGACCAGAGCAAACTGGAATCGCAGCTTCGCTCCGAAGGTTTTTCGCACACCTACGTGTGGCAGGATGGCCCGCATGCCTTCTATCCCGACCACACGCACGCCGGACTCACCGCCCATGTCATTCTCGATGGCGAAATGACGCTCACGATGGACGGCGAATCGCAGACCTATCGCACCGGCGACCGCTGCGATGTTCCTGCCGACGCAGTGCATTCCGCGCGCATGGGGCCGCAAGGCTGCCGCTACCTGCTCGGAGAAAAGTGATCGGCGGACTTGTCGCGGATTATTTTGGCGGAACAAGCGCGCGGTCGAGCAACTCGATCACGTGCAGAACCTCGTGACCGGTGCCGTGAATCGTGACGCCAGCGCGCAGCTGCAACATGCAGCCGGGATTCGCCGTGACGATTGCCTGCGCGTTCGTCTCGCGCGCAGCGCCTATTTTTAGCGACAGAAGCTCGAGTGAAGCCTTCGTTTGCGTCACGTTATAAACTCCCGCAGAGCCGCAGCACTGGTCAGCGAGCGGCATTTCCAGCAGCTCCACGCCAGGCACGGCGCGAATCAGTGCGCGCGGGGCTTCTCGAATTTTCTGCCCGTGGGCAAGGTGGCACGAATCCTGATACGTTACGCGCAATGGAACGGGACGCATTGGCGCGGCGAGTCCGAGATCAGCGAGAAATTCGGAGACGTCACGCACTTTTGCGGCGAATCGTTCGGCTTGCTCGCGCGCCGGATCATTCGCGGCGAAAAGGTGGCTATGTTCCTTGAGCGTCGACCCACAGCCCGCCGCGTTGGTGACAATCGCATCGAAATCGCCGTCGTCAAACGCCGCGAGATTTGCTCGGGCCAGAACGTGCGCAACGTCTCGAACGCCCGCATGCGCCGCCAGCGCACCGCAGCAGCCTTGTGATTCAGGCACCACCACATCGCAGCCGTTCGCCTGAAGGACGCGAATCGTCGCGCGATTTAGATCGCTGAACGCGACCTGCGCGATGCATCCCGCGAAAAACGCCACGCGTGCCCGGCGCGCGGTGCGGGCCGGATATATCCGTCCAAGTTCATTAAAGAAAAACTCGTCGTCGATCTTCGGCAGCAGACGTTCGCGTTCCTGCAATCCCAGCAATCGCAGAACCCCTGTACCGCGCGCGAACGACGCGAGTCCGCTGCGCTGGTAAACGCGTAAAAAACGCGCCGCCGCAGCGATCCGGCGAGGATAGGGAAGCAGTTGCCGGTACACAATGTCGCGCGCTATGCGTGAAAAAATCGGCCGGCGATAATTCTGCTCGATCTGCGCCCGCGCCAGCTCGACCAATTTCCCGTACTCGACGCCCGAGGGGCATGCCGTCTCGCAGGCGCGACAATCGAGGCAGCGGTCAATGTGCGTGACAAATGATTCATTTAGCTCGAGCCGCCCTTGATCGATCAGTTCCATCTGCCGAATGCGCCCGCGCGGCGAATCGGCCTCCTGGTGCCATAGCCGGTACGTGGGGCAATGATTCAGGCACAGTCCGCAGTGGACGCAGCGTGAGTAGTCCGCATATTCAGGCTTGTTTGCTCCGGAGAACCCTCCGCGCTTGCCGTTTGGGCTATCCCGCTGAACTTCCGGCGGCGACGCGGGCCGAGCTTGCGGAGGAATTGACGCCATTACTTTAGAGGCCTCCTGCAAACCGTCCCGGAGCCAGAATGTCTGCCGGATCGAAAACTTTCTTCACCTTGCGCATCTGCTCGAAATCGTCGCGTTCAGAACCCCAAATTTTCAGCGTGCTTTTCCATTCGGGCGGGCACCACGGGATCGTGACGTTTCCTCCGGCGTGCACGCATGCCGCGATCGCCTGTCCGGTCAGATTCGCAACCAACTTTTGCGATTGCTCGTCCCGCGCTTTCGGCAGTAGAGCCGCGTACATAACTCCCAGACCTCCAGCCATCGCCGCCCATCGAAGATCATTCGCCCGAGCTGTCTCTGCGATGACTGCAAGAATGTTCTTCATCTTTTCGCGCAATACACTTAATTTAAGGATCGTCACTGCCGGTGAGGATGCCAGTGCGATGGGAACGAATTCTCGCACTCGTCCGAACCATGCAGGATGGTCGTCATCGCCAAAAATCGCGCAGTCTTCGCATGCCGACTCGTCCGCCATTTGCTTCAATTCGCGCTCGTATCGATCGAGCACCGTTCCGGCTCCCGAAAATGTCGCGAGCAATGCCCAGCGGGATTTCGGCAACTGATCCACAGGCGCCAACCCGGGCTCAATCCGCGCAGCAATATTGCTCGCCAGCATCTCGACCGCGCCTGGGCTCAAAACCTCCATGGTCAGCGGCCGCAACGGAGAATACGCCACTCGTCTCCGCATCTCGAACACGCCGTGCGCCGCGTCGGCGGCCGCCGCAAACACACGCGTTGATACAGGAGCCGGAAACGTCCGGAAGTTGATTTTCGTGATGATGCCAAGAGTACCCAGCGCTCCAATCATCAGCTTGTGCAGATCGTACCCTGCCACGTTTTTAACCACCAATCCACCGCTCTTCGCCTGCACTCCCTCGCCGGTGACGAACTCCACTCCTAGCAAAAAATCCCGCGCCGTGCCGTATGCTTGCCGCAGAGGCGAATGCACCCCTGCTGCAATCGTGCCGCCGGCGGTCGCCCGGCTGAAGAAGGGAACTGCCAGCGGCAAGAATTGCTTGTGCCCAGCGAGCACTCCCGCGAGCCTCTGCAGCGGTATGCCCGCTTCCACGCTGAGCGTCAAATCGTCGGGGTCGTACGCAACGATGCGATCGAGGCGCGTCATGTCAAGCGCCAGATTGTATCGGCTCGGCGGGGCGCCCATCGCCAGCTTGCTTCGCGCTCCGCAGGGCACGATCGCCAGCTTTTCCGTGACGGCGAATTTCACCAAGTCGGCAATTTCTTCGCGAGAACCCGGTTTCACGGCGCCCGCGGGAGCCGTTCCGTCGATTTCATACGCGGCGAGCTTCTCCGGATCGCTGATGACGTTCGCTGCGCCCGAAATGTCCGCCAAGCGGGACGCAGCCGGCATGGTCGTCTGGGTCATGATGCTCCGGCTGCCTGCGGGACACCGTTGCCATTCGCGGGTCGCACGTAAATTTCACCGCAGCCCTTCGAGTTGGGGAAAATCTTGCCCGGATTCAGCAACCCATCGGGATTGAATATTCCGCGGACGCGCTGCATCAAATCCAAGTCCGCTTCGCCGAACAGCAGCGGCATTAGCCGGTCCTTTTCCATGCCAACGCCGTGTTCGCCGGTGATCGAGCCGCCCGCCTGAATGCAGAACGCGATGATTTCATCGGCAGCCGCCACCGTGTCCTGAAACTGCTCCTCGTTGCGCTCGTCGAAGAGGATGATTGGGTGCAGATTTCCGTCGCCGGCGTGAAACACGTTGCCGATCTGCAGGTTGTATTTGCGGCTGATTTCGCCGATGCGCCGCAGTGTTGCGGGCAGCTTGGTGCGGGGAATTACCCCATCTTGCGTGTAATAACTCGGCGAAACTCGCCCCGCCGCTCCAAACGCGTTCTTGCGCCCTTTCCACAGCAGCTCGCGTTCGCGCGCATCACGTGCCACGCGCACTTCGCGCGCTCGGTGAACGCGGCAGACGTCCTCCACTTCGGCCGCTTCCGCTTCCGCCACCTCGCGCAATCCATCCACGTCGATCAGTAGAATCGCGGCGCAATCGAGAGGAAAGCCCGCGTGGATGTAATCCTCCACGGCGCGGATCGTCCAGCCATCCAGCATTTCGCAGGCGGCGGGCGTGATCCCGCGCGCCGTAATCTCCGCGACCGTTTCAGTAGCATCGTCTGCTGTATCGAAAATTGCCAGCAGCGTCTTCACCGCCTCGGGCACGCGGGTAAGCTTCACCGTGATCTCAGTGACGAGTCCGAAAGTTCCCTCGGAACCGACAAAAAGTCCGGTTAGATCGTAGCCGGTCGAATCGAGCGCGGAATTTCCCAGGTGTAGCACTTTGCTCGTGGGAAGAACCACTTCGAGCGCGAGGACGTGATTCGTAGTCACTCCGTACGCGAGCGTGTGCGGCCCGCCGGAATTTTCGGACACGTTGCCGCCGATCGTACAGGCTTTCTGGCTCGAAGGATCGGGCGCAAAATGCAGCCCAGCATGCGCCACGGCGGCGCTCAAATCCGAGTTCACCACTCCCGGCTGCACGCGCGCGATCTGGTTTTCCACATCGATTTCAAGGATGTGGCTCATCCGCGCAAAGGCGGTAATGATCCCGCCGTGCCGCGCGATCGCTCCTCCCGATAGCCCGGTTCCCGCGCCGCGGCCGACGAGTGGCGTCCGATGTTTTCGTGCAAGCTGCACGATGCCGACCACATCCGTGGTAGTACGCGGGAATACCACGCAATCCGGCCGGCCGGTTTCCACCGAGCCGTCGTATTCATACAGCAGCAGCTCTTCGGGCTTATGCAGCACTGAATCCCGGCCGAGCAGCTTTTTCAGATCGCGTACGAGATGAGAGTTCATGTGCCCAGGCAGCCTCGATTCCCGCATCTTTCCGCCACTATAGTCGCGGGGCTCGGGGGCGTCAACGACGACGCTTCCAGTATGGCCGCGACCCGGATCGAGCAGCACAATCGTCCGCCGCGATCGGCGCTGGACGCGCGCGCGAATCCGCCCGCCGTGGTGTATCCTACTCGGCCACCGTACGGCAAACTTTATCCGAGGTGATTGTTGAGCAAGCCGAAAGCATTGGCCACGCGCCCGCTATTTCCGGAAGCGCGCGCAATTTTGGAAAGCAATTTCGATGTCGAATACTGGCCGGTGCAGGACAAGATTCCGCGCGCGGAGTTGCTGCAGCGCGTGGCCGATAAAGAAGCGCTGATCTGCCTGCTCACCGAAACAATCGACGAAGAACTGCTGGCTGCCGCGCCGAAACTGCGAATCGTCTCTACCGTTTCGGTCGGTTACGATCACATCAATCTCGCGGCGTGCAGGCGCCGCAACGTGATCGTTACGAATACGCCCGGCGTTTTGGACGAAACCACCGCGGACCTTGCCTGGGCGTTGTTGATGACGGTCGCGCGGCGCGTGGTCGAAGCCGATGCTTGGATGCGTACCGGCACGTGGCCCGGGTGGGAATTGGATCAGCTCCTTGGCAGCGATGTTTTTGGTAAAACGCTTGGCGTAATTGGGTTTGGACGAATCGGCCGGGGAATGGCGCGCCGCGCCCTCGGATTTCAAATGCGAGTGCTTTATCACAATCGCACGCGCGTGCCGATGGAAGTGGAGAGGGAACTGCGCGCCGAATTCGCGGATATCGACCGGTTGCTGCGCGAATCCGATTTCGTCACGCTGCATGTGCCCCTCAGCGCCGGGACTCGCCATTTGATTTCCGCCGCCGTATTCGAAAAGATGAAGCGCACCGCGTACCTGGTCAACACCGCGCGCGGGCCGGTAGTTGACGAAGCCGCGCTGGTTCGCGCGCTCGAGGAAAAGAAAATCGCCGGCGCGGCGCTGGATGTCTACGAGAACGAGCCGAAACCTCACCCGGCGCTATTATCGCGGCGCGATGTGATTCTCGCGCCGCACATTGGCAGCGCCTCAATCGAAACGCGTGCGAAAATGGCTGTGATGGCGGCGACGAACGCCGCCGAGTTTTTTGCGGGTCGCCGTCCGCCGAACGCATTGAACGCCGACGCGCTGCGTCCATAATTCCTGGAGGAAATCGAATGGCACTCGTATCTCGCAATCAAGTGAAACTCACTCTCGAAGGCGCCCGCGCGGTGCTGGAAGCGGCCCGCCGTCGCGCCGAGGAAATCAAAATTCCCATGAATATCGCAGTCGTGGACGACGGCGCGCATCTGCTCGCCTTCGAGCGCATGGACGGCGCGAAGCCCGCTTCCATCGCCATCTCGCTGGTGAAGGCGCAGGCAGCTGCCATGCGCCGCGCCGCCACGGGCCCCGCGAAATCGACCGACGGTGTAAACATTTCCGTGGCGCTAGGGCTTGCCGTCGCCAGCCCATCGGAACAAACCCCGGTTCGCGGCGGTTTTCCGCTGATCGTCGATTCGCAAGTGATCGGTGCGATTGGCGTGAGCGCTGGAACCGAGGACCAGGATTCCGATGTGGCCCGCGCCGGCGTCGCCGCCATCGAAAAGGTGTGAAACAAACCGCGCAACGCATTTTTCGCGAGACACTCGCGGCGATTGATATTTCCGCGGCGATTGAAAAGAAGCTCGCGCGCAGCGGCGCGTCGATTCGCGTTCACGATAACGCGATCGATTTGACCGCATTCGAAGATGTTTTTGCGATTGCGTTTGGCAAGGCTTCGATTGCCATGGCGGAAGGCCTTGCGCGCGTTCTGAATTCTGATTTTCCGCTCGAGGGGATTCTCGTCGCGCCTTCTGCGCTCATACTTGAGTTGCCCGGATGGCGTACGTTTCGGGGCGGGCATCCAGTGCCCAATGCGGAAAGCTTCGCGGCCGGACGCGCCATCCTCGATCGATTGGCGCGATGTGACGAGCGCACGCTGATCTTTTTTTTAATTTCCGGCGGGGGCTCTGCAATGGTGGAGCAGCCGCTCGATCCCGTGATCACGCTTCGTGACTTTCGCGCGCTGCACGCGGCTCTGGTTACTTGCGGCGGGCCAATAAATGAAATAAACGCCGTTCGCAAACATTTGTCCGCAACCAAAGGCGGGCGACTCGCGGCTGCGGCGCCGCGTTCGATGAAGATCACGCTGGCGGTCAGCGACGTGCCGCCGGGCCAGGAATCGGCGCTGGCGTCGGGTCCAACGCTTCCCGATCCGACCACAATTGCCGACGTGCTGCGAATTGCAGCGCAGTACAACCTGCGGACAAAACTGCCGCCGTCGATCAGCGCTGTACTGGACCCGAATGCCCTGCGCGAAACTCCCAAACCGGACGACCTGGAATTCGCGCGCTCGCATTTCGTCATGCTTCTCGGCGAACATGAATTGCTGCACGCGGCGCATCATGCTTGCGAAGAGGAGGGCTACATCTGCGTCTGCGATCACGCGACCAACGATTGGCCCGTCGAAAGAGCCGCCGATTACCTGCTCGCGCAGCTGCAAGCACTGGCGAAGGCAAATCCGGGCAAAGGCGTGGCCGTGCTAGCCGACGGAGAATTGAGCAGTCCGGTGACCGGCGACGGGATTGGCGGGCGCAACGCCGCGTTCGTGCTGGCGTGCGTGCCGAAGATCGCGGCGAAAAATATCACGGTGCTGAGCGCAGGCACCGATGGGGTCGACGGCAACAGCCCCGCCGCAGGCGCCGTAGCGGACGGCGATACCGCGGCGAGAGCGAGCGCGGCGGGCCTCGACGTTCGCGCGTTTCAGAGTCGATCGGATGCGCATCGCTTTTTTTCTACGCTCGGCGACGCGCTGCTGACCGGCCCGACGGGAAATAACCTGCGCGATCTGCGCATTTTGCTTTCCGGTGATCCGCAAGATCCTTAATCACTCCGCGGGATAGTTGTTCTGCAGTTGGTCGAGCGCGGTGCGGATGAAAGGTTCTTCCACCGAAGTGATCGCGGCGCCGTGAAGCATCGATTCGAGCGGAGCCACTGCGGCAGGATCGCCCCGGCGCGCGAGAGACAAAATCGTGGTGACTTGCAGATCGAAATATGGCTCGCGCAAATACGAAATCAAAGTTCGTGTGATCCTGGCGTTCGATTTGTCCAGAATCGCGAGAGAAGCGATGGCAGACTCGCGACAAACGAACGGCTTTCCGGGCGCGGACCAATGGAGCAAAACCGGAACAGCGCGGCTATCGCCCAAAGCGCCAAAAGAGGCGAGCGCCGCGCTGCGAACGACGTTGTCAGGCGAATCGGTCTTCGCGGCGGCCGCGAGCGCGTAAAACGCGCGCGGCGCCTTCGATTCAGCCAGCGAGCGCAGCGCTGCGGCGCGGACCAGATAAGCGGGATCTGACGCGGCCATGGCAAGCAGTTTGTCGGCCAAGGCGGAATTGACTTCAAAGTGCGCCAATTCCTGCGCGGCCACTTCCCGTACCCAGGGTTTTGGATCTTGTGTAGCCGCGAGCACGGCCTTTTCGGCGCCCGCGCCGCCGAGCCTGCCGAGCGCATGCAGCGCTTCCACGCGCACTCCCCAGAACGGATCGTGCGCCGCAGCTTCACCGAGCGCGGCGATCACATCGGGGTTGCCGTCAATTTTGCCGAGCACAACAGCGGCGTCCGCGCGGTCCGTCACGGCATCGGCATTTTTCAGCTGATACATCAGCATCGCCGGCGTTTTTGTGAATACGACTTTTTTGAAGATTTTGTCGCCGGGATCGAAGAGCACCATCAAAGGTTCCGCGTCGGGCGAAAAGGTAAAAGTTTCTTCGGCCTTCTGGATTTCGATAGGGTACGTTTTGCGTCCCGCGCGCGTATCGATTTCTATGTCGATCGGCACATCGAACAGGCCGACGAGCCCCGCTAAATGCTGCATCTGCTTCACATCGAGTTTTACCTGACGCGCGGCGGGATCGTATGAATAGCTGACGTCGAATTCCGGAGCGCCGGCGCGGTAAATCCATTGGTGAAAGAAACGGTCGACGTTTACGGACGTGGATTGCTCGATGGCTTTCTGGAGATCGGCGGTGACGACGTTTTGTCCGCGATTGGCCTCCAGGTAATGATGCAGGGCGGCGAAAAATTCATCGTCTCCGAGTTTTTCGCGAAGCATTTTCAGCACCCAGCCGGCCTTTTGATAAGTGTTGCCGTCGTATGCGGTGGAATCGTCAAAATCGCGCGTGAGGATCGGCACTGGAAACAGGCGCTTTTCGCGGAACCAGCGGTTTTGCTCGGTCCAATATTCGTACGCAGCGGCATCGGCGCCGTTTTTGTGCTCCAGCCAATAATTTTCAAAGAAAGTCGCGAAGCCTTCGTTGAGCCAGAGATTCGCCCAATCCTTGCAGGTGACGAGATCGCCGAACCATTGGTGAGATAGCTCGTGCGAGTTCACGTCGTCCGCGCCGACGCGATATTCCAGCCGGAGCAGCGGGCTGACCAGGTCGTTCGTCGAAAGCGTTGCCGCGCTGGTATTTTCCATTCCGCCTTCGGTGAAATCGTCGACGGAAGTTTGCGCGTACTGCGGCCATGGGTACGGCACGCGGAGCCTGCTTGTGAAGAGTTCGAGCATCGCTTTCGTGTGCGCGAACGTGGGGCCGATATCGGCCTGGTCGCCGCGGGGAACCAGATAGCGCAGGTGGACACCGTTCCACGTGTCGTCATGCTCCACGAAATTGCCGGCGACCGCGGAGATCAGATAGGTGGAAAGCGGCTGCGATTGTTTCCAGTCCCAGGTTTTCATGCGGCCAGGATCGCTTTGCACTCCGATCAGCTCTCCATTCGATACAGTGGTCCACGACGCCGGAACGGTGAGTATCATTTCGGACGTGGTGCGGTCGTTCGGGTAATCGTAAATGGGAATGTAATCGTGGGTGTCTTCGGCTTCGCCTTGGGTCCAGATTTCAGCCGGTAGTCGCGGATAATTTTTGTCCGGCAGGATGAAGAAGATGCCTTTTTTCGGCTGGCCGCTGTAGCGAATGAAAACGTCGTAGCGCTGGCCGCGAGCGGCGGGACGAGCTAGCGAGACAATCAGATGGTCCGAAGTAACCGTGTAGGGCGCGGCCGCGCCGTCGACGGTAACGGTTGAAATGTCTAGACCAGTCGAATCGAACGAGAGTTTGGAAATATTGTCGCGAAGCGCGGAAACGGTTTCGATGACTTCACCACGGATTGCTCGATGCTGGAGATCGAACCAGAGATGAGTGCGGACGTTTTGCAGATCGTAATTGCGGCTGGGAGCGTAGGGGCGGTCGGCGCGGGCGGTCGGCGCAGCGGTAAGGACAGCCAAGGCGAGGCAAGCGACCAGGACGCCGAGCAGCGGCGACGAGAGCGCGCGGGGCGGGGTAAAATTGGGCGCGAAGCGCCTCACCGGGACGTTCCGGGTAGACGGGAACCCGGTCTTTTGTTTTCTGTAACTTACGCGTGATTCTACTCGATTGACTGTTCCGGGTAGCGGCCCGTGCGACAAGAAGTGATTCCTGACTCGCCAGGCGTGATTCGGGGGGGCAGTAATCGAAACATGAAGCTTTGCGGTCCAGGAGTCGTCGAGGTTTCCGTTAGCTGCTAACGTCTCGAATTGGCGATCTGCCCATCTCATAACCTAGTGACGGTAGCATATTGTTGCCGGAGAAAAGAACTGGTCTGAAGTGCAGGTAGTGTCTCAGTTTGAAAGAAGCACGATTTCTTCCAAGCTCCAAATGTGATCCGCCAGTCCGGCCTGCATCGCTGGCGTAACGCGCAAGGTCTTATGAACTCGCGCGAAATTGTAATGCATGAAGTGAATGGCGACCATAGCAGCATGATTCTCCACTTTTTTACTGAACCCGTTCGTTAGGCGCGTGAAACGGCGCATTCCCATTCGCATGGTCAAATTCTGGCGCTCAACAAAGCTGGTTGAAATGTGCTTTGGGTCGGGTCGCCCTGTAATCGCTATGGGCTTGCAGTCGATGCATTCCGCCGGGCTATACCTAGAATCATTGGCCGAATCGTTGCCGTAAATCTTGACCAGCATGGCGTAGTCAATCTCGGAGCCGAAAGCGCCTTCTACCGCATTCAAATAAACACGGTGCCCGTCTGTCGTTAGTTGTACGCGATTCGCAAGGCGCGAGGCCAAGTCCTGCATGAAGCCAAAGGCTATTCCACCATCGCGTCCGCCAACCATATAGCTGACGCACAACTTGGAATCGGCATCGAGGGCCGTCCAGGTCCAAGCGTCGCCCCAACCCTGAGCCTGCTTCTCTGGCGTCACGTTTTTAGCCTTTGCGCCAACGAAGCACCAAATCTCGTCGCACTGGATTCTCTGCGCTGGGACGTTGCGGACTTGGAGATCATGGTATTCGGCACACGCTGCGCCTAAATCGACCAGCAGCTTGCTCACGGTATTTATGGAGACATCGGCAAGGCGGCTCGTGGCCCTGAGACTATTGCCCTCGACAAGTAGTCCCAAAATCTGCGTTCGCTTCTCAATCGGCAGGCGGTTCATGTCATTGAAGATACACCACACCTTTCTATTTGTCAAGCATAACTATCAGTTTAGGACAGCTAACTGTAACGGCTGTTGCTATTGTACATTATTTGTGCTACTTTTCTGTTCATTAAATGGCTATCTATTTGGTTGCCGATACGGCCGCATGCGGCAATTAGCGACAGCGGGAGTCAATGGGAGCACACGATGGCTGAGCACAACGAGATTCGGCGGTTAACAGCTAAGTGGCAAAGCGGAACCGGATGGCCGAAGCGCCTTGAATGGCTCAAGATTTCCGGCCTCAGAGGATGGACTGGCCAGCAATTCAAAGTCGCATATCCGATCATGGCCATCGTCGGAGAGAACGGGTCTGGGAAAAGCACTCTACTGCAATGCGCCGCAGCTATCTACAAGTCCCCCGGGAAAACGGTCTTTTACAAAGGGCGCGGCTTCGCATCAGACTATTTTCCTGCGACTATTTGGGACAAGATCGAGAATGCCGAAATCACGTATTCACTCACTCAAAAAGACCAAAGCATAGTCGATAAAATCAGGCGTTTGCGCTCGCGATGGAGCGGAAATGCTGAGAGGCAGGAGCGGCAAGTTGTTTACGTTGATCTGAGCCGAATACAGCCCGTTCCTGTACGTACGGGATATTGGAGGATTGCTAAAAATGCTGCGGAAGAAGTAGGCGCGACGCTCTTCGAAAAGAATCGACTGGACCGATTCAGCGAGATCATGGGCCGCAACTATGACCTATCCAAAATGGTCACGACGAAGATTGATCCGCACCGCTCTGTTCCGGTACTTGGTTACGGCGGTGTCACGTACTCCGGCTTTCACACCGGAGCCGGTGAAACGATGGTTGCCGAGTTGCTGCAAACAGATATACCGAAAAACAGCCTTGTTCTCATAGATGAAGTCGAAACATCTCTGCATCCGCGCGCCCAGCGCAGGCTTATCAGGGACTTGGCGGAACGTTGCAGGGAATTAGAGCTACAGATAATTTTGACTACGCATTCCCCATTCGTATTGGGGGAACTTCCATCGGAAGCGCGGGCGCACATCATCGAAATCAACGGTCATCGCACCCTCGTCTATGGCGTTAGCCCAGAATTCGCAATGACCAAGATGGATGACGTTCCGATGTATGAGTGCGATTTGTATGTTGAAGACGTGCGCTCACAGGTCATGCTCACAGAAATTCTCATAACGCACGCGCGACCGGAACTTGTGCTTAGCTGCCAAATGATTAGGTGCGGAACGGCATCTGTTGGGCAAGCTCTTGGGTTAATGGTTAACCAGCATCGCTTCCCTCGGCCCTCCCGAGTCTTTCTAGATGGCGACCAAGCCGAATCGACCGGTTGTATTATTTTGCCGGGAGAAGATGCCCCAGAAAGGGTCGTGTTTGAGCAGTTGAAAAAGAAAGACTGGTTGAACGTGGCCAAACGGACCGGACGCGATCACGCGGCGCTTTCCGATGCGTGTTCTCGCTCCATGCTCTCTCAGAACCACCACACTTGGGTCAATGATGCTGCAACATCGCTAGTTATCGGTGGAGACACACTCTGGCAAGCAATGTGCGCTGAGTGGGCTGCGAATTGTGTGGGTCAAGAAGATACTAAAAAAATAGTCCAGCCAATCGAGGACGCTTTAATAGGGGTAAATCTTGCGGCAGCGCCCAAACACCCGATAGTGACAACAGCTCCTATGGACGCCAGCGGGAATTTGCGGCTTTTCTCGCAATAGCGGAACGTCTTTTCTTGCTCAGGGCAGCTGCGCGAGCCTTACCGCCTTTCAAGCCGCCCCTGCGTTTTGGCGACGGACGCCGCTTGGATTCGCTGACGGTATCTTCGGCCCCGCCAGTCGCTATATCCACGATCAGTTTCGCTAACTGGTTTGGGTCGCGTGGACGCTTCGCCATGCCCTCATTATGCCACAGGCCGCATAATCCAAATCAGAGGCGCTCAGTCAAACTGAGACACCACCGAAGTGCAGGTTGGAGTGCTCCGGACCTAGGGGCTGTCTGCCTCAAGCGAACAAATTGGAGCCTGCGCAGGGAACGGAAGGCGTCCCAAAGGCCACTATACTAGACTCAGTAAAGCGTGGTTACCGCTTGCCGCCGCCCTGGTTCTCGATGCGCAGTTGGTCTTTGATGGAGAAAACTCCTGGGACCTGTTTCGCGCGCGTGACCGCGACGGTTTTGTCCATCTGGTTGTCGACTACACCGGTCAAGGTGACGTGACCCATATCGACAATAATGTGAATCGGCGGGACGGCTTGGATCTCGTATTTCTCGAATCCAGGCGCGGAATAGATGGCGCGGTACTCGGCGATGCGGATACGGCGGTCGGCAGGCGCCGGCGGAAGGACTTTGATCTGATTGTCCACGGAGGTCACGCCCTCGATGTGTTTGACGGCAGCCGCCGCATCCGGCTTTAGAGACGGATTGACAACCTGCCCCATTAATGTGACCTTCTCGCCCTCGACCCGAAACGAGAGGTTGTCAAACACAGTGTAGAAAGGCTGCATCACCAGGACGTGCCGGACTTCCTTGACGAGCTGCACTTCGGTGTCTGCTTGGCGTTCGATCCTGCTTGGAGGATGGTTCTGTGCCGGATACGACGGCGCGCCGCGTGCCCATGCGGAACCGGGAACGAGAGTTGCGAGGACGAATGCGGCCATGAACGTGAGCGAAAGAGAGAGGCGCGTGAGCTTGAACATGATCGGCTCCTGAAAGTATTTTCAGCGGCCGGGGTGAAACGGCCGGAAAAAGGACCCGCGTGGCGTTGCAGCGCGCTCGTCGCGCCGGATGGTGAACCTGGAGGCAAGGTCTTGGTTTACGCCTCCATCATACTAAGATGCACTGATGAAGGTTTTTGACGCAGTGGCAGCGATAATTCTATTTTTAAATCTGCCAATCCCCCTCTACTGGTTTGTTTTGCATCCGTTTGGGCGCTTCTGGCGGTTGCGCCTTAAGGCTGCGTATGTGACCGCTCTCGCGTGCTCATGGTTGCCGGTGACGGTTGCGATCATCGTATTTCGGCATGAGTTATTTCGGACCGATTGGCCGCCAGTTGCCGCGATTGGGGCGGGCGCGGCGCTGATTATTTTCGAGAGCTGGATTTTTTGGCGCGTGCGCCGCGATCTGGGCGGCTCGCGCCTGGTGGGGCGCACGGAGCTAAAAGGCGGCGGCGAACTGGAGCTGCGCGGAATCTATGCGAGCATCAGGCACCCTCGCTATTTGGGATCGTTGCTGGCGATTATCGGTGCATGTTTGCTGGCTGGAATGCGCGTGATGTGGATCGTGGCAGCGGTGTGGGCGGCGCTCATGCTGGTTAGCATTTTGATGGAAGAGCGCGAAATGCGGAAGCGATTCGGCGCGGAATATACGGAATATTGCCGGAGAGTGCCGCGTTTTATTCCACGAGTGCCGGGAGCGTCGGTATAGCCAAATGAATCGCCACTCTGCACGCTCTTTAGTGGTTTGGACGCTGCTATGGGTTGGCGTCGCCGCAGTCGGATCAACCATGATGTATTTCGGTCGACGTTTGAGTTGGGGCGAACTGGCGGCCCCGGTGGCTTGCTTTCTAGGCATTCAGATTGCCCTTTACGGCGGAATAATTCTCGCCAGGGAATACAGAAGCTCGCGGATTGCAATTGCGATAGCAGGCTTATGCCTCTGGGCCGACTTCGTGCTGGCTGGGCATTTCGCGTTACGGTGGAAATTGGCGCCAGGTTTTGATCGAGATGACCTTCGATCTTTCGCTGCGATCATGGCTGTCGTTTTACTGGTCTTCACGCTTATGCCGAGTCGATGGACCGAACATATCGGGGAAGTCAGGTGCGCGAGATGCCGCCACTACCACGAAGGGCGGGACTGCAGTTGTGGTTGCCATGCGGGCCAGTTCAAGTACCGGACCTTCCAGCCACCCGTTTAGAGAGCCGGATGGTTGGCAATTCGTCTCCCCGTTTACGCGAGGGTGGTGGAAGAGCGCGAAATGCGGAAGCGATTCGGCGCGGAATATACGGAATATTGCCGGAGAGTGCTGAGACAGCACCGCGCGGCAGGCGACTGAATCGAGCGGTAAATACGAGCGCATTCGGAAAAGCCCGGCCGTTGTAAACCCCGTGCCCGGACCATCCCTCAATAGCGGCGCGGCTCGAAATCGTCCCAGAGCAATTTTCGGCCTTCAGGTTGGAGGGAGTGGATGGTTAATTTCCGAGGTATCTTGAATCTTTCTACCTATCGGCCTAATCTCAGCCCTTAGGTGTTTTCACCACGATGTACTGGAGATGAACTCAATGAATAGAACGCGTGTCGTATCGAGCGTTGTTTTGATGTTCACGCTGGGCTTTCTAATGATCCCGGCGCAACAGGCGATGGCGGCAGCCAGGGAAAAGACCGTCACACTGGAAGTTCAGGGAATGGTTTGAGGGGGTTGCCGGGCGACAGTGCAGTCTGCACTGCAGTCGGTAAAGGGCGTTAAGGAAGTGAAAGCCTCACTCGCTACCCACGAAGCCGTAGTCACGTACGATCCAAGCGTAGCAAAAGTAAGCGACTTGATCAGCGCCGTGGATAACGCGCACGGCATGAACAAATACACAGCAACCTTGAAGAAGAAGAGAGGCTAATGGGTCGCAATAGCCGCCCCAGCGGGGCAAGATGCGCCCGCTGGGGCTGTGGGTGCGTCCGTCGCTTCGCGGAACGCCAACCTTGCGATTACAAGCAGGATGATGGATATGCTCAAGAGGTCTCCTTTCGCGCTGATATTCGTGGTTTTCCTTGCAGCCGCGATCTATGCGGGGCCGCAGAAGGCTCCTGAATTCAGCTCCGATGTTACGTGGATCAACACCGGCCGGGACACCACCAAGGTGCCGCATACCATCAAGGGATACCGCGGCCACGTGCTGCTGATTGATTTTTGGGAATACACCTGCATCAACTGTATCCGAGACTTCATGCCGCTGAAGCGCTGGTATGCGAAGTATCACTCGTACGGGTTCGACATCGTCGGCATACATTACGGCGAGTTCGCAATCGGATTCAGCGTGAAGAATGTGCGCCAGGCTGCCCAACGTTTCCAGTTGCCATGGCCGGTAGTTGCCGACACGTATGGCTCCATGTGGAAAGCCTACCACTCCGACGTGTGGCCGAACCGGTATCTGATCGATCAGAAGGGCAATATCGTGATGCACGTGGAGGGCGAAACCGGCGATCACGCGCTTGAGGAGAAAATTCAGCAACTCTTGATTCCGAGCCACCCGGCCGTTGCGAAAATTCCGCTCGACCCGCACGAGAACACGTTCGCGGCCAGTTGTGGTATCTGCACGGACGAAACCTACGTGGGGAATTGGTTTGGTCATGGCGCGGTGCAAAATTCGAAGGGGTACCGTGAGGAGGGCAAAGTCACTGACTTTGCTGCTTATCAAACGCCTCGCGACGGCAGCGTGATGCTCTCCGGCAAGTGGAAAACCCAGCACGACGGCGTGATCTCCGCGGGCGCAAACGGCCAAGCCGAGCTTCTTTATCACGCCCGTTCCGTGTACGCCGTGTTGAGCTTGGAAAAAACGAAGAAACCAGTGAAGGTTTACGTTCTACAGGACGGCAAGCCCGTTCCGAAGGACGAGGGCGGCGTTGACGTCCACTTCGATTCGGAAGGCTCGTACATCGAGGTCAGTGAGCCCCGGATGTACTACCTCGTCAAAAATACGATATTTAGCGCGCACCTGCTAACACTCAAACCGCAAGCCGCCGGCTTCGATCTCCATTCATTTACCTACGGCAATAATTGCCAGCAAGGTTTCAACCAGCTATAGATTGGTCGAACGCGGGATGGATCGCTGCGAGTTTCTCAGCTTTTTGGGCTGACGAGAGGGGTAAGGACAAAAGTATCTGGGACGAGGATTACCCGCGTTTCGTCCGTCGCCCGGATCTGCTCATGCTCGACCTTTTGAGGCCTCACCACCGTAGAGTTCGAGCGTGTTTGCCGGCCAGGACGCCGAACATTCGGATTTACGCTACGCTCGGCTGGGGGCCAATTCGGCCGATCGCCTTGCTGGCGCCAGCGCGACCAGCGGCACGCCGATTACGAGCAGGACGGCCGACATGCCCAAAAGGAATGCGAGATCGCTGGGATTTTCAAGGGCCTGGATAAGCATGACAAAAGCATGGGCGAAGCTCGACCATGCAGTGAACGCAATCAGCCCGCGATTCGCCGATGGATTCCGCGCCGCTATTAACAGAAAAACTCCGAGCGTGATGTAGATGCTGAGGAACATCGGCACAATCTCATCGGACTGTCGCCAATGCAAAAGAGACGTCGTCAGCGGATACAGCCCCGCGACGAATAGTAATCCGACCAGGATCATGAGAATCTGTAGCGCTCGCTCTCGATTCATCGTGCCCTCCCGCGAAATCCAGCGACCAAACGTATTACTACGCCAAAACATTCGCAAGCTCGAAGGAATTTGCCCGAATCTTGATCTGGAGCACCCCTGCAAATTCGGCCATCCCGCAGGCTGTCTCTCAGTGCAGTCTGCACCGCAGTCAGTAAAGGGCGCTGAGGAAGTGCGAGCTTTACTCGCCACCCACGAAGCCGTAATCACGTACGATCCAAGCGAAGCAAAAGTAAGCGACTTGATCAGCGCCGTGGACAATGCGCACGGCATGAACAAATACACTGCAAGCCGGAGTTGAGCGGCGGGGGGGCCGCCTGCTACGCCCTAGGGGGCTCCGGCGTGAGCCTCCCCGTTGGTGCCTAGTGGCGATTTGGCCACGGCGGGAGGTCGATCGATGTTAGGGTTTGCCAAGCCTGCATACCCGTGCCGAAACCACGATATGAGGATCGCACCATTGTATATGAACATGCTGTCTCCGCCAGCGAGCGCCCACTGCAACCCCATTGAGGCGGTTTTCTGTAGCAAAGCCTGGTTTTCGTCCGCTGTCAAGGATTCGTACGCCGCAGTGTATGGTAGGACGATCTTCGCAGTTGTGGTATCCATCAGCACAGATTGACTGGCTATCTGGGACGACACTAATAGCCGAAACGCTAACTCCGTTGGCGAAGGTTTCGCACCCGTCAGGCCAAGCGATGTAGCCGAATACTCGGCTAGAAATAGCTCGCGCCTGCGAGCCCTGTCCTGCGCCGGATCAAAAAGCCTGATGGGGTCGACGTCCCTGTACTGCCAATCAACCTCGTGTGGCTGATCGAAGTCGGGATACTTGCGGTTGAATAGCGCCACATCGTTCTTCGATAGGAAGGCGCGAGCATCGTATGCGCAGCCGACCGCGACATCTGGTTTCTGGGCAGTTGGTTGGCGCAGGCTTTCCTTGGCTGACTGGGAACACCCCGGGAGCCATAGGACAACCGATAACAATGGTAGGAGACGCAATGTGGACCTGCCGCGCCTGATTATTGACGGCATCGAGATGTCAGGTCCCCGCATGTTGGCCACTCTAAAACGCTGGCAAAAGTACCCAAGCTAGTGCCAGGATCCCCACGACGAAGGTCGCAGCTTGTCCATAGAACAATACGCGAGTCACGGTTCCGAGGCAATCGGCCATCCGCTGGTATCGATCATGAGTTTTATCGTCCCTCTGCATGCGGGCGCGCGCGGCTCGCCGGCTGTATCGGAAGTCTTCGGATCTTGTGACGTTTGCGGCGATGGCAGCCAGAATCGAGATTCCGAGGGAGATCAATGCCGCTCGCCACGCGCACCCTCCCGCGCCGATGACGTGGTCGAGCTTCTCTTTCAGGACGAACCCGAGTGTCGCTCCTGTAGCTAGCATCATCAGGTTGATCGTGTATCCGAGTTGAGTGATTGCGAGTCGTTGCCAGCGCAGATAGCTCGCTCGATTGGCGACATCTTTTGTTCGCTGATCCATGGCGTCTCGAAGTATGCCATTTACGAAACGTTCAGCAACTGTGAGTTCCCGATAAGTAACCAAGGATCGCCTTTGTCGGGACGTTTAAAGCCGGAAGATGCGGCGGGCGGTTTCGCCGAGGATATTGCGCTTGGCTTGTTCGGTAAGGAAGGGCAGCGCGGCGATGCGCGCGGGCACGTCGAAATCCCAGTGCGGCCAATCAGACGAATACATCACCTGCGTTTCGGCGTGGATCGCTTTCAGAGTGCTCTGCAGCAAATCCATATTGGTCTGTTCCATCGGCTGCGACGTGTAGAACATTTCCGCCATATATTCGCTCGGTGGACGCTTGAGCAGCGGCGCGTCGGATTGGCGCATGAAGTATTCATGGTCCAGCCGCTGCATCATGAACGGCACCCAGGCGAGTCCGCTTTCGATCCAAATCACATTTAATTTTGGGAAGCGCTCCGGCAGCCCGTTGACGATCCAGTTAGCCATATGCGTCATGTTGCAAGTGACGAACGACATGGAATGAACCGCGAGGAAGCGGTTCATGGTAGTGGTCATCGTGTCGCCCCAGGTAGGGCCGGCGTGAAACGCCAGCGGCAGACCGCGCTCTTCGAGCG
>JBOGMX010000012.1:0-173516 GCA_050746725.1 Candidatus Acidiferrales bacterium | reverse complement strand
GTCGAGGCCGCTTACCTGTATCAATTCGGAAATTTCATCCAGTGGCCGTCAAAATCCGCGGCGGACCACCCGAAAAACTTCTCGATCTGCGTGCTCGGTCAGGATCCGTTTGGGTCGGTCCTCGATAGCACCGTCAGCGGCTCGAAACTGAACGGCGTGCCGATGGTCGTCCGGCGCGTAACTTCCGCGAGCGACGCCGCGGATTGCCAAATTCTGTTCATCAGTTCCTCGCGGCGGGATCAGCTCGACACTGATTTGCTCGCTTTGCGCGGCCTACCGGTCGTCACCGTCAGTGATATTCCCGATTTCGATCCGCGTGGAGGCATGATTCAGTTTGTATTGACCGGCAATCGCGTCCGCTTCGAAATCGATCTCCCCAACGCGCAAAAGGCCGGACTCAAGCTGAGTTCTCAACTACTCAAAGTTGCCGTCGCTGTTCGCAGCGGCGCTAACTCGAAAAGATAGCCATATGTTTCGAATGAAAGAGTCCCTCGCGCGAAAACTTACGATGCTCAACATCGTGGCGAGCATCACCGTGCTGCTTTGCGCCTCGACCGCTTTCTTTGCTTACGATTGGAACTTCGCCAGCCGTTCCATGCTGAAACGCATGAATATTCAAGCTGAAATCCTCGGCTATAACTGCGTCACTCCGCTCGTCTTCAACGATCCGCAATCGGCCCAAAAAACTCTTGCCGCTCTCCGTGCAGCTCCCCACGTCGTCTATGGCGCCGTCTATACTCCGTCCGGACGGTTTTTCGCTGGGTATTGGCGCGGGAAGAGCAAAACGGGCGGTACGCTGCAGCTGCCTCTGCCCTCCCAAATCCGCAATCGCTTCCTGTTTGATAATCAATATGCGGTCGTGCAGCCGATCTTTCTGGAGAACAAACTGGTCGGCACCGTTTATCTGCGCGCGGACGTCAAGGAGCTGACCGCCCGCCTGGAAAGTTACCTCGCCATTCTCGGTATCATCTCCGTCGTGTCTCTCGGAGTGGCCCTGCTCGTCTCGCGCACCGCGCGGGAGGCGATTTCCGGTCCCATAATCGGCCTGGCGGAAACCGCTCGCATCGTTTCACGCGACAAAGATTTCGCCGTCCGCGCGGAACCCTCCGCGAGCCAAGATGAAATTGCCATCCTGATCGACTCCTTCAACTCCATGCTCTCGGAAATTCAGGAGCGCGATACCGCGCTCCAGGAAAGCGAATCCCAGTTTAGGACCCTCGCTGATTCCGTCCCGCAGCTCGCCTGGATGGCTGGAGCGGATGGCCGCCTCCTCTGGTATAACCAACGCTGGTACGACTACACCGGAACGACCGCTGAAGAAATGCTCGGTTGGGGATGGGAATCCGTCCAGGACCCGAAAGTGCTGCCTGACGTTCTAACGAAGTGGGCCTCCGCCATCACCTCAAGGAAGCGATTTGAAATGGTCTTTCCCATCCGCGGCAAGGACGGCAGCTATCGAGATTTCTTGACCATCGCCGTGCCGGTTCTCGATGCAAGCGGAAGCGTCGCCCGCTGGTTCGGAACGAATACGGACATCACCGGGCAGCGCCGTGCCGAAGAAGCGCTCCGCGAAAGCGAGAAATTGGCGGCTACCGGACGCCTGGCCGCCAGCATCGCTCACGAGATCAATAACCCGCTCGAAGCGCTTGCCAATCTTGTATTTCTGGCTAAAAAGCAGCCGTCCAAGTCCATGAACTTCCTCGTCACCGCCGAACAGGAGCTTGACCGCATAGCGGAGATCACCCGCCATACCCTGGGGTTCTACCGCGATACCTCAACTCCTGTTAAGATAAACGTATCGGAAATCGCCAATGGAGTTCTGGCGCTTTACGATCGTAAATTGCGGTTCAAGAAAATCTCCGTGAAGAAACGCTTTTCGAAGGACACTGCAATTTGCGCTTTTCCCGGCGAGATCAGGCAGATACTGGCGAATCTTGTGGCGAACGCAATCGAGGCTATGCCGGTGGAGGGCCGCTTGAGAATAAAAATATCCCCCTCTCGCGAATTCACTGACTCCGGCCGGTCCGGCGTTCGCTTTACGATTCTCGATAATGGCCCCGGAATCGTTTCCGAGCAGATGCAAAAGATTTTCGAGCCGTTCTATACCACTAAGAAGGATATCGGAACTGGCTTGGGCCTTTGGCTCACGCAAAATCTTGTGCGCAAGCATCAGGGATCGATCCGGTTGCGCAGTTCGGTAGCTCACGGCAGGTGCGGTACAGCTTTCTCTATTTTCTTCCCGCGCGAAATGGTACAAAACGAGTACCTTCCACCCCAGCCACGCGCGGAGGCGGAAGGATAATCATATGCTTCAAATACAATCGAATTTCGGAATTTGGTGCTTCGATCCGGCCAATCCCCCGGACGGATTCTCCGATGATCCCGACGCAAGCTTGCGCGAACTCGCCAGCTCTCGCCGCGTTCGAGTCCTCGTGGTCGATGACGAGCCCACGATTACCGACACTCTCGTCGAAATCCTAAACGGTGAAGGTTTCGACGCCATGTCGGCTTCCAACGCCGAAGCCGCTCTCGCGTCCCTGCGGAAATTTGCGCCCGACGTGATTATTAGCGACGTGGTGATGCCCGGCATGAACGGCGTCGAATTCGGCGTTCGCGTTCGAAGCCTTCTTCCCAGGTGCCGCATCCTCCTGTTTTCCGGACAGACGGCCACCGTCGACCTGTTGCGCGACGCTCGAAAACACGGCCACGAATTCGAAATCGTTCCTAAGCCGATTAAGCCGCAGACGCTGATTTCGATGATTCGCGAAGGTGTAGGCAACTAAACGCGCCGAGGCGGGCGCGCGCCGCGTGAAACCTTCGCGCGACGAAATCTATACCGTTTTCTCGTTCGAATAGCAGATTCGTACGAGGTTGCACTCGATGCATCGCGGTTTGCGCGCCTGGCAAACGCGCCTGCCGTGCCAGATCAACTGGTGCGCAAAGAGGATCCATTTGTCGTGCGGGACCACCTGCATTAAGTCCTGCTCGATTTTTTTTGGGTCGGTGTTTTTCGTCAAGTCGAGCCGCCCGGCCAGCCTCTGCACGTGCGTATCGACCACGATCCCGGATGCAATTCCGAACGCCGTACCCAGCACCACGTTTCCCGTTTTCCGCGCCACGCCGGGCAGGGTCAGGATTTGATCCATCGTCTTCGGCACTTCGCCATGAAACTCCTCGACGATCTTCTTGCTGGCGCCCATGATCGATTTCGATTTGTTGCGGAAAAACCCCGTCGAGCGAATTCCCTGCTCCAGCTCCGCCGGGTTGGCGTAAGCGAAATCGGACGGTTTGCGATATTTCTCGAATAGCTTGGGCGTCACCTGGTTCACTCGCTCGTCCGTGCACTGCGCGGAAAGGATCGTGGCGATCAACAGTTGGAATGGATTCGCGTGCTTCAGCGCGCATGTCGCGGCGGGATAAGCGTCATCGAGCTTTTGCAGGATCGCGCGCACGCGGGCCGGATCGGCGCCCTTTGCGCGTCCGTTCGCTGTCGCGCGCGGCTTCGGGCGGCGCGCCTTCGCAAGCTTCTTCGCTGGTGCGGATTTGTTCCTTGCTGGCTTTTTCTTTTGGTTGGCCATGTGGCCGAAAACTATATCACAGGCCGGAGGTACTAAGATTCAACGCGTACGCCCTTCCAGAACGCGACGTGGTCCTTGATCTCTTTCGCGGCGGATTTCGGTTCGGGGTAATACCACGCGGCATCCTCGTTGCGCTCGCCATTCACTTCCACGTGGTAATAGCTCGCGGTTCCCTTCCACGGACACACCGAATGAGTCTCGCTGGGGCGAAGGTATTCGCCGCGCACCGATTCCTTGGGAAAATATCGATTCCCTTCCACCACCACGGCGTTGTCGCTCTCTGCCAGCACCGCGCCTTGCCAGGTCGCTTTCGCCATGTTGGTCCTCCTCGTGCCGGTCCGCGGCCGCTAAACCGCGAAAAACAGATTTTGCGCGAAGGGCCACTCGGCATCGATCCATTGCTCCACGCATTCGAATCCCGCGCGCCCGCCTATTTCCCTCGCTCCACGAGCATCGTACTTGTGGGAACTCTCGGTCCAGATCGTCTCACCTTCACGCAAATGAAAGCGAAAACCCGCTTTGCGAATTGCCACGTTCTGCCAAATTTTCGATCGCAGATGCATTTCGATCCGGTGCTCGCTTTCGTCGTAGCGGACCACATGCTCGAATTGGTTCAAGTCGAACTCTCCGTCCAATTCCCGATTGATCCGCGCCAGCAGATTCTTATTGAACGCTGCCGTCACGCCCGGAGGATCGTCATACGCCAACTTCAACATCGAAATTGGCTTTTCGAGATCGGTGGCCAACAAGAGAGAATCCCCCTCCTGCAGAATCGACCGCACGTCGCGCAAAAACTGTTCTCCGGCCGAGCGGTCGAAATTCCCGATCGTGCTGCCGAGAAACAGGACGAGCAAACGCTCTCCATCGCGCCGCCGTGCTGCCACTTTGTGCAGGCCGTCGAGATACGCGCTCTCGAAGCCGACCAGGCTGACCATTTCCAGATTCCCCAATTCCTGGCGACAGCGGAAAAGCGCGCTTCCAGAAATATCGATCGGAAAGTAGTTCACGCGCTGCCGCCGCGCCAGCGCTTCCAGCAGATGCCGTGTTTTCTGGCCGTTGCCGCTGCCGAGTTCCGCAACCACCACCGGGCCCGGCAAGCGCTCGACGATTTCACTCGCGTGCCGCTGCAGCAGCCGCATTCCCGCGCGGCTCAAGCCGTATTCGGGCAGCAGGGAGATCGCGTCGAACAGCGCCGACCCAACCGAGTCGTAAAGGTATTTCGAAGGCAGCTCTTTTTGTCCCGGTCCGTTGAGTCCGGTCACCACATCGGAACAAAATTCCGATAAGTCCCGAGCAGCGGCGGCGCTCGTCGCGGCCGTTTGCATATGCGGCGATGAAGACATCTTATTCCTCCACGCAGCGGAATTTGCTGTAGACGTAAGGGTAGTGAGGTTGGAACCAGTTGCGATACGATCGCCTGAGCATGCACGCGTCCGTGCGCGCGGAACCGCCCTTCATCACGAAATGCTTGCCGTCGAAAAAGTTGGCCGAATAGCCCGGATAAAATGAAAACGGCTCGAACCCCGGAAGTGGACCGAATGCCGTCGAGGTCCACTCCCATCCATTGCCGAGCAGATCGAAAACTCCGAATGCACTGTGGCCTTCCGGATGCGCGTTCACCGCCGTGGCATCCCAGTTCTGATGATGAAAATTTCCGTGTCTGAGTTCCGGCGCGTTATCGCCCCAGGGATAGAGACGTTCGATTCCTTCGGGCGTACCATACGCGGCTCGGTGCCACTGCGCCTCCGTCGGCAGCTTTTTCCCAGCCCAGTGTGAATACGCAGACGCCTCTGCATGGCTGGCATACACGGGCCACGCCGCAGGCAGCGGGATCGCGCCGAACATCGTTCGATACTCCCAAATCGCGTTCGGATCGCCGGCGCCTTTGCCAGCTTTCAGCAACCAAAAGTGCGGATGTTTTATCCCGGCGCGTTGCCTCCATTCCCAATCTTCCGGTTTCCAATGGCTGGAGTCGTCGTATCCACCGGCTTGAACGAATTTCAAGTATTCGCCGTTTGTCACCGGAAACACGTCGATCGAAAAGCGCGGCACTTGCATCTGCTGCTCGCCAAATTCGTTATCCCAACCGAACGGGCGCGGCGGCATCACGCACATCCCGAGCGTCGCAACTCCTGCCGGGATTTCCACCTGCCGCCTGCTGGGCCCGGATCGCGCGTCGGCCTGCGAGCGAATGGGCGCATTCTTCTTTTCGAAGGGCAAATTGTGAAGCAGGTACGCAAGCGTTTCCGCGTGCATCAGCCGGTGTTCGATGGCTACGTGGAGCAACGTTCCATCGCTCAGCTCGCGCGGCGCGGAATCGCCAACCCTCCGAAGCGCTTCATCCAGCCGATGGCGAATGTTGCGATTGTAACTTTCCACGCGCGCGATACTAGGCCAGTCCTTCGGCATATCCTTCGGCAAGCCGCCATCTACTGGGTCGATCCCAAACGCGAACAATTTGTCGAACGCGGCGTCGTCCGTCGCCAATCCAAGCGGATCGGCCAACAGGTTCCAGTCAAATGCTTCCAAATGTCCGAGATAGAAAATCAGCCGGTGACGTTCCGGAATCGGTCTTTCGTAATAGGAGTTGGGCGGAAGCAGGTCGTAAAGGGCATCGGTCCGCTCGCGCGCTTCTTCCATTCGCGATAGCAAGTTCGACTGTAATTTCAAAGCGACTTGCGATGCGGCCATTGGAGCACCTCGGAGGGATGGAATCTTCCTTGTACCCCGGTCACGCGCGCGGAGCAAGAAGTTTGTGGAATCTCCCGATTGGATGCAGCGGACTCCGCGAAAGGATCAAAAATTATGCGCGGCTAAAAGCGCCAGAATTTTGGCGAATGCCTTGCCGCGGTGGCTCTGGCGGTTCTTTTGCGAAGCTGGCGCTTCCGCGAACGTACACCCCAGCTCGGGCGAAAAAAACAGCGGATCGTAACCGAAACCGCCCGTTCCGCGGAGCGCCTTCAAAATCGAGCCTTCCGCGGAATCGGAAACCACCGCCAGCGCGCGGCCGCTTCGCGCCAACGCCGTCACGCAGACAAACCGCGCACGGCGCTCATCTCCTTCACGGCCCTCCATCGCGGTTAGGAGCTTTCGATTGTTTTCGACGTCCGTGGCGTTCGGGCCGGCGTAGCGCGCCGATCGTACGCCTGGAGCACCGCCCAGCGCCGGAACCACGAGACCCGAATCATCGGCGAGCACTATCTCATCCGCAAATCGGCTGTAGTGAAGCGCTTTTGCCGCGCCAATTTCCGCAAAGGTCAACGCGCTTTCATCGAAGGCCGGATGATGGTGGAAATTGGGCATCAAGTCGAGATCCACTCCGGAACCTGCCGCAAGCTCGCGATATTCGCGCAACTTTCCCGGATTCGAGGACGCGAGCAGCACGCGAGCTTTGCCGGCGCCGCTGCTATCGCGCTCGGCCACGGAAATCCATACCCAGGAGTTCGTGCTGCGCGCGAGCCAGCCGCTTGATTCCGTCACCCGCCAAATCGAGCAGTTGCGCCAGCTCGTCGGTGGTATACGGGCGCCCCTCGGCCGTAGCTTGCACTTCCACGAAATGGCCGCCGCCGGTCATCACCACGTTCATATCCACTTCCGCGCGCGAGTCTTCATCGTACGCAAGATCGAGCAGAAGCTCTTCGCCGACGATTCCCACGCTGGTGGCCGCCACGGAATCGATGATCGGAATCGTTCGCAGCATACCCGCCGATACCATCCGCTGCAGCGAAAGCGCAAGCGCCACGAATGCGCCGGTCACGGATGCAGTGCGCGTGCCGCCATCCGCCTGGATCACATCGCAATCGAGCCACACGGTGCGCTCGCCAAGAGCCTTCAGATCCACGGCGGCGCGCAGCGTGCGACCGATCATCCGCTGGATTTCGAGCGTGCGTCCCGATTGCCGTCCGCGCGCCGATTCTCGCGGTGTGCGCTCCTCGGTCGAGCGCGGCAACATTCCGTACTCGCCGGTCACCCATCCCTTACCGGCGCCTTTCAGAAATTGCGGCACACCGTCGTCCACCGTGGCCGTGACGATCACGCGCGTGTGACCGAGTTCAATCAGCACGCTGCCCTCGGCGCTGGGGATAAAATCGGCAGTCATTTTTATAGGCCGCAAATCGTGCGGCGCGCGTCCGTCCGTTCGCAAAATTGGTTTCCTTTCTTTGCCGAGAGGATTTCGTTGCCGCGCCAGTTTGCCGACTGATGCGGAAGGTGTCAACTGAAAGCGAGAATATTGAATCGGCAAAAATCGCGCCGGCGATTCCTCAATGAGATGGTTTACCTGAGGATACCGCGGCAAGCGCGGGAGGTGAGGCGTGGGACGCCAAAGCGGCGTTGGCTGGAGCCGGCGGCTGGCCCCCTGGAACAAATGCAGTCGAGGTGCGCGAAGGCGGAGCAGGGTTCAGATCGAAAAAGCCGGTCAGATCCACGTGGCCCGCAAGCGTATCCACTTCCTGTCCGTGGATCAGGATTTTCAAGCGCCGAAGCTGCGGAACGTTGGCGGCCAGCGTGCGCACGATCGAGTTCACCGCCATCGATTCGCTCAAAATTCCCGACGGCAATTCGGATGCGAGCGAGTCCGAAAAATCCGCGACCGCCGTGCCCTCCGGCAGTATGTAAAAGCCCAGCAACGTGGTGCTGGCGGGCAGCGTCCGCTGATCCGGCGTGGGAGGATTGGCGATCAGCGCCTGCAACAATTGCTTGGAGCGCTCCACCGGATCGGCGGAAAGCGGCAATTCGATTTGCACGGGCGCGACCTTTCCAGGACCGGCAGCCCAGAAAATTTCGGCTTCCACCGGTTTGTCCGTTGGCGTGGAAATGGGCGGTTCAAGAACTGCCCGACGCGCCTGCTCCTCGGAGGACTGCGTAACGTCGAGCCCTTTCATGTGGCTGCGCAGGCTGCCGAGGCTGATTAAACCGATGATGACGGCGACGGCTAGAACACCCATGGCGATTTTTATGTTTCGCGGCATTACGGCGTCTCCGAAACGGGCGCCTGTCGGAACGTCGCAACGGCTCGCTCGATGTCGGCCGAAAGAGGTCCGGAAAGGGCCAGTATCGTGTCCGCGCTGGGAGCGGAGACGTTCGCAATTTCAATCGCTACAGCGGGATCGGCCACGGATCGCAAATCGCGCAGCGGCACGGCAGTGGAAACGAGCGGCGAGCCGGGAAACGTCTGCGCGAACTGAAGCTGCAACAAGTCCGCCAGGCGGTGGCTCGCATCCACATACGGGCGCTGCGCCTCTTGCCAGGAGATCAGCGTGCTCGCGGGCGATTTCGCGGTGGCCGCGCTCTGCTTGGCGTTCGGCGCGGGAGCCTGCGCGGACGAAGACATCGCCGGGATTGGCGACCAGAACTGATCGTAGAAGGCGCGCACCGTTCCGATTTTCCCGGTCGAGCCCACGTGCAGCGTGATGAAAAGCGCGTCGCGATAGGCGTTGGCAATAGCGGCGCGGTCGTCGTAAGAAGGATTGGAATCGTCCGTGCGGGTCATCACCACACGATAACCATGGTTCTGCAGCTGCGCCTGCAGCGTGCGAGCAATCTGCAGAACTAGATCTTTTTCAACGAGGCCGTTTTCTCCGCGCGCGCCCGTGTTCGTCCCGCCGTGAGCCGGATCGAGAACGATCACCGGAGCCGGCTCCAGAGGCGATGGCGATCTGGGCACGGCGTTCGGGTGAGGAGATGGCGCGGGGACCTGAGGCTGGTGCGACGATTGAGCTGGGGCCGGAACTTGCTGCGCGGAGGCCGTTACCGGTAAGGCGCGCGCGGACGGCTGCGCGGCATCGAGCGGCGAGAGCAGACACGCGGCCGCCGCAAACATGCAAATCAGCGGCAGAAGAAATTTACGCACTTCCCAAAGCATAACAGAAATTTTTCGAGGCGACTCAGCGCGAGAATCGCCATGAACGCGCATCGGTAAGGGGTGCTCCGCGACGGGAGTGCTTCGCGGCGCCATCAGATCATCGTACCGGGCAAACATCGAACAGATGCGCGCCGAAACCATCGCGTCGGACGAAAACGCCCGGTCCGCGAAGATCCCCGGCGTCGCGCAGGTAGCGGACTTCGTTGAGTTCGTCGTAAAAAACATATTCCGAAGCTGAAAGCTGCCGGCCGCCGAACTGGATGCGGCCTTGCGAAGAACGTCCCGAGAGATTGACCACAATCACTTTCCAGGCCTTGTCGGACCGCCATTCGTGCGCGATCAGATTGCCGGACGAATCGTCGGAGTCCGCCACGACCGGGAGTAGATTCCACGAACCGTGATGAAATACGTCCTCATTCGTCACGCGAAGAAGCTTTTCGAAAAACCGGGAAATCACCGTATCCGGCGGCCGTGGCGCGGCCATTTGCAACGTGATCGGCAAATATGTGGACAGCCCTTCGAGTTCGCCCTGGTGGTAAAACCGCATGCCAGGGATCGTGCCCATCAGCGTGCCGACCGAGACCATGCGATCTTTCCCGAAGACTTCGACGGCGCGATGCTCGTCATGATTTTCAAGAAATCGTGCGAGATGATTTTGATAATCGAGGCTGGCCGAAAGCGCCGAGCGAACGTTCGGGGCGTTCATGTCACGGACGGAATCGTAAAAAGACTTGTCGTAGGCGAACGAAAATCCGAGATCGAGCAAACGCTGCTCGGTGCCCCAATACGCTTCGGCGAGCAAAATCAAATTGGGCAGCTGGCTGTGAACGTCGGCCCAGAATTCGCGCGGCATCGGCTTCGCGCCTTGCAGGAATGGCGCCCATGTTTTCTCGAAAATATCGCTTAGATGGAGCATGGCCATGTCGCAGCGGACGCCGTCGCAATGGCTGGCAATGATACGCAGCTCGGCAATCTGCGCGGCGCGCATGGCGGGATTGAAATGATTCAACTGCGCGCAATCGCTCCACGGCGGAAAATACGGATCGCGGGCCAGCGCGATAAAGTGTGTCCCGCTCGGCGAGTCGATGGCGCGAAACGCGCCCGGATTTTTTGAGAACTGCTGTTGCGTGGCCTGAACGTAGAAATCGGGATGCTCGCGCGTCCAAGGATGGTCGAGCGCAGTGTGGTTGCCGACGAAATCGAAAAACAGCGCCACGCCGCGGGCGTGCAGTTTCTCGCGAACGGCATCGACTTCCTGCCACGAGCCGATGCGTGGATCGGGAACGTAGGCAGCCACGGAATAGGGAGAGGCGACTACGTCCTTAGGCTTCCAGCCTGGCAGCGCGCGATCGTAAAGCGGAGGATTATTGGAATCGGTGAGCGCCAAGCGGCGCGCTTCCGGGCTGCGTTGCCAGACGCCCATCAGCCACACGATATCGAAGCCCCGGCGCGCCAGCGCGTCCCATTCGGAATCGGGAACGTCCGCGAGCTTTATGATTCGGCCGAGCTTCGAAGAAAGGGATTCGAGCCACGCCCAGGTGTTGATCTCATACAGATGTGGCTGGGGCCTGAGCGCGAATGGCGCGGCGGATTTCGGCGGTGGAGTGGTCACTGGCGGCCTGCACTTCGCAAGTTAGGAGCTGCGATTTTGGAGCTAAAACGCACAACGAAAGTGTAGCGATCTGGCAGAATTAAGTTATTGGTTTGATAGGCACTTACATTTCGTTTTACCCGAACATGTAGCGATCTGCCACCCCAGCACGCATGGCTGCGCTCCGGCGCCCGCGTTCTGGCTGCGCAGCGAGCATCCACGCGATGCGTTCGACCGAAATTCGCGGAGCTTGGCGAGGCGGACTGCCGCGACAGGCTAAAACCATCCGGTCCGGCGACGAATTTTCGATCTCGATACAGCATCGCAAACTCACGCTAACAGATTGTGGCCACTCGTTTCTACTGGTCCAAAGGTACAGGTACAGTAGGCGCGGATTCCCCTAACACGTCTAGAAAATCCAGTGATACTCCTGAAGAGCCAGCACGACGATTCCAATCAGCAATAGCGGGATCGTAAGAGTGGCAAGCCTCTTGGTAAGAACCGGATTTTTTGTGGCGCGATGAACGATGGGCAGATTCACCAAAGCGCTTGCAATCGACGCCAGCACCACGCCTTCGCCTGCAAGCTTGGGGGTCAATTGTGTGTGGACAACCATATTCGCAGCCGCAGCGGAAGTGCTCGCACTGCTGGCAAACCCTCCCAGAAGGCTGATGCCGAGAAACGCGGCCTTTCCGAGGTAACGCTCGCCTAAAGTTGCGATGATCTGAATCAGCAAGAACAGCGCGGCAAAACCCAGCACTCGCTTTAGCAAAACGGGTGATTCCAGGTGGATTTCGCGAGGAGTCTCTTCCGCACCCGGCTTCACGCGAAGAATAAAAATGAGAGCCACGATGGCCATCGCTAACAGAGGTCCCATCGCGGTAGGCACCGCTGAGGGAGCAAATATGGCGAGAATTATCAAATTGCGCGCGAACATGGCCAGGATCGCCAGAAGCAGAGCAGCAACCCCCAGATCGGACGAAGCGCCATCCGTAGCAAGAGGCTTGGTCAACTCAACCGCGGCGGCGCTGCTATTCACAAATCCGGCCAAAAAACCGCTGAGAAACATGCCCTTCGCGCCATAGGCCTTGAGCAAAACGTAATTCAGGAACCCAATGCCTGCGATGGCAATTACCAGGACCCAGTCCTGGCGCGGGTTGACGAGAGACCACGGGTCAACGAAGCGATTCGGCAAAACCGGATAAACAACCAGGGCCAGAAGACCCAAAAGCACCGCGCTGCGAATTTCCGTGGGCTGCAGTCCGCCGGCGAACCGGTGAAGCTCGTTTTTCCAGGCGAGCAGCATCATCATCAGGATGGCTGCCGCAACAGGCGTGAAGAGGTGCCCCTGACCGGCCAGCGCTCCCAGGATGAAAATGACCAGGAGAGCAGCCGAGGTGGTGGTCTCCAACGAGCGATCGACCATCAAGCTGCGCAGATTGGCGAAGATCACGATCAGAAAAATGCCGATGAAGGCGACAGCCACGGCGGATCCACCGAAGAGCGCCGCACCGGTTCCCAAAAGAGCCGTAAGCGCGAAGGTTCGGGCGCCGAGATCCTTGTTAGACCATTCCCTTTCGATCCCGACGAGCAGGCCAACACCGAGCGATACAGCAACCCTGGACGCAACCTCAGTCGGCGGAAACCGGGCGACGAGCATTGATCTACACGCTTCCATCAAGCGGCATAGGGATTATCACGGCGGCCTCGCAGCGAGGTTCGGGAATTTCGGACGGTCTCGCGAGCAGCGGATTTGAATCCAACTGCACGTTGGCCGGCAGCATTCAGTCTAACCGCAGCTTTTCCATATAAACAAGTTTGATGGTTGGGGATGGTTCATCGGATCGAATCACTCGATACCCGAGTTTGGCGTATAGCCGAATGTTTCCTTCGCTCCGGTCTCCGGTGAACAGTTCGAAACGTTTTGCCGACGGAAAGAGCGCTTCGATCGCCTGCATCAGCCGCGTTCCGATGCCTTGACGCTGGTGGTCAGGATGGACGATCAGGCGACCGATAGCACAAACGCCGTTTTCACAGTTTGCGCGGACGGAGCCGACGACTATATCGGCAATTTGCGTCTTCAGAACGAGCGTGTGCGAGAACTCGTTCCGCAGATCATCCAGGGTCTGTGTCAGCGGTGGAATGGACCAGTCATGATAGAGAGCCGCCTCACTCTGATAGGCGATCTTCTGCAAAGCAAGAATGCTTTCAGCGTCGCTCTGCTCAGCTTCTCTAATCTCAAGGGCGCTCAACATCGGCAGCCTGGATTTTAATGCCTGGAAACCTGGGTGATGAAGGCGCGAACGTTGGCGGCTAGTTTCTGCAGAGCGCTTTCGCGAAGGTACATCATGTGACCCGCGTCGTAATATTCGAAGTGAATGCGGTCGCTCGCCGACTTCGGAAGCAGCAGATGATTCATGGTGAATTCGGTGGCGAAAAACGGAGTGGACAGGTCGAAATAGCCGTTTTCAACCTGGACTTGAAGATTGGCGTTGTCGAGCAAGTCGCTAATGAGATCGGGCTCGACGTTCGGCGCGGTGGGCCAGCCTTCGCCCGCGTTGGTGGCTGACTTCCACTTCCAATGCTGGCTGGGCGCGTTGGGAAGAACCTTGTAAATCATGCCTTCGCCAAATTTCAGATCGTCGCGAACGTAGCTATTGAACGCGGCAGTGAAGGCGCCGACGATGGCGCTGTAAGAGGGTTCGGACGCCGCATTTTCTTCCAGCAGGTCGTACGTGGGCGAAGTGTAGCGGCCATCGTAATAGCCGATGGTGACGCCGCGGCTGCGGAGAAGTTCGGCGCGGAATTGCGGACGGGTGACGCGCAAATTCGCCTTCAGAATGTACTTTACGTCGAGGCCGGTGTAGTCGGCCATCTGCTGGGCCACTTTGTTTTTTTCCGCGTCGCTGATGCTGGTGCCTTTCATCAGCGCGCCGGCGTATTCGCCGGAGGCGAACTTTCGGACTTGATCCATGAAAGCCGGCAGACTGGCGGGCTTGTTCTTGACCAGGTTGTAATGCCAGGCGATCGCTGCGTAGCTCGGCAAATACAGAATGTAGGAGCGGTCGTCGCCAGCGCCGAAATCAATGGTGCCCAGATCGAGAACGCTGGACTGGAGAACGATGCCGTTCAAATAGATGCCGTCGTGTTCTTGCAAATAATTGCAGAGCGCGACCGAACGAAATGTGCCGTAGCTTTCGCCGTAAAGCAGCTTGGGCGAATTCCAACGATGATTGCGGCTCAGGTAGATGGAGATGAACTGCGCCAGCGATTCCACGTCTGACTTCACGCCCCAGAAATCGCTGTCCCTGGTCTTCCCAACCGCGTGGCTGAAACCGGTGCCGATCGGATCGATGAAGACCAAGTCGGCTTTATCGAGCAGAGAATACTGGTTGTCAACTAGCTGGTAAGGCGCCGAAGGAGTGGGCGCGGCGTTGCCGGTGACCACGCGCCGCGGTCCCCATGCGCCCATGTGCAGCCAGATGGAAGCGGAGCCGGGACCGCCGTTGTATAAAAAAATGACCGGGCGCCGACTGAGATCCTTGATGCCGTTTTCCGTGTAGGCGGTGGAATACATCAGCGCTTCCGGCTGGCCTTTGTCATTCTTCAGAAGCGTGGTGGAAGCCGCAGCAGTGTAGGAGATGGTTTGGCCGCCGATGCTCGCGGTGTGCTGCGTGACGGAGGACTTTTCCTTGTCCTCGGATTCATTCGAGGGCTTCGATTCGGAGGATTTCGGCTGGTGCGCTTTCGTAGAGGCCGACTGCGAGTCGGAATCGGTTTCCTGCGCGCCGGCGCGCGCAGACACGCCGAAAAATACCAAGAGCGCCAACGCCATCACACTCAACCTGGACTTCATTCGCGAACTCCCCTCTTGAACTAGAACGCGGCCGCGAATTTCTCGCTGCGCGCGATGTGATGCGTTAACGGGCCGTTTCGCCGCATATGCGAGAAGGAAACGTCAGCGTGATCTGTTCGAGCGATGCACGCGCGACCGGGATGCTCACGGTCGGTGTATTGATGCGCGCCGGGACCACGCACGCCGGAGCGCCGCGACGCGCCGGAAAATGCTGCGGGATCAAATCCTCCCAGGCGGAAATCGTGTAGCTGGAAGAATCGAGCAGAGTGAAGTCGTAGAGATCCGCCGAGACCCTATGCGCCGCGGGATTATCGCCGTGGCCGGCTTGCGCCATCACGGTGACCGTGCCGAGCGGACGCGCGCCGAGGAACCGGACACGAACGCGCAGGCGGCGCGTCGGGATACCCTGCGAAAGCTTCATTTTCAGGCCGAGCAGACGCTGGCCGTCCTTCAGAACGATGGGCTTTGCTTCACTCACGTCGGCGACGCCGGGATAGAAGGCGCGCGGAAAGGGCGAATTGGGGTCCATGCGACCGGTGCGGTTGAAGACGAGAACGTAACGGCCGGGGCCGACGTGGTCAAAATCGAAAACGCCCTTGGAGCCTTGAAAACTCCACAGTCCGGGACGATTTTCGGAATAGTTGCCGTCGCGATAAAGCTCGACGGATGCGAGAGGCAGCGGCTTGCCATCGGGCGCGAGAACACTGCCGCGAATTTCGCCGGTGGGCAGCGCATCGACGTCGTATTCGTAGCAGGCGCCAGCAGGAAGTTCGAAGGGATGCAGCCTCGTGCCCAGATTGCTTTGGGTGAGCTCCATGCGCGCGGGAAGATGGGCGGAGAAGCGATAAACACCGGCGTGAACGTCGTAGAGAGAGTAAACGCCAGTCGAGTCCGTGGCCGTTTCGAAGCGGTCCCAGCGCGAACGGAGATGAACAGTCACATGAGCGACGGGTGGATCGGGCGCATTGGGCGGATCGAGAAACGGCGGATCGACCTGGCGAACGATGCCGAAGACAGAGGCAACATGCTGTCCATCACGCATGGCGCGAAGCTGAGGAATCAGCGCGCGAGCGTCAGCCGCGGAGCGAGTGCCGTCGCAAATGGTGGAGTAGAGGCGGCCGTCGGCTCCTTCGTGCGTAAAAACGAGATATTCCGCGCCAGTTTTGAAACGGTAGCCGCAATCGCCGTCATCACCCCCGGAAAAGATGTCGATGGCAGAGACTTTCGGGCCGGAGAAGCGCTCCTGAACTCGGAAGTGATAGCGAACGACGGGAGCGGAAGATCCGTCCGCCTGCGAGGTCGCGGAGGCAGGCGTTTCGGATGCGGCCGCGCCATCCGGTGCGGGCGCGGACGCCGAAGCGACGTAAGCGCCGGTGACGGTGCCGAGGAAAACCACCCCCCCAGACTGCATTCCGGGGCACTTCCCCGGAGCCGATTGCGAGCAAGTGCAAGCAAGAACCACAGCGGGAACACCCAGCAAAAACAAGGCCACGGATAAAAACGAACGCAAAATCATCGCAAACATCCTACATGTTTTGAGCGACGATGGGATAGCCTTGGGTGAAAACATTCCGCGCTGCGAGCAGGCCAGCGGGCGGATTTTCCATGCTACACTTTTAAGGGTTAGCGGCGGCCGCGTTCCGGATTCGACAAGCCACCTATACCCAAAGGATTCCACAGCGGCCCGCAGAATGCGAAGCGGGGACTTTCGCCGTTCGACAGCACCCCACATAGATTTGCCGGAGGTTTCATCCGGTCCCGAATCCGTCGATCCAACCGGCTGTACGAGAGGCACAAGACACTTGGCGATTGCCGAATACGTTGTGCTCGCCGTTGCGGCGATTCCTTTTATTTACTACTTGCTGGTGTTGTTATGCGCCGGGGAGTATTTCCGCACGTCGCAGCGCGAGGCGCGCGTTCCCACGGATTTCACCCCAGGTGTAAGCTGCCTGAAACCGATCAAAGGACTAGACGAAGACGCGTACGAGAATTACGCGAGCTTCTGCAGGCAAGATTATCCAGAGTATGAAATTGTGTTTTGTGTGGACCCGGGCGACCCCGCGCTGCCTCTGGTGGAACGGCTGATCCGCGAATTCCCAGACCGGAAAATCCGAGTGCTGCTGGGATCGGGGCGCACAGCCATCAACGATAAAGTGACGCGGCTGGTGCGGCTGACGAACGAAGCCAGCTACGACATTTTCGCGATCACGGACGGCGACGTGCGCGTACGGCCCGATTACCTGCGCAACGTGGTGGCGCCCTTTCGCGATCCCGACGTTGGCGCGGCTACATGTCTTTACGTATCCGCCGCCGAGCGGAACCTGGTTCAAAAGCTGCAGTCCACGGCGATGCTGTCCGACTTTTACGCGTCGGTTTTGGTCGCGTGGAAACTGGACGGAGTGAAATTCTGCTTCGGGCAAACGATCGTCACCACGAGGAAGGCGGTCCAAGGATACGGCGGATATCAGACCATCGAGAACCGTCCGGCGGACGACCTGTACGCAGGACGACTGGTGGCCGAGCAGGGATACGAGGTGAAGCTGCTGCCGTATGTGGTGCAGACAACGGCGGATTTCCAATCCTTTTCGGAGCTACTCCATAAACGGGTGCGATGGGCGACCGTGCAGCGCCACATGCGGCCTTGGGGACACATAGGATTGATCTTCACCTTCGGATTGCCGTGGGCGATCATCGCAGTGGCAAGCCATCCGACCGTAGCGGTAGCGGCGGCATACTTTGGCGGTTACGCCGCATTCCGAACGGCGATGACGTGGACGATCGGATCGTGGGGAATGAAACAGTCCGGCATCTGGAAGAAGATTGCGTTGATTCCCGTGTGGGACGCGCTGGCCGTGGGCCTATGGCTTGTCAGTTTTGGACGCAGCACGATCCGATGGCGAAACATTGAGTACCACCTGCGCGACGGCATGATGGTGCCGCGCAAGCAATCCGAATCCTGAGATCGGGCGATGCCCGCGAGCAGGACCATCTTAACCAGAACCGAGCCGTTTCAATTTCTCGATCCCGTCCGCAACCTGCGACGCGAATTCGAGGCCGAACGGAAACTCAGCCCCTTCGATAGCCGCTTCCAACACGCCGATAAATCTCTGAATGATGGGTTTCTGATTGGCCAGAAAATCGACCGTGAAAACGCGCTGGTGGCGCGCTTCGAGCCACACCTGGCGCTCATCCGGCCGTTCATAACCGCAACGCACATCCGTGATGCTCGACTCCGGCGCGGCATAGGCGCGGATGGCAAGCAAATGGGAGCCGAGGTCTTCGAGCGCGGAAACCGGTAAACGTTGCGGCCTGCTGATCGTGAATCGCCCACAAAACTCGAGCCCGGTCCCACGATTGGAGCGACGCCGCATGTCTTCGACGCCGTCAAGCAGGCAATACTCATAGTGAACGCCAGCGATCACGCGCCGAGCCCGTGCCTTCGCGAGAACCGAATCGGTCTGCGAACGCGAAAACAGCCACGGCTTTTCGATTACAGCGTGCAAACCAGCTTCGAAAACCGCGTCAAGCATCGGCAAGATGTGCGGACCCGGTGGCACGCAGAGCCAAGCGATGCGAGCACCGCTGGCACGGATCGAGTTCACTAGCCGCGACTCGTAATCGTCGTCTCGTTCGCCTGGCGCGCAGCGCGTATTCTCCAGGCAGACGGTTGGCCTGGCCTCCCCTGAGAGAATGTCGCTCATCCTGCGGGCCCAGCGGCCGCGGCCCAAGACGACGTAGGGAAGCGCATGCGTCATTGCTGCTCTATTTTTTCGCAGAGAATGCGCGCGGCTTTTACCGCGCTAACTACCTTGCCGGAAAAAATGTGAAATTCGCCGGGCGCGCCCTCGCGGACGTGAAGAATCCGGCGATCCTGGGAGCTGTCCTCGACCACGCGAATGGTGAAGCGCGACCCCAGGTATAAGGCTTCGCAAGAGGCGGGGACGGCAAGAGTTGCGTCGCGGCGCATCGCTTCGAAATTAGTAAAAGCGACCTTGGTCCACTCGGGACTGTTCATGAGCGGGCGGTAGCGTTCGGGCACCTGCTCATCGGGGTCCGTGGACGTCCAATGGTTGGTGTTTTTCGCGGAGCCGAAAAGCGATTGCTGCGAGACGCCGTAAGGATCAAACGCGGTGAACGGCCCATCTATGATGACCAGGCCGGTCTGGCGAAGCTCAGGGGGCAATTCGATCAGAATCTTTTCCGCAACCTGAAACTTGGCGAATTCAAAGATTGCCTTGCTGGGCGCCATGCCGTAAGTGGCCCACACGACAAAGTCGTAGTCACGCCGCATTTCGGAGGTAAACGCCGTCTGCTGAAAGGGAATACGTAGCGCGTCGATTCTTTCAGTCACGACCTGCCGAAGCATACCGGGGTCGTAAACGGATTCATCCACTTGATAACAGCGGTCGATGAAATCGAAATCAATCCAAGAGGGATGGCAGGGGCGAAGCGGCAAACCGTGCACGCCCATGATGCGCTCGTAGCGATCCGGCGAGACCCGCGAGCCGCTTTTGGGTATCGCGTAGAACTGGCGACTTCCGAACACGATGGCTGGACGAAAGGCCTCGATAAATTCCGCGCGCGCCTCCAAAATTTCGCAGATCGTTTCCGGACTGCGAGGATAGTGGTAGCCGGAGTGCACGCGATACTGGTTTATAGCCGTAGCGGAAGAGATGATCCCACGAGGATCGAAAAGGTGCACGCGATGGCCGCGTTCCGCCAGGCGAATCGCTGCTACTGCGCCATAAATGCCAGCACCCGCGACCGCAATTTGCGCGGACATGTTCAGAGAAAGAGGAGCCCCGGTCTCGCCGCGATTATGCTTTTACGCGCAACCACTAAACTACTTTTGACATTGGGGCGCCCACAGCCGTCCCGAACTGCCGGCGGCGATCGCTCGTCGCATTACGCCAATTCACGCGCGGCAGGAAGAGCGACGGATCGATCCGGTCCCGATATCGAACGGCGATATTCATCAGGGAGTCGAGTAGCGAGTCCGAAAGCAAATGAGGCTGCAATCCGAGATCGATCAACTTGGAATGCTTGGCGTTGTAATAGTGGGCTTCCGCCTCGACACGCGGATTGGGCAGGTGGTCAATTTCGACGTTGAGTCCCAACTTTTTGCTCGCGGCTTTGACCATTTGCGCCAGTTCCAGCACTGAGAATTGTTCGGTGAACTGGTTAAAGACGCGGCATTCTCCCGGCTCAGCGGGATTTAAGCACGCCAGCTCGATGCAGCGGACGGTGTCGCGAATATCGAGGAAGCCGCGGGTCTGGCCGCCCTTGCCATAGACGGTGAGCGGATGACCAGCAGCGGCTTGCGCGCAGTAGCGGTTCAGCGCCGTGCCAAAGACTTCGTCGTAATCGAAGCGATTGATCAACGCTTCGTCCAGAGCGGTTTCGTCAGTGACCGTACCGTATACGACACCCTGATTCAAATCCGTGGCGCGCAATTTCCAGATGCGGCAAGCAAACAGGATGTTGTGGCTATCGTGAACTTTCGAAAGGTGGTAGAAGGAGCCGGGTTGTTTAGGATAAGGGAGCACATCCTTGCGGCCGTTGTGCTCGATTTCGATATAGCCTTCCTCGATATCGATATTCGGCGTGCCGTACTCACCCATCGTGCCAAGCTTGATCAGATGGCAATCTGGCCGGAACTCGCGCAGCGCGAACAGGAGATTGAGCGTACCGACCACGTTGTTCACCTGAGTTAAGGCGGCATGGCGACGGTCGATCATTGAATATGGCGCGGAGCGTTGCTCAGCAAAGTGAACGACGGCTTCCGGCTCGAATTCGTTTAGAGCCGCGGCCAGGAATTCATAGTCCGTCACGTCGCCGATGAACAAGGCGATGGTTCTGCCCGTGTGTTCGTGCCAAACGCGCAGCCGGTCTGGGAGCGGACGGATGGGAGTGAGCGTCTGCGCGCCGAGCTCGAAATCCCATTGGCGACGCACGAAGTTGTCGATGATGGCGACGGAGTGTCCCTGCTTTGAGAGGTACAGAGCCGTCGCCCAACCGCAGTAACCATCCCCACCTAGCACGGCAATTCGCATCTACGCTCCTTGATATGTTTCGATGATGTGAGTCGATGTGTGTCTCGCCGGCGCCTAAATTGCTGTTCGGCGAAATTGCCAGACATCACCCCAAAACAGACGGTCACAAATTTCTACCTTGGCGGCCTGAGCTGTGCAAGCAGCTTTTTACTTCCCTGCACGCATGCAGTGGTGCCGAGCCGAATGCGGTTGGCGCTTGGCCGCGACAGTTTCGCGTCTTAGCGGCCGGCACCCGCAGTTCGATCCGACCGGCCGGACTTGGTTTCGCGACGGCCGAGGAATTCGCGAACGGCATAGACTGGCTTGTTTTGTGATTCGTAATACGTGCGCGCCAGCAATTCGCCAATCAAACCGATGGCGATGAACCCAATTCCGCCGAGCACCAGCACGGCGGCCATCAATAATAAAGGACCATGGCTCGCGATCACATCCAACCTTGTTACCAGCTTTTCGATCACGAGCCAGAAACCGATGCAGACGCCGACCATTAGGCACGCCAGCCCCGGAAGGCCGAAGAGTTGCAGGGGTCTCGTCGAATAGTCGAGCAAAAACTTGACGCTCAGCAGATCGAGGAACACGCGGATCGTGCGTGAAATCCCGTAGTTCGATTTTCCATTGACGCGCCGAATGTTGGTGATGGGTACTTCGGCCACGGAAGCGCCCGACCAGCTTGCGAGCGCTGGAATGAAGCGATGGAGTTCGCCGTACAGCTGAATTTCGCCGAGGATTTCGCGGCGGTAGGCCTTGAAGGTGGTGCCAAAATCGTGCAGATCCACACGCGAGAGCTTGGCCATGATGCGGTTGGCGATGCGGCTTGGCAATTGCCGAGTGAGAAAGGCATCCGTGCGCTCGACGCGCCAGCCGCTTACGATGTCGTAGCCTTCCTGCATCTTTTCGATGAAACGCGGAATTTCGGCTGGATCGTGTTGCAGGTCGCCGTCCATGGAGATAATGATCTCGCCGCGCGAATGGTCGAATCCGGCTTTTAGAGCGGAGGTTTGGCCGAAATTCCGACGCAAGCGGACGACCACGACGCGCGCATCGTCGGCGGCAATTTCGGAGAGAAGACGAAAGGTGCCATCCTTGCTGCCATCGTCGACGAAGACGATTTCGTACGATTCGCCAACTCCGTCCATCACATCGATGATTTTGACGTAGAGCTGAGGAACGTTTTCCTGTTCGTTGAACAGCGGTACGACTATCGAATAAGCTAGTTCGCTATGTTGGTCGAGGCTCATAAATGAAAGTGCAGTATAGCATCCCGCCGGGGCCGGACGCCTGCGGGTCCTGACCCCAAATGCGCGGTAGGCAAAGGATGATTGGTCAACAAGAGCTTGCCGCCGCTGCTGGCGACCACGTCCATCGGCGAGTCGCCGGCGATGGACTGAAACTTCGCAAGGTCAGTATCGTGCGTCAGGAAATAGTAGCGCCCCGGCGCGGCCCACAACTTCTTGAATTCCGCGTCGCTAATGAACACGTGCGGAGCATCCGGCGCTTGCGAGCCGTAAGCGAGATTGACGCGGCGGTCGGTGATCAGCAAGCCCGTACGATCGGTATAGAAGAATACGGAAGAAAATCCGTAATAGTGGCCTTGGGCGATCAACGTGCCCGCCGGCGCGTGATTCAGCGCGCGGGCCAAGGGGCGCGATGAAAGATATGGGTCGAAGGTGACCATAGCCATGCGCGCGGCATGGAAGAACAATACCATCATTAGTGCCGCGGCAAGGTAGGCGCGTTGCCCGACCCAACGGACGGTGCCCAATGCGCCAATCAGAAACGCGATTCCAGCGAGAAACAGCGGTTCGCGCAGATAAGCGAACGAATCGATGGTCAGATCTTCCATGTGTCCCAGCGAAAGCGAATAGGCCTTCGGATGATGGCTGAGCGCCATGGAAATATCGCCCGGCGTCGGTATGTGGCGGACGTAAAAAAGCAAAGCGAAAGCCGCGATGGCGCAGCAGGCCGTGACGGCGGCTAACACCCGCGTTCCGCGGCGGACCCAGTCACCTCCCGCAGCCATGGCCGAGCCGATCAGCAGCGCAAAAGCCGGATAGCACGGCATCGAATAGTATTCCTGCGTGGTGGAGAATGTGAAGAAAACGAGAATGAAGCCGATCCAGCATAGTGCCAGTAGACGCGCGCGTCCGGCGCGATCAACTGGCTTGAACGACTGCTTCACAATCGCCGGGATGTAAACGCTCCAGGGAAAGAGCCAGATCAGGTGAAACAACCAGAAATACGCTCGCGGGACGGTGTTGTAGTCGCGCGGATAGCGCATGTTCAGGAACCGAAGCAGTTGCTCGTTGATGAAAAAGAACCACAAGAACCCGTGGTAATCGCCAGGGCCACTATGGAGCGTAAAAGCAAAAGTAGGCGGATTGCGAAGCGTCGCCAAGATGTGCCAGGGCGCGGCAATGGCGAGGATGATCGCGACGCCGAGAAAAGGATGAAGCCGACGCCAAACTTTCGCGGAAAATAGCTGGCGCGTGAACAGGAGGTAGAGCAGCGCCGCGCCCACGGGAAAAACCACTCCAATCAAGCTTTTCAGCAGCAGCCCCAGTCCTAAATTGACCGCCAGTACGATCGCCCAGAAGCGCGGGTGAGTCTCCTCGTCGTCAATCGCGCGCAGGAAGGCCCACAGGGCGAGCGCGATCGTGAACGTCAACATCACGTCGGGAATCAGAATGCGCGTGAATAGGAACAGGCCGACGCAGGTGGCCATGCATAAGCCCGCGTAGAATCCGCCGCGCTTGCCGAAGGCCCACATTCCAAAAGCGGCGGTAAGCAAACAAAGCGCCACCGCCGAAAGGGCGACGGGCAATCGTGCGGACCAATCATGGACGCCGAAGATTTTGTAGGACACCGCCATGATCCAGTAGATCAGCGGCGGTTTTTCCATGTAGGCGATGCGGTCGATATGGGCGGTGACCCAATCGCCGGATGTGAGCATGTTGCGAGCGATCTGCGCTTGCACCGCGTCCACATCGTCCATCAAAGATGGCGGCGAAACGATACAACCCAAATAAACAGCGCTCGCAACGAGCGCTACAATCAAATAGTAGATGTAAGAACGCGTTGCCCCGGCCGGTTCGGTGCGGGGCAGCGTCCTAGTTGAATCCGCCATCGCCTCATCCAGAGAAAGAGAATCATCAATCCCCACAGGTGATACCCGAGGTTTTCCTGCCGCTCCATGTGGCGGCGCAAGCAGGCTTCGATCTCGGTGAAACGAAACAGATTGGAATACTCGGAAGCGCCAGCGCGCAGCGCATCCGACAAAAGGGGGCGCAACGGCCCGCGTAGCCATTCATGGGCCGGAATATCCAGCCCGGTTTTCTTGCGGCTCAGCACCGACGCGGGCAGCCGGTCGCTCATTAAATCTTTCAAGATGCACTTCTGCCGCGAGCCTCGAATTTTGAATGGAGCGGGCAGCGATGCCGCGAATTCCACGATGCGGTGATCGAGCAGAACGGGCCGCGCCTCCACGGCATGGGCCATGCTCATGCGATCGACCTTCATCAGGATATCGTCGGGCAGGAAATACTTCTGGTCGAACCAGAGGTAAGGCGCCAGGTCATCGCCCGCCGGAAGTTTCTGGCGCAATTCGCCGAGGATGGAATCGAGGGCGGCGGGCGGCGCCTGGGACAATAGCGTCGCTTTCTGAGCCGCTGAAAAAGTGCCGTTCCAATAGACGTGCGCCTGCTCGGGAGGCAAAAGCGAGCCCTCGACGAAGCGCTTGGCCATGTATTCGAGGCTGATCTTGTCGTCCGAGACGGGCCACCGGCGCAGGCAAGCCAGCGCAAATCGCCGCGAGCCCGCGGGAAAGCGCTGCAAGTGACGCGCCAGCCGGTTCGCGCGATAGGTCAAGTAGCCGCCAAAAAGCTCGTCGCCGCCTTCGCCGCTGAGCGCGACCGTCACCTCACTCTTAGTCATTTTTGAGAGATACCAGAGCGGCAGCGCGCCGGCATCGGCATCGGGCTCATCGTTGTAATAGGCGAACTCTTCGATGACGCCCGGAAGATTTTCCGCCGGATTGAGATCGAACTCGTGATGGTCCGTGCCGTAACGAGAGACAACTTGCCGGATATAGGAGGTCTCGTCGAAGGTGCGCCCGGCGAAGGAGATCGAGAGTGTTTTCAATCTCGTCGGGGACGCTTTTGCGGCGTAATGCAGGACCGTGGAAGAATCGATGCCGCCGCTGAGCCATACGCCGAGCGGAACGTCGGAAAGCAGATGCTCGCGCACGGATTCCTGCAGAAGATGGTCGAGCTCCTCTTTCACGGAATCGATGGTGCGGTGATTGGACACTCCGAACGGAAGCTGCCAATACGCCTGCGAACGCACCTCGCGATCACGCCATTCAAGCCAATGCCCCGGTGGAAGCTTTTCGATGCCTTCGGCCAGCGTCCACGGGCACGGGACGTAATTCAGCGACAGGTAGCAATCGAGGCCCGCAAGGCTCAAGCGACGGTCAAATTCCGGATGAACGAAGATCGCTTTGAGTTCGGAACCAAACAGGAGATCGCGGCCAAGTCGCGCCGTGTAAAGGGGTTTGATACCCATGCGGTCGCGCGCCAGGACTAGGCGCTTATCCGGCGCATGCCAGAGCGCCACCCCGAACATACCCCGGAGACGCGCGAAGCAGCCGGTGTCCCATTCGAGAAATGCGTGCAGGAGGGTTTCGGTGTCAGTACGGGTGCGAAAGCGGTGGCCTTTGGATTCAAGCTCGGCGCGAAGTTCGAGATGGTTGTAAATTTCGCCGTTGAAGGCGATGACGGTTTGGCCGTCGTCCGTGCGGATGGGCTGGTCGCCCGATTCGAGATCGAGGATCTTCAGTCGCGTGGCGCCCAGCGAGCAGATGGGCGAATCGAAGCTTCCCTGCTGATCTGGGCCGCGGTGCGTGAGCGTAGCGACAGCGCTCTCGATCCGGCCGGGATCGGGGGACCATCCGCTATGGGTGAAGCCTGCGATTCCGCACACTTTTTTGCGTTTTTCCTCGAAGACTTCCAGAAGCTTGGTTGCAAAAGCGTGGCGCTTAGATGCCTGGAAGGCCAACCTAAGCCCTAAGATACCAGATGCAAGAAGCGCGCGGCGCAATTCTTGCCGGTTCGATGTGCCGCGTTCGTGAACGATTCATTCGTAACGTAGCGACTCAACGGGTGGAAGCGCCGCGGCGGTTCTCGCTGGAAGGTATCCGAAGATCACACCGATGGCGCAGGAGAAGAAGAACGAAACACCGACCGAGGCCCAGGAGATGGGGATGGTCATGCCGCGCGGAACGGGCAGAAGCCGGAGCAGGCTTTCGATGAAGAACGGAATTGCAACGGCTGCACCGATTCCGATCACTGCGCCGATCACGCTGATCAGCACCGCCTCCAATACAAATTGATAGCGAATTTCCGCGCCGCGCGCACCGATAGCCTTGCGAATGCCGATTTCGCGGGTTCGTTCGGTGACGCTCACGAGCATGATGTTCATGATCCCGATGCCGCTGATCACCAGCGCCAGGATGGCGATCAGCAGGAGCACGAGGGTCATGGCCAGAGTGATGCGGCGGGAGGTTTCCAGGATCGAGGTGAGGTTTTGGACGCTGTACTCGGCTTCAGACCGGTGGCGGCTTTTCAAAATGCGCGCCACTTCCTCGGTGACCAGGGGGACGTCTTGCGCACGGTCCGCCTGGGCGTACAGCGTGATGATATACGAACTGCCGGTGTAATACCGAATCAGCGGAAACGGCACGAGCACGGAATCGGTGCGGATCTCCGATTGGCCAAAGGTATCGATCCGCTCTCGAAAGACGCCGATGACGTTGAAGGCGAGTTCGCCGACGTGGATCGTCCGGCCCACTGGATCTTGCCCCGGAAACACGGTTTCCGCGAGGTGCTGCGACAAAACGCAGACTTTGCTAACCATGGTGAAATCGGCATCATCGAAATACCGGCCGCGCGTGACGATTAGCCGGCGAATTTGCTCGAATCCCTGGGTGACGCCAATCATGGCGACGGGCCAGCTTTTTCCGGCCGCTACCACGGACATCGGGCGGTCGCTGGTTCCGGCGGCGCGAAGCACCTGCGGAATGCTTTGGCGCACTGCCTGAAGATCGCCCATGTTGATTTGGTCGGCGAGGACAACGGCTTGCGTGGGGCTCGCTTGCGCGAGCTGGGCGTAAACGATATTCGAGCCCACCGCCTCGATCTCATGGATGATGTATTTTCTGCCTGCGAGCGAGACCGTCACCACTAGCACAAAACAGCCGCTGCCAATGGCCACGCCCAAAATGGTAAGGATAGAGCGGAGTTTGTTCGCGCGCAAGGCGCCCATCGCGAACGACCAGGTTTCCGACCAGCTCATTGCCGGGAACTTCAGTGGCGTGCCTCCATGCGAAGCGGCTCTCCGCTTGGGTTAGATGCGATGCCGGCAATCAAGCGGCGGATGTGCTGCAGCCAGGCAACAGTGTCCACGCGACATTAGCAACGGATGTTCGGCAATTTTGCGCGGGTGACGTGAAGATGTACAGAGGCGTCACTGCGTGGCCGGCTCCGCGACCGCAAGCTCGGGAATGTCGATGTGAATCTGCGTTCCTTCGCCCTCGCGGCTGCGAATGCGCATTTCGAATTGATCCCCATAGAGCAGCCGCAGGCGTTCGTGGACGTTACTGATGCCGATGCCGCCGGCGTAGACCTCCTGCAAGCGCTCCTGGGACATGCCCATGCCGTTGTCCTCGATTTCGATGGTCAGGCGGCCGTCGCGGCGCAGGGTGCGGAGATGGATTTGACCTCCGGCCAGGCGCGGGGCGAGGCCGTGTTTAATGGCGTTTTCCACGATGGGCTGCAACAACATGCTGGGAACGAACGCGTCGAGCGTCTCCGCGTCAATTTCCTTGAATATTTGCAGCTTATCATGACCGAAGCGGATCACTTCGATGCCCAGGTAATCGTCGATGAAATCGAGCTCTTCGCGCAGCGGGACGAACGTCTCATGCTTGCGCAGCAGGCGGCGCAAAATGTTGGAGAGTTTCAACACCACGCCGCGGGCCACATCCGGATCGAAGCGGATCAGCGACGAAACGGTGTTGAGCGTGTTGAATAGAAAATGCGGGTTGATCTGGCTGGTGAGCGCGTCCATGCGCGCCCGCAGCAGCAGTTGCTGATTCTGCTCCAGGTTCATTTCGATGCGGGTGTTGTTCCAGATCTTCACGATCATGGCCACGCACATCACCGAGGAAAGCACTACAAGCAGCGAATAGCCTATATTTCCGGGAGTCACGGCGAAAAGCCAGCCCGCGTGGTGATGCCGCTGGAGGAAACTGGCCAGCTCGATCCAGCCAAATTCGAATACGGCGCACGCGAATAGCGGCAACATGGCCCAATTGCCTTTGCGATAGCGCACCAGTTTCCAGATCCACTGCGGGATGCCCAGGAAAAGGAACGGTCCGAAGTGCCAGATGTCCTCTTTTTCCGGAATCATTTCCCGGATGATGCCGGCAAATAGACCGACGAGCGCCGCCATCGGAGGGCAAAGCCATTGGTGGAAGCCGAAGGGAAGCAAGCTGATGAGCGAGCCACCGAAGAGACCGACGAGCCTGCCGCCGATCAGCCCCATGACAAAAGAGCCCTCCATGGCCAAATCGAAAAAAGTGTATTTGCCGATCAGGCGCAGCATGATTCCCAATGCCAGAGGAGGAACCAGAAAGAGCAGCAGTTTTACTTTCTCGCCGGGGTCGCGATTCTCTGTGAAGACCAGCTTGCGGAAGGATTTGAAGCGAACCAGCAACGCAGCGAACGAAGCCGCCCAGCCCACTTTCAGGACCAGCGCGAACAGCAGGTTGCGGCCTTCGAACACGGGGTTCATCTGATCTCCACGCGGTATCGCCGCGTTTCGTGAAGTTACGTTAGCCAATGGAGGGAAAGATGTAAAGAGATCGGCGGCCGCAGTTGCTCTGGGACCGACTTCCCGGACGGTTTATATTCGAGTTATATATAGCGGACTACAGCGGCGGCGAGCCGCCGCACTCCACATGAGCCGTGACTCGGCGCGACTTCGGGACGAGGCATTCGTACGGCAAGATGCGAAATACGGGAGGCCGGGACTTCCCTTTAGAGCGATTCCGTGGCCTCGGTCAGGCTTTTAAGCATGCTCGCGAAAATTCAATCGCTCTAAGGTGCCTTGTGAAGCTTCACACGGGCACTCTGCGAGGCGCTCTGGACTGCCCGAGGGCCGAAAATTCGACGCGGCTGCTATAATCGAGGATTATCATGACGAAAAATAGGCGATCGACGAAGGCGCGCGTGGTGGCGACGGCCCAGTTTCCCACGCGCTTTGGACGGTTCACGATTTACGGCATTAAAGGCGCGGGGCCAACCGACGAAGCAGTGGCCATCCAGCACGGCAAGCTGGCGCGCCGCAAACCGACGCTGGTGCGGATCCATTCGCAATGCCTCACGGGGGACGTTTTCGGGTCCGAAAGATGCGACTGCCGCGCGCAACTGGAATTTTCTTTGCGGCGCATCGCCAAGGCGCCTTCTGGAATCGTCCTGTACCTGGCGCAGGAGGGCCGCGGGATCGGCCTGATCAATAAGCTGCGCGCGTACGAGCTGCAGGATCGCGGCTTCGATACTGTGGAGGCAAACCGCAAGCTGGGATTTGCCGCCGATCACCGCGATTACGATTTCGCCGCTGCCGCGTTGAAGGCTCTCGGCGCTAGCTCGGTGCGCCTGCTATCGAATAACCCCGAAAAGGTCAGCCAGCTCGAACGGAACGGCGTTCGCGTGGTCGAGCGCATTCCCTGCCAGCCGCCTGCCAGCAAACACTCCCGCGCCTATTTGCAGACTAAGAAGAAGAAGATGGGGCACTTGCTCGGAAGCCTTTGAAGCGGATTGCGCTGCTAACGTCCCAGCTTCGTGACTAAGAGGAACGCTCGGGCGGTACCGCAGCCCGGCCTGATTTCCTCTCAAGCACCCACAACGTGACCGCAAGTGCAGCCACCATAACGTATCCAGCGATTTGTCGCATCCCGATGGCTCCAACGATGGCGAAGAACAGGACGAAGCGCATCGCCGTAATCCCGATGTTATTCCAATCGGTCTTGGCCGGCCGAGGCGATTCATCAGTTTCCATTACTGCAAGGGGATCTGAGCCTCGACCAGCGTCGTGAGCTTCGCCCTCTCGATGCAGCCTGCGTGTAGCGTCGTACAGTAGCAGAACCGCCCAACCAAAGCTCAGTGGACGCCAAACCTCGCGTCCAGGAAAGCGAAGGAGGGCGGCGAGCTGATCGTTCCAAGCGATTAATAGGCCGGCACCCAGCATAAAAAGAAAGCCATGGCTCAGCAGTTTTTGGGAAAACGGAGTAATCGGCGCGCCTCGGCTGAGAGTACAGTTGAGCCGCCACGTGAAAAACGTAACTAGGATTGCAGCGGCAAAAGGCGCAATTAACTGAAGAATTGTATCGCTCATTTACAAACCGCCGCCGACGAATTGGACGATTTCGAAGGTGTCGTTGGGCTGGACTTGCGTCGAGTGCCATTGGGCACGCGGGAGGATTTCGCGGTTGCGTTCGATGGCCACGCGATTGGCGCGCATTTGCAGAGATTCGAGCAGTGCGACGACGGTCAGGCCCTCGGGCACGGTGCGGCGGTCGCCATTGACGATGATTTCCATGCGAACCCGTTCTCCGATTCTGCGAGTCTGGCAAAAAACACCATTCAATTGTCATTCCGAAGGGCGGCATTTGCCCGAGGAATCTGCTTTTTCCTTGCATGCGAACGAAAAGCAGATTCCTCGCTTCGCTTCGGAATGACAAATCGCTATCCATCTGCGGCACCCAGGAACAACGCAGAACACTTCCGGGCTAAGTTCGCCGGGACGCAAACTGCGCGTGTCGGCCAAAAAGCGGCCTCGCTCCAAACGACAGCGTTGCCGCGGTGGGCGGCGCCGTCGGGCACATGCCACTCTGCAAAATTCGCCGGCGAGACGCCGGCGCTTCAAACAGGCCCAGGCATTTATGCCGATGGCGCGGCGCTTGAGGGCTTTGACTTATCGCGCGAGCGCATGGCGAAGCGCACTTCGTCGCGGTCGCCATCGGCGCTGGCCAGAATCACAAGCGTCAAATCTCCTTTGCCCAGCGGCGGCAGCGAAAACTGGATTCGCGCACGGCCCTGTTCGTCGCTGGTGCCGGTATGCCGGTCGCCCGAGGCCGAACCTTCGATGGCCGCTTCGATCGTCGCGCCGGGCCAGGGCTGACCGTCCGCCCGGCGCAAAATCTCCAAATCGAGCGAAACCCGTCCCGCGGAAAGCCACGACTGCGGATTCAGTAGCTGCACCTGTATCCCATTGCCGGATGGTTTCGGTTTTTCGGGTTCCGGCAACGCAGCGCCGCCCAATACGCCAGATCGAATTTCCTGGACGACCGCCCGGTGCTGCTCCGCCACGCGCTGGCGGACGCCCTCGGGGCTAAAATCGGCCGAAGCGGCGAATTCCTGGTAATTGGACGACCGCCGGTGCAAGACACGCCCGTTTAGGTACACAGCTGTATCGATTGCGGGGTGGCTGGGCCCCCGGTCTTCGGTCTGGATGTGGAAGATCTGCTCGCCGACGCGCACGTCGGTGTTGAATCCGGAGCTCATCGACCGTGATTCTCCCCCAAAACGACCGGGCACGATGAAAAATCCAGGGAGTTCAATTGACCGATCAAAAGACGGACGCTATTATAGCAGTGTAAAGATAAATGACCGGCATCTACCTCGACAATTACGGAGCGCTTTTGCTGATGTTTATACTAGCCGCCGGGCTGGCTGGCGTGCTGGTGACCGCCTCCACGGTTGTGGGCAGGCACAAGCGGACGCGCGAAAAGGATCAGCCGTACGAATGCGGCGTTGCGCCGGTGGGCGACGCGCGCATGCCAATTTCAGTGCATTTTTACATGGTCGGCTTGATCTTTATATTGTTTGATATCGAGGCAATTTTTCTTTATCCGTGGGCCCTCATTTACGGCGATCTGAAAGTATTTGGATTCGTCGAGATGGTGCTCTATATTGCCATCCTTCTCGTTGGCTACATTTACCTTTGGAAAAAGGGCGCGCTCGAGTGGCAGTAACCGCCCGCCGGGAATCGGGTACAACGTGGAACCGCAAGAAAACGAGAAAAGCCTAGCCGTACAAAAGCTGCGCGAGCGGGAGCCCCAGACCATCGCGGAAGTGATTGAATCCAGGGGAGAAACCACTGTGGTGCTGGCGCGGCGAGACCTGATCCGCATTTGCGAGTTTCTGGCGAAGGACTCATCGCTGGCGTTCACGTTTCTCTCGGACGTTTCAGCGGTGGATCAATTTCCGATGGAGCCTCGCTTCGAAGTGAACTACCACCTGCTCTCGATGCAGAGGCGCGATCGGGTGCGAATTAAGGTTCGCTTGTCCGGATCGGACGCGACGCTGCCGTCCGTGACCGGCATTTGGCCCACCGCCGACTGGCATGAGCGCGAGATCTTCGATCTTTTTGGCATTCGTTTCGAGGGACACCCCGATCTTCGCAGGATTCTGATGCCGGAGGATTGGGAGGGGCATCCGCTGCGCAAGGACTACCCCGTTGAGGGGTATCGCTGAAGTTTTGAGGAGCTGGTGAAGTGATGGCAACGCTAGAAACCCAATCCGGCCCCGCAGAACCGATGGTTCTGAACATGGGGCCGCAGCACCCGTCCACACACGGCGTGTTGCGCGTGGTGCTGGAGCTGGATGGCGAAATCGTGCTTTCCGCCAAGCCGGTGATCGGATACCTTCACACCGGAATCGAGAAATCGTGCGAATCGAAGACCTATTCGCAAGGCATCACGCTGACCGACCGCATCGACTACCTCGCGCCTCTTTCCAACAATTTGTGCTACTGCCTTGCAGCTGAAAAGCTGATCGGACTGGAAATCCCCAAGCGCGCCCAATACATCCGCGTGCTGCTGACCGAGCTGACGCGGGTCAGCTCGCATCTGGTGTGGCTGGGGACGCACGCCATCGACCTTGGCGCGATGTCCGTCTTCCTCTACACCTTTCGCGAACGCGAAGAAATCATGAAGATTTACGAGTACGTCTCTGGCCAGCGGATGATGACGAGCTACTTCCGCATCGGAGGCTTGGCTCTGGAGCCCCCGCCGGATTGGCTGGATGGCGTGCGACGTGTGGTGGAAGGCTTGCCCGGTCATATCGATGAATACGAGAATTTGCTGACGAAAAACCCCATCTGGATGGGCCGCACGCAAGGCGTTGGCGTGCTGAGCGCCGCGGATGCGATCGCCATGGGCGCTTCTGGCCCGATGCTGCGCGGCAGCGGGGTGGCGTACGACACGCGGAGAGCCTTCCCGTATTCAAGCTATGACGAATTCGATTTCGCCATTCCCACGCAAACTGCCGGCGACTGTTTCGCGCGCTATCAGGTGCGGGTCGCCGAAATGCGAGAAAGCCTAAAAATTATTCGCCAGGCGATAGATAAAATTCCACCTACGGGGCCGTTCCGGGCCGAAGCGCCGGGCATCATTCCTCCCTCGCGCGAGGAAATGAAGACGTCGATCGAAGGGCTGATCTATCATTTCAAGATTTTCACCGAGGGATTTGCGCCGCCTCCGGGCGAGGTATATCAGGCAATTGAATCGCCGCGCGGCGAGATGGGCGTATACATGGTGAGCGACGGATCGCCGAAACCGTATCGAGTGAAATTCCGGGCGCCGTCGTTCGTGAACCTGCAGACGCTGCCGAAACTGTGCGTAGGAAGACTGATCGCAGACGTGGTTGCGTGCATCGGCACCACCGACATCGTTTTGGGAGAAGTGGACCGCTAAATTCAACGAAACCATGCAACTTCCACCAGAGCTTAACGACAAATTCAACGAGATCGTCAGCCAATACCCGGTGAAGCGCTCGGCGCTGATCCCCATGATGATGTACGGGCAGGATCGCTTTGGCTATCTGAGCGACGAGCTTTTGGACGAAATCGCCAAGCGGCTCGATCTGAACATTCTAGAAGTCACGGAAACACTGGCGTATTACTCGATGCTGCGCCGTAAACCGGCCGGGCGCCATCACATTCAGGTCTGCACCAACATTTCCTGCATGCTGCGGGGCGGCAACGAACTCTATCAGCATGTGCAGAAGCGGCTCGGAATCGGAGACAAGGAAGTTTCGCCCAGCGGCACGTTTTCGCTCGAGGAAGTCGAGTGCATCGGCGCGTGCACGGGCGCTCCAGCGCTGCAAGTAAACTACGATTTCCACGAGAATCTCGATCCCGACAAAGTCGACGCGCTCTTCGAGCAACTCCAGGACGGCAAAAGGCCGGCGCCCGAGCCAGTCACGTCCGGAGCGCTGCATGAACGATTGCCTGCTGAAGTGCCGGTGATCAGCAAACGCTTCGGCATTCGCGATTCGCGCAAAATCGACGTCTACATGCAGCACGAAGGCTATCAGGCGATCGAAAAAGCGCTGAAGCAGATGACGCCGGCCCAGATCATCGACGAAATGAAGAAGTCGAACCTGCGTGGCCGAGGCGGCGCGGGATTTCCCACGGGCATGAAGTGGAGCTTCGTCCCAAAGGATTCGCCCAAGCCCAAATATCTTTTGTGCAACGCCGACGAGAGCGAGCCGGGAACCTGCAAAGACCGTCCGCTGATGGAAATGGATCCGCACCAGATGATCGAAGGCATGGTGATTGCGGGCCGCGCCATCGATTCTCATCGCGGATACATTTACGTCCGCGGAGAATATCGGTACATCATCGAGATACTAGATCCGGCGATTAAAGAAGCTTACGACCACGGCTATCTGGGTAAGAACATTCTCGGCACCGGCTTCGACTTCGATCTGAGTACGCACACCGGCGCGGGCGCGTATGAATGCGGCGAAGAATCGGCGCTGATGGAATCGCTCGAAGGCAAGCGCGGTTATCCGCGCATCAAGCCTCCCTTCCCCGCGGTTGTCGGGCTGTACGGCTGCCCTACGGTAATTAACAACGCTGAAACGCTGAGCACCGTGCCGGCGATCATTCGCATGGGTGGTGACGCGTACGCCGCGCTGGGCACGCCGAAAAACGGCGGCACGCGCCTCTACTCGATTTCGGGACACGTCAACCGGCCGGGAATTTACGAGTTGCCCTTGGGGTTTCCGTTGCGCCGGCTGATCGAAGAAGTTGCCGGCGGCGTGTGGCACGGCAAGAAACTAAAAGCGGTGATTCCTGGCGGAAGCTCCTGCCCGCTGCTTTCCGCCGACGAAATTGACGTCGCGATGGATTACGACTCGGTGGCGAAAATCGGCTCGATGCTCGGCTCCGGCGGCACAGTGGTACTCGACGAAGACACCTGCATGGTGGACGTGGCACGCCGCATCATGCATTTCTATGCGCACGAATCCTGCGGCTGGTGCATTCCCTGCCGCGAAGGCACGGCCTGGCTGCGCAAGATGCTCGACCGCTTCCACGAAGGCGCGGGCACGCAGGAAGACATTCCGCTGATCGACGAGCTTTCGAAAAACATGCTGGGGCGCACGTTCTGCGCGCTCGGCGATGCCGCGGCTCTGCCGACGATCAGCATCGTGAAAAAATGGCGCAACGAATTTGAGGAACATTTGCAAGGCAAATGCCCTTACGCTCCCGCCGAAGTGATCGCGGGAGTTCATTAGGAATCGCATGCCCGAACAGAAACAAATGACGAAACAAATTACGTTCACGCTCGATGGCCACCAGGTGACGACGCAGGCGGGCACGCTGGTGATCGAAGCTGCGAAGCAGCAAGGGATCGAAGTTCCGTCCTTTTGCTACTACCCTGGACTGGCGCTGCAGGCTGCGTGCCGCATGTGCTTGGTGGAAGTGGAAAAAATGCCCAAGCTGCAGACCGCCTGCACCTTGGTTGCGACCGAGGGCATGGTGGTGAAGACGGCCACGCCGGTGGTCCACAAAGCGCGCAAGGACATGATCGAGTTTCTTCTTTCCAACCATCCGCTCGATTGCCCGGTGTGCGACAAGGGCGGCGAGTGCGAGCTGCAGGACATGACCTTTCGCTACGGGCTGGACAAGACCCGCTTTGTGGAAGAAAAGCTGCACACGCCCGAGGAAAAATGGTCGCCGCTGGTCTATTACGACGCGCCCCGCTGCATCCTTTGCTACCGCTGCGTGCGCGTCTGCGACGAAGGCATGGACGTGAAAGCTCTCGGCGTTGGCTCGCGCGGCGTGCTCTCCGTGATCCTTCCGAACGCCTCTGGCGAACTGGCCTGCGAAGAATGCGGCATGTGCATCGACATCTGCCCGGTGGGCGCGCTAACTAGCGGAACGTATCGCTACCAGACGCGGCCTTGGGAAATGACCTACGTCAGCAATCCATGCACGCACTGCTCGAACGGTTGCAAGACCACGCTGAGCGTGCGTAACAACGAAATCATCCGCGCCAATAATCGCGATCATTCCGGCGCCAACGGCGAATTTTTGTGCGCCAAGGGGCGCTTTGCCTTCGATTTCACTTCGAATGCGGAGCGAATCCGCCAGCCGCTGGTGCGGCGGAACGGCTCGCTGGAGCCGGCCAGCTGGGAAGACGCGCTCGAAGAAGTAACCCGCCGCTTAAAACAGGCGCACGAAACGCACGGGCCGTCCGCGATTGGCGTGATCGGCTCGAATCACACCACCAACGAAGAAAACTACCTGCTGAATCGCTTTGCGCGCGTCACGCTGGGCACCAACAACATCGATCACCATCGCACCGCCGATTACGCCGGCCTGGCGGCCGCGCTTGGCCCAAGCGCCAAGGATTCGCTTGCCACCATGGCCGATGTCTACAACGCCAACGCGGTTTTGCTGATCGCGAATGACGTAACCAATCAAAACCCCCTGGTCGCGTGGCAAATTCGCACCGGCGTTCGGCACCACCAGGCACGGCTCTACGCAATCAACGGCCGCCCGAGCAAGATTCATCGCCAGGCGAAAATCGTGGCGGAAGTTCCGCGGGACGCCGAAGCGCAGGCGTTGCGCTGGCTGGCTACCGGGCAAGGCCAATTCGATGCGAATACCGCGGAAAGCCTGACCCGCTTGAAAGCAGCGCTCGAATCCGAAAGCGACGTGGTCGTACTCTTCGGCACTTCGATTCAAGGCGCGGCGATTCGCGATCTGGTTTCGCTTTCGGCACGCCTCGGCGGCAAGACGAAATTCATGGCCCTCGGCGACTACTCGAACTCTCGCGGCGCGGCGGATATGGGCTTGCTGCCAGATCGCCTGCCAGGTTACGCCTCGCTTTCCGATACCGCCGAGCGTGCGCGCTACGCGAAGCTTTGGGGCGGAGAGATTTCCGAAACGCCCGGACTTTCCGCGCGCGAAATGATGGAAGCCGCGGTCGCCGGAAAGTTGAAGGTCTTGTACGTGGTCGGCGCCAATCCGGCGAAGACTTTCAAGATCTCCGAATCGGGCCGCATCGCCGGGCTGGAATTGCTCATCGTTCAGGACATGTTCCTGACGGAAACAGCCAAGCACGCGGACGTGGTGTTGCCGGCCGCATCGACCTACGAAAAAGAAGGCACGCTCACCAACACCGCGGGCGAAGTGCAGATGACGCACCGCTCGATCGATCCTCAAGGCCCGCGCAGCGATTTCGATCTGCTCCGAATTTTGTCGCACCAGCTCGGCATGCTGGGCATGGGCACGCCGATTCGTCTGCGCACGCCGGAAGCGGCATTCGACGAAATTCGGCAGCACGTTCCCGGCTACGATCTTTCGTTTGCAAATTTGCTGGCAGGCGGCGCCGAAGTGGCGACGGCATCTTGCAGAATTCCAGAGCCGTCGTACAACGCGCCGGCTGGCGCGATCTTTTCTTCCGAGGACTATCTCTTCACCAGTGGTACACTGGGCAACTATTGTTCCAAGCTAATTTCGACTAACGAGGCAAGAGAGAAACCGTGGGGTTCATCTCCGAGCACTCAGTCCTGGTGGCATCGTTAATAAAAATAGCCGTTCTGCTGTTCATTGTAATGACGGCTTTAGCGTATCTCACCTGGTTTGAGCGCAAAGTAGTTGCGCACATTCAATCCCGTTGGGGCCCCTATTACGTGGGCGCGCACGGGCTGCTTCAGCCCTTGGCGGACGGCCTCAAGTTTCTTTTCAAGGAAGACTTCACTCCGCCCACTTCCGACAAGCTGGTGTACGTGCTCGCGCCGTTTCTGGCGCTGTCGCTCTCGCTCACCGCCATTGCGCTGATTCCGTTTGGGCCGCCGAGCATACATATTTTCGGCCAGCCGCTCTGGGTCGTTTCGAATAGCAATATCGGGCTGCTCTATTTGTTTGCGATCACCTCGATGGGCGTTTACGGAGTGGCGCTGGCAGGCTGGTCCTCCAACAGCAAATATCCGCTGCTGGGCAGCCTGCGCAGCTCGGCGCAGATGATCAGCTACGAAGTCTCGCTGACGATTTCCGTGGTTGGCGTGCTGCTACTCGCCGGCACGTTCAACTTCAACGGAATCATCGAGAATCAGCATGGCTATTGGCTTGGCTTCATCCCCCGCTGGCACTTCATTCCGCAAATCGTAGGATTTCTTTGCTACCTCACCGCCGCCGTCGCGGAAACCAACCGTGTGCCGTTCGATCTTCCGGAAGCGGAGACGGAACTGGTGGCCGGCTTTCACACCGAGTACTCGAGCTTCAAGTTCGCCATGTTCTTCATGGCTGAGTACGCCAACATGATCACGGTTTCCTGCCTCGCGACCATTTTGTTTTTTGGCGGCTGGCTTTCGCCCTTTCCGGAAACCTGGCATTGGCAGCTGTATCTGCCCGGAGCATGCCTCATCGCTCTTGGCTTTTATTGCGCTTACGATGCCGCCACGCACATGCGCGGCCTGGCGCGGTTGCAGTTTACAGTGGTGACGGTGCTGGCTCTGGGAATTGGGGTCCTGTGCCTGCTTCCGATGGTCGCGCCGTACATCCAGGGACCTTTCTGGTTCACGGTGAAAGTTCTGGTGTTCCTCTTCTTCTACGTTTGGGTTCGAGGCACGCTGCCGCGCTTCCGCTACGATCAGCTGATGTCGTTTGGCTGGAAGCTGCTGCTTCCTGTCTCGATCGCGAATCTGGTGATCACGGCGGCCGTGGTTGCATTCGTCACGAGGAGCGCATGATCGTCCCGCTGATCGTATTCTTCGCTTGCGCTTTGCTGGCGATTACCGGCGCGATCATGCTGATTCTTGCGCGCGAGCCGATTCACAGCGCCTTGTCGCTGATCCTGGTGATGGTGGCGCTCGCGATCCTCTATTTGCTGCTGGGCGCGGAGTTCATATCGGCCGTGCAGATCATCGTGTACGCGGGTGCGGTGATGGTGTTGTTCGTTTTCGTGATCATGCTGCTGAATGCGGGCGTGGAAGAGCGCACCAATTTCAGCAAGCTTGCCAAGTATGCCGGGCTGGCACTCGGATTCTTTTTGCTAATCGAGATCGCGCGCTGGATGTACGGTTCGAGCGCTGGCTCGGTTGCCGCCACCGGCGCGGGCGCCTTCACGGCTGCGGTTTCCACGCGGGCTCTTTCGATGGTGCTTTTCCGGCAGTATCTGTTTAATTTCGAGGCGACATCGATTCTCATCCTGGTCGCGATTCTAGGAGCGTTGGTGCTGGCGAGGAAAAACCAGTGATCGTCCCGATCTCCTATTACCTCGTGCTCAGCGGCATTTTGTTTGGTTTGGGAGTGGTTGCGTTCGTTTTCAAGCGCAACGTCATCGCCGTGTTTATGTCCATCGAGCTGATGCTCAATGCCGTAAATCTGGCCTTCGTGGCTTTCGCCAGGGCCCACCGTCAGTTGGACGGACTGGTGTTTGTCTTTTTCGTGATCGTGGTGGCGGCCGCGGAAGCGGCGGTGGGATTGGCGATTGTAATTATGATGGCGCAAAACGGGCTGTCTCTCAATGTCGAGCGCGTGCATTCTCTGGGAGAAGGTGGTCGAAACTTCCCGCCGAGCCGTTCGACAACGGAACACACGGAACACTGAAACCCTGATGCCGATGCTTCATTACATTTGGATCATTTTGGCGCTGCCGATCCTCGGCGCGGCCATCAATGGCCTTTTCGGCAAGCACTTCCCGAAAGCAGCCGTGAATTCGGTTGCGATCGGGGCCGTGGCGCTGACGTTTGCCGCCGTCTGCGAACTCGTTCGCGAATTCTGGTATCTGCCAGCGAGCCAGATCCCCGTGGTGAAGAACTACTTCACCTGGATGGTTGCCGGGGACTACTCGGAGCATCCGTTCCACATCAATTTCGCGCTGCAAGTAGACCAGTTGACCGTGATCATGCTGCTCACCGTGTCGTTCGTGGGTCTGCTGATTCACATTTATTCCATCGGTTACATGGCGCACGAGGGCGGCTACTACCGCTTCTTCTGCTACATGAATTTGTTCATGTTCTTCATGCTCACGCTGGTCCTGGGCGCGAACCTGGCGGTGTTGTTCGTGGGCTGGGAAGGCGTAGGGCTTTGCAGCTATTTGCTGATCGGGTTCTGGTTCCGCAAGAAGTCGGCCGCTGACGCGGGCAAAAAAGCGTTCATTACCACGCGCATTGGCGATCTCGCCTTCATGGTTGGCGTACTTCTGGCGTTCTGGACCTTCGGCTCACTGACTTACACCACGATGTTCCAGGAAGCCGCCAAGATGACTCCCGACACGATGGCCCATGCCGGCGCGCTCACCGTGATCGCAGTCCTGCTGTTCGTGGGCGCTATCGGCAAATCGGCGCAATTGCCGCTGTACGTCTGGCTTCCGGACGCGATGGAGGGCCCCACGCCCGTCAGCGCGCTGATCCACGCCGCCACAATGGTTACCGCTGGCGTTTACATGGTCGCGCGCATGAATCCAGTGTATTCGCGCTCTCCCATCGCCATGATGCTGGTCGCGGTGGTCGGCGGAATCACAGCGTTCTACGCCGCCACCATCGCGCTGATGCAGACCGACATCAAGAAAGTTCTCGCGTATTCCACCATTTCGCAGCTGGGCTACATGTTCCTGGGCTGCGGAGTGGGCGCGTACGCCGCGGGCATCTTCCACCTGATGACGCACGCATTCTTCAAAGGGCTGCTCTTCCTTACGGCAGGCAGCGTGATTCACGCCATGGGCGGCGAGCAGGACATGACCAGGATGGGTGGCCTGCGCAAAAAGATCCCCATCACGTACTGGACCATGCTGATCGCCACGCTGGCTATCGCCGGCATTCCCGGATTCGCCGGCTTTTTCAGTAAGGACGAAATCCTGGGCGCGGCAGAATCAGGGCCGCACGCCAGTTTGTGGGTGTGGGCGGTCGGCGTCGTCGCCGCGGGCCTTACTTCGTTCTACATGTTCCGCCTGATTTTCCTGACGTTCTGCGGCAAGCCGCGATTTGACGAGCATCAGGTACACGTCCACGAATCTCCGCGGAACATGACCATTCCGATGATGATTCTGGCGTTCCTTTCCATTTTCGGCGGCTGGGTTGCCGCGCCGAAACTGGCGGGCGGAATCAATTATTTCAGCCGGTTCCTGGAGCCGGTGTTCACCAAATATGCGCCAACGCCCGTGGTTTCCGAAGTCTCGGCGAGTACCGCCCACAGCCCTGCCGTGCAGGTCCTGCTTGCGATCGTGGGCATCCCGGTGATTTTGGCCGTGATCGGCCTGCTGATCGCGTGGTGGTTTTACATCAAGAATCCGAACGCTCCGAAACAGCTCGCTCAAAAATTGCACGGCGCCTACGCGCTGATCCTGAACAAGTACTATGTTGACGAAATTTATCTCGCGGTCATCGTGCGGCCGTTCCTCTGGATTTCCACGAAAGTTCTCTGGCAGTTCGTCGATAGCACCGTGATTGACGGCGCTGTGAACGGCACCGCTAAGGTGGCGCGCGAATCCGGCGGCGCCGTGCGAGAACTGCAATCCAGCAACACGCGCAGCTACGCCTCGTGGGTGGTGATCGGCGCGGTGGGGTTCACCATGCTATTGCTTGTCTTTATAGGATTGGCGGTGCGCTAGGGTGCACACTCAATCCTCATACTTGCTGACGGTCATAACGTTTCTCCCGCTTTTCAGCGTGGCGGCGCTGCTAGTGCTGCGTTCGGAAGATCACGTCTGGATTCGCCGCATCGCCTTTGCCGCTTCGCTTGGTGAATTCGCGGTTTCGCTGCTTCTGTTGCACGGCTTCGATTCCACCGATCCTGGGTATCAGTTCCAGGAATTTTACAATTGGATCGGCCCGTCGATTCATTACCACATGGGAATCGACGGCATCAGCCTCTTTCTAGTCCTGCTCACCACGTTCCTTACTCCGCTGGCGATTCTGTGCTCCTGGAATTCCATCCACGAGCACGTGAAGGGATTCTTCATCTCGCTGTTGGTGATCGAGACGGCCATGATCGGCGTCTTCGTATCGCTCGATCTATTTCTCTTCTTCGTCTTCTGGGAAATCACGCTGATCCCGATGTACTTCATTATCGGCATGTGGGGCCACGACCGCCGCATTTACGCCGCCGTAAAATTCATCCTGTACACCATGTTCGGCTCGATTCTGATGCTCGTCGGCATTCTCTGGCTGTACCACTTGACGGGCACCTTCGATCTGCCGATCATCGAAAACATCCTTTCGAATAGCGCCCCGCTTCCGTCCACCGAAGGGCTGCTGCTGTTTGGCGCTTTCTTTCTGGCGTTCGCCATCAAAGTGCCGCTCTTCCCTCTGCACACCTGGCTACCAGACGCGCACACCGAAGCTCCCACCGCCGGTTCCGTGATCCTGGCGGGCGTTATGCTGAAACTCGGCACATACGGGATGCTCCGCTTCTGCCTGCCGCTCTTCCCTGACGCGGCCCATAAGCTGGCGCCCCTGATCGGCGTGCTGGCCATCATCGGCATCGTCTACGGCGCGCTGGTCGCCACAGTGCAGCACGATTTGAAGCGGCTTGTGGCCTACACGTCGGTGAGCCACCTTGGCTTCGTGGTTCTCGGAATCTTTGCATTCAACGCCATAGCGATGCAGGGCGCAATCTACCAGATGCTGAACCACGGTGTTTCCACCGGCGCACTCTTTCTTGTCGTCGGAATGCTCTACGATCGCCGCCACACGCACGAAATAAAGGAGTTCGGCGGGCTGGCAACGCCCATGCCTGTGCTGATGTCGTTCTTTCTGTTCATCGCGCTTTCTTCGCTGGCTTTGCCGCCGCTCAACGGTTTCATCGGCGAGTTCTTGATCCTGATCGGCACGTTCGCCACGCACCACGCCTGGGCGGCGTGGGCCGCCAGCGGCGCGGTGCTTTCCGCCATCTATTTACTGTGGGCCTATCAGCGGGTGGCGCTTGGCGACGTCACCGTTGAGAAAAACAAAACCCTGCCGGACGCATCCCGGCGCGAGCGCTTCATTCTGGCTACTCTGGCCGTGGTGATTCTCTTCATGGGACTGGCTTCGCCGCTCTTCACGCGGTCAATGGAGCCTGCCACCAACGCGCTGCTGCAGCAAATGAACGATCAGCTGCAGCGCCCGCAGAACGCATCGCTGCCCACGCTGCCCCGTAAGATCGGCCCGCATTCGCTGGTGCTGCCTGCCGCCATCATGGAAAGGCAGGTGCGCCCATGAGTGGCATGACGATCAGCATGGCTCAACAGATCGCCAATTTTCACCGCATCGCTCCGGAACTGGTCCTGTGCATTTTCGGCATCATCGTCATGATCGCGGATCCATTCGTGAAGCCCTCGAAACGGCGCGCTCTGGGCTGGACTGCCTTCGTGGGCACGCTAGTGGCTCTCGCTTCGATTCACCTGGCGATCCGCGAACAGGGCTTCGCCTATAGCAGGCTGATCAGCACGGACGGTTTCAGCATTTTCGTTCACGTGGTGGTCATCACCGCCGCGGCCCTGGCAATTCTCGGCTCGATCGACTATCTGGATAACGAAGGCATTCAGCGCGGCGAATTCTACGCCCTGGTGCTCTTCGCCACGGCGGGCATGGGCATTCTCGCCGGAGCGAACGAACTGATTACCGCGTTCATCGGCCTCGAAATCAGCTCGATTTCCAGCTACATCCTCTGCGGCTTCCGGCGCCACGCGCGTGAATCGAACGAAGCCGCGATGAAGTATTTCCTGCTCGGGTCTTTCGCCACCGCGTTTTTCCTCTACGGCATCGCGATGGTCTATGGCTCGACGGGAACCACCTACATCGACACCATCAAAACCGTGCTGGCGCGCCAAGTGGCCGGCACCGGGCATATCCCCTCGCTCGCGATTCTCGGCCTGGGGCTGATTTTCGTCGGCCTGGGATTCAAAGTCGTCGCCGCTCCGTTTCAGGTGTACGCGCCGGACGTCTATGAAGGCGCGCCGACCCCCGTGACGGCGCTGCTTGCCTCCGCGCCCAAGGCCGCCACCTTCGCGCTGATGATCCGCATCTTTTACGTCTCGTTCCACTCCGCCAGCAGCATGTGGTTCTGGGTCATCTGGATTTCCGCCGTGCTTACGATGTTCATCGGCAATCTCGGCGCCGTGGTGCAGACCAACGTTAAGCGCATGCTGGCGTATTCCTCCATCGCCCACGCGGGCTACATCCTCGTCGCCTTCGCCGCATCCACCGAATTTGGAGTGGCCGCCGTTCTCTTCTACCTTGCCGCCTACGTGCTCATGAAAGTGGGCGCGTTCCTGGTGCTCGCGCACTTGGGACAGAAGGGTGAAAAGCGGCTCTCCATACAGGACTATGCCGGACTGGGCACGAAACAGCCCGCGCTGGCCGCCTGTTTCACGCTGTTCCTTCTGGCTCTGCTTGGGCTGCCTGCGACGGGCGGATTTTTCGGGAAGTTCTTCGCGTTCCAGGGAGCGCTGGATTCGGTGCATTCACATGGCGGAGCCTTGATCGCGCTGGTGGTGATTGCGGCCATCAATAGCGTGATCGGCGCGTATTATTACGTGCGCGTGATCGTGGCCATGTACTTCTGGCCCGAATCGCAGGAGTACGTGCCCACGCGCGTGTCCCCGGCTGTCACGCTCGCTTTGGTGATCGCCGCGATTGGCACCCTCTACCTGGGCATCGTTCCCGGCCGCGTCCGTTCGCTGGCCATTTCCGCGGCTCACTCGCTGCCCCTCCAGCAGTCGAGTTCTTCCACCAACGCGCTGCTGCGAACGCCCGGCGCGCCCACTCGAAACTGAATTCCTGCAGTTGAAGCCAATCGCACGGCACGGGAGTGTGCGCGCGAGCTTTGCCTTCATTTGGAAGTTCCTCAGGTGGGAAAAATCACCCCCTGGGAATGCACCAAAAGAAAAGCGCCCGGAAATTCGCTCGTCGCTAGCGAACCTCCAGGCGCCTAATTCCGTCCGTAAAAACTACTTAATGAAAACGATCGCGAAAACGTACAGCGTCAGCGACTCGATCAGCGCCACGCCAACGAAAAACGCGATTCGGATCGGGCCAGCCGCTCCCGGATTCCGCGCGGACGCTTCGCAAGCGGCGGCCGTCGCGCGTCCCTGCCCCAAGCCGCATCCCGCCGCCGCAAGTCCCAACCCGGCGGCTGCCGCAAGATCCACCCAGTCGGTGCCATGCACTGCCGCACCGGTTGCCTGCGCCAGAGTCACCGGCGCCATCACCAGCATCAACACAATCGCCATCAAGATCCACATCGCTTTGTTGCTCATACGTTCTCCTCGTAATGAATTGTCCGCCAGGAGGTGGTTCCCGGAGCGCCTTGGGAGGCTACCGGTCTCACACTGGAGGCCCATGATGCCCGACTTATGTGCTTCCGAATGAACGTTCTAGTGCTCTTCCGAAACCGCAAGCCCTAGATAAATCACCGCAAGAATCGTGAAAATGAACGCCTGCAAAATCGCTTCAAACACGTGGAATAGGTCCAGCGCCAGCGGAATCCCGACGGGAGCGACACCGGTGATATATCCCGCCGGATTCAAATGGCCGGCGAACAGGAACAGCGCCATGGTGAGGCCCAGGAAGGTCGTATAAATCAATTCGCTCACCAGCATGTTGGCCCACAACCGGACGGTCAGCGAGAGCATGCGCGCGAAATGGCTGATCGTCTCAATCACCACCATCAGCGGAGAAATCAGCAGCACCGGGCCCATCAGCGTCTTTCCGTATCCTATCGGCCCGTGATGACGGATGCCGTACCAGTTGTAGTAGAGGAAAACGACCACCGAGCACGCGAGAGGAACCGTTATTTCCGCAGTAGGCGACATGAAGCCTGGAATCACCGCCACCAAATTGCATAGCAGGATGAACATGCCAATCGAGCCCATCAGGGGGATGTGCGGCCCGCCGCCGTGCCCTACAATGTCGTCCACTAGGTCTTTTACGCCCATGCCCATCGGGTTGGTGAGGAACAGCTCCAGGCACTGTTGCGTCGCGCCAGGCTTATCCACTGAAAGCCGCCGCTTGAGCCACAAGAAGAAAACGATGGCGAAGGCAAAAACGATCAGCTCCATGGCGAAGAAATTTGGGATAGGATACTCGGGATTTGCGGGGTGGAGGTGAAGGGCTCCGAGCAACATCAATGCGGGCTTGCCCAGCAGCCAATTCACCCACTTTGTCACGCTGAGGACTTGCTCGCCCATGGATCTCCCCGGTTCGGGTGTTCGCTCGTCTTAATATTTTAGGAATCGGACTTGCTGTGCGTCCAGCGGTGATGGCCGTGCACCAGCTCGTACCCGAGTTCCAGCACGATGGCCGGAACCACCGCCGTCAGCCCGCACACGAACTCCAATGCGGGCAACCGCAGCCAGGCGAGAATAGCATAGGTGGCGCCGAGCAACAACACCAGCCGCCCGAGGAACTTGGCGTGCACGCCAGACGGCACGGTGACCTTGCTGGCCTCCGCCTGTGCGGCTCCCAGCTGTACCACGGCAGCGGCCCCGGCCCGCAACCAGCGAAAATTCAGCCAGCAAAGCAGCAGTCCCGCAGCGGCAGAAAGTCCCGCGCGCCAGCCCCATCCGGCCAGCGAAGCGGCGGCGATGGCCGCTCCAGAGACCAGCACGAAGATCTCCATACGCCGTTCGATGGCCGCGTATTCGCCCTCACTCTCCATCGTTGTCTTTCTTGTCCAGCATGCTCACGGCTTTCAGCATGCCACGGATTCCCAAGCCGAAGCCCACGAATCCCAGCACCAGCATGAAGAGCGGCGCGGTATGCAGCCAGCGATCGATCAGGTAGCCGATCCCGCCGCCTGCCAGCATCGGCACCACCAGCTCGAAAGGCAGCGTCCAGGCCACGCCAATGGCCTTAATGGTTCCTGGCGAAATCTTCTTAGGGTTTTGGTCAGGCACGGGAACTCAGTGTGATTGTAGCGCAGACGGGCCGCAAAACTAGCGCAAGGCGAGCGCCGCAAGCGACTGGGCGACGAAGTGCTCGAATGGCGCCGGCAGAACTCCGAGCAGCAGCGTGAGAATCACCATCGCCGCCAGCGCCACCACCTGCAGATCGGACAGCGGCGTCCGTTCGGAGCCTCCAACCGCGCCAGCGCCCCTTACCCGCCCCATGGACCGAATGATTCGATAGCTCGGATACACGGGAGGAATGGCGAAAATCACGGCAATCCAAGCAAGCGCCGCGTGCTGGTTGGCGAAAAGCACGCGCACCACTTCCAGCTTGGCGATAAACCCAGCCGTCGGCGGCACGCCGACGCAAGATAGCAGTAGGAAAATCATCGCCGCGCCCGCCGCCGGATGCTTCCGCAGCAGGCCGTTCAAGCTGGCTAGTTCGTCGCCGGGTGCTTCCCGCTGCCGCAGTACGATGACTAGCGCGAACGCGCCGAGCTGAAATATCACGAAGGCCAGCAGGTAGTAACCGGCCGATCCGAGGCCGCGCACGTTGAAGCTTCCGTCGCGATTCACCGAAGCGCCGATTGCCAGCAGCACGTAGCCCGCCTGCGCGATCGCCGAGTACGCGAGCAGGCGCTTGATGTTGATCTGGCGCAGCGACGCGATCGTGCCGATCGTCATCGCCACCAGCGCCGCGGCCATCAGCAAAAGAGCCCAGTCGTGGCGCTCCCGCCAGAAAATCGAGAAGAGCAATCGCAAAAGCAGCGTGAAACACGCGAGCTTTCCCGCCACGCTGATGAACGCCGCGACCGCCGCGGGCGCTCGCTCGCCCACCTCCGGCATCCCCGAGTGCAATGGAACTCCCGCGATCCGCAATAGAATGCCGCCGCCCACCGCCGCCAGCGCCATTCCAATCAGCAAATTCTGCGCGGACGAAATTTGCGAGAGTTCTCCCATCCGCGCGGAAATTACCGCAAGATTCGTCGAGCCGCCTAGCCCGTATAAAAGTGAAAAACCGTATGCCACCAGCGCGGTGCTGAACGCGCCGGCGAGCAGAAAACGTAGCGTGCCTTCGCGCGAGCCGCGATCCGCGTCGGCCGTATTTGCCAGCGCGTACAAGCTTACAGAAACCGTCTCGAACGCGACGAACAGCACCACCAGGTCGTTGCCGCACGCCAGAAGCATCAATCCGGCAGTCGCCAGCAGCACCAGGGCATAGCGTTCTCCCGATTGCTCACCCGCGGAATGGTCCGTATGAGCGGAAAGTAAAACCAGCAGCACCGCCAGCATCAGCGCCAGCAGGCCGAAATATCCGGAGAAAGGGCCGATTGAGATGGAATTGCCAAAAGCCGACGTGGTTTGCGGCCCGAATCCCAGCATCGCCAGCGCTCCGCCGCTCAGCGCCAGCCCCACAAGAGCAGGAAGCGCGTTCCATGATTTTTGCTCCTCATCCAGCGTCAGGTCGAGGAGCAAAGTCAAAAGACCAAACAGCGCCAGCAAGATTTCCGGCAGAACAAATGCAAAATCGACGCGCGCCTGAGCGGATATTGCCGGCCAAGGAACAGGACTCACGGCGCGATCCTGACGCGACGCGGGCAGCGCGGATTTAAACCGGCGCCAAAGGCCCGAACGATCGCGGTGCCGGTCACCATTTCGAAAGCTCCGACTCCGCCCCGGCGCGTGCGTCGCGGCTCCGGTAACACACCACCAGAATTCCAAGGCCTAGCGCGGTTTCCGCGGCGGCGTCGGCCATGATGAAAAGGGAAAATAGCTGCCCGTGCACGGTTCCCCACAACCGCGAAAAGGCAATCAAATTCACGTTCACCGCCGTCAGCATCACTGCAACCGACATCAGAATCACGATCGGGTTTCGCCGCATCAGCGCCCCGGCCGCCCCAATCGCGAAAAGCACCAGGCTGAATGCCAGATAATGTTCGACGGGAATCATTCGGCCCTGCGTTTCGCCAGCATCACCACTCCAATAATGGTGGCCAGCAGGGGAATTGAGGCAAACTCGAAAGCCGCCAAATCATCACGGAACAAGGCGTCGCCCATGGCTCCGATGTTGTTCGGCGGCATGGTGCCAATGGACGGCCAAAGCATTGCGTCGTGCCTTGCCCAGAAAAACGCCAAAATCTCAATCGCGATTACCAGAACCAAGGCCGAGATCGAAAATGCTTTCCAGTTGAATCCCGCATCCTGCCGCAGCGCGTCTGGAATCAGCAACATGACGGCGAGCACGAACAGCAGCACGATGCCGCCCGCGAAAAGCAGCAGTTGCGCGGTAAATGCGTATTCCGCTTGCAGCTGCAGGAAAATGCCGCCCGTTGCAAGCAGCGTCGCCAGCAACAGGATGGCGCCGTGCAAAATATTGCGGCGCGTCACCATGGCCAGCGCGGAAGCCGCCGCAATCGCGGCAAACAAATCAAAAAGTAGTCTGTTGCCTGCCATCTGCGTCCAAGTCGTAGGTTTGCGTTTCCTTGATATCGTGGAGTCCCAGCCAAATCGCGATTGCCACGACGATGCCCGTCGCCAGGAATATCGACCCCGCCGGGCTCCAGTTCCACTGTTCGCGCGCCACCAGCGCGCCGGCCACGCACATCGCATTAAGCGCTGAAAGCGGAATCAGGAAATTCCATGCGGCACGAATCGGACGCCCGAACCGGAATTGCGGAATGCGGGCGCGCAACCACAGAAACCCATAAATGTATGCCGCCATTTTCGCCAAGAACCAAAACGCGCCATGCACTGCGGCCAGTGCCGCGGCCGGGGCGAACAGCGCTGCCGTCAAGATCGCGAAGAGCCCGACGCAGACCCCGCTTGCGATTTTCATCGGCCGCCAGAAACCCGGCCATCGCCACGAGTCCGTACGCGCCCAACATTCGCCGATCCGTTGCGGCTGGCGCGCCGCGCCAATGCGAATCCGGCGGCTGGCACAGCCGCCACGATCACCGCGAAAATACAAATCGGAATGTAGCTGCCAGGCATTTCCGGTTGGAAGTTGTCAGCGTAGCACGCCGCAGGCTTAGGCGGGATTGCCGGCGGGCCAGGCTGTGCGCATTCTGGCAAGTCGCCAAAATGTAACGCCTCCGCGCACGCAACTGGCGCGTACCCGGAGGTTGGGGGATCGTCAGCCGTGGTGGATGCCGTGCAGAACGTCAACTGCATGAGGGAGCAGGTCGGCAATCGCGTCGAGCGATTCTGCCGATCCGCGCGGGCTGCCCGGCAAATTAATGATGATCGTCGACCGGCGAATTGCGGCTACGCCGCGCGAAAGCAACGCGCGCCGCGTCTTCTGCGTGCCCGCGGCACGCATGTGCTCTGAAAATCCGGGAATCAGCCTGTCGGCCGCGGCCATGGTCGCTTCAGGCGTCACATCGCGCGGACCAATTCCCGTGCCGCCGGTGGTCAAAATAAGATCGGCTGCACCGGAATCGGCGGTTTCTCCGAGGAATTTTTCGATGGCCACGCGATCGTCCGCGAGAACCGAGGAGGAAACCACCTCCCATCCGAGTTCCCTGCACCGCTTCATGACGGCTGGGCCGGATCGATCTTCATTTTTGCCCGCGGAAACGGAGTCGCTGACGGTAAGAACGCGAACGCGCATCGACCGGCGCCCTAGCTCGCGGCCTCAACGCCTTCGGTGGCGTTGTCGCGCTGCCCCTCGTCCATCAAGCGCAGCGCTTCCATCAGCAGGCCGGTGGTGGTGCGGGAAATCGTGGAACGCGACGCTGTGGAATTGAAATCGATCTCAAATTCACCGGCCGGCCAGCGCACCGCCTGATACACGGCTTCTTCGCCCTCGATGGCGCCAAATTTCGCGTCGGAGCATTGCCCGGAAGCAAAAAACAGCTCGCACACGTGGTCTTCGTGGCGAATCGTAAGCCTGCACGATTTCTGGCCCATTTCGAGCGATTGCATCAGGTCAAGGATACTCATTTCTTCCAGGCGGCCCTGAATCACCCCCGGGCGCACGGCGCGATTCTGCAGCTTTTCCAGATGCAGCCGGTCGATCACCTTTTTTGTGCGCCGCACCAGGTCCTTCAGGAAAAACGGCTTGGTGACGAACTCCTCGACGCCCTCAACCAGCGGCCTCAGCTTTTCCTCCATGTCGCTACGACTCGCCAGAAAAATGAACGGGATCATCCGCGTTTGCTGGCGAGCGCGAATTTTGTCGTAGAGCTGCCGGCCATCCAGTCCCGGCATGCGGTAATCGCACAGGATCAGATCGGGAGGATCGTCCACGATTTTCAGCAGAGCGTCCGCTCCGTCGGCTGCGGTATGCACGTCGCAATGCGGCGCGAGCCCTTTCATCAGCAGGTCGAGGATCAGCGCGTTATCGTCAACTAGCAGGACACGAACGTCCTTCGCGGGCGTCATTTCCGGCCACGCTTTCCAGTCCGCGCGCCCGGACGTACGTACGTGCCGCTGCGCCCGCCGGATTTTTTCACCACGTGCACTTCCGTGATCTGCATGCCGCGTTCGAGGGCTTTGCACATATCGTAGATCGTCAGCGCGGCAACTGAGGAGCCAACCAATGCTTCCATTTCCACGCCGGTAGGGCCGGTAGCCGTCGCTTCCGAGGTGATTTCGATTCCATTCTGGCATAGCTTGGCCTGCACATCCACGTGAGTAAGCGCCAGGGGGTGACAAAGAGGAATCAGCTCGGATGTGCGCTTGGCCGCCGTGATTCCCGCGATCCGGGCGATTTCCAGCGGATTCCCCTTTGGTGATTTCAGCTTCCGCAGGCTGACCACCGTCTTCCGCTGCATTCTGACGAATGCATGGGCCTGGGCGGTACGCTTCGTCGGCGCCTTGGCGGTGACGTCCACCATGCGGACGCGGCCGGATTCATCATAGTGAGAAAGCTTGCTCGTCGACTCACTCATAGGAGTTGCTCATCGCAGCATCGCTGATTCTGGGACATTCGCGCTGAGAATGTAAGCGGAATTTGCAATTCAGAGCGCGCAGAGCGAATGCAGGGCGAAGATTCAGGTGCACCGCGACGTTCCGGGTAGGGCGGTACGTGATCGTTTGTTTTCTGCGACTTATGCGTGTTTCTACTCGAATGCCTGTTCCGGGTAGAAGCCCGTGATTCGCGTTCCGCCGGGGCCCACGAACCGCGCGCCGGAATCCGGGTTCGCAGTCCGCACTCGAAGCTCGTGATTCGCGAGTAATGGAAAAACGGATGGTCGATCATCATGGAGTTTATGCCTGTGGTTTGGGAGGCACCAATCAGAGATGTTTGCGAGACGGACTGCCGCATCCGGTTCATGAGAGCCGATTCCGAGACGACTTTTTCGTCTGCGCGCATAGCCACAGATCGACGATAGCAAATCCGCTACGAAGGGCCTACTGGTCGGAGGTACAGGTTTAGTACAGGCTCGAGCAGACCTGTACTTTTTGCGCGTCGGATGCGCGATGGCTAGTTGCGAGCGGCAGCAACGGCATCCGCCTCCCGTTCGCCAACGCTAGAAACCGCACTCTGAGGAAAAACGACCGATGGTCACGCAGAGTTTATAGCCCTCGCTCCTCTTGCAAGTGCCTCCGTGGCCGGGAGGCGGCGGCACTCAGCGAAGAACCTTTGACCCAGAGTACTCTATAATTTAGAGTACTCTGAAAAGTCAAAGGAGCGGTTCATGAATATGCGTCCTGAAGAAGCCGCGCACGCACTGGTGGATATCGAACGAACCGAACGCCACAGCGCCTCCGCTTATCGTTACCGGAAAGCGTCCTCCCACCTGATTCTTTGGGGAGCGATCTGGATACTCGGCTATTCCACCGCTTACGTTTGGCCACGCGGGTGGCTCATCTGGCTCGCTCTGGTACCGATCGGCATCGCCGGAGGTTTTTGGCTGAGCCGGCACCAGGGCGCAATGACGGCAGGACGAGTGGCGTTCGGCTGGCGATATAGCGCGACGGGTCTCTCCGCATTTCTATTTATCTGGGCGGTGCTGGCGATTTTTCCGCCTCGGTCGGGCGCGCAAGTGGCTGCATTGATTCCCCTGCTAGTCGCGATCTGCTACGTGATGCTTGGCCTGTGGCGCGGGGGAAGCCGACTCGCGCTGCTGGGAGTGGCAGTGGGAGCGCTGACCGTGGGCAGATATTTCTGGCTACCGCAATATTTTCTCCTCTGGATGGCCGGAGTCGGCGGCGGCGCGCTGATCTTGGGCGGCTTTTGGCTGAGGAAGGTGTAAACGATGGATCAACCCGATCTCATGATTCACCAACCGGCGCGGTTGAAGATCATGGCCGCACTGAAGGCCCTGCCGCCGCGCGAACAACTCGAATTCATGCGACTGAAAGCGATCGCGGGAATGACCGACGGCAACCTCGGCGCTCACATCGCAACTCTGGAACAATCCGGATATGTGGAAGTCGAAAAAGACTTCATCGGCAAGAAGCCGCGTACACGCGTGCGGCTTACAAAAGCAGGACGACGAGCCTTTGAGAATTACGTCTCGTTCCTGCGCGAAATTGTGGGACAGGCGTGATCTGGAAACGATGGCGGGAGGTTTTTCGTGCGCTTCGCGGATATTTCATTGATCGGCTGGTTGCACAGTCGCTTGCATAGCGGCGCTCGTGCTCGGAGCGATGAATCTGGTAGCCGCCAAGAGGACGACACCCCATAAGCGTCGCGGGACCAGATGCACAGCGGCCATGGTTGTGGCCATGGTGCTTTCGCTTTTCATTTTCCGATTCGATATTCCTCTGGTTTCCGGCAAGGCCGAAGTTCCCGGCGTGTTTGGACTTTTTCATTGGCTGGCAATTGCCGCGCTCTTTTTCACGCTGCTGGGATACTTCGCAGCTTCGCGACAGAGTCGCGGACTTTGGGCATATACGCACCCCATCTCGATGACGCTGAGCTACTCCCTGCTGGTCGGTGGACTGATTAATGAACTATTCGCGCGCCTTGACGTGCTTCGCCCGCTCGCTTTCGTCACAGTCCACGGCAGAGCGGTGTTCGGATCCCGCGGCGTGCAGATGACGCAATTCGCGGCGGATGTGGTCACGCTGATTGTCGTGATTCTCTTCTGCATGAAGGTCCGGCGCTATCGGCGCGCGCGGGACATCTTCGTAGCCACTTAAGTGCTTCCAGAGTAAACGGGGAAAAAGCCTTGACATCCAGCCATAGTGTGTATACTGTGCATACTCAGATGCCCGAGATCTTCCTAATTTCGCAGGCCGACAAGCGGCCGATGTACGTACAGATCATGGAGCAGATCAAACAGCGCATCGCCGTCGGCGACTGGGACACTGGCCAGGCAATCCCGTCGATCCGCCAGTTGGCGGTTGATATCGGCGTGAGCGTCATCACCGTGAAACGCGCCTACCTGGAGCTTGAACGGGAAGGTGTCATCCTTACCCATCAAGGCAAAGGCTCGTATGTGGCTTCCGATTCGGATTTAAGAGCCCGCATTCGAGAGCAGGAGCTGACACAGCATCTGGAGCAGGCAGCCCGAAGCGCGGCTCTTTTGGGGCTTTCGCCAAAGGACTTTGAGAAGCGGGTTCGAGCGAGCTATGAGCGCGTCACCGATGCCGAAAACGAAAAGGAACGCATATGAACAACAATGCCATCGAAATGGACGGCGTTTGCAAATCGTACCGGTTTTTCGACCTACAGGACATCCATCTGCAGCTGCCCTGCGGGACGATCATGGGGCTGATTGGGCCGAACGGCGCGGGCAAGTCGACGACCATCCGTATCTTGATGGGGTTGATTCACCACGACCGCGGCGAAGTTCGCGTGCTTGGCCATCGCATGCCCGATGAGCAGGTCGCGGCGAAATGGGACATTGGCTTCGCTTCGGACGACATGCGGCTTTATGACTCGATGACCATAGGGTGGCACATGAAGTTCATGCAGTCGATTTACGAGGCGTGGGACGCGGAGTACGCGCAAGCGCTGCTGAAGCGATTCGGATTGCGCGCGGAGCAGAAGATCAAGGGGCTTTCGCACGGGCAGCGCGTGAAAGCAACACTGCTGCTGGTTTTCGCGCGGCGGCCGAGGCTGCTGGTACTGGATGAGCCGACCACCGGGCTTGATCCTGTGGCGCGACACGAAATCCTGCGCGAACTGACCGGTGTGATGGCCGATGACGATCGCAGCGTACTTTTCTCATCGCAGAACACGCAGGACGTGGAGCAAATATCGGACCGCATCACGTTCATCGACAGGGGACGGATCATCGACTCGATGGACAAGGAAGCGTATCTGGACCGATGGCGGCGTCTGCGGCTGGAAGTGCCGGCGGGAGTGGCGCTGCCTGCTCTTCCCGGGGTCATCGGAATCAGGCGAGAAGGCAGGCTGGCTATCGCAACAGCCGATTCCTTCCGGCCCGATCTTGCCACGGCTTACGAAAACAGCGGAGTGCGCGTCCACTCCGTCGAAAACATGACTCTCGAAGAGATTTTTGTGGCCAACGTGGAACGCAGCCGCGAGGAGGTGGAGGCATGAGAAGCTCCGTGGTTCGGCAGTTGATCCTGAAGGATGTACGCTTGCACCGGCTTCAGATCACGCTGTCTATTGCGGCGGGCGTGGCCGCGCTGGCACTGATCGAAACCAAGCGCGAAGTGCCGGCAGTGCTCGGGGCGACGTGGTTTTTCGTCGCTTTGATCGTGCTCGGGTGCATGCTGCCGCTGAGCAACGTGGTCAATGAGAAAAAGAAACAGAACTTGGCGTTCGTGATGAGCCTGCCGGGTTCGCCGCGCCAATTTGCACTCGCAAAGATGATCTCTACGTTCGGCATGTTCTTCGTGCCATGGGCATTGCTGTTTGTCGGGGCGCTGTTACTGATGGACACGGGATTTCCTCACGGGGTCATTCCAGTGACGGCGGTGCTTAACGGGCTCGTTTTCGCGGGTTTTTGCCTCGTCGCATGCATTGCAATCGCCACGGAATCGGAAGGTTGGGCGACCGCGGCGATGGTTATCTGCAACTCTTCCTACGGAATCGCGTGGTATTTGATCGTACGCGTACCGGCAACGGCGAAACAAATGGGCGGCGCAGTGGCCGTATGGAGCCCCCGTCTACTCGCTATAATCGCGGCGGAGTGCGCGTGCGTTGTACTGAGCATCGGCTTGATGCTTTTCTTTCAATCCCGGAAGCGGGACTTTATTTAGTTTTCCTCTGAGCGGAAAAGTCTAAACGGATCCCAATTAAAGCTCGAAAGGAGCACTATGCGATACGCGTGCCTCTTGGTTGTGCTTCTGGCGGCAACATCGGTACGGGCGCAGGACGGAGCGGTGGTGTACAAGGCGCACTGCGCGAGTTGTCACGATTCAGGCGCCGAGCGCGTTCCTCCAAAGAGCGCGCTGAAAGCGATGAGCATTCCGCAAGTTCTCGCCGCGCTGCAAACGGGCATGATGAAAACGGTGGGCGATACGCTGACTCCGCAAGAGCGCACGGCAGTAGCGCTATACCTGAGCGCTGCTGCGCCGAAAGCCGCTCCTCCGCTGCCGGCGTCCGCGTTCTGCAATGCTAACACGCAGCCGTTCCAATACTCATCGTCCGGCCCCGCGTGGACCGGCTGGAGCACTGGTGTTGCAAACACTCGCTTTCAAAATTCCGCTGATGCCGGGCTTACGAAGTCGGACGTTCCCAAGCTAAAGCTGAAGTGGGCGTTCGCGCTGGGAGATGAAACCGATGCGCGCTCCGAGCCCGCGGTTGATGGCGGCCGGATTTTCTTGGGCACCGGGAGCGGCGACGTGTACTCGCTCGACGCGCGAACTGGCTGCATCTACTGGACCACTAAAATCGGCGGATCGATTCGCTCGGCAGTCGTTATCGGACCCACCGGGCGGGGGAAGCACGCAGGCGTCTTTTTCGGCGCGGGGCAGAACGCCTACGCTCTCGATGCCGCCACCGGCAAACTCCTTTGGAAAGCGCCCATCGGCGAACATTTTGCCTCGATGATTACGGCGGCCCCGTTGCTGCATCGTGGCGTGCTGTACTTCGGCGTGTCGTCTTTTGAAGAGGTGCTGCCGCCCTTGCCCACCTACGAATGCTGCACGTTTCGAGGCAGCGTGGTTGCGCTGAGGGCGAACACCGGGAAGATGCTCTGGCGAACTTTCACGATTGCCGATGCACCTAAGCCCACGGAGAAAAATAAAGCAGGCATACAGATGTATGGGCCTTCGGGCGTTGCGGTGTGGTCCACGCCTACGTTCGATGAGAAGCGAAAAGTTGTGTACGTGGCGACGGGCGACAATTATTCTCATCCGACCACGGACACCAGCGATGCCGTGCTGGCGCTCGAAGCCAAGACCGGTAAACTTCTGTGGTCGCGCCAAATGACCGCTGGCGACGCGTTCAACGACGCCTGCTCGATCCCTGGCAATGCCAATTGTCCACCGCCTGCCGGGCATGACTTCGACTTCGGCCAACCGTCGATTCTTGTGTCGCTGGGGAATGGACACCGGGAACTGGTGATTGGCCAGAAGTCGGGCATCGCGTACGCACTTGATCCAGACAATAAGGGCGCGGTTTTGTGGCATACGCGGGTTGGGAAAGGCAGTTCACTCGGCGGCAGTGAATGGGGCTCAGCCAGCGACGGGCAGAACATGTACGTGGGGGTCTCTGATATTGGGTTTAAAGGCATCGTTCCGGACAAGAGTTCCGCGCAGGGTTACCGGCTCGTGCCAAACGCGACGGTGGGCGGCGGACTTTTTGCGCTCAGCCTGAAAACCGGAGACAAAATCTGGAGCGCGCCGCCTGTGCACGTCTGCGGCGATCGCGTTGGCTGTTCCCCAGCGCAATCGCAAGCTGTCTCTGTAATTCCCGGGGTGGTCTTCTCCGGATCGGTGGATGGACATATCCGAGCGTACTCAACTTCCGATGGAAGGGTCCTGTGGGATTTTGACACGGCGCGCGAATATTCGGCAGTGAATGGACAACCGGCACATGGCGGATCGCTGGACGGACCGGGCCCGGTGATCGCTGGCGGGTTGCTGTTGGTGTCTTCCGGTTACGGTGAGTGGGGCGGGACTCCCGGAAACGTGTTGCTGGCGTTCTCGGTCGATGGCCGATAGCAGAACAGGTTACGTGCCGGAAATCCAGCAGGGTGAAAACAGCTGGATAGTTCAGTGCGCGGAGACGCGGCGGCCGCCGGCGATTTTCTTGAGTGCAAACCCGACCGGCACGGTGACGAGTGCGGTTATGGCGAGGTAGTGAAAGTCGTCGATGTAGGAAAGCAGCGCGGCTTGCTGATTGATGCTCCTCTCGATCATAGCCAGGGCGCGATGGAGCGTATCGGCCGCGCTGTAGTGCTGACGAAGCAGCCCTCCCAGCCCGTTCAAAGCCTTTCGCAAGACCGGATTCCCGGGAGCAATCGAATGCACCAAGTAATTCCGGTGCACTTGCACGTGGCGCGCGATGATCGTTTCCACGAGCGAGATTCCGATGCTCCCGCCGATGTTGCGGAAAAGATTGTAGAGACCACTGGCGTTGCCGATCTGCGAGTCGGCGAGCGTTCCCATCGCCACGGTCGCGAGCGGCACGAATACGAACCCCAGGAAAAATCCGCTCATGGTAATGGCCCAGAAGAGCGTCCATTGTCCGATCTGCAAGTTAATCTCGGCCAGCCACCAATTGCACGCGGCCACGCCTCCAAAACCAATCATGATTAGAAGCCGCGAGTCGAGCTTCGTCATCAGCAAACCGACGAGCGGCATGGCCACGATCGCCCCTAGTCCTCGCGGCGCGACCGCCAGCCCGGCGCCGAGCGATGTGTAACCGAGCACAGTCTGAAAAAAAAGCGGCAGAAGCGTCACCATGCCGTACACGACTGCGCCGAAAAGAAAAATCTGCAGGCAGCCGATGGAGAAGTTCCGGTCTCCGAAAACGCGCATGTTTACGAGGGGCTTTTTCGCCGTAATTTCGCGCCAAAGGAACGCGATCAGGCTGACGATGATGATTCCCACGGCCCAGCGAACCCATGTGGCGCCAAACCAATCCACCTCCTGTCCTTTATCGAGCACTACTTGCAGCGTGCCGACCCATAGGGCCAGAAGTCCCAGCCCAATTGCATCCAGGCGGCCGGGGTGGGCATCGCGAATGTAAGGCGGATCGCTGACGAACCGCGAAATTAAAATCACCGCCAAAATTCCAATTGGAATGTTGATGAAAAACGCCCACCGCCACGTGTAGGTTTCGGTGATCCAGCCGCCGAGCGTCGGTCCCAGAACGGGCGCCACTACCACGCCAAAACCGAATGCGGCCATCGCCAAGCCGCGCTTTTCCGGCGGGAAGCTTTCCAGCAGAATCGCTTGCGAAACGGGTTGCAGCGCGCCGCCGCCGGCACCTTGCAGCGCACGGGCGATCAAAATCATTCCCATGCTCGCGGCTGAGCCAACCAGGAAAGAAGAGCACGTAAAGATAATGATGCACACGATCAGGAAGCGCTTGCGTCCAAATCGCAGCGAAAACCATCCGCTGGCCGGCAGGATCACTGCATTCGCAACCAGATAACTGGTGAGAACCCAGGTGGCCTGCTGGGTCGTTGCGCCCAAGCTCCCGCCGATATAAGGAAGAGCAACCGAGGCGATAGAGGTGTCCAGCACTTCCATGAACGTGGCCAGCATCACCGCGCCGGCGATCAGCCACGGGTTGACCGTCGAATATGGCGTGTAGACTTGAGCGTCACTGGCCATAAATTAGAAAGGGAGCCTGACCGGACGTCGGTCGCGAACGCTGCGAAACTCAGAGTCGCAGGCGAGAGGTCAAGACGCGAGCACTTGATGGTGGTGCAGCTCGGTCCACGGATCGAGCCAGCCTCGCGGTGCTTAGATGCTCACCGGGGCGGCGCGGACTCCGCGCAGCCAAGCGAACGTTACAATTATTTGAGCGCTGGCTTGTCTCGGCGCATCGATAAAACAAAAGGCCGCACCCTTTGCCACCTGCGCAAAGGATGCGGCGGTGTAAATATCAACAACGGCAAATCACGGCCAGATTTGGTGGACTGGAACTTGGCGCACTTTGCGCGAATTATTTTGCGGTGGCCAAGCGGACGCTTAATGCGATCTCGGGGGCGGAATCGTGCCGGCGTCCCAGTGCTCGTCGGCCTTTCCGTCCTTGATGCGCCACATGTCGAACCAGGAAGTGGTGTATTTCTTCGACGGATCGCGAGGGTCGGTCAGGGTGCGCTTGGTCACCACGATTACCAAATCGCCGTCGGCCAGGACAGCGACTACTGGAATACCTAAATGGGCAGGGACCGGCGATGGCTTCGTGAAGGACTCGAAGAACTTGACTGCGGGCGCAAGGCCAGATTTCACCTGCGGATTGTGCTGGATGTAGCGAGCGGTGAGCCATTTGCTGGCTTCGTTCCAATGGTTCGCTTCCAGAAGGTCGCGCTCGATGTGAAAAGCGACCTGCTTCTCGGCATTCAGCTTGGGGTTTTTGTCGTGGAAAAGGGCGTCCGGGTTCGAAGCAGCCACTACAGGCGCCTGGGCCATGGCTGGGACGCAGGCAAACAAAATTGCGGCGGAAACGAGAAGAATCGAATGTGTTTTCATGGAAGATTTGATACAGCGAAACCGAAGCAGAGTCAAGCAACTCGCGTAGAGGAGAAGGCAGTTCGTCGCTGGCGCGCACCGGACGCAAGAATCAATCGCGCGCATCTTCCGGGCGGAGCTCTGGCCGAGCGCCAAAAAATCGAAAATACAGCACGAGACTGAAAGCAATCACGACCGCATAGGCATAGAACGGCATGGCGATATCGTCCACGCTGAATGCGTAGCCCGTAAAGGCAATGCCTCCCGAAGATGTGGCCAGCCGGGAGACCTGGCTGATGCCAAGCGCGCGGCCCGTTTCGTTTTCGTGAACCATCGCCGTCAGAGCAGTCTGCTGTGCCGGAACGGCGACGACACGCAATGCGGGCGTCAGCAGATAAATGATCAGCGCCAGGGAAAGGCTATGCGTCAGAGGGAGAAGCACCAGCAGCACCGCGCCAGCCGCGCGGGTGAAGGCGACCCCTTTGACGAATCCAATTTCTCGTTCAATGTAGGGCGCAATCAAAAGTACGGCGGAACTTAGCAGCTCCGCGATGAAGCCGTAGGTCGCCATGCGCGGACGCGGCATGTGGTACACGATAACGAAGAATGGAATGAGGAACGGCAGGATTAACCCTTGCGAGAAGCCGTTGACGGCGCCGGTCGCGGAGAATTTGCCGATCACCTTCCAGCTTTTCATTCGCGGACGTTCCCGCCGCTGCCGCCGTGGCAATTTCATTGGCAGAATGAACAAAACACCCACAGCGCTGATCACCGCCGCGGCAAGAAAGGCGTCCCGGCCACCCAGCAGCTTGGCCAACAGCATTCCGCCGGCCCCGAAGAGGCCACTGAGAAAAGTGAACAGCGAGAAATAACGCGTACGATTACTGACAGTGGTGAGGTCGGCGATGGCAGCGCTCTGCACTGGCTGCGCGGCTCCGCCCGCGCCTCCGGACGCGCGCGCTCCGGTGGCTGAAAATCCACCGAGCATCACCGCAGCAAATAAAAACGGCAACCGTCCGGACCAAAACGCCAGCAGGGCGCCGACCGGCAACAGGATGCCCGCGAGCAGCAAAGTTCCCTTGCGGCCCCGCACGTCCGCGAGATAACCGAGGAGCAGCGCAAGCCCGGCGGTCGCTAGTGTGGCCGCGGTATACAACATGCCGAGCATGAAAGCGCTGTAATGAAGCTGGGTGAGAATGTAATAGGGGAATGCAACCGCGATCAGGCCCGCAGCCAGCGTGCGCGCCAGGCGGAAGAATAGCAGCAGCCGCAATTGAGATGCCTTGTCCATGCCGAGTCAGAATATCAGAGGCTGGCGAGCAGACCGGTAACGAGCACGAAGGCAAAGAATAATGGGGCTACCGGCGGCGCTAGGAGAATCGAACCGCGGCTGCGTGCAATCCGTGCTTACGCGCAAATAAGCGTGAAGTACTTCGGGCCGTCGCCCGTTTTTTTCTTATTTGGCTTGTTTTGGGACGCATCAGGCTCGGCTACGGCGCCGAAGAACGTCTTGCCGGCCAGCACCGCTTCAATGGCGCGGACTAGGTTGCGCGCCGCTTGCGATTTGATCACGTAGCCTCGCGCGCCGGCGCCCTGAGCCTCCTTCACCATGCGCTCCGAATCATGCATGGTGAAAAGCAGAATCTTCGAAGTTTTGTTCGCCTTCAGAATCGCCTTGGCCGCGTCAATGCCGTTCATTACCGGCATGCTGATATCCAGCACCACCACGTCGGGATCGAGAGCGCGGGCCATTTCGACGGCTTCCCCGCCATTGCGAGCCACCCCGCAGACTTCCCAGTCCTTGCCGGACCTTTCCACCAGCGCACGGATGCCCTCTAAGATCACTTCATGATCGTCCACCAGGAGGATTCGGTCGCTCATAAGGTTTTCCCCCATTCAAAAGTCGCCGCGACGACCACATCAACCCGACGATGCTGCCGCCGATTCGACCGGACGATCGTGCGAACTTTCCGTTCCTTACCGCCCGAGCCTCAAAAGAAAGACCTCAGCGAGGCTAAATTTCGACCATCGTGGGCGCCCCGGCACAATCCGCCGTGTTCCCGAAATTCGGCGGCCGCGATCTCTACGCTGTGGCAGCCGATCCGAAACAAAAAGTATCGCACAATGAGACGCCCGCGGCGGAATTTTCCGACTGGCTCGACGTGCAGCGAGTTGCTTTGCCGCGATTCCCTGGAGAATTTGACAATTCGCGGCCTGCGGGCTAGTGTTCGCGTCCGAAAGTGCGGCCTGGCGTCCGTCGCGACTGAACCGGACGAAGCAATCCGCAAGGTTTCGCCGGCCGGAAATAGTTTGCCGACCGCTTTTAGTGATCCAAGTTTGAGGCTGGGAGAGAGCGACATGAGAATCGCATGGAACATAGCGGGCGTGATCCTGTTATTTGTCGGAGGCGTCTGGTTCTTGCAAGGAATCAACGTGCTGCCGGGAAGTTTTATGACCGGCGAAATCAGGTGGGCGATCTACGGCGGGATTACCTTCGTGGTAGGCGTCGCGCTGCTGATCTTCGCGAATAGAAAGGCGAACCGCAGGCGGAGGGCGCAAGTGCCACAAGCTTAGGGCGATTCAGCGTGCCAAAATTGTGGGCGGTCGATTAAAGCACGCCACGGCGCGGAAGAACGTCCACCCATTCGCCGGCTTCGAGCTGCAAGCGAGATTCGTGGACGAGCAAAAAGCAATTGCCACGCACGACGGCGCCGATATCTCCAGAGCCTTCCCAAAGCAAGGTTTCAACAACGGGGACAACAGACGGCAATGCATCGGCCTCGGCCAACGGCGCGGGCCATTTCACGCGCGCGGGCAGGAAATGAGACACGTTGCCCTTCTCGTTGATCGGATGCGCGAGCTTGGCGACGACAAACGGAAGCGGCTGCGGCTGAAATCCGGAACGAAGCTCGATGGCCGGAGCGACAAACAACTCGAATGTGACCATCGTCGATACGGGATTGCCCGGAAGCCCGAAAACGGGCTTGCCGCGGCACCAGCCGAAAACCGCGGGACGTCCGGGACGGATGGCGACCGCGTCAAAAAAGATTTCCGCGCCCAGTTCGTGCAACACCGTTTCCACCAGATCGTAGCGCCCGACGGAAACTCCTCCGCTTAGCACCAGGATATCCGCTTCGAGTCCGCGTTCGATGCGCGCGCGGAGGTCGCCAAGTTCGTCGCGGGCGCTGCCTTCGACGAGCGGTTCGCCTCCGACGAGCCCCACCTGCGCGGCCAGCGAAACGCTGTTGCTGTTGCGAATCTGAAATGGACCGGGCATGCCATCCACAGGGACGAGTTCATCGCCCGTGGAAACAATGGCGACGCTAGGCCGTCGCGAAACGCGCAGATGTGCGTGGCCTACTTCCGCCGCCATGGCGATTTCGGTGAAGCTCAGGCGCGTCCCACGCGTGAGGACGGTCTCGCCGATGCGGCATTCGGCGCCGGCAAGGACGTAGTGTTGTCCGGGCCGCACGGCTGGTGAAAGTATGATGGTATCGCCCTCGGCCTGGGTCTGCTCCAGCATCACCACGCCATTGGCGCCGCGCGGCAGCGCCGCGCCGGTAAGTATGCGCACGCATTCCCCGGGGCCGACAGTGCCATCGAACGCCACTCCGGCACGGCTTTCGCCTATTAGCCGTAGCTTCGCGCCAGGCTGGGCGGCATCCGCTGCGCGCAGCGCGTAGCCATCGCGAATGGAGCGATCAAACGGTGGATAGTTGCGGTCGGCGGTAACGTCCTCGGCAAGAACGCGGCCTAGCGCGGATGCCGGATGATGGGCGATATCGACGGTGCCCGCAGGTTGCGAGTGAGAGTCAGGCGCCGCGCGCGAGGACATCACCTCGATCACTTTGGCGCGCGCGGCTTCGAAAGAAAGCATGTCGAGTGCAATCCAGTCGGAAATTTAGCGTCCGAGCGACGTCAGAGCCAGGACGAGAGCTTCGTTCCACGCGGCACGATAGTGGCGTCGCGCTCCGGCCCGGTGGAGATCATGCCAATTTCGACCTGTAATTCATCGGAAATGAAATTCAAATAATCGCGCGCGGCGGTGGGCAGATCCCGAAGGTCGCGAATGGCAGCAGTGCTTTTTTGCCAGCCGGGCAGAGTGCGATATATAGGTTCGACTTGCGAAAGGATCTCCACTTCGGGCGGCATTTCGGAAATCGCTTCGCCCTTCAGAAGATAGCCGGTGCAGATTTTGATTTCGGGTTGCTCATCGAAGACGTCGAGTTTGGTGACGGCAAGAGAATCTATGCCGTTGAGCATTTTGGCGTAGCGCAGCACGAAGAGATCGAGCCATCCGCAGCGGCGGGGCCGTCCAGTGACCGCGCCGAATTCGTTGCCACGCGCGCGGACTGCTTCGGCGTCCGCGCCGTGCATCTCCGTTGGAAATGGTCCGCTGCCGACGCGCGTGGTGTAGGCCTTGGTGACTCCGAGAACCCCGGTGATGCGCGTGGGCGCGACTCCGAGTCCAGCGGCCGCACCACCCGATGTTGCGCTTGACGAAGTGACGAACGGATACGTGCCGTGGTCGATATCGAGCATGGTGCCCTGCGCGCCTTCGAAGAGCACGCTCTGGCCGCGATCGAGCGCGTCATTGAGCAGGACCGAGGTATCGGTCACGAGGCCGCGAATATGCGCGGCCAGCTCCAGATATTGGTCGAGCACTCCGGAAGAATCGAGCGGCTGGCCAAACGCAGCCTGGCTAACGGCATTCTTCACCGAAACCACGCGCTCCAGCTTGGCGCGAAAGCATTCGGGCTCCAGCATGTCGCAAACGCGAATGCCACGGCGAGACATTTTGTCTTCGTATGCCGGACCGATCCCGCGCGAGGTGGTGCCGATTTTCGCCTCGCCCAGGGCCGTTTCCGACGCTTTGTCCATATCACGATGGTACGGAAAGATCAGGTGCGCGCGGTTGCTGAGAAAAAGCCGGCCGCGAACGTCGATACCTGAACGCTTTAGATTTTCGAGTTCGCCGACCAGCGCGGCGGGGTCGACCACCGTCCCGGGGCCGATGACGGCTCGCTTTCCAGGGCGCAGGATGCCGCTGGGCACGAGCTGCAGCACGTAGCGATGGTTGTTGAAGATGACCGTGTGTCCGGCATTGTGGCCACCGGCGTAGCGCGCGGTGAAATCGTACGACGCGGCAAGGTAGTCGACGACCTTGCCCTTCCCTTCGTCGCCCCACTGGGCGCCCACCACGGCGATCGCTTTCGTTCGGACGTTTTCCGGCACTCGCATTACTCCAAAACCAGGAATCGCGCCAGCCCGCAGTGGCGCACGCTAGAGGCGTTACAGGAAAGCACTTGCGGCAAAAAGCAAATTATGATCCTACGCTGCGGTATGCCGGAAGGCAAGCTCTGACTGCCGACCCGGCGCGATCGGAGAAGGCGCGCGAAGTTGCAATATGAATCGCAAGAAGGATCGTGAGCTTACTTGAGCGCAAAACCGCGCTAGATCACAACTTGCCGAAGATTTTTTCCGCGAGGTCGGCGGCGATCGGCACGCGGAAGCGGTCGTGCTGGTAAGCCTTGATCATCAGTACGATCCAGAGGACGAAAGTAACCAAGTCCACCAGGAGATACAAACCGTAACCCATCGAGAATCCCGTGAAGCCTCCGGCCAACATGCTGAAGCCAAAAAAAGCGCCGATCATGAACGAGATAATTTGCAGCCCGCCGAAGGTGACAATCGACTGGGCGGCGTGATAGCGCACGAAGGGGCGCTTGTCGACGAAATAGAAGATCAGCCCAGTGATCCACCCCAAGACGTAGCACAGCAGCCCTGCAACATTTTCGGACATTTGCGATTGCGCCGAAGCCGCAGGGGATGATGAGCCTGTGGACGCTCCAGATTGAGGCGTGCCACAAGCGTTACAAAACGATGCGTTATCGGCTATTGCGGCGCCACATTTTGTGCAGAAAGCCATGACACGCCTCCGGAAGGAGTTTCAGTGGGGCGGAGACTAGCAAAGGGCCGCGAAATGGGCAAGTGGTATTGGCGCGTCGGTCGAAGCGCGGTGATCGGGCGGCGCGGCCCGTTGCATCGGATGCTTACCGAAACGCGGAGCAGCATGCGCCGGTGATATACTCGGTGCGCTGCGCGGAAGTGGCGGAATTGGCAGACGCGCCAGCCTTAGGAGCTGGTGGCCGAAAGGCCGTAGGGGTTCGAGTCCCTTCTTCCGCATTTATCCCCCGCTGGAACCGACAAAAGGAATTCGATTGAGAAATATTTGAGCGCTGGCGACTCCCGAGCTAATTCACGTTGACGGTTCGCTGCCCTTCGTAATCCTGAATGTGGTAGTAACCTTCCCAGTCGCTCCAGTCGATTGGCGGAGGAACGGGTGCGTCGGGATTCTTAAGATAGTTTGCAAAATCCTCGACGATCTGGCGAGTGCGGTTGATCCCGAGGAGCCAGTCCCCGTGATACCAGTTCTTCCACTTACCGTACTCAGCTTTGGACTCGGATTCCTTAATGGCGTCGATATCATCGAGAGCCTGGTTGGTCTTGGCGACGGCGGCGGCGTGATCGCCATTATGCAGAGCAACAACAGCCTGCGAGAGGGCCAGGAGCATGCGGTTGCTGTCGCGATTGATGGCGATCATAGTGAGCACGCCAGCCTGGTAGAAGTTTTTGCGACCCGGTGCGACGAGCGGCTCAGCGGCCAGGGCCTGCTTCCAGACTGCGTCCCAGCGAGGCTCGGCGTCACCGCAGTTCTTGATTTCATGCTCAGCCTGCTCGATCGCTTTGTTCGGGTCGTAGGGGATCGGGCCGACGCGGGGTCTGGTCCAGAACGGCGCCTGGCCGGGGAGGTGATACGTGGGGTATTGAACCAAGATGCTTTGGAGCATATCCCGCGCCACGGTGTGATAGTAGTTGTCGCCGTAGGGGCGCAGCGGAGTGCCTGGGAGTTCTGCGGGGGCATTAAAGTAGGCCGTGTATACAGCGGCTATCTGCGAAGCGGCCTTGGCACCGAACTCCTCGGTGGACCAGGTCTTGTAAAACTGATTGCTGGAGCCGATGGAAGCTCCCTGCCAGCCGAAGTCGAGAGCCGCGCTGGCACCCATGGTAACCGGGCGAATGTCACTCGTATTGACGAGCAGGTAGGATGTCGCGCCGGCCTTCTGAAAGCGACCGAGCGAGGAAAAGAGGCGACTTACCGGGGTAAGTTCGGAGAGCTGATTGGCCATGCCGTTATACATGGCCACATGGATATACGCGCCCTGGCCAGGTCCGGCTTGGCCGTTGTCGCGTATGTAGCCGTAGCCGGTATCGGCCCAAACAGTAATGACATCGGGTGGAATCTTAAGGTCTCCCTGCCGCATGAGCTTGTTGCCCTCCATCCATAAATCGGTGATGAAGACGGCATCCGGGTACTTGGCGCGAACGATTTTGATCTGATCGGCAATGGCGCGGCTGATGAGCCGACCCTGAGCCTTCTCGTTGCCGCGCACTGACGGGTCCAGCGCCGCGTAGGGTTGGTCGGAAAGCCCACGCAAACCAATCTCCCAGAGGATCTTCTGATTTTTCGGATAGGCGGCGACGGCATTCTTCCATGCATTCTCAATGTACTGCGGATCGGCGGTGAAGTTATAGGGGACGTTGGCGGGCCAGCGGGAGACGTTGACGCCGAGAGGCTCGGCGTGGTGCTGATTGAGGAACAGGCCACGCTCGGCGACGATGCGGTCCTGCGGATCGTTCGGGAACGGCCACGTACCCGCAACAATCATGTTGCCCTTCAGGCGCAAAATGGTCTCGCAGATTTTGTTCCAGACGGCGAGCGAGATGCCCGTGTGGTTCTGCGGCTTACCAGGAGCCCAGCCCGTGAGCAGATCTTCATCGTTGATGAAGAAGCCGCGGTACCGAAAGATGGGCGCCGGATACCTTTTGTCGAGCGAGGCCGGCAATGCAATCGAGTTGCGACGGGCTGGTTCGTGATCGGTCCAGTAATACATGGGGTCAACACCGAGGTATTGCTGCGAAAACTGGTAAATAGCATAGATGGTTCCGAGCATATCGGAACCTGCGAGCCTTATAACGTGCGTTGTATGACCGCTGCCCCAAGTCGCCGGACCGCTGGTGATGGAGAAGGCTTCGGGCGCGGATGAGTGATCGGCAGGTGCGCCTGTTGCTTCGTCGCCCACCACGATCGTGACCGGGCCGGCCTCCCGTTCGTTAGAGACAATCTTCGGCTCCGTACCGAAGATCTTGCGCATATCGGAAGCCAGATCCTTCGCGGCCAGACCGACTGGACCGTGCTGTTGCGGGCTCACCAGTATGGTGACGTCACCGTTAAGCGTAATGGCGGATTTGGTGGGGCGTTGCGCGTGCGCCATTGCTGCAGTGAGACAGAGCAGTGCGCTTGCGACGGCCACGATGCTGCTTTGCCTGTTGGCTCCTCGCGCGCTCCAAGAATTTTTCATCGTGAGACACTCTCCGGTCAATGCCTGAACGTTGCTGTTCAATTTGCCAGAGCCTTAGTATCGCTCCGGCGTTTTGCTTCAGGCTTGGAACGTTTCAAAAGCAGATTTCCAGATTGCATACTTTGCGGCTGGCGTCATGAATGCACCACAATCTCAAAAATGCGGTGGCGCTTTCACGCATTATCACGCATGAAAATGTCCCTTATCCGGCCTGTTACGTCTTGAGGCTCGTGCACGGATGCGATAGCAGTTCGATCCTGTGAACCCATCAGCCTCCGAATGACGGACCGCAATGTATTGGATACCGTCTTCGCTTAGCGCTTATGAAGTATACCCCCCGCAGTAAATGAAACATCGGGTCCCGTATCGAAGGGAGGGTCGATATAGATCAGATTGACCTTGCCAGCGAACTCCGGCATAAGCGGCGGCAGTAGGCTGATCTGGAGAGACAAAACGTACGTACTGCGCGCGGAAGCGGCGGAATTGGCAGACGCGCCAGCCTTAGGAGTTGGTGGCCGAAAGGCCGTAGGGGTTCGAGTTCCTTCTTCCGCAGATCATTTCGCAAGCGGACTGACCGGGTTCAGCACGCCGAGTGAATGGACGGCGTCACTTCCGACCGTGGCACGCTGCTCTCACTGGGGACGGGAAACGCTAGACGAAACGCGGTGCCCTTGCCCGGCTCGCTTTGCGCACGAATAAATCCACCGCTCTCGCGCACGAAGTCCTGTACCGTGCATAGTCCTAACCCCGTCCCTCGACCTGGCGGCTTGGTTGTGAAGAGCTGGTCGAAAACATGCGCCAGGGTCTTTGCATCCATTCCCGTACCCGTATCGGAAACGGTCAAAAGCGCGTAGCCGCCGATAGGCATTCCAGAGAGAATGGGCGAATTCAGCTCGTCAATGTCGAGGCTGGAGGTCTCGAAGATCAATTTGCCGCCGTGGGGCATGGCGTCACGGGCGTTGAGGGCCAAATTCAAAAGGGCGTGCTCCATTTGTGCGGGGAAGACTTTCACAAGCTTCGGAAGCGCGTCCAAACGAACGTTCACTTCGATATTTTCGCCGAGCACGCGGCGCAGCATTTTGCCTACGCGCGCGACCGTCAGATTGAGGTCGATGATTTGCGGAGCCTTATCCATTTCGCCGCCCACCGCGAGCAGGCGCTCGATCAGCGATTCCGCGCTGGCCACCGCGCTTTTGATGTGACCGATGTTGCCACGCATCGGATCGCCCGGCGAAATTTTCCCAAGAACGATCTCGCAATGACCGAGGATTACCGTGAGCCAGTTGTTCAAGTCGTGCACCACCCCGCCAGCAAGCCTCCCCAACGCATCATTTCGAAAGGCGTGTTTGGCCTGCTTCTTCAGTCGCCTGTTTTCGGTGGTATCCCGCACAACCGCCAGGATGCAATCGGCGCCGCTCAAATTGATAAATTCCGCGCTGACCAGGCATTCGCGGACGTCTCCTGATTTTGCGCGAAAAGGGGTTTCGAATTCGTGCACGCAGCCGTGGGCGCGCAGGCACGCCAGAATCTTTATGCGGTCGGCGCGGTTGACCCACAGGTTGAGATCCAAAGACGATTTGCCCGCCACTTCGTCGCGCGAATAACCCGACAGATGAAGAAATGCGTCGTTAAGTTCAACGAAGCGCCCCTCCGTCCAGGTGGTGACGGTGACTGAATCGGAGCTGGCGCGAAGGAGAGCCGTAAATTTGTCGCCAGCCGCGTCTAGGGCCGTTTCCATGCGCTTCCGCTGGATTCCAGGCTGCAGGATACGGCGCAAGATGTGCGGCTCCAGTTCGTCCAGGAGAAGACAATCCTGCGCGCCGGCTCGCAGGGCTTGTTCGGACGCGCCATCGGGATCCGCACCGGCCAAAATGAAGATGGGAATACCGGGAAAATTTGCGCGCAACTGACTGACGGTGCCCATCGCACGGCTGTCAACCCGGTCGGTTCCCAGCAGAATTGCGTCATACGAATCCGCGGTGAATTTATCCAATCCCGCAGCCAGGGATGCCGCCGGCTCCAGACGAAACGAGAGTTGCTCCGGGCCGCCGAGCGCTGCTCGAATTGTCTTTAAACGCGAGCGTTTTGGAGAGCGATTTTCGATCATCAGAATCTCAAGCATTGCAGTGTTTTTTCCTGGTGCGTCGTTTTACCTGTTATGGCTTGCGGACATCGCGATCGGTTCAAGGCCGCTCGAAAACCCTGGGGAACAACCGGCGGAGCGCGAGCAGCAGATCATCGGGCATTTCGCTTTTCTGGACGCATGCATCGGCTCCGGATTCGAGACACGCTTGGCGGACAAATAGACCTTCCAGTTCCGTCAGCACGATCACGCGAATGGCCGGCACGATTTCACGGAGGTGCAGCGCGCACTCGAGGCCGCTCATGTGCGGCATGCGCAGATCGGTGATCACAAGATCGGGTTCGAGCTTTTCTGTTTTTTGCAGCGCCTCGTAGCCGCTCAGAGCCGTGCCCACGACGGTGATTGGGGTCAGCGTCTCCAAAAAAGAACAGATGGCCACCAGGGCCACGGGTGAATCGTCCGCTACCACCACGCGGATGTTTTTCTTCGGGCTTTCTCTTCGCTCACGATAAGGTTGTGCGGTGTAAAACATGAGCCGAGGGTAAAGCGAAGCCGCGGGAATGAAAATTCGGCGGGTTGCCTACGGGAAAACCTGTACGTCCGGGGGCGAGCAAACTTTGGCGCTCTAGTGATGAATGATTTCGTTGCGAATCGCGTAATGCATCAGATCCGCAAAGGAATGCAGATGGAGACGCAGCATGATATTGGCGCGGTGCGTCTCGGCGGTTTTCACACTGATGTTGAGAATCGTGGCGACTTCCTTGTTACTTTTGCCTTCCGCAAGCAACTGAATTATTTCACGCTGGCGCGGAGTGAGCGCGCTCCGGCGCGATTTATCTCCCGGCCTTCCCCTCCCCAGTGCGATGGCCTCCGCGATTCTAGAAGTAAAATAGGGGTGATGGTGCCGCACCGCTTCCACCGCAGCGACGAGCATATGATCGGCATCATCCTTCGCCAGGTAGCCTCGCGCGCCGGAGTCGACCGCCTCGCGCACGAGCCTTTCAGAGCGATACATGCTGAGCATAAGCGTTTCCGTGCACGGAGAGACTTTGCGGATTTGCCGAAGGGCCTCTACTCCGTTGAGCTGCGGCATGCTGATGTCCAGGATGGCAACATCTGGTTTCAGATCTTTCGCCATCTTGACCGCGTCGCGGCCGTTGGAAACCTCGGCGCAGATCTCCCATCCTCTTTTGGATTGCAGGAGAGCGCGCAGGCCCTTCCTTACAATTCCGTGATCATCGGCTATGAGGATTCGGACCGACATCGTGGGCCTCTCGTTTTAGGGGCAGAATGGCCCGAACGCTAGTTCCCGAACCTTGTGAGAATATTTGCAGCGAGCCGCCTAATTGCCTCATCCGTTCGCGCATGCCCAGGATGCCCACCCCGAGCCGACGCATTCCGGAGGTGTGGTTTTGCACTTCGCCGTTGGGAATTCCCTTGCCGCTGTCCCGAATCTCGAGGGTAACTTGCGTGTCGTCCCGCGATAGCTGAATCGAGCCGGAATCGCTCCCAGAGTGCTTTTGGATGTTGCCGAGGCTCTCTTGCACGATGCGAAAGAGGGCCGTTTCGATTTCCTGTGGCAGGCGTCCCATGTTGGGCTGCAAAACGACCTCGACGCGAATACCGGTTCGCTGGCTGAACCCATCCGCGTATTCCTCGATGGCGGAAGCCAGCCCTAACTCATCAAGGATCGGCGGGTGCAGCAGATAAGAAAGCGAACGAGTTTGCCGCGCGCAGTCCGTGACGATTCCCCGGGTTTCCGCAACGATCTTTTCGCGCTTTTCCCGAGAAGCCGCAGGGGACTTGCCCAATTGCGCCAGATTCAGGCTCGCGGCCATCAGGTGTTGTGCAAGGCCGTCATGTAAATCACGCGCGATGCGGCGGCGCTCTTCGTCCTGGAGCTCTAGAAGCCGGGAAGAGAGCTGATGCAATTCGTCTTCGTGCCGCTTTCGACCGGTAACGTCGCGGACCGTGGCGATGACGCCCACGATTTCGTTTTTCTCGTTGCGGAGCGGAGCAAATTTATTGTCGCACCAGCCCTTCTCGCCGGTTTGGGGAATGTCGTAAGGAACATCGGAAGCGGAAGTAAATTCACCGGCGAGCGCCTTCTCAATTTCCGCAAGAGCGCCTTGTTCGCGGAGGAACGGGAAGAGCTCCAGGGGGTGCTTCCCTATGACGTCCTGGGCCCTGAGACCCGTCATACGTTCCATAAACGGGTTCCACAGTTGGTATCGCAGCTGATGATTGTGGACGACGACACCTTCCTGGACGCTGGAAAGGATTTTGCGGTTAAGCTCGTTCGTCTTGTCGAGCTCGGCCTTGGCGTTCTTTCGCTCGGTTATGTCCGTCATCGTGAAGAGAACCCGCCGGAGGACACCTTCCGCGGTGAATTGCGGAACCGCGTCTCCGTAGATCCACACGACTTTTTCCGACCCAACGGGGCGAACGCCCATTATTTCGCCGCGCACCGCCTGACCCGATTGCAGAACGCGCGGCCCAGGACGCATGGGAAAAGGAACTTGCGACCCATCTTCATAGACGACGCTGATTCCCAGCTCGGTATTCCGCTTTCCGATGGTTTGCTCCGCGCTCAAGCCGAACATTTTCAGCGCTACCTTGTTGGCGAACTCGATCTTGGCGTCGGCGTCCAGCAGAGCCACGCCGACGTGCAGATCCTGAATGAGCGTGTGGAACTGTTCTTCGCTGGATTCAACTCTGCGGATTTCACATTTGGTACGTGGGATCAGGGGAGAAACAGCTTGGACTCTACGCGTTGGCGAATGCGCCGGTTTAGGCTTATTTCGCATCGACCGAATCACTCCAACGAACGAACGCTCGTTCGATCAGCCGCGCCTATAAAGCACCGTGGATGCCCGTATTTGAGCACCGAAACGCCGCAAACGCAAGAAACCGAGAACTCGTCTTCCGGCGACGGGCCGATTCCACCGTTCACAGGCCCGGCGCGGCCCAATTATCTTCGGCGCGCGAGAAGCGCGACGCGATGTCGTTGACGCGCTCGGGTGAATTTCCTATACTGGGCTTTCCCACCTACGCTTCTCCTACCGGATTGCGACACGGCGAAAGGCGGGCTGGAGTTTGAAACTAGGCCGGCGCACGTCCGCCGGGAACCTCACTCTTTACCGAAACTACCTAACTCATGACCGAAGCTACCTGCAAACGAGAAATCGAACTGGAAATTCCAGCTGAGAACGTGCAAAAAGCCACGGAAAAAGTGGCACGCGATATCGCCCGCGTGGCGCGCGTGCCGGGTTTCCGCCCCGGCAAGGCGCCGGTGGCGCTGGTGCGGCGGCGCTTCGCCGGAGACATTCAAGGCGAAGTGCTGCAATCGCTGGTTCCGGAATATCTGGAGAAGGCGCTGGACGAAAAGAAACTCGTGCCGGTGACGCGTCCTGAAGTGGATAAGGTGGAGTTTAAGGACGGCGAACCGCTGAAATTTCGCGCGGTTTTCGAAGTCTTGCCGGAGTTCGAGCTGGGCGACTACAAGAATTTGACCGTCAATGTGGACCAGATCGAGATTGGCGACGCGCAGGTGGACAAAGCGATTGAAGAGATGCGCGATCGCGCGGCGGTGTTTGTCCCCGTGGAGGGGAGAGCGGCGCGGAACGGCGACTCCGTCTCGATCAAGCTGATGGGAACGCCCGCGGGCGGCGGAGAGCCGGTGCAGGCGGACAATATCATGGTGCACCTGGGCTCGGAGGAAACGCTCGCGACCTTCACCGAAAATCTGACCGGCGCAAACGTCGGCGAGACCAAGCAGATTCAAACCGTCTATCCGGAAGACTATCCCGATCCGAAGCTGGCCGGAAAAACGTACCACTATTCCGTGGAAGTGCTGGCCATTAAAGAAAAGAAGCTCCCGGAGCTGAACGACGAGTTTGCCAAGGAATCGGCTGGCGAGAATTCCGGAGTCTCCACTTTTGAAGAGCTGCGCAAGAAACTTCGCGAAAACATGGAAGCGGCGAAGGAACAGCAGCAAAAATCGCAGGCGCAGGAAAGAATCCTCGATGAACTAGTGAAGCAGCACGAGTTTCCCGTGCCTGAGGCGCTGGTTGAAAACCAGATGGACACGCGACTAGAACGCGCGGTGCGGTCTCTGGCGGCGCAAGGAGTGGATCCGCGCCAAGTGAACGTGGACTGGGTTGCCATGCGGCGGCGGCAGCACGACCGCGCCGTGTCGGATGTGAAGGCCGAATTGCTGCTGGACCGCGTCGCGTCCGCGGAAAAGATTGAAGTGACCGAGGAAGATGTGGATAAGGAGCTGGCCGGGCTGGCCGAACGCAGTGGAGAGTCGGCGACGTCGCTTCGCGCTCGCTTGACAAAGCAGGATGCGCTCGATAGGATTAAATCGAAGTTGCGCAGCGACAAAACGATTGACTGGCTCTACCGCACGGCTCGAATCGAGACGACAGTTAAAGGTGAAAAGTGACTCGGTTCCGGGCCTCCTCAGCGCGCAACGATACTCCCGATGAAACTATTTGACGATTCAACTTCGCGTGCCACAACGCTCGTACCCATGGTGGTCGAACAGACCAACCGCGGCGAACGCTCTTACGACATCTATTCCCGGCTGCTGAAAGATCACATCATCTTCATCGGAACGCCGATCGACGACCATGTGGCCAATCTCGTCACGGCGCAACTGCTATTTCTCGAATCCGAGGATCCGGAGAAGGATATTTCGATTTACATTAATTCGCCGGGTGGATCGATCTCTTCGGGAATGGCGATTTACGATACGATGCAGTTCGTGCGGCCGGACGTGGTCACCTATTGCATCGGGCAATCCGCTTCCATCGCTGCTCTGTTGCTAGCTGCTGGAACTACGGGCAAGCGCTACGCGCTTCCCAATTCCCGCGTGCTGATTCACCAACCGTGGATGTCCGGGCTTTCCGGACAGGCTACTGATATCGACATTCACGCCAAGGAAATCATTCGCACCCGCACGGCGATCAATAAGCTGCTCGCCCATCACTCGGGCGCACCGCTGGAAAAGATCGAACGGGACGTGGAGCGCGATTTCATCATGACCGCTGACCAAGCCAAGGCGTACGGCATCGTCGATGAGATCATCACGAAGCATCGCGGCTCCGTACCAAAGGGTTAGTAGTGCATGGGAATTCCCGGTGCGGAACGGGTAGGGCTGATTTACAATAAGAAACAGATTCGTTGTGCGCTGGGTTGCGAGGGGAGGGGGCGCCATCGGTGAAGCGGTTCACCCCAGAAGAGCCGTTGCGTTGTTCCTTCTGCCATAAAACGCAGGAGCAGGTGGAGAAGCTGATCAGCTCTCCGTCCGAGTATCCCCGCTCGTACATTTGCAACGAATGCGTGGGCGTCTGCCAGCAGATTCTCGAGGACGAGAAGCGCGAGCAGTCGAGCCCCGTCAACCGGCGCCTGCCGAGGCCACCCGAGATCAAAGCGTTCCTCGATGGCTACGTCATCGGTCAGGACAACACGAAAAAGAAGCTGGCCGTCGCGGTTTACAACCATTACAAGCGAATCTTCCTGAACCGCCAGCCCGGCGATGTGGAGCTCACCAAGTCCAACATTCTGCTCATCGGGCCTACCGGCACGGGCAAGACGCTGCTGGCGCAAACGCTATCGCGCATGCTGGAAGTGCCGTTCGCGATCGTGGACGCAACCACGCTGACCGAAGCGGGATACGTTGGCGAGGACGTCGAAAACATTATCCTGAAGCTGCTGCAAGCCGCCGATGGGGATGTCCAAAAAGCGCAGCAAGGCATCATATATATAGACGAAATCGATAAAATTTCGAAGAAGGACGAAAATCCATCGATTACGCGCGATGTTTCGGGCGAAGGCGTGCAGCAGGCGCTGCTAAAGATTCTGGAGGGTACCGTCGCCAACGTGCCCCCGCAGGGCGGGCGCAAGCACCCGCATCAGGAATTCACGCCGGTTGATACCACCAACATCCTGTTCATCTGCGGCGGAGCGTTCGTGGGGCTCGAGCGAATTATCGAGCGTCGCGCTGGGCAAAAGTCTCTCGGCTTCCATGCCGAAACGCAACCCAGCACGGCGACTCGCCGGAATATCGAAGTTCTCGAGCAAGTCCAGCCGACGGACCTGATCCGCTACGGCCTGATCCCTGAATTTGTGGGTCGGTTGCCAGTGGCTGGCGTGCTGAGCGACTTGGATAAGAGCGCGCTAGTGCGTATTTTGACGGAACCGAAAAATGCATTGGTGCGTCAATATCAAAGACTCTTCGAATTCGAAAACGTCCGACTGCGCTTTACCGACGATGCCCTCGAAACGGTCGCGGACCTTGCCCTGCAGCGCAAGGTTGGCGCGCGCGGCCTGCGCATGATCCTCGAGGATCTGATGCTTGAGATGATGTACCACCTGCCGGCGCAGCGAAAGCTTCGTGATTTCGTGATCACCGCGGACATGGTGAAAGGACACGAAATCAATTGGAGCCTGCTCGAAAAGGCCGGCTGATCCTTCGGGCCTTTCTCGAAGCGGCAAATTCTGCCCTCGGCACGGCGAAATCCGAATTTTATAGGACAATTCGGGGAGGAATTCTAGTTTCGCGCGCCGCTGATGAGAGGGAATTTTAAGGATAGAGATGTTTAGCAAGGAAAAATCCGAAACAAGGCGCGTCCCCATGATGCCGGTGCGGGAAATGGTAATTTTCCCGGAAATGATGCACCCGTTTATCGTGGGGCGCGAGGCTTCCGTCCGCGCCTTGGAAGAAGCGCTGGCGGGCGATAAGAAAATATTTCTGGTAACCCAGCATGATGCTTCGGTGGACGATCCCAAACCCGAGGAAATCTACCAGGTGGGCACGCTCGCCAATATCGTGCAGAGCGTGAAATTGCCGGATGGAAACATTAAAGTGCTCGTGGAAGGCACCGAGCGCGCTAAGATCGTGCAAGTGACGAGCGACGAAGGCTTTTTCCGCGCTTCGATTCGCGTGGTCACGGCGAAATCTGAGCCAGGACCGCAGACGCAGCAGGCTACCGAGCGCGTCACCAACCTTTTCGAGCAGTACGTAAAGCTCTCCCAAAGCCTCAACTACGACACGATGATTGCCGCCGTTCGCGTGGAAGACCCAAGCAAGCTGGGCGATGCGATCGCCGCGAACCTGCAGATTTCCGTCGAGGAGAAGCAGGAGCTTCTGGAAATCTTCGAGCCGCTGGAACGGTTGCAGCGCGTGGCGGACATCCTCGAAGGCGAAATCGAAAAACTCAACGTCGACCGTTCGATCAACACACGCGTGAAGCGCCAAATGGAGCGCGCCCAGAAAGAGTACTACCTCAACGAAAAGCTCAAGGCCATCCAGAAAGAGCTGGGGCGCGGCGAAGCCAGCGAGATCGAGCAGCTAAAGAAGAAGATTGAAAGCTCCGGCATGCCCGAAGGCCCGATGGAGAAGGCCATGCAGGAGTTGAAGCGGCTGGAAATGATGCCGCCAATGTCGGCGGAATCGACCGTTTCGCGCAATTATCTCGATTGGCTGCTGGCCGTGCCGTGGAAGAAAAAATCCAAGGAAATCCGCGACATCTCGCGCGCCGAACAAATTCTCTCCGAGGATCACTACGGCCTCGAAAAGATCAAAGAGCGGATACTCGAATATTTGGCCGTCCGGCAACTGGTGAAGAATCCGAAGGGCTCGATCCTCTGCTTCCTCGGGCCTCCGGGAGTCGGAAAAACTTCTCTGGCGATGTCGATCGGCCGCGCCACGGGTAGGAAATTCGTGCGCGTCTCGCTCGGTGGTGTGCGCGACGAGGCGGAAATTCGAGGCCATCGCCGCACCTATATCGGCGCCCTGCCCGGCCAGATCATCCAGATGATGCGCAAGGCCGGCACCGTGAATCCCGTGTTCGTGCTCGACGAAGTCGACAAAATGTCGATGGATTTCCGCGGCGACCCGTCCGCGGCGCTGATGGAAGTCCTCGATCCCGAGCTGAACCACGGATTCACCGATCACTACCTCGATGTCGAGTACGACCTTTCCAAGGTGATGTTCATTTGCACCGCCAACGTGGTGCACACGATTCCGCAGCCGCTGCAAGACCGCATGGAAGTGCTGCGGCTCCCCGGCTACACGGAACAGGAAAAGTATCAGATCGCGCGTCGCTATCTGGTGCCGCGCCAACTCGAGGCAACCGGCCTGACCAAGCACAATCTGAAGTTCACGGACGATGCGATCACGCACGTCATCCGCCATTACACGCACGAAGCCGGCGTCCGAAACCTCGACCGCGAGATCGCCAACGTGTGCCGCAAAGTGACCCGAAAAGTGGTGACCGACCCGAAAAGCGCCGCCGTGGAAGTGAATCCCGCGAACTTGGGCGATTACCTGGGCATTCTGAAGTACCGCGACTTCCTGGCCGCCAAAACCAACGAGATCGGCTTGACCACTGGGCTCGCCTGGACTGAAGTTGGCGGGCAAGTGCTTTCCACCGAAGCCACTTTGATGGAGGGCAAAGGCCGCCTGACGCTGACCGGCAAACTGGGCGACGTGATGCAGGAATCCGCGCAGGCGGGCATGAGCTACGTGCGCTCGCGCAGCCATCTTTTCGGCCTGCCGAAGGATTTTTATCGCCATCTCGATATTCACATGCACGTCCCCGAAGGCGCTATCCCCAAGGACGGCCCCTCCGCTGGGATCACGATTTGCACCTCGATCGTTAGCGCCCTCACGCGCATTCCGGTGCGGTGCGACGTCGCCATGACCGGCGAAATCACCTTGCGCGGAAAAGTGCTGCCGATCGGCGGCGTGAAGGAAAAACTTCTCGCGGCGCATCGGCTTGGAATCCGCACGGTGATTCTCCCGAAGGACAACGAGAAAGATTTAGCGGACATTCCGCCGGAAATCCTGGCTGAGATGTCCATACAACTTGTGGAGTCGATGGACGAAGTCCTGCAGATCGCTCTTGAAAAGCCGCTGCCTGTTCCCGGCCACCCGCCCGTGGGCGGAGTCGAGCCCAAGTTCGGCGCGGACGTCGCGCAGGACAATGAATTGACCAATTGAAACCCTTCGGTCCTCCACATCCTGCCACGCAGGTTCTGCCCGCGACCGGAGTGTAACGATTCTCTGCAGTCAGCCCAATTTTGAAACTGGGACCCGGTGCTGCAATCAAACGCGCCTGCCCTGGATTCATTCGGATCACAATCGTGCCTGAACGATTAGGCTTGAAGAAGGAAAGAAGAATGAGCGTTAGTCTTGCGGAACTAAAAGACAAGAACATTACCGATCTGGCGAAGATCGCTAAAGAGCTAAACATTCCGGGATCGTCCGGCATGCGCAAGCAAGAGTTGATCTTCCAGATCCTTCGCGCGCAAACGGAAAAGAACGGACTGATCTTCTCCGAGGGCGTTCTGGAATGCCTGCCGGACGGCTTCGGGTTTCTCCGCGCGCCCGAATACAACTACCTGCCGGGTCCCGACGATATCTACGTCTCGCCCTCGCAGATTCGCAAGTTCGACCTGCGCACCGGGGACACGGTATCCGGCCAGGTGCGCCCGCCGAAGGACGGCGAGCGTTACTTCGCTCTGATCAAGGTCGAGGCGATCAACTTCGAGGACCCCGAAGTCGCGCGCAACAAGATCTTCTTCGATAACCTCACGCCGCTCTACCCGCAGGAGCGCATTCGCCTGGAAACCAGCAAGGAAAACCTCACCGGGCGCGTGCTGGACATGCTCTGCCCCGTCGGCAAGGGACAGCGCGGCTTGATCGTGGCGCCTCCGCGCACCGGCAAGACCATGATGCTGCAATCCGTGGCTAATTCGATCACCACGAACCATCCCGAAGTCGTGCTGATCGTGCTGCTGATTGACGAGCGGCCCGAAGAAGTCACGGACATGCAGCGCACGGTGAAGGGCGAAGTGATCAGTTCCACGTTCGACGAACCGCCGCAGCGCCACATCCAAGTGGCCGAAATGGTGCTGGAAAAGGCCAAGCGCCTGGTGGAGCACAAACGCGACGTCGTGATTCTGCTCGACTCGCTTACCCGTCTGGGCCGCGCCTACAACGCCGTCACGCCGCCGTCTGGGAAAGTGCTCTCCGGCGGTATCGACGCCAACGCGCTGCAGCGGCCGCGCCGCTTCTTCGCCGCCGCGCGAAACGTGGAAGAGGGCGGCTCGCTCACCATCATCGCCACGGCGCTCGTCGATACCGGCAGCCGCATGGATGATGTGATCTTCGAGGAGTTCAAGGGCACCGGCAACATGGAAATCAACCTCGACCGCCGCTTGGTGGATAAGCGAGTGTTCCCTACCATCGATATCAACCGCTCTGGCACGCGCAAGGACGAACTGCTGCTGCCGGCCGACGAACTGAACCGCATTTGGGTATTGCGCAAGGTGCTGAGCCCGCTTTCAACAGTCGAAGCCATGGAGCTGCTGCTGGGTCGCCTCTCGAAAACCAAGACCAACGGCGAGTTCCTGGCTTCCATGTCGAACCCAACCTAGTTCTCGTTGATTGGAAGCATTTGGGTTTGTTGCAGGTCCCCTTCCGATAAAACTTTCGGCGTAAGCGTCCTTTTTCGGAAGGAGACAGAACTAGTGCGAAAATTTTTGGCCCGCCAGCCAATCTTCAACTCTCACCGCGTTGTTTTCGGCTACGAACTGCTCTTCCGCGGCGGTCCGGAGAATTACTTCGAACATCCGCAACCGGATGTCGCCTGCGCCTCGGCCACTGACAGCCTGTTCCTTTTCGGCATCGAGCGCTTGGCCCAGGGACGCCGCGTATTCGTCAATTGCACCCGGGAGTTTTTCATCCGGGACTTCCCTTTCATATTGCCGAAGGATTCCGTCGTGCTGGAAGTGCTTGAAGACGTCGTGCTCGACGACAAGCTGATCGCGGCGTGCCGCCGCCTGAAGCACGCCGGTTACCTGCTTGCGCTCGATGATTTTCGCGATTTGCCGGAATGGGGCCCGCTGGTTGCGATTGCCGACTTCATCAAGGTGGATCTGCTCGCCACTCCCGAAGGCGAGCAACTCCGGCTGGCCAGGCAATTTTCGCGCGGCAAAGTCCTGCTAGTGGCGGAGAAAGTGGAAACGTACCGGGATTTCGAGCGCACGCGCGATTGGGGCTATTCCTATTTTCAGGGTTACTTCTTCAGCAGGCCCCAGGTGCTCTCGCACCACGACGTTCCCGCCTACAAGCTCGGTTATCTGCGAATCCTCCAAGCCGCGAACGGCTCGCCCGTCGATATGCAGGAGATCGCCGAACGGATTAAACGTGAAACGTCGCTCAGCTACCGTCTGCTGCGTTATTTGAATTCGCCCGCGCTTTTCCTTTCGACGGAGATCCGGTCGATCCCGCACGCTTTGATGCTGCTCGGCGAGAGAGGCGTTCGCCGGTGGGTGTCGCTTGTCGCCGTCGCCTGCATGGGTCATGACAAGCCCCCGGAACTCGTGACATTGCCGCTAATCCGCGCGCGTTTTTGCGAACTGCTGGCGCCCGCCGTCCACATGAATGACTTCTCGAACGACCTGTTTCTTCTCGGCTTGCTTTCGGCCATCGACGCGATTCTCGACATGGAGATGGCGGATATCCTGCGGGAGGTCACACTGCGCGAGGAAATTCGCGACGCGTTACTAGGAGAAAACAATTCCCTCCGTCGCGTGCTGGAAGTCGTCCTGCTCTACGAACGAGCTGCGTGGGAAAAACTTGACGATGCGGCTGCGTACCTCGGCATATCGCCGGAATCCGTCCCGGAGATGTTTCTGGAATCGGTCGACTGGGCCCGCCGTGTGTTCAGCGGTCAGCAGACCGAAGAAGTCGAGTCCACCTGAACGACCGCAAACATCCTCTACCGCGCCGCGCCCGCAGTAGCCTGGTTTTCAGCCAGCATCACCACCAGCCGCGCCACTTCCTCAGGATCCATTGCCGTGCTGTCCACTACCACGGCATCTTTCGCGCGCACCAGCGGCGACGAGATGCGGCCGGAATCGCGCCGGTCGCGCTCGTGAATTTCGCCGAGCGTTCGCGGCAGGTCGATCGCATCGCCTTTCTGCTGATGCTCGCGCCAGCGCCTCTCGGCGCGAATTTCCGGTGAGGCGGTCAGAAAAATCTTCAGCCCTGCGTCGGGGAAAACCACGCTGCCGATGTCTCTCCCTTCCATCACCACGCCGCCCTGCGCGCCGGCGCGACGCTGCTCGGCCACCAGCACGTGGCGCACTCCTTCGATTACCGCCGCTTTGGACGCTGCCTGAGAAACTTCCGGCGTGCGAATCGCCGAGGTCACGTCTTCGCCATCGAGAAAAACGCGCTGCCCGCCGTCTTCCGCGCGCAGGTCGATGCGCGTTTCACCCGCAAGCGCGGTCAACTGATCCCCGGCGTCGAGAGGCACGCCGCGGCGCAGCGCCTTCAGCGCCACCGCGCGATACATCGCGCCCGTATCCACGTAGACGTATCCCATCAGCGCGGCCACGCGCCGCGCCAGCGTGCTCTTGCCCGAGCCCACTGGGCCATCAATAGCGATCACGATCGTGCGCACCTTTAGCGGCAATGTTACCTACCCCCTTAGCAATATAATGAGAATTATTCCGAGGAAGCCGACCAATGAAGCCGCCCATGTGCTGCCGTAGTACTTCACTCGTCGCCGTGCGTCCGTGTCGTGAGGGAAAAAGTCACTGTGCTGCCGCCATACGCGAAATACTATCAGAGGGTTCATGCTGTAAGCGTTCCACCGCATCACAAGCGGCAGTTTCTGGTTGACCTCCTGGGCTAAGTCAAGAAGAGCCGATCTGCACTGAAACCAGCAGAACATCCCAGCCGCCCAAAGCGCCACACATACGGCGCCTACCGGCGCGTAAATGACCCAGCGCGGAAGAAGTAAAATCTGTAACATGTCACGCGATCAGATTCTCTTAAACGCGCGCTCGATTTCGCGCACGGAATAGCGCAGCACCACCGGCCGCCCGTGGGGGCAGCTCATCGGGTATTCCGTCTTGGCTAGCTCGGCGAGCAGCCATTCCATTTTCGTGGCGTCGAGCGGCGTGTTCACTTTAATCGCCGCATGGCAAGAGGTGGACGCGGCAATTTTCGATTGCAGCGAATCGATCGACACGGCCTGATTCTCGCGCGCCACGCCGTCGAGAATCTCGAACAGTAGCTTCTCGGCATCGCCGCTGGCGATTCCCGCGGGTGCGGCCTGAATCGCCACGCTGCGGCCGCCCATCAGCTCGGCCTCGAAGCCGTTGGCGCGCAGTTCATCGCCGATCAGATCGAACGTGGCCAGTTGCTGCGGGTTCAAATCCACCATCAACGGCGCGAGCATGCGTTGCCCCCCGAGCGCTCCTTCGCGCCGCGCGCGCAGATGCTGCTCGAAAAGCACGCGCTCGTGCGCCACGTGCTGATCGACGATCCACAAGCCCTCGCCATTCACCGCGACGATAAAACTCGCGTTCACTTGCCCCAGCGGCTTTAAATCCGCAATCGACTCAGGCCCAGGAAGCGAGCCGCCTTCAGTCGCGGGAAGCTCTATCTCCGCCGGATTTTCCGCTGATATTGCGCCGTTCTGCGGTGGAAATGGAAAATTCGTCGCGCCGGAAGCTTCGAAGCCAAGCCGCTGCGCGTAGGGCCGTTCGGGCGCGCCGCTCAGCTCCAGCGTCTCGGCGACGGCCGCGCTAGACGCGAACGAAGTGGGAATATCGGCGCGCGGCGGGCCGGCGAAAGCTGCTGAATCCTGCATCGGCGCATAGCCGCGCAAGTTGTCCGCGCCCGATGCCGAAGCAGCCGCAGCGCGCGACGCGGGAAATCCCGGAATCGGGCGCGCAATCGAAAGCGCGTGACGCAACGCGTCACGCGTGAAATCGTGAACGAATTGCGGATGCCGGAAGCGCACCTCGATCTTCGCCGGATGGACGTTCACGTCCACTTCCTGGTACGGCAGCTCCAGAAACAGCAGCACCACGGGATAAACTCCCGGAGGCATGATGTTGCGATAGGCCTCGCCGATGGCGTGCAGCAACAGGCGGTCGCGCACCAGCCGCCGGTTCACAAAGATATAGGTGCCGTTGCGATTCGCTCGCTGCACTTCCGGGCGCGAAGTGGAACCGGCCACGCGAATCGTGGATGCCTCTTCGCCCTCCTCAAGCGCAGGTTCCGTGATCGCCGAACGCACCGGCGCTTCGCTCGGCGGAATTTCCATCAACTCGTCGAGCGCCTGCCGTCCGAAAACCTGATAGACGCGGTCGGCAAGCTTTTCGACGGGCGGGCAATCGATAATCACCTGGGTGGGAGTTTTCAGCACGAAATGCGTTTCGGGATGCGCCAACGCGTAGTGCGTCACGAGAGACGCGACGTGACCCAACTCAGTTGTTTCGGATTTCAGGAACTTTCGGCGAGCCGGCACGCAGTAAAAAATATCCGCCACGCTCATCGACGTTCCGGCCGGCACTCCCGCCGGCTTCACGCTGACGAGTTTTCCGCCCGCGAATTCCACCCGCGTGCCCTGTTCTTCCTCCGGCGTGCGCGTTTCGAGCAGCAGGCGCGAGACGGCGGCGATCGTCGGCAGCGCCTCGCCGCGAAATCCAAGCGTCGAAATTGAGAGCAGGTCGTCCGCGTTCGCAAGCTTCGAAGTGGCGTGGCGCTCGAACGCCAGCAGCGCGTCGTCGTGGTTCATGCCGCAGCCGTCGTCGATCACCCGGATCATGCGCTTGCCGCCCGATTCCACTTCCACGCGAATCGAGCGCGCCCCCGCATCCACGGCGTTTTCCAGCAGCTCCTTCACCACCGACGCAGGCCGCTCCACCACCTCGCCCGCCGCGATCTTGTTCGCCACATTCTCCGCAAGTATGCGTATGCGGCTCATAGCAAATACTCTTCAGGAGGCTGGGACTTCGGTGTTCTCTCCCGAATTGCAAGACTCTTTCGTCGACGATGGCTCTGCGCGCGATCACATCGAGCATTTTCGGGGGTCGGAGCTTTAGCTCCGACATTACCGGCTCCAGCAAAAGCAGGGGCTTTAGCCCCTGAGGAAAGCGACGGCAGTCGCGGCGGAAGTCCGTCCATACGAAACGCGCCGCTAGCAGACCCGTAAGGCCATTCTTCGGCCCTGCCCACAAGACCGGCCTCAACCGGGTTGTTGCGAACGTAGGACACTTTCGCCAGATAGTCACCGTAATCCCGGATCCTCGATTCGTGAAAACCGGACGCCCAGAGCTGACTTTTGGTTCCCCGAGGACCGTGGATTTCGTGCGAACTTCCACCCTTGATAAGCATGATGGCCTTTTCCAAGCTAGTCTCGGCCGATGGAGTCAAAATAACGTGCAGATGATTCGGCATCACCACAAATTCGTCGAACAGATAGGCACCCGCATCTCGATAGCGAAGCATGCACTCAATCAGAATGCGAGCACCTTCAGTCGCCTGAAAAACAGGGCGATTTTGCCACGCCTTCGTCGTGACGAAGTAGGTCCAGCTGGGCGCTGTGCGATGCCTCAGACGTCCCATGGCTCCTCAGGGGCTAAAGCTCCGCTTTCTGCGCCGCGCTTTTGTCGGAGCTAAAGCTCCGACCCCTACAATTCGCTCGCTCATGGCGCGAAGCGCAACACTCTAGCCTACTTTTCTCTTTCGGCGCAGCCAGTTAGCGCAACCGAAGTATGCTGCCGAAAAGGCGAAGCCGAAAAACAACAATAGCCAAATAACTGCTCCTTGCCACGAAATACCCCAGACCCTCAACAGCACAGCACCCAGGAAAAAACTCCCTATTGCCAAAAACTCCAAGAGCAGGACTCGGTCCTTTGGGTCGCTTCGAATGGCGCCGAGTATACCGGCTACCGCCAGCGCAATTTCAACCGTCAAGTCAACCCGGCGCCAGATTTGGCTGAAATCCGCCAGCATCATTTCACGTCCTTTGGAGCGATGCCTAAATCATCAAGCTGGGCCGGCTCGACATCGGATGGCGATTCGGCCATCAGGTCCTGCGCGGCGGTCGTCTTTGGAAAGGCGATCACGTCGCGCAGAGATTTCTCTTTCGCCAGCAGCATGGCGATGCGGTCGATTCCCAGCGCAATTCCGCCATGCGGCGGAGTGCCGTACGTAAGCGCATCGAGAAAAAATCCAAAGCGGTGCCGCGCCTGCTCGTCGGAAAGGCCGAGCGCTTTAAACAGGCGCGCCTGCACGTCCTGCCGGTGAATTCGAATGCTGCCCGAGCCGAGTTCGTTGCCATTGAGCACCAAATCGTAGCCTTTTGAGCGGCATTCCCATGGCGCCGATTCCAGTTTGTCGATATCTTCTTCAACGATCCCCGTGAACGGGTGCTGCGCGCTCACCCAGTGCTTTTCCGTACCGCTCCATTCGAAGAGCGCGAAACCGGTGATCCAGGCAAACTCCCATTTGTTTCGATCGATCAAATTCAGCTTGTCGCCAAGATAGAGGCGAATCTGCCCGCCGACGTTCAGCGACGTGTCGCTGTGTTCCACTTGCTCTTTGGCCGCAGCCGCGACAACCAAGTCGCCGGGCTTTGCGCCAACGGCCACGATCAACTTCTGCAGACCGTCCGCGCCGAGATTTTTTTCGAGCTGTGAAGCCGCGCCCTCGGCCGTCACTTTCACCGTGTACACGCCGCGCGCGCCCACGGATTTCGCGAATTCCGAAAGCGCGTCGAGCTGCTTGCGCGACCACGAAGCCGCGCCAGGCGCCACTACCGCCTGCACGTTGCCCTCAAAATGGAGAGCTGCCCGGGCCGGCTCGAACAATTCGGTCACGTTGTGCATCTCCAAGCCGAATCGAAGGTCCGGCTTGTCGGAACCGTAGCGTCTCATCGCGTCCTTGTAATCCAGGTGCCGGAACGGCCCTTTCGCGGTAACGCCGGCGACCGCGCAGCAGCGCTCCATCACGCGCTCGATGGCCTCGAAAATATCCTGCTGGCGCGGAAACGACATCTCCAGATCGAGCTGCGTGAATTCCGGCTGGCGGTCGGCGCGCAAATCCTCATCGCGAAAGCAGCGCACGATCTGGAAATAGCGGTCCATGCCGGAAATCATCAAGATCTGCTTGAAGATCTGCGGCGATTGCGGCAGCGCGTAAAACTGCCCGTGATGTACGCGGCTGGGCACCAGATAATCGCGCGCGCCTTCGGGAGTCGAGCGCGTGAGAAAAGGCGTTTCAATCTCGAAGAAGCCCAGCTCGTCGAGCGTCTTGCGGATTTCGAGCACGATTTTGTGGCGCAGCTCGATATTCGAATGCAAGCGGGGACGCCGCAGGTCCAGGTAGCGATAGCGCAGCCGCGTTTCTTCCGTGGCGGTCACTTCGTCCTCGATCTGAAACGGAGGCGTCTTCGAATTGTTCAGGATGTGCAAGCGCGTCGCCAGCGCTTCCACTTCCCCCGTGGAAATTTCGGGATTCGCTTTCTGCCGCCGCACCACGCGCCCTTCCACGGCGACCACGAACTCCGAGCGCAGCTCTTCGGCTTTTTTGTGGGCGTCCTGATTCTGTTCTTTGTTAAAAACGATCTGGACGATTCCCGCACGGTCGCGCAAATCGATGAAAATCAATTGGCCCAGGTCGCGCCGCCGGTGCACCCAACCCATCAGCACCACTTCTTTATCGGCATCCGAGGCGCGCAGCGCGCCGCAGTAGTTCGTTCGTTTCAAATTTCCAAGACTATCGAGCATTCGGACCTCGGAATTCAGATTGAAGGAGATCGAGCAGCGCAGCTTCATCGAGCTTTTGCTGTTGGGCGTCCGAAAGGCGCTTCAGCGTGAACGTTCCAGACGCGGCTTCGTCCTCGCCGATGATCAGCGCGTAACGCGCGCCAAGCTTATCCGCCAAGCCGAGAGATTTTTTGAATTTCATTTCCTCGGGCGGCAATTCCACGGCCAGGCCGCTCGCGCGCAGTTTTTTGGCGACGGCCACGGCGGGCGCGTAGGCCTTCGCTCCCATCCACGCGATGAAAACCGCAAGCTCGGGCAGCTTCGGCAGATGGCCTCCCTCCTGCATCGACAAAATCGCGCGATCCGTGCCGATGGCGAAACCGATGCCTTTGATTCCCTCTTGTCCGCCGAGCAGATGGACGAGGCCGTCGTAGCGGCCGCCGCCACAGACGGCGTTCTGCGAGCCGAGGCCCGCGGCGGTGACTTCAAAAGTAGTGCGCGTGTAATAGTCGAGGCCGCGAACGAGACGCCAATTTTCTTCGTAGCTGATGGCGCGCAGCGCGAGTTCGTCTTTCAGCTTGGCGAAATGCTCGCGGCACGCGTCGCACAGATGATCGGAAATGCGCGGCAGCTTTTCGATGATGGGCTGCTCTTCCGGCAATTTTGAATCGAGGACGCGCAGCGGATTCGTCTCGATACGCCTCTGCGAATCTTCCTTGAGCTGATCTTTCACCTCGCGCAGTTTTTCGCGCAGCAGCTCCACATATTTCGGCCGGCATTCCTTGCAGCCGATGGAATTGACGTACAGCTTGATATTCGCGAGCCCGACGCGGTTGAAAAGCGTGACAAGCATTTCCAAAACTTCCGCGTCGATTGCAGGCGCATCCGAAGGGCCAAGCACTTCCGCGCCAACTTGGTAGAACTGGCGGTAGCGCCCTTTTTGCGGCCGCTCGCGCCGAAACATCGGCCCTACGTAGTAAAGCTTCTGATTCCCCGGCAGCGTCTGCATTCCATGCTCGACGTACGCGCGGACAGTGCCGGCCGTGGCCTCGGGGCGAAGAGTCACGACGTCTCCGAGCTCGAAATCACGGAACTGTTCCAGCCGGGTCTCATCGCCAAGCTCAAACTCTCGAAACAGCTCTAGCCGGTCTTTTAGCATCTGCTTTCGAGACTTAACTTTTGGATCGTTGTGTATAATTCGGTGTCCGATGGAATCCTCAAGCTGTTTGATGTCATCAAGTATTTCTTTATTTTTAGGTGTCCTCGGAATTTCTCCCCGCTCAAAGCCTTCGCGCCCCAGCTTCAAAAACTGTGCAAGCCATTCCTGCAACATCGGGACAGATTGCAGGTTCTCGCGCGAGTATTCCCACGTGTATATAAGGTCGCGAAGCACGGAGAGTCGCGATGTCTGATAGTCCTCAAAGGTGAACATTTCCTTCGAGACGATGTCCGTTTCCGTGCCGACGGCTCTGGCAAAAAGCGACTTTTCTTCAAAGATGGGCAGGCGTATATCGCGGAAATTATAGGACTCGAAGACCTCTCGCGCGCACTGCTCGAACCAATTCCACAGCTCGGAATCGGCAGGCAAAATATCGCGCGTGCCTTTAATAGCGCGGAACTGGCGACGCTCGGATTTTTCTGCGGATTTTTCGCTCATTTTTTCAGTCGGCAACAGGCCGCTGGGACATGCACCGGGACGTTCCGGGTAAGCATGTACGCGGTCCTTTGTTTTCTATAAGTTAGGTTCAATTCTACTCGATTGACTGTTCCGGGTGAAAGGAGCGCTTGCCCGCTCATATCGGGCGAACATGGGGCGAAAACAGAGCCCCACTTTTGCTGGGGCAGTGAGTGCGGGCGCGGGGCGAGGTTCCACGCAAGTCGCCTGCCGCTGCTTCCCTTCGCGAAAAGCGCCGAGCTAACCGGCGGCTGCCTTCCCTTGTCGAATTTCAACACACAAATCATCAAACCATACTAGATAGCCGGACGTGCACGCGCAAGTCCATGTTGACGTGCATCGGGGCCATTCGAGCCGGTCCTCTATCTGAAATGCTTGCGCGATGCAGAGACGAGCAAAAGCCGCTTTCCGCCGTGACCTGAATACGCACCTTGTAATTCCATAGAGCCGCCACCGTTTCAAGGGCAGAAGCCGCAAAACCGGACCGTTTCCCCGCCTCGCATTGCAATCCTGTATCGGAGCCATCCAAAGCTTGCATCGCTGAGGCACCCCCGCTGGCGGATAATTGGCGCGTGTGGGAGCCATCGCCCGCGCAACAGAAAGTAGGTACATGAGGCACGCGGCTGGGTTTCACAAACGCGCTTTACCGTGGCCGAAAGGCCAGCGGTAGTGGCCATCTGGATGGGAGCGCGCGGATATGGAGCTGCAGCGGCGCGTGCAGCGCATCGATTGGACGCGTTCACGACAGGGATGCAAGTCGAATTCGCGCAACTTTCGGATGTCGGGCAGGTGCGCCCGGGCAACGAGGATTTCCTCGGCTACGTGAGCCCATCGACTGCCGAGGAGGCCCGCGCGCGAGGATGGCTGTTCGTATTGGCGGACGGCGTAGGCGGATCGGATTTTGGCGAGGTCGCTTCGCGAACCGCCGTCGAAAGTGTGCTGGCGGGATTCCGCGAGGCGACGCGGGGCGAACCAAACGCAAGCTTGCTGCCGGCACTGATTCGTCGCGCGAATACACGCGTGATCGAGGCCGCGCACGCGACCGGCTCGGGAGACTCCCACATGGCCACGACGATCGTGGCTTGCGCACTGCGGCACGACCGCGCCGTGGTCGCGCACGTAGGCGATTCGCGCTGCTACCTCATACGACAGGGCGAGGCGCATCCGCTCACGCGCGACCACACGCTCGCCGCGGAACAAGTCCGCATGGGCTTCCTAAGCGCGCATGAAGCCGCGGAATCGAATTCGCGGCACGTCCTTAGCCGGTCGCTCGGCACCACACCGACGGTGGAGGTCGAAATCAGCGAGCATCAAGTACTCGTCGGGGACCTGCTGGCGCTTTGCTCGGATGGACTTCACGGAGCCGTGGATGGTACGGAAATTGCAGCCGTGGCTAGGCACGCCGAAAATCTAAACGCCGCCGCGAAGAGGCTCGTCCATATTGCCAACGACCGGGATGGCAGTGATAATACCAGCCTGCAGATCGTGCGCGTTCGAAGCGTGGAGCGTGTGGGCATGTATCGCGGCCGTCCTTACCGGCTACCCTAAATGAGCTCATCACCCTTTTCCGCACAAACGCACATCGATCAGGCTTCGGTCCGACCCGGGGACCAACTCGATCACTATCGCATCGACGCCGTGGCCGCCCGCAGCGGAATGGCTTCTATTTTTCGCGGCACCGATCTTCGCACCGGCAAGCAGGTTGCCATCAAAGTTCCCCACCCCGAAATGGTAAGCGATCCGCTCCTATTCGACCGCTTTCACCGCGAGCAAAATATCGGCAAGGCTCTTGACCATCCAGGAGTGATGAAGATCTTCGCGGACGAGGACCACAACCAGACCTACATGGTCATGGAGTGGGTGGATGGACGCCTGCTTCGAGAGATCCTCGACGAGCAAAAAAAACTGCCGCCCGAGCGGGCGGTGAAAATCGCGATCGGCATCTGTCATGCGCTCGATTACATCCACAGCCACGGCATTGTGCATCGCGACCTGAAGCCTGAAAACATCATGGTCGATGCCGAAGACAACATCAAATTGATTGACTTCGGCATCGCCGCGCAATCCGGAGCGCCCCGGCTGACGTTCGCCAAGCTTTCCAACGTGATGGGCACTCCGGAATATATCTCCCCGGAACAGGTGAAGGGCAAGCGCGGCGACGGCCGCAGCGACATATACGCTTTGGGCGTAATGCTCTACGAAATGCTAACCGGCAAGGAGCCGTTTCAGGGCCCCAACCCGTTCGCCATCATGAACGACCGGTTGCGAAACAACCCCATGCCTCCGCGCGACATCGATCCGTCGATTTCGCCGCAACTGCAGGAGACCATCTACCGGGCGCTCGAACGCGACCCGAAGAACCGCTACGCCACGGCCCGGGAATTCGCGTGGGATCTGGAGCACCAGGATCAGGTGGGAGTGGCCGAGCGCTCCGAGCTCCGCGGCTGGAAAAAACGGCGAACGCCGTGGGTCCGCAGGGCGGTTCTCTACGTCGTGCTGGCGTTGATTCCCTTGGTGATCTTCGGACTGATGTTGTGGTTTGCCAGGCACTGATGGGGCTAATTCCGCCACCAACTGCTTCTGCTTAGGCTCTCCGATCCATAAATTAGACGCGTTTCACGCCTGATCCGTCATGCCCGCCGGCTCGCCTTCAATCCTCTCGTGGAATCAGACGGATGTACACGTATCCACAAAGCGATTTTTTTCCTGAATCCATCGCATTGATTTAATGAGTTGGACCATTGGCGCAACGGTCTGTAGGGTCTTTTTACAGATTTAAGATTTTGGCACCAAGCCGCGAGCCCACGAAATGACGAACGATCGTGAGCGCGGGCAGGGAGGGAGAGGAAATCCACATGAAGAGCATGAGGTGTATTCACAAGTGGGCCACGGCCATCGTAGCGTTGGGACTAGCTGCAAGCGTTGCTCCAGTCACGCGGGCCCAAGCGCAATCCGAGAGTTCGGGCGCGGCAGCGCCCAGCGCCACCGCGTCTAGCTCGACGGATACCCAAAAGCGTTTGGACGAGCTGCAGAAGGAGTTCACCGAGCTGCGGACGCAAATCGCCGCGCTAAAGGCAGCGCAGCAGAGCGCTCCAGAGATGAAAACGGCGGCGATGACCACCGCGGCTTCGCCTGCCGCGAGCGAGCCGGTGGCCACGCCGGCGGCAGACGATGCCCCGGCCAAAATCACTCTTGCGGGCCTATTGGGACCGACCACGATCAGCGGCTTAGTGGACGGATACTACGAGTTCGACAACAACCACCCTATCGACAATACCGCTGGTTTCCGCTACTTCGAGGGAAACACCAACGCCTTCAGCCTGAGCATGGCTGAAATCGGCGTAGCGAAAGCGCCCGACGCATCTTCTATGGAAGCGCGCTTCGGGTACCACGTCGTAGGCGCGTACGGAGAGTCGGCCTATAACGTGAATATTTTCGATCCCGCAACGGACGGGAGCAACTTCTTCTTCGAGCAGGCGTACGGGTCGTACCTGGCGCCGATCGGGAAGGGATTGCAGATCGACGTCGGCAAGTTCGTCACGCCAATCGGCGGAGAAGTAATCGAGTCCAGCGGCGATTGGAATTACTCGCGCGGCATTCTCTTCTACTACGCGATTCCACTTTTCCACGTAGGAGCGAGAGCGACGTATGCGTTCAATTCCAAGTGGGCCGTGGCGGGATACCTGGTGGACGGCTGGAACAACTCCATCATCTGCCATGAGTGCACCTTCGGCTCGAACGTTGGCGGAAGCGCTGGGCTAACCTACATCGGCAGCGTTACGTGGACGCCTACAGCGAAATGGTCGATCATCCAGAACTATACAGGAGGTCCGGTGATCGGCGCGTACCAGGCGAATCTGAAGTCCATTAACGACTGGAAACAGCTGTCGGACACGGTTATTTCCTACACGCCGAACTCCAAGTGGGCTTTCATGCTGAACGGTGATTACGGGTTTGGTCCGCGGTATTACGATGCAGTTATTGCGCCTACATCCTCCTCTCCCTCAGTAAAGTGGGGCGGAGTGGCCGGGTATGCTAAGTACAGGCTTACGCCAAAGAGCTATGCAGCGGTTCGCTATGAATACTACGACGATCCGGATGGTTACACGGGATTGGTCGGCGGAGACGATGGCCACGCTCAGGAAGTCACCGGAACCTACTCGTATAACCTGACGAGCGGCTTGCAGGTGCGCGGCGAGTATCGGTACGACCTCGCCAGCGAGCCGTTCTTCCTGGCTGGAGCCAACGCACTCAAGCAGACGCAAAACACCGTTACGCTCGGATTCGTCTACTCGTTCAGCAGCGTGAACGCGAAGTAGGCTCAGCCGTCGCTGGATGCCTGAGACGCCGTGGGGAAGCAAGAAATGACCCAAAACCCGAAAACTGACACAGAGGAGATTAGAGGCAAGCTTGGGCGGAATTCCGGGAGAGGAGACGAAGACGATGCCCAAGAAAAGTCACACGGAGGACGCAATCTGAAATCATACTCAGCTTTGTGCGGATTGATGGGAGCAGGTCAAAACGACTGCCTCTCACGCTAGACGAACGGCAACAGCATGAGCGTCAGCAATCAGGCGCAGGTCGGTTACTCCTACGATCAACCTTTGTACCGCGTACGTAGCCTTGGTTTCGATTGGAACTGTGCTGCTTTGGGTCTTGAGCAGAGCGAAGTGATGCAATCGCCGCAAACTCCGACACCGAATTGTTCTTCTCACGGGTTTGGCGTCGGAGTTCTGGCCGGTGGAACGAGTGAGGGAGGTGTCGGCATTGCCGGTGCTGGTGCAAGCGGCTCGGGAGGAGCTGGACTATTTTACAGCGGGCCGAACGGAGCGTCGGCTGGTGGTTTCGCTGAAGGTGGACTCTTCGCAAACGCTGGCTCACATAGCGCCGCCGACCCCTGCCACGCTGCTGCTCGCGCGGCGTCTTAGCTTTCGGCTAACGTTGTCTCCGGCCAGGCCGCCGTGATGGCCAGACCGACGGCAATTCCGAGCGAAATCTCAACAAACCGATGCGCCGCAATCTCCCACATTGGCAGGTTGCGCGCCACCAGCATCACCACCACAAGTGTGATCCCAGAGTAACGAAAGGCATTCCTCCCCATGTGCAGCGCCGTGCAGACCATACCAGCTAAAAATACGCTGGCACCGAAGACCGCCCAGTTTGAACCGGCGTACGTCGCAAGCAAAGCGCCAAGGATCGCCCCCACGGCCGTGCCCGCCAGGCGCTGCTTGGATACGGTCCACGCCGCACCCAGGGTCGATTGCATAACGATCATCGATGTGATCGCGGCCCAATATGCTTCGGGCAACCGCAGCAACCGCGCAAGCAACAGCGAGGCCACCGCCGTGACTGCGGTCCGCGCAGCGTGCAAAGCTTCTCGTTTGTCAGCGATCGGCCACGCCTGATGTTTCGCATCCACCATGGTTCCCCCTGTCCCGGAGCTGCAACTGAGTTATGGCCGTAATTTTCATCGAAATTCGAGGATTAGCATACTGTGGCGGGCGAGATTTTTTCCCCCATCGCAATGCACCCAAAGAATCCTTGGATTGGCATCGCTCGTTGAACCGGGAGCCGATGAACGAAACTCGACTACGCGATCCGGTTTCAACAGGCTTCGCTGTAGGGCGTTCCTGCGGAGTACATCAATTCGGAAACGAGCGGCTGATCGACACGGGGCGGCCAAAGGAGGACATCGATAAATTGGCGCCATGAGCGCCGAAGAGCCTACCGCGGCGGCTTTCGGAGGCCCGCGCGTTACGCGAGCTAGACCTGCTGGTCAAAGACGGATTCAGTTTGCGATGGAGGACTTCGAGGGGACGCAACCGCCGGCGCACCGCCAGCCGGTGCGCTGCTAGGGCGGACGATCAGCAGGAAATCAGCCGATCATCGTGTTCCGGGACAATTTCGCTGAAGAGTACCTCCTGCTCCTGAATAATCGGGAAGCCTTCGCAGCAGGTGATCAGGTGGGCGAGGGCGCGCGGGAGAAACAAGCCTTCATCGCTGACGCGCAAATGCGCACGCGATTGCCAAAGGCCAATCATCGTGCACCGAGGCTTTGGGTCGTTGTACAGGCTGCGGAACAGCATGAATCCGCGAAAGCCGCGCTCTTTTTTCGCTTCAGGAGCCAGAGTGCGGACCGATCCCACAAATTCGTCGAGCTTGCCGGGAAGGATTGTAAAGCGCCACGTGCGAGAGTACATGAGTCCCCCTGGTTCCGAGGAGTCCCATCTGTCTGAAGGAAGCACGCATGCTGGATAGGACGGACTAAGCAGCCGCATCGCGTGGGGCGAAGGCTACCACGGAACAATGCGGCGACACACAAATAAGAGATGCCATGGAGGAAAGCCCCGCTTGAAAGGCGAAGCGATAGGCGGGATGCTGGGAGGGACGGGGACGTTGCGGTAGGAGGTGCGATAATGGCGCTCTCGCAGACACGTCGGCGTGGCTGGATTGAGGTCCTGGTCTTTTTGGCGTCGGCGATAGCGCTCGCGACGCTTGCGCCTGGGGCAGCCGTCGCTCAGAGAGCCGCCGTGCGCCGCCCTCCAGCGGCTCGCTACGTGCGGCCACGGCACATGATGCGCCCCATGCGTCCCATCCGGCCGGCGGTTCCGCGCTCAATGCCGATTCGACGGACGATTCTGCGAATGCCGCCCGGTCCGGCGGGCTTTCGCTATGCGCGCCGGATGCCTGTGCAGCATCCAGCGATCGGACGAATGCATTCCATAGCGCCGGTTGGCGCCAGGACGTTTGTTGCGCCTCGCACTTTCGCGGCGCCAGTAATCGCTCGGCGCAACTTCGGCGCGCTACGGATGTCTCGCCCTGGCTTCGCCCGGCAATGGATCGGCGCGCGCGGGTTCTACGTGAATCCTACATTGTTTGGCGGAGCGTATTTCACCGGCTCCGACACTTGGGAATCGCGGAATTATCAAATGCTGCCGCTGGGTTTCGGGCTTTGGCCTGCGTGCGACTCCGCGTCGATTCCGGGAAGGTTCTGGACGATCGGCCCATGCGCCGGAATCGGAGACTACGTGTCCGTAACTCCAAGCAATCAGAGCCAGTATATGAACGAAACCGCAGCCCTGCCATACTTCTATGAGCCAGAAATCTTTCTCGAACAGCCGCAGGCGGCGCAGCGGGCGGCTAAGCGAACCAGCGCCCCTCAGAAAAAAGCAAATATGGTGGTGTATCTAACCGACGGCAGGGCGCTTGCTGTGTCGGATTGGTGGGTTACCGAGGGACGTTTTTATTTCACGCCCTTGAATGGCGCTAACCAGTCGGTGGATTTGCCTACTCTCGACTTGCAAAAGACGATCGAAGAGAACGAGAAGCAGGGATTGACGTTCATCCTGAATTTCACGCCGCCTGGTGAGCGGCCGGTGCTACCCGCGTTGACGTCGAATCCGTAAGCGGCTTGAACGCCTCCAACCCGATAGAAACGGCGTTCGTCGCGAAGTCGAGCGCCACACCACGCGACGCTCTTCGCGTTTCGTAGCGGACGGTAGCCCTTACCCACGTACTCGAAAAAATCGGGGCTTTCAAGGTGTCTGGTGAAGCTCCACCCGCGGCTTTTAGAGATCGTGCGAGAGCGGCCAGGAGTGAATTTCCTGCCTCGCGCTGGTTTGGAAGCCGGGAACCACTGCAAAAGCGGGCGCTTATAGCTTTTGGCGGAAACAAATTCCCGAGCGAGCCGGCCGCTTGAAGAACGGCAAAGGCGTGTGCTAGCATCCGGTTTTTCCGTCCTCCGGTCTGCTCCCCGCAGACCAGGGCACAGAGTCATCGGGCGCAGAGGCCGGGGGGCGGCGCCGTGATGCAGAATGTAGCGCACAGTTCGAATTGGCTCGCCCGTTTTTCCCCACACGAAATGCCTGTCCGGGCGGAGGTTTGCGCGGAGAGGTGGAGACCTTCGACGCTCACTGAAAGCGAGAAGCGGTGGGACGAAGCCAAAAGCTGCCGCCCTGAAGGGCGGCGCTACAAAAACAGGGACACAAACTGGCTTGGGATCTACTGCCGCTGACGAGCTTCGAGATCAGCGCGAGACGGGAAAGTGAGCGACGACGAGTTTGAAAAGCACAGCGAGGTGAAACATGAAATCGTACTCAACGGAATGGATACGCAACGTGGGCATTGTAGGCCACGGCGGCACGGGGAAAACCCAGCTCGTGTCGTCGTTGCTGTATACGGCGGGGATGACGCCTCGGTTCGGCAAAGTGACCGACGGCACCACGACCACCGACTGGGATGAAGAGGAAATCGCGCGGAAGATAACCATCAGCACCGGGCTTGCATACGCGGAATGGCAGGGCGAGCATCAATCGGAGAAAACCAAAATCAACATCCTGGACACGCCGGGATATTCAACATTCATCAGCGATACGAAAGCGTCGATGATCGCGGCCGATTCCGCGCTGATCGTGATTGATGCGGCCGCCGGCGTGCAGGTGATCACCGAAAAAGTTTGGGACTACGCGGTGGAATACTCGCAGCCGCGAGCATTCGTGCTGAACTGGATGGACCGCGAGCTGGCGAGCTTCGAACGCGCGATGGAATCGCTGGAACAGGTTTTCGGCCGCGGCGTGGTCCCGATTCATCTCCCGATCGGGAGCGAAAAGAATTTCCGCGGCATCGTTGACCTGGTGACCATGAAGGCGCTGATTTATTCGCCGGATGGCGATGGCAAGGCAAAAATCGAGGATATTCCGGCGGATATGGCCGGAGCGGCCAAGGCCGCGCACGAGAAGCTGGTGGAGATGGTTGCCGAGGGTGAAGACGAATTGATGCAGGAGTTTTTCGACAAAGGCACGCTGCCGGCCGAGGACTTGAAGAAAGGATTGAACGAGGAAGTCCGCGATCTGAAGGTTTTCCCCGTGATGCTTAGCTCGGCGCTCCATTGCATAGGCGCGGAAGCGATTTTGAACTTCATGGCGGAGATTTTTCCGGCCCCCAGCTACCGCGGCACGGTGCGCGGGTTCAAAGCGGCGGAGCGCACGGGGGAGGAGATCGAGCGCAAAATCGCGGATTCCGAGCCGTTGGCGATTTCGGCGTTCAAGACGATCGCCGATCCGTTCGCCGGCCGCATCTCGTGTTTCAAAGTAGCTTCCGGGCTGCTGAAGAATGACGCGAACGTGCAGAATTTCGACCGCAATTCCTCTGAGCGCATGCAGCATTTGGAAGTGTTGCAGGGCAAGACGGCCACGGCCGTAGCGGAACTGCACGCTGGAGACATCGGCGCCGTTGCGAAGCTGAAAGATACGCTGACAGGCGATACGCTGGGCGACAAGAACGCGCCGATTTTCTATCCGATCCCGCGCACGCCGGAACCGTCCATTACATTTGCGATCGAGCCGAAGACGCGCGCTGACGAGGACCGCATCGGCATCGCGATCCACAAAATTCTCGAGGAAGATCCCTCGCTGCGCTTCGCGCGCGACGCTCAGACGAAAGAGTTTTTGCTTTCAGGCGCGGGCCAGCAGCACATCGAAGTAATCGTTTCCCGGCTGCGCAAGCGCTATCACGTGGAGCTGACTTTGCATCCGCCGAAAGTGCCGTATCGAGAAACGATTCGCGCCAAAGCGGACGCGGAAGGCAAGCACAAGAAACAATCCGGCGGACATGGACAGTTCGGCGTTGCGCGCATCCGCATGGAACCGCTGCCTCGAGGCAAGGGTGTCGAGTTCGTGGACGATGTTTTCGGGGGCGCGATTCCGAGGAACTGGATCCCGTCGGTAGAGAAAGGGATACGCGACGCCGCCGAACGAGGGTACCTGGCCGGATTCCCGGTGGTCGATTTTCGCGCCACGCTCTACGACGGCAAGTACCACGATGTGGACTCGTCGGATATCGCTTTCAAGATCGCGGGATCGATGGCATTTCGCGAGGCCATGAAACAGGCGCACCCCGCGCTGCTGGAGCCAGTGATGACGGTCGAGGTATACGCTCCGGATCAGTATTCCGGCGACATCATGGGAAATCTGAGCAGCCGGCGCGGAAAAATCAGCGGCAGCGAGGCGCGCGGAGGAAACGTTGTGGTGAAGGCGCTGGTGCCGCTATCGGAGATGCTCAGCTACGCAAACGAGCTAATCTCGATGACCCAAGGACGCGGCAGCTATTCGATGGAGTTTTCGCACTACGATTACGTGCCGCACGAACTGGCCGAAAAGGTGATTGCCGCGCACAAGCCACAGCACGCGGGCGAAGAAACCGGCGAGGCAGCTATAGCTTAACTTTTTTCAGCAGCGCGTGCATGCCATGGGACTTCTTGGCGTCGGGCGCATTCGGCTGGTCCGCGACCGTTTGGGATTTCTTCGCGGGAGCGGTTTGCGACTGCGCTGCTTGAGATTGCCTGGCGGATGGCGTGGTGAATGCGTGGCAGCCCACGCCATAGCACGGGCCCGTGGCGTGGATGCATCCGGCAAGGCTTCCAGCACACAACAGAAGCAGCAAACCACCCGTGGTTTTCATGATTGTGCCCCTTTCGAAGCGCGCTGGAGCCGCCGAATCGCATCCATCACTTCAAGCAATGTTGACATGGCATTGCCCGGTGCGCGCCGTCTTTTCGAGCGGCAGCGTCCGCGAAGGCAATCGAAAATAAGGCGAAGCGATAACCGGCGATCTCTTCGATGCGGAGCATAATCAAAATGCCGCAGAATGGGCGATTCCTGACGTACTGTCGTTAATAAATATCCTCCAAGGAACTCCGTCCGGCTCGTGGCACACTAGGACGCCACGGATTGCAGTCTGAAATTTACTGTTCTGTATGCCGGGTATAGGAATTAGACTGGTTAAATGGCTCGAACAATTGAAGATTACGCGCTGATCGGTAATTGCGAGACTGCTGCGTTGGTGGCGCGCGACGGCTCCATGGATTGGATGTGCCTGCCGCGATTCGATTCCCCTGCGTGTTTCGCGGCTCTGCTGGGAACGCCGGAAAACGGCCGTTGGCTGATCGCTCCAACAGCCAAAGCGCGGACGAAGCGTCGCTACCGGCCGGACACGCTGATACTGGAAACGGAGTTCGTTACGTCCGAGGGATCGGTGCTGCTGACCGATTTCATGCCACTGAATAGTAAGACTCCGAAAATCATTCGCGTGGTAAAGGGCTTACAGGGCAGCGTACACATGCGAACAGAAGTGGTGATCCGCTTCGACTACGGGCTCACCGTGCCGTGGGTCACGCGGCAGAAAGATGCAACCGTCGCCGTGGCCGGTCCGCACCTATTGGCGCTCAGAACACCGGTGCCAATGGAGGGCAAAGATCTGCGAACCGTAGGCGATTTCACGATAACGGCGGGCAAATCCGTTTCCTTCGTCATGGAGTATGGCAGTTCGTCCGAACCCGCCCCCGCCGCCGTCAGCTGGCAGCAGTGCCTGCGCAAAACGGACAAGTGGTGGCGGAAGTGGACATCCAAGCTCAAGTACAACGGCCGCTGGGCCATCGAGCTGAAGCGTTCACTGATTACCGTAAAGGCTCTCACCTACGCACCAACGGGCGGAATCGTTGCCGCGCCGACGACTTCCCTGCCCGAGCAGCCAGGTGGTCCGCTCAATTGGGATTATCGCTACTGCTGGGTGCGGGACGCGACGTTCACGCTACTAGCGCTGATCCACGCGGGCTATCACGAGGAAGCGCAACGCTGGAAAGAGTGGCTGAAGCGAGCGGTGGCCGGAAGCTTCGACCAGCTGCAGATGCTTTACGGCGTGGCCGGCGAACGGAAACTTCTTGAATGGGAAGCGGATTGGCTCACCGGCTATCGCGGTGCGGCGCCGGTGCGTATCGGCAATGCAGCCAGCGAGCAGGTGCAACTCGACGTTTACGGCGAACTGGCTGATTGCTTGCACCAGGCGCGCGGGACACAGGAGCTGCCCGACCATGACCAGGAAGGTTTCAATCTTCAGGTAGAGCTCGTGAAACATTTGGAAAAAATCTGGCGCGAGCCGGACAACGGCATCTGGGAAATTCGCGGCAAAAAACAGCATTACACGCACTCGAAGATGATGGCGTGGGTCGCGTTCGACCGGACGATTAAGACCGCGGAAATGCTGAAAATGGACAGCCGCGTTCGGAAATGGAAGAAGGTCCGGCAGCAGATTCATGACGACGTCTGCCGCCGGGGATTCAACAAGAAATTGGGCGCGTTCGTGCAGACGTACGGAGCGCGCAAGCTGGATTCCAGTTTATTGCTGATGCCGCTGGTAGGCTTCCTTCCGGCAAGCGATCCGCGCGTGCAGGGAACCGTAAAGCAGATCGAAAAGCAGCTGATGCGCGAAGGGCTGGTGTTGCGATACGAAATCCCTGACACCAAAGGCGGCTCGGCGGGAGAAGGCGCGTTTTTGCCGTGCAGTTTTTGGCTGGCCGACAATTACGAACTAATGGGACGTCACGACGACGCGAAAAAGCTCCTGCAGCGCCTGCTGGGTTTGTGCAACGACCTGGGGTTGCTCGCGGAGGAATACGATTTCCAGAAACATCGGCAGCTCGGAAATTTTCCGCAAGCGTTCACGCATCTCGCGCTCATCAATACCGTCCTTAACCTGAATGCCGAGGAAGGCGGACCTGCTCACCAGCGCTCGGCAAAGCGTGCTATCCGATCTTCCAAGGAAAAGAAGAAGCGCGCCGCGATTCTGCGGGCGCTCTAACGCGACTTTCCAATTACCGCAGCGAAGAAACCGTCCGTGCTGTGGGTCGACGGAGATGTGCGGAAATAACCCCGAGCATCGAAAAGCTCGACCGGGTCAACCCCAACGGCGAGATGCGGCGCGAGCATCCGCGCCGATTCGGCTCCTGGGACAAGATAAAACGTCCGCGAGGTTGGAATTTCCGCGACGATGAATTCGTTTTCTTCGGCCTCCATCGAACAAGTGGAGTAAACCAGACGGCCTCCCGGCGCGAGTTGCGCGAGCGCGACGCGCAGCAATTTCGTTTGCAGCGCGTGAAGCTCGGCGAGCTGTTCCGGCCTGAGCCGCCAGCGGATTTCGGGATGGCGCGCTAGCGTCCCGGTACCGGAGCAGGGCGCATCCACGAGGATGCGATCGAAGGTCACTGCGAAAGGAAGCGGCTGCGTGGCGTCGAGCGCCGCGAGGTAGACTCGCGAGCTTCGCTGTGGGGTTTTGTCGGGATGCGCAGCTGCCTCCAAGCCATCCTCCGCACAATCGTCTGTCGCAATCCGCAATCGCGCAAGCTGCGCCTGCATGGCGCGAAGGCGGTGCTCGTGGAGTTCGCCAGCCACTACGAAACCATTCGGTCCCGCAGCGCGAGCGAGAGCGAACGTTTTGCCTCCCGGCGCGGCGCACAGATCGAGAACGCGATCACCAGGACGAGCCCCGAGCAGGAATGGGACCGTCTGCGACGCTTCGTCTTGAATCGAAATGTCGCCCGCTCGGAACGCCTCGCTCGTCGCAAGGCTGCCGCCGCTCGCGGCGAATGCATTTTTCAGTAGACGGCCTGGTTCGATCCGCAAACCAGCGGCTTTGAGATCGCGGAGAACGTCGTCCCGGCGCTCCGGATCGTGGAGCGCAAACGTGAGCCGCGGCGGACGATTATTCGCATGGAGCAACGCGATGGCCCCGGATTCGCCAAAACGTGCCAGCCATCGTTCCACCATCCAAGTCGGGTGCGAATGCAGGATGCCGAGGCGTTCAGCGGGAGGCAGTTTCGGTGGCAGGAGTTTTTCGGCTGGAGCTTTCGCGCCTGCTGAGGCACGTCGAAGCACGGCATTCACAAGAGAAGCAGCGGAAGTTTTTCGCGCGAGCTTCACCAGTTCGACCGATTCGTTTACCGCTGCGCGCGCGGGAATTTTTTCTAGAAAGCGCAACTGGTAAAGGCCCATCCGCAAAGCAATCGCAACCGGCACATCCAGCCGCGCAACAGGCTTTTTCAGCTGCCGGTCAAGCACAAAATCGAGCAGGCGCTGCCAGCGCAGCACACCGAGCGTGATCTCGGTAGCTAGGGCGGCATCCGCCGGCTTTACGTTCGGCGTGAGCGCGGAATGAAGCAGCTCGCTCGCGTAGGCGGACTCGCATTCCACACGCAGCAGCACATCAAAAGTGATCTTTCTGGCAACGCTAACCGGCATCGCAATCCATCAAAACACACAAAGGAGCCGAACGTGCAGGTTCACGCTCGGGCCATTTGAGTTCCGCGGCATTCGCTATTCACCAAAGTGGTCGGAGGGACGGAGCCGCGCGCCGTTGGCGAATTCACGGGCGGTGACGCGCTTGCGGCCTTCGAGTTGCACGAATTCGACGCGGAACAGCGTGGCGTCGCCGCAGGCAACGAAGGCATCGCCAGCGAGGTCGAAAATCGCGCCACAAGATTGCGCTCTAGCGTCCGGTGCGGCTGTTTCCGACGATGCCTGCGCGGTAGGCCGTCCCCAGATCCGGCAGGTTTTACCGCGAAAGGTGGTGAACGTGCCGGGCCAGGGATCGAGCCCGCGAATGCGATTGTAAATTTGCTGCGCGGAAAGCGACCAATCGATCCGCCCGCCTTCTTTCTTCAGCGGCGGCGCAAAAGTGGCTTCGGCTTCGTCCTGCGGAACAGGTTTGATGTCACCGCGATCGAGCTTGCGCAGCGTTTCAGCTACCAGCGGCGCGCCCACTTCGGCAAGACGCGAAGTTAGTTCGGGGGCGGCTTCGTCGAGACCGATTTCCGTTTCGTAATGCAGGAGCATCGCTCCGGTATCCAACCCCGCATCGATCCTCATCGTAGTGAGTCCGGTGCGTGTTTCACCATTCACGATCGCCCAGTTGATGGGTGCCGCGCCGCGATATTTCGGCAGGAGCGACGCGTGAAGGTTGATCCAGCCCAGGCGCGGCATATCGATCAGGCGCTGCGAGATGATCTGGCCGTACGCGATGATCACAACGGCGTCCGGCGCGAGACGCTGAAAATAATGGAACGCTTCATCCGATTTGATCTTCTCGGGCTGATATACGTTGACCTTTCGTTCCAGCGCCGCGGCTTTTACGGCGGAGACAGCCATCTCTTGGCCGCGCCCGCGAGGGCGGTCTGGCTGCGTGACAACGCCGACGATTTGAATATCGGATTGGGCGTTCAGATAACGCAGCGAAGGGAACGCAAACGCGGGAGTGCCGCAGAAAACAATGCGCAGCGGCACGGCGCGCCTACCACTCGCCGGCTTTTTTCAGTTTCCGAATTTTGCGCTTAATCAGGTCGCGCTTGAGCATGCTCAGATGATTGATGAATAAAATGCCGTCCAGATGATCGATCTCGTGGCAGAACGCGCGCGCCAGCAAGCCCTCGCTGCGCATTTCAAATTCTTCGCCGGTAAGGTTTTGTGCGCGAATGGTTACAAACGACGGGCGGAGCACGCGGCCGCGAAAACCAGGAAGCGAGAGGCAGCCTTCTTCTTCATGCTGCTCGCCTTCGGCATGAATGATCTGCGGATTGGCGCAAACCAGCCTCGCCTCCGGGTTTTTGCCGTTGGTGACGTCGATAACGGTCACGCGAATCCCGATGCCGATCTGCGGCGCGGCCAGTCCAACGCCTTGCGCCGCGTACATCGACTCGAACATATCGTCCGTTAGTTTGCGAAATTCTTCGTCGAACGCCTCCACGAACTTCGTGGGAGTTTCGAGGACCGGGTCGCCGTACTTAACAATGGGATGGATCATAGCGGTTTATCTATTTTGCAGGTAGAACTAGAAATTGTCCAACTGGCGCTGGTATCCGTCAAAGTTTCGCCGAAGCTCATCGAGCGAATCGCCTCCAAATTTTTCCAGAAACGCGGCCGCAAGCGTGAGCGCGACCATCGATTCCGCCACCACGCCTCCCGCCGGAACCACGCATATATCCGAACGCTCGTAGGCCGCCTTCACCGCCTCTTTGGTATTGAGATCGGCAGTAAGCAAAGCCCGGCGCAGCGTCGAGATCGGTTTCAGGTAGCCGCGGATGACGATATCCTGTCCGTTGGTGATGCCGCCCTCAATGCCGCCGGCGCGATTCGACGAACGATCGAAGCGCTTACTCGCACTATCGTAGCGAATTTCGTCCTGCACCTCCGAGCCATAGCTCGTGGCATTCGCCACGCCCGAGCCAATTTCAACGGCTTTCACAGCTTGCATCGACATGATGGCGCGAGCCAGCTTGCCATCAAGCTTTTCGTCCCATTGCACGTGCGTTCCAAGCCCCGGCGGCACACCGCGAGCAACCACTTCAAACATTCCACCAACGGAGTCGCCCGCGCGCAGGGCACGATCCACTTCGGCTTTCATCTTCCCCTCGACATCGGAATCGACGCACCGCATGGGCGATTCGAGATTTTCGCAGACGGCGACGATCTCGTCCCAGGATGCTTCGCGTTCAAGTCGCGCGTGGCCGACCGCGATCACGTGACTCAGCACGGTGATGCCAAATTCCCGAAGCAGCAACTTCGCCAGCGAACCGGCTGCCACGCGCGCGGCCGTTTCGCGCGCCGAGGCGCGTTCCAGGATGTAGCGAGCGTCGTGTAGATTGAACTTTTGGGCGCCCGGCAGGTCGGCGTGGCCGGGACGCGGTGCGGTCAAGCGGCGCTGCGCGTCCTCCGCGGCACCGATCTCCCCAACAGGCAGCGCTCGTTCCCAGTTTTTCCAATCGCGATTCTCGATCCGCAGGGCGATGGGTGCGCCGATGGTCTTCCCGTGGCGGACTCCGGCGAGAAAATCGGCCTGGTCCTTTTCGATTTTCTGCCGTCCGCCCCGGCCGTAGCCCAACTGGCGGCGGTGGAGTTCACGGCCGACAAACTCCTGATCGACGGGCACACCCGCGGGCAGCCCTGATATCCAGGAGATAAGCGCCTGCCCGTGTGACTCCCCAGCGGTGACGAATCGCAGCATTCTCTGTTTGCCCAGCGTGCAGGTACGAATCGAGAATTCTACCGGACGCGCTGGCGCACGTAAAGCCCGACCCGCACGCGTTTAAGGGAAAACGCGCCGCGTGCAATAGCGAAACCGCTTAGCGGTGGATGATTGCTTGACGCGTTGCACAACGGACGTTAGGCTTTCGGAAGATCGGAAATCGGCGGAAAGCCGCTGCCGGCGCAGGAGACGATGCCCGAGAACAACGAAGCTCCCTCACTAGTGTACTTTCTTGGGGATGGAATCAAGCGCTGGATCTTTTCGCTGCAGGATTACTCCCTGCTTGCGATCCAGTCGGTTGTCAACGTCGTAACTCCGCCCTCCTATTGGCTCGACACTCTTGAGCAGATGGATTCGATTGGAGTGGGTTCGCTATGGATCGTGGCGCTGACCGCGCTTTTCATCGGCGCGGTGTTGGTGCTGCAGACGGGAGCAGAATTCGAGCGCTTCGGCGAAAAAGCGTACACCGGCACCGCCGTTTCGCTGGCGTTGATTCGCGAGCTGGGGCCGGTGATAACGGCCCTGCTGGTAGCGGGACGGAACGCCTCCGGCATCGCGTCGGAACTCGGTTCGATGGTGGTAACGGAACAAGTAGATGCGATGCGCGCCTTGGGAACGGATCCCCTGCGGAAACTCGTGACGCCTCGCGTGGTCGCAACCGTTCTAACCCTTCCGCTGCTGACCGCCGTCGCCGACTTCGTTGGTCTGATCGGCGCGTTCTTGTACGCGTACTACGCGCTCGGGATGGGAGAAGTGCAGTTCTGGACCCGGGCGATAAATGCGCTGGCTTTCGGCGATCTGGTGCAAGGCTTTGCTAAGCCGTTGGTGTTCGGGTTCATTATCGCGACAATTGCATGCTACAAGGGGCTGCGAGTGAGAGGCGGCACGCAGGGCGTGGGAAAGGCTACAACCTCCGCCGTGGTGATATCGTCAGTTTTAGTTCTGGTCGTCGATTTCTTCCTCGGGCGTGTCTTTTTACATATCTTCTGAACGTGGGCAATCGCTCGGGAATCGCTTGCGGCGTTAAAGCCAAGGTCACGAAGATATCTCCCCACGGGAAAAGCTCCCGCTGCGAAACCCTGCAGTTTCAATCTATAATTCTGCTTATGGCGCACTTGCCTCGCCCCTCGCCACCATTGGACGCGACAGCTCTCGTGCCGGGCGAACCGCTGATTGCCTTCAAAGATGTCCGTGTCGGTTTCGATGAGGGCGACGTGCTGCAAGGAATCAGTTTCGAGGTGTGGCCCGGCGAGACCAAGATTCTGCTCGGCGAAACCGGGACTGGAAAGACTCTGATCATGAAATTGGCCGCGGGTCTTCTGCGCGCCGATTCCGGGCACGTTTGGGTTATGGGTCACGATCTGGGTGAGATGCCGGAACACGAATTGCTGGACTTTCGAAGGCATCTGGGATTCGTTTTCCAGGAAGGCGCGCTTTTCGACTCGATCACGGTCGCCGAAAACGTGGCCTTCCGCTTGCGCGAAGAGCGTCATCCGGACGCGGAAATCGAAGCCCGCGTCCGCGAGGTTCTGCGCTTCGTGGAGCTGGAGTCGGCGGTCGATATGTTTCCAGGCGATCTTTCCGGCGGAATGCGGAGGCGCGTATCGATCGCGCGCGCGCTAGCAGACCGGCCGCCAGTGGTGTTTTACGACTCCCCGACCGCGGGCCTCGACCCGGTCACGTCGCAAACGATCATTACCCTGATCATGCGCGGCCGCGATTTGCAGAACGTCATGTCGTTGATAGCGACCCACCGCGTGCAGGACGCGTTCGGCTTGGCAAATTACCGGTTCGACCGGAGCGCGGAACGCGTGGTTCCAGTGAATGGCAGAGGTTCGCACGGCGAGCAGCTCCCGCCTCACGCACAAGTGGCGTCTGGGCCTACCAACGTGCTGGTGCTTCGCGAAGGAAGTGTCTACTTCGAAGGAGGAGCCGACGATCTGCTGCACGCATCCGATGAATATCTGAAAAAATTCCTGGCATCCGCGGAGTAGCATTCGCAAAGGGATACCTACGGAGGAACGTAATGGCGCAGCGAAAGCAATTGACCTGGTCGGAATTGCGGGTAGGGATCTTCGTGCTGGTGGGACTGGTCATCGTTGCGGTGGCCATTCTCTACGTGACCGGCGCCAGTTTTTTGGGTCCCAAATACCAGCTACGGGCCTACGTGCCGGAGGCTGGAAACTTGCAGGAAGGCGCGCCCGTGGCTCTCGATGGCGTGGATATTGGCAATATCCAGTCCATTCACCTGACCGCGCGCCCGCAAGACCGCATGCACGGCGTTACCATCGTGCTTCGTGTTTCGAAAAAATATCAGTCGGATATCCGAACGTCCTCAAGAGCGAGCTTGGTGACCGAGGGCCTTCTTGGCGATCGTTACGTGAACATCACGCGCGGTCTCACCGGCTCCGTGATTCCGGACAATGGAGTTGTGCCCAGCGAGGAAGTGCCGGACATCAAGCAAGTGGTCCAACGTGGCGCGGACCTGATGCAAAGCCTCGGTGCGCTGACCGATGACGTCCAGGACGTGGTGAAAAAAATTCAGAATGGCAACGGAACGCTCGGCAAGCTGATGAACGACCCCTCTCTTTACAACCACTTGAACGACACGGCCACCAAGCTCGACGCCGTTGCAACCTCCATCAAGGATGGGCAAGGAACCGCCGGAAAATTCCTCGCGTCGGACGAGCTGTACAACAAGCTAAACGACTCGGTAACCAAATTCGACGGGGCCATGACGGCCGTACAGCAGCAGAAGGGTACCCTCGGAAAGCTGGTCTACGATCCAGCGATGGCGAATGATATCAAGGGCGTGGCACAGAAGAGCAACGCGTTGCTCGCGGGCGTCCAGGAAGGGAAAGGTTCTCTCGGTAAATTTGTGAAGGATGACACCATGTACGACAATCTTCGCGACGCCTCCGCCAATCTTCGCAATGTGACCGGCAAGTTGAACAACGGCCAAGGCACGATGGGTAAGTTCTTTACCGATCCGCAGTTGTACGACAATTTGACCGGACTGACCGGCGACATGCGCGTCCTGATGAACGACTTCCGCAAAAATCCCAAGAAGTTTTTGCGAATCAAGCTGGGAATTTTCTAAAGCGAGAACTTTACGCGGTAAATCGGCCGCGCCGGGCGACTGGCTAGCATGAATGCGTCGCCCCGCGCGACCCTTGCCCGCAAAAACCTCGACCCGCTGACGCGCTCCGACTGTCAGTCGCTCCGCTGCTCTCGCGAGCGGCAGCGCGCGCTGGCAACCCGCACCGCGCCGGCTAGTCCGGTTGTGGTTCGGTCAAGATCAGTTCAACTTCCGATTCGTTCGCCTCCAGCTCTTGGCGTGCCATGAAGCCCGCGGCGCGCTTGGGTCCGCGCGGTGCCAGAAGCCACGCTATCTGCTTCATTTCATAAAGCGATTCGCGAGTCTTATCCAGATACCCGGAACATTCTCGAACGCGAAACGGAACTCGATGCACAGGTTCGTGCGCCGCGCACACGACAATCTCTTCGCTTTCGCGAAAACCCCGCGTGATGTGCGCGTACACGCACGTCTCGCACAGCGACGCGCCCTGCAACGGAGTGCCGTTCTTCACGTGTGCTCGCATTGGCGCCACCCCTTTCTGAAAAACGCCACGTTGGCGCTTCGTGTCGCTCGCTTCAACGCGTGAGTGCGCGGAACCGCGAAAAGCGAGCAAAGGAATCAATCCAGAGTTGTCGGCTAGTTGAAAAACAGCTGAATCAGAAGGCGACGCTTAGCGCGCGGGGCTGGACCGCATTCGGCTACAATCCCGGCGCAGCGTAAGCGTCGATTGCTTAATCAGCGGATTGTAATGTTTGGTTTTCATGCCGAATGCCCTCCAGCTTTCGCAGTGTACGTGGGCGATACCCATGCTGCAATCGTAAACAACCGAACGGCAGCAATTCGGGGGTGAACTGCGGAAAGTTGTTCTTAAAATGTGGCTTCCTCGCAGCGGATGGAATCAGCTAGGCGCGTACCAGCACTCGGATGCCCCCCGAAGTAGTGTCCCTCCGCCAGCCGATCCTGCCACGGCCTTATCCGTCTACTCCCTTTCTCGCGAAGTAAATTCCAGCGCCAGCTCACGCACCCGGCGCAAGTCCAGCTTCCCGGTTCCCAGATGCGGCAACTCCTCCACTGCAAAAAACTGGTTTGGCCGTGGCGTCCAGAGATTCGGAAGCCCCGATTGCGGCAACTGTTCGAGCACGGTTTTCAGCTCGTCGGCTTTCAGCATATGGAGCACCACCAGGCGCTCGCCTTTTTTGCCATCGGGCACGCTGGTTACCACCAACTTTTCCTCCGTGGCGCCAGCCAGCTCGTGCAACCGCTCCTCGACTTTCACATGCGGCACCATTTCGCCGCCGATCTTGCTGAACCGGCTCAGCCGGTCCGTGATGGTCAAGAATCCATCTTCGTCTTCGGAGGCGATGTCGCCGGTCACATACCAGCCGTCTTGCAAGACCTCGGCCGTTTTTTCGGGTTTGCCGAGATAGCCCTGCATCACGTTGGGGCCTTTCACCAGCAGCAATCCGGGCGTGCCGAGCGGCGCTGGCTCTCCACTATCCGGATCGACGATTCGAACCGTCACGCCCGGCAGCGGATGACCGATGCGCCCGCGCTTCGCGCCCACTTGCCGGAATCCAGGAGCGCGGAAATCATGCGTGTTCACGGACACCACCGGCGAGCACTCCGTCGCACCGTAGCCTTCCAGCGGGCGAATGCCGAAGCGATCCTCGAACGCAATCGCCAGTCTCTCCGGCAGTTTCTCCGCCCCGGCAATCACGAATCGCAAGCTCCCGAAATCTTCCGGCGAACACCGGCGCAGATAGGCTTGCAGAAATGTAGGTGTGGCCATCAGAAAAGTGACCAGGTAATCGCGGACGAGCTCTCCTACCGCCGCGAGGTCAAGCGGGCTGGGATGATACACAACGCTCACGCCAAGCACAGCCGGAAGCCAGAGCGTGACCGTGAAACCGAACGAGTGGAAAAACGGCAGCACGCCCAGCAAACAGTCGTGCTTGTCGAGCATGAACGTCTGCCCAACTTGATCGATATTCGACGCGATGTTGTAGTGAGAGAGCGTCACGCCCTTGGGATCGCCCGTGCTGCCGCTGGAGAAGATCACGGTGGCCAAGTCGTCCATCGATTTGCGTTTGCCGCCAGCCAACTTGTGCTCGATGAATCCGCCGGGACAAAACCATAAAGCCAACGCGGCAAATCGCTCTCCGAACTTTGGTGACGCGGCCGCTTCTTCCAACAGGATCGTCTTGCCCGGAATGCGCAGGGGGATTTTGTCCAGCAGAGCCCTGGTGGTGATCACCGTTTCGATCTTGCATTGCGCGGCGCAGGAGGCCAACGCTTCGTCCGAGGTCGTGTAGTTCAAATTCACCGGAATTTTCCCCGCCAGCATCGCCGCAAAGTTCACCAGCGCGCCCGGAATTGAAGGCGGCAGCAGGATCCCAACCATCTCCTGCCCTTCCCACGTGGACCGCAGACGCCACGCCAGAAAAATCGAGCTGAGCAGCACGGCGGACCATTTCATTCGCGGCCGTCGTTTATCGGCCATGGCGAAGCGGAAGGGATGCCGGTGCGCCGTCTGAACCAGCGAACGATGCAGCGTGTGCATCCGGCGTTTGCGATGGGCGAATGCCTCCGCTTGTAGTTGTTGCACGGCCTTGCGGACTTCGAAAGTGCTCGCCGTCGGCGGCATCGGCTTACCGAAGCTGACGGTAACCGGGTATGGGATGGATCGCGGCCACTTCCAAACGAATCGGCCGCGCTCGAAACTGAAAATGCTTCCCCACACTCCGTCGAGACTCACCGGAACGATCGGCGCGTCCACGCCCTTCACGATTCGTTCCATGCCCCGGTGAAACGGCAAGAGCTGTCCGATGCGCGTGATCTGCCCTTCCGGGAAAATGCAAACGACTTCGCCCTTCTTGATCGCTTCCGTCGCTTCGCGCAGCGACTGCAGCATTTCGCGCGGGCGCTGCTCCGAAGAAATCGGAATTGCGCGAATCATTTTCGCGAACGGCTTCACGTACGGCAGGTCGTAGATGCCCTTGTACATCACGAAGCGAATGGTGCGATCCGTGGAAGCCATCAGCAGCAGCGCGTCTACAAACGACATGTGATTCGCGACGAAAAGCGCGCCGCCACTTTCGGGAATGTTGTTGCGGCCCTCCACGCGAATCCGATAAATGGAATGCGTCGCCGCCCACAGCACAAACCGGAGCATGGAATCCGGCAGCAGATAGATCGAATACGCCGTGGTCACCAGCGTCAAGATCGCGCCATCCAGAAACATTGTGCGCGATTCTTGATGGAGCACCCTTGCGAACAAGTAATAGGCGGCGGACGAGAGCAAAATGCCGATCCACGAAACCAGGTTCGCCGCGGCGATCACTCCGCCCTTTTGCTCCGGAGGCGGCCGGTGCTGAATCAGCGCTCCGAGCGGGACAGCGAACAGGCCTCCAAAAAATCCCAGCACCGCCAGGACCGTGCCCACCGCAACTAGTGAGTGCATTGGGAAATAGAGCCATGCGCCGAATACGGTCATGCCGACTGCGCCCAGCGGAATCAGCCCATATTCAATTTTCCCGCCTGAAAGGTAGCCTGCGGCAACGCTTCCCAGTCCAATTCCGATGGCAATCGCCGCTTGCAGATAACTGGTGTGCCGGTCGTCGATCCGCAGCGTGTCGTGACTGTAGATCACGATCACCGTTTGCAACAGCGCGGCCAGGAAAAACAAGTACGTGTTTCCGATAACGGCCCAGCCGAGTACGCGATCCGCCTTGATCGTCCGCATCTGTGCAAGAAGATCGGTGAGCGGGTTCCAGCGGAACTGCTTCGCGGGAGCCGCAGCCGGCAGCCTCGAAATTCCGAGGCTGGCCAAAAGACCAAAGCACGTGCAGCCGAGGAGGATCACGCCGGAAATTGTTTCGCGGCCACGGTAAGCATCGGCCAGAAAACCAGCGATGGCAACGCCCGCAATTCCCGATAGAAACGTCCCAAACTCGATGATGCCGTTGCCCCAGGATAATTTCGGCTCCGGCAGAAGTTCCGGCAGCAGTCCGTACTTTGAGGGGCCAAAGAGCGCGCCTTCCGTGCTGATCAGGAAAATTCCGGCGCATTCCATCGAAAGATTCCGCAGGGCAAGGCTGGCGATGAAAAACCCCATGACGCCGAATTCAAAGATTTTCGTCCCAATGGTTACGGAGCGCTTGCTATAGCGATCGGCAAAATTGCCTCCTGCCATAGAAAAGAGAATGAAAGGGATGGCGAACAGGGCATTTACAACGAACACCATTCTCGCCAACTCATTCTGTTGAAAGTTCATCCCGATGACGATGTACATCACCAGGAATTTCAGCCCGTTGTCGTTGAAGCCGGTCTGGAACTGCGTGACGATCAGGCTCCAAAAGCCGCGCCGCCAATTGGATGGCAGCGGATTGCGCGAATCCGCCGTGATAGACGGAGCGTCCGCCACAGCGAAGGAAGTCTGTTCGTCAGGCATAGCGGGAATGTATCAGGTCTGCCTAAGTCTGATAACCCCAGTTTATCGCATGCGTAGCTTAGAGTCCGTGAATGGGGTGAAAGAAGCGTCTGAAGTAGAACGTGGGTTCGAAACTAAATAGCGCCGGAACCGCAGCGAGCGAAGAGCTAGGCGATCACCCGCAGCGAAGGAGATGCGGAACCACTCTTGGCGGACGGCGCCACCGAGGCCGGCAGCGGAGTCTCGCGTTTCTGAAATTTTGCCGCGATGTAATCCTCGACAAGCGCGCGGAACGCGACGGAAAGCTGATCGTAGTTGCCTTCGAGCGTGGTGAACTTTTGGCCGTCGATATAGACGGGGCAGCGCGGCGACTCGCCCGTTCCAGGCAAACTAATGCCGATGTTCGCGGCGCGCGATTCGCCAGGCCCGTTCACGATGCAGCCCATCACCGCGACTTTCATTTCTTCCACGCCCTCATAGTACCGCTTCCATTCAGGCATCGACTCGCGGATGTAGCTCTGGATGCTCTCGGCCAATTCTTGAAATGTGGTGCTGGTGGTGCGTCCGCAGCCTGGGCAGGCAGTTACGCTGGGGGCGAACGAGCGCAGGCCAAGCGACTGCAGCAATTCGCACGCGGCGTACACTTCCTCGCGGCGATCGCCTCCGGGCCGCGGGGTCAGCGACACTCGAACCGTGTCGCCAATTCCTTCATTCAGCAGAACGCCCATCGACGCAGCCGACCAGATCAGCCCCTTCGCGCCCATTCCGGCTTCGGTCAGGCCGAGATGCAGCGGCTGGTCAGTCTTGTTCGCGAGTTCGCGGTAAATGTCGAGCAGGTCATTCGGTCGCGAAACCTTGCAGGAGATGATGATCTGATCCTTGCGCAGACCGCATTCGAGCGCGAGCGCGGTGGATTCGATGGCCGAAAGCACCATGCACTCGTTCACAATCTCTTCGGAAGTTTTACCCAGCTCACGATCGGTGTTCTCCTGCATCTTGCGCATCACCAATTCTTGATTGAGCGAGCCGCCGTTCACGCCGATGCGCACCGGTTTGCCGTTGTCGCGCGCTACATTGCAGATCGTCGAAAACTGTTCGTCGCGCCGCTTGCCGTGGCCCACGTTGCCAGGATTGATCCGGTATTTATCGAGCGCGCGGGCGCAATCGGGGTACTTCGTCAGTAGCACGTGGCCGTTGTAGTGGAAGTCGCCGATCAGCGGAGCATCGCAACCGGCGTCGAGCATGCGCTGCTTGATTTCCGGAACCGTGGCGGCTGCTTCCGGAACGTTTACGGTCACCCGCACCATTTCCGAGCCGGCTTGCGCAAGTTCGATGCATTGCCGTGCTGTAGTCACGGCATCGGCCGTGTCGGTATTGGTCATGGACTGCACCACCACCGGCGCGCCGCCGCCCACCAAGACCTTCCCTACTTTGACGCCGACTGTATTGTGCCGTTTGCGTTGCATGCAGGTCTAATTGTAGCGAATCCGCCGGGCCGCGGCTAGCCGAACTCGGGCACGAGCCTACGAATCGTGGAGGCGCCAATAGGGGTTTCGCCCGACCAGCCTGGCTGCCAGCGTTTAGTATCCGGCTCGGTGGCTGACACCGACCGATTTGCCTGGGCGCGCCTGCGGAACGACCGTGGCCATTTTGCGAATCATGGCCAGCACCAGCCGCTTGTCGTCGTCCGAGAGCGTGGTGGAATATCTCTTGATCTCCGCGAGGAACCGGATCTCTTCCTCGGAAAGCTCGCCGAGAATTTTGCGCGTCTCGCGATCCTGCGGAGTATCCGTGCCCGGGAAAAAATCAGCCAGGCTGATTTCCATGGCTTCGGCAATCTTCGCCAGCGTTTCCAGCGAAGGCACCGTGTGGCCGTTCTCGACGCGCGATAGGTAGCAGCGCAGCAGCCCCGTGCGGCGCTCGATATCTCCCTGCGAGAGCCCACGGTCGCTCCGGTAGGAGCGGATCACTGCTCCAATATTTACCTTTGGCTTTTCTTTTGGCATGGTATCTCTTCGAACAACACCCCGTATCCTACGAGTCAACGTACCGGTGCGCAAGGAGAATTTAGATCGGCTGTTCCTGAAATAAACACGGGCCGCCGCTGAACTCGCCTCATTAGCTTCGATCGGCAAATCCGGAGAGAAAAGCCTTGCCAGCGGTTCCGCGAACCGCGCCACATAACAGACGCGGTTAGGAAACCGGCTGCTCGACCGGCGTTTCATCCAGCGTGGCGCGCAGCCTTTTGCCGGCCCGTTTGTTCGCGTAAAGTGCGTCGTCGGCGCGCTTCAGCAATTCCGCGGACGTTTCCCCGGACTTGTAATCCATCCATCCTCGCGAAAAGCGGCACGCAATCTTTTTCCCTTCGTAATCGAACTCCAGCCCTTCGACGCGCGAAAGCACGTGCCGTACCTCATCCGCGCGGCACTCTGGCAGCAGCACCATGAACTCATCGCCGCCGAGCCGAACGGCCAAGTCCGATCCACGAATGGCGCGCTGCAAACGTTCGGAGAAGCTTTTCAACATCAAGTCACCGGCCGCGTGCCCCATCTGGTCGTTAATCTGCTTCAAGCCGTCAATATCGATCAGCAACACGGTCAAGGGTCGCGAGTGCCTCATCGCGCGGCTGATTTCTTCGGCGAGCCGCTGCTCGCCCGAGCGCCGGTTGTAAAGCCCGGTCAATTGGTCGAGCGCAGCCAGCTTGTACACCTCGTTGGTTAAATTCTCTACTTTCGTCAGCGTATCAAGCTGATCGGCCATCTGGTTGCGCATGCGCATGATCATCGTTTGCTGATACACCAGATAGACGCTGAAAATTAGCACCATTCCCACCAGCGACCGCACGGCCTGATTCAAATAGAATGAGTACGTCGACTGTTCTTTCGATAGCATCGCTGGGAACGCGAAGGATGCGATTGCAATCGTCAGCAGAAGCAGGACCAGCACCGTCGAAGACCACAGCCACCACTGTCGACGGTCAAGCTTCAGCAATTTCTCGCGGAACGCCTGCGGCTCGATCTTTGTGGCGAATTGAGACGGCGGTATCTTTGCCATGAGATATTTCGTCTGGACGCTTGTATCTCTTAGTACCCCAGCTACATCCTCAACGCCACACGTAAGTACCGGGGAGTTTCCACATTCGTCATACCGTATTTCTGACGTTGGGTCCTTCCGCCCGGCCTGGGCACTTTCCATCGCCGCTGTTAATTCCGCGCGTCGTTTACCGCGAACACAGTGGTTACACTGACGCTTTCTAGTTCCGATCCGCACCTGCTCGGTTTACCAAGCATTATTGCGCACCCGCAAATTAGCCCGTGAGATGCATTAGTCTGTGCGCTGGCTTGGCTCCAAATTGTTGGTCAAACCTGACTGCCGGAGGTGAAAATCGCGTGAAAACCGCTAAGTCCGAGTGGCTCTGCTCGGTGCTTTCGCGATGTTAACGCTGCCTCTGGCGTCGAGCGAACATGGACATCTCCAGCCGACATGGTACAGGCTGCAGTCCCGCCGCACTGTTGATTTCAACCGAGCGATCCAGTTCCACGCACGAGGGGCCCGCTCCTTCTCCCGTATTTTTAGGTATGACGATTTCGGTCACGGGTTGAAGCGTAACTCATGCTAATTCAAATCATTTGGTGGGCGGGTATATTGCTGGAGTCTGTGATAGCCGTACGGGCTATGCGAGGCAAACTGTTATCAACATATCCCTTTTTCTATGCGTTTTTCTTCAGCGTTTTTGCTGGCGACGTCGCTTGGAGTCTCGGCTACTCTTTCCTGCCAATTCGCCATTCAGCTGCCTTCTGGGCCTCGGACTTTCTAAGCCTTTTCCTGGGATGCGGGATCGTTTTCGAAACCCTCCGCCACACTTTGTCGCCCTACCGCGGAGCTCAACGCTTCGCGAGAACTCTCGGCGTACTTGTTTTCACAGCCGTTTTTTGCCTCGCGGTCGGGTACTCCATCAGCACTCGCGGCGCGTTGGCAACGCATGGAACGTACTTCGAATTAGAGAGAGATTTCCTCGCCGTTCAAGCCATTTTCATATTTGCTGCTCTGGTCGTCATTACCCGTTATGCGATCCCGCTAGGAAGGAACGTAAAAGGAATCGTGCTCGGTTACGGCCTTTGCACCGGTGGGAGCCTTGTTTTCTTCGCGCTGCGTTCGCAAATCGGCGTTCGCTTTGACGCCTGGATGTTCGCCGAGCGGCTTTCCTATGACGTGTCTCTGCTAATTTGGACGGTCGCGCTTTGGTCGCTTCACCGGAATCCGGTTGCACGCTCATCGGTCCAGTTCGAGGCCGACTACGAGTTGCTAGACTCGCACGCACGCCGAGCCCTGGATGCCACTCGATCCTATGTCGCAAGGGCCGCCGGCTATAACTGAGCTATCAAATTCGTCACGTTACTCCTCGACGTGGTATCCTCTCCTTGGCAACTGCAGGGCGGCGCAAGATGATTCAGATGATCTTATTTTCCTTCGTCGGCGCACTTCTCTTCGCGTCTTTGATTCTCTTCGTCCTCCGGAGCTCGCGGCCAGAAGGCGGCGCGGAGGCGCTGGTCCAAGCGCGCAAAGCGCTCACTCAGCTGCAAACAGCCCTGCTACCGGCCGAAATCGTCGACCGGTTTTGCTCCTCCGAAGATTATGAATTCGTCGCTTCCATTGGCTCTGCTCGCGTCAATTCTTTCTTTTGTCGGCAGCGCAAGAAGATCGTGCTCGCCTGGATCGGCCAGGTTCGGCGCCAAATCAAGGGCCTGCGCCGCTTCCACCTCGGCGCCGCCCGCTTCTACGCTCGCCTGACCTTCCGGTCTGAAGTGTCCCTCGCGATCGACTTCGCGATCTTGCTGATTGCCTGCCGCGCCCTGCAAATCCTCGTTTGGATTGGCGGCCCGCGCGTCGCGCCGCGCATGGTCGGCGCCACGGCTGCCGCTGGATTGAGAATCTGCGAAATATCCGGGCATGCCCTTGCTTTTCTGGCCGTTCCGAACCCGCAAGCGGGACGCCCCATCGCATTTTAGGAAGCCATGACGACAGGAGCCCTAAACCCCGCGCGCACCGACGTTCTGCAGGCCGCTGTCGATCTCCGCGGCGGGATACTGGCTGAAATCCAAAGGCCGCTGGACCGCCTAATTTATTTGGCGTCCACAAGGGACTACAACACCGGCCTGTATCACCACGATGGATTGGCGGCTCGCTACTCTCCGACCGTCGTGTGCGAAGCGCTGGCTGATTGCCATCGCGAGGTGTTTCAGGAACTCCTCGGATGCTCGGTCAGGGAACTCGTAAGCCAAATGGAGGGGCACATGCGCTTGGCGGGTATGGACGCCACCGACTTTCTGATGTCCTGGAAAAACCCGGAATCTTATCGTGTGGCTATGCCGATTGAAACCGAACAGATCGCAGTCGAATTCCTCTGCTGCAACCTCAAGACCGCCTTGGCAATTTTGGAAGCTCGTCTAAGTCCGATTCCGGTTGCACCAGCTTCATGGCCACGCCGGTCACCTGCCCAATAATTTCCGCCTCCGAAGGATACGCGAATTGCCGGATCGTGCAGCCGGAGAGCGGGTGCGGGACCAGGGTCAGCTGCGACCCGCGCATTTCGCACCACGAACACGCGTACCCGTCGCGAAGCTCCACAAAATAGATCGGCCGGTCGAACTCCATCCGCCATTCGGAAGTCTGCAATCGGGTCGCATGGTTTTCAATTTGTACGAACGAGCCTGGACGCAAAAGCGGATACATCGAATAGTCGTCCGTCCCGACGTACCCGTATTGGCAATGCCGCACATCTAGCTTTTGAAGCAGCGCCACGGGAACTTCGCCCCATACTTCGACCATTCGAGATATCAGACTCGTCGTTTCCAGGCTGAAACTCTTGTCGAAGCGTACGGGGAACGTGACGGCGCTGTCCGGTTCCGGCTCTTCAAACGAAACCAGGTGTGTGTTCTCCAGCGGCAATGCAAGCTGATAGCGTGGCGTATCGCTTAAATCGATGCCAAACACCTTTAAAAGGTCGGTGAATCTCGCGCGGTATATCACACTCAGGCTATACAGCTTGTAAATGCTCGGTATCGAGTTTTTGTTTTCGAGTTGGGTTAGCCAGGCGTTGGAGATGTAGAACTCTTCGTTTTTTCGGTCCTCGCTGATCGATCGGCTAAATTCTTCCACTTCGCGAGTCGTTACTCCTAGCCGATTACGAAGTTCTCTTAACTGCTCTCCGGGACGCATGCGGGACTCCACCTGGGTTTCATAATGGAACAGTTTGGGGTAAGGATCAGCAGCAGCACATTATGCTTTTCTCGACACAGATTCAACACTCATTTCACGGGAGTTGCGATGCGGTTTCGAGAAGGGAAGCCCGCGAATCGACCCTGCGAGCGATGAAACATGAAGGTGCCAGATCCCTGTGGGTATCGGAGAGATCGATCGCACATGAGCCCCCTACCCAGGGATCAATTGATGGTTTCTGCCCGCCGCCTGGACCATGGCTTTTGCAAGCGGCGAACAACCACTACCCTCGGCAACGACCATACATTCCGGCTGATCTGCAATTGACGCCTGGCACTCCCTGCTTTCAATTAGAAGCAAGCGGGAAATGGTCCCTTAGCGTTTTTAAATAGCTAGGAAATTGCCGGATTACCTTGGAGCCTCTGTTTTTCTCTTACGTTGGGACTCTCAGGATAATCGTTCTCGTGACCTACCCGCACCTACCGATGCCCCAAGATACTGGTTCCTTTTTCGCATCACGCGTCAGTGAAATTTCGGCAATAATCTCAATCCTTATGCGAGCCTGTCTTACGGAGATCGAGCTATGGTCGACTTTTCTGGTGCCCCGGCGAACCCTCCGACCGCACACCGCGAGAAGCGCGAAGGTCCACGATTCAGCCTCATCGCCTCGGCCGAGATCATCGAGCCCGCCAGCGGAGTGCATATTTCCGGCCGCGTCTCCGAAATCAGCCGGAAGGGCTGTTATCTCGATGTGCTAAATACTCTGCCAATCGGAACGCGCCTGCGGCTAACCATCTCCCGAGATCGAGGCGTCTTCGCAACGCGGGCGCGAATCATCTACGTTCAGCAAGGAATGGGTATGGGAATTGCCTTTGTTGATATTCCGTCCGAAGAGTTGAAAATTCTCGACGTTTGGCTGGCCGAATTGAACGGTTAGGGGCTCGGTCAGCGCGAACGCTTCCACGAAACGCCGGCGCCTGGGAACTGTGACCCTCAAAACGCAAACTGCCTTCCTCATCCCAGGCGGACTGTCCAATTATCGGGCGGCGAATCCATCTGCCAAAACTCCGGAGACGGTTTCTCAAACTCCACCGCCACTTGCGCCAGCCCAGCGTGCACCGACCCCTTATACGCAACTTTCGCTTCCCGTTCGTCCCAGTTCTTCGGATTCATAACCGTCAACTTCTGACCGAGACATACGTTTGCCTCAAGCATCAGCAGCGCTCCGTGGGCGCTTATGGTGACGGTAAATGTCTCTTCTTGGAATGCCCGGCTGCAGGATTCGCCGCGCACTACCACCGGCACGTCGAGCAAGACGCGTTCGCTGCGCCGCTGCGCCGTAAAAGCCATGTCGCATTCCCTCGCTTAGTTGTTCGCATCTACTATGCCCCGCCAGTAAGCTGGCTGCCGCGAATATTCGATTTGGGTGACGGCAAAGTTACCTTCGTCCCGTCCGGCATCCGAGGAACCGGGCGCCAATCGATCGTCCGAAACGAATCCCAGTGTCACGAATCTTTTAGACTAGATATGTGACAAGACACATGTAAAATGAACTGCATGAATTCAGCCATCGAGCCTCCCGGGGTAGCCAGCGCCAAAATGGCGACTTCCGATCGCCGCCGCCGGCAAATCCTGGACTGGATGCGTTCCCATGGCGGCCCGATTTCCGGGGCCGAGATGGCGAAACGGCTGCGCGTAAGCCGCCAATGCCTGGTGCAGGACATCGCGATTTTGCGCGCTGCGGGCGAGGAGATCGTGGCCACGCCACGCGGCTATCGCTTGCCGGAAGCCGCGAATCATGCTCATCGGGCCGTATTGGCATGCCGTCACGTTCCGGAGCGCACCGAAGAAGAATTGCAAATCCTCGTCGACCATGGCGTAAAAATCCTGGACGTGATCGTCGAGCATCCGCTCTATGGAGAGTTGCGTGGCTCGCTGATGATCGAGTCGCGAACTGACGTGCACGATTTTCTGAAACAGGTCAAGGCCACGCATGCCTCGCTGCTTTCCTCGCTCACCGGAGGAGTCCATTTGCACACCGTGGAAGCTTCGCGGCCGGAAATGATCTCGCGCGCTCGCGCCCGGCTTCGCCAGAGAGGATTCCTGCTGAAATAGCTCTGAGTCGCGCCAAATATAAAGACAATGACTCTCACGCGCACAACACGGGAACAGCGAGTGAAGCAGGCGTTTTTCCGCGGTGATAGCCTCACGATTGACAATCCCGCCTATCGCCAGTCCGTTCTCGCGCTCACCGATGCTCTGTTGCAGGACGACCTTTCGGGCGGCGATTTGACCGATGTCGCGATGGATCTGAAGCCGACTCGCGTCTCTGCGTCGGTAATCGCGCGAGACGCCGGAATCATCGCGGGCCTGCAGGAATTCGCGTTGCTTTATCGCGTACGCGGAGTTGACGTCGTGCTCGAAAAGCGCGATGGCGACCCGATCCGGCCGGGCGACACGGTGATTCTGGCGCAAGGCGAGCAAACCAAACTGCTTGCGCTTGAACGCGTGGGACTAAACCTTCTCCAGCGCTTGAGCGGAATCGCCAGCGCGTCACACTGCGTGCAAGAGCGCGTAACAGCGAGCGGCTCCGCGACAAGGATCGTCGGCACGCGAAAAACACCGTGGGGATTTCTCGACAAGCGCGCCCTTCATCTCGGCGGAGTTGGCACTCACCGGCTGAGTCTTGGTGATGCGATCTTGATCAAGAACAACCATCTCGCGCTCCTTGCGAATCGCGAGGAGCACGCCGCGCCGCTGGCGATTGAAAAAGTCTGGGAGCTGCGCGGAAAAGCCGCGTTCATCGAAGTGGAAGTTCGAAGCGAGAGCGCGGCACGCGCGGCGGCGGCGACTTATCGGAGACTCCTGGAACAATTAGGAGAAGAGTATCCGTGCGTGCTCATGCTCGACAACATGTCTCCCGTTCAAATCAGCGCCGTTCTCGACATGCTGCGCCGGGAAAATCTTTGGGACTACGCGCTCGTGGAAGCGAGCGGAGGAATTTCGGAAGCAAACGCAGTGGAGTACGCGGCCAGCGGCGTGGATGCGATTTCCATCGGCGCGCTCACGCATTCGGTCCGCGCACTCGATCTTAGTCAGAAAATTTCATAAGCCATCAAGGAGAAAGGGAACCCCTTTATGTCCAGTGCAACTGCTCCATCCGTACAGACGTTCGAAAACCGCTACACGCTGCCGATCGTCGAGAAGGTGACCGACACGCCGGAAGAAATTCGACGGAAACAGGAGCGCGTGCGCGCGCTCGCCGCCGAGCGCAACGCCATTCTGCTGGCGCATCACTATCAACGTCCGGAAGTGCAGGAAGTCGCTGACGCCGTGGCCGATTCGCTCAAGCTTTCGCAGCAAGCGGCGAAAACCAAAGCGGACGTGATCGTTTTCTGTGGCGTGCATTTCATGGCGGAGACCGCTTCGATTTTGTGCCCGGAGAAAACCGTACTGCTCCCTGATTTGCGCGCGGGCTGCTCTCTGGCCGCGGCCGTGACGCCCGAAGAACTGCGCGCGTGGAAGGCCAAGCTGCCGGATGCGGTGGTAGTCTCCTACATCAACACCTCCGCCGCGGTAAAAGCCGAAAGCGACTATTGCTGCACTTCGGCAAACGCGTCGAAAGTGGTCGCGTCGATTCCCGCCGACCGGACGATTCTGTTCCTGCCCGACAAGTTCCTAGCGACCGTTGTTGCGCGGCAAACCGGACGGAGCAACATCGTCGCCTATCCAGGCTACTGCCACGTCCACAAGACGATTCAGCCGGAGCAAGTGGCGGCGCTGCTTGACGAACATCCGGATATCGAACTGCTGCTTCATCCGGAATGCGGATGCGTCAGTTCGTGCATGGCCAAGGCCATGGACGGGACGCTGCCGCAGGATCGCACCTTCTTCCTTTCGACGGAGGGAATGCTGCGGCACATCGCCGCCTCGAATGCCACGGAATTCGCCGTCGGGACCGAACTCGGAATCCTGCACCAACTGAACAAGCGATTCCCCGAGAAAACTTTCCATCCCGTGAATCCGAATGCGGTGTGCTCGTTCATGAAGACGATCACGCTCGACCGCGTGATTCGTTCGCTCGAAACCCTGACGCCAGAAGTGCGCGTGCCAGCGGAAATCGCGAACAAAGCGCGGCGCGCCATCAACCGCATGCTGGAACTGGCGTAGGCGGCAGCGATGCTGAAAATCGGACTGCTCGGCGCCGGCGCCATCGGCCGGATCATCGCAACCGCCCTCGACCCTCAACGGAACAACGGAAAACGCATCGACGCGCAACTCGTGGCCATTTGCGATCAGGACCGCGAGCGCGCGGAGAAACTTTCGTCGGAGCTTTCAAACCGCCCGCCAGTCGTCTCGATCGAAGAGATGATCGACAAATGCGAACTGGCCGTGGAAGCGGCGAGCCAGGGTGCCTTGCCCACGTTCGTTCCCAAAGCGCTCGAGCGCCGGCGCGACATGCTGACCATGAGCGTTGGCGGATTGCTCGGCCACGACGACTGGTTCCGGCAGGCGGCGGAGCGCGGCTGCCGGATCTACGTGCCTTCGGGCGCGATTGCCGGACTCGACGGGATCAAATCCGCGTCGATTGGAAAGCTGGAATCGGCGGTGCTCACGAGCCGTAAGCCCGTGGCGGCGCTGAAAGGCACAAAATTCGTGGTGGAGCGCGGGATCGCGGTGGAGAGCTTCAAATCCGAGACCCCAATCTTCGAAGGTACGGCGGAAGAAGCCGCGAAAGCGTTTCCGACCACTTCAAATGTGGCGGCATCGCTGCGGCTGGCCACCGATCCATCCGTGCCGGTGCAGGTGCGCGTGATGGCCGTGCCGGGCGGAACGCAAAACATCCACGAAATTCGTGTGCAGGGTGAATTTGGCTGCCTGACGGTAACGGTGCAGAATGTGCCGTCGAAGCAAAATCCGCGCACATCGCAACTCGCGGCATATTCGGCGATCGCGACGCTCGCGAATCTGACGCGAGCGCTGCGCGTGGGAACGTAGAGACGCGACTTCGTCCCCTTCAACTTCATTCCGCGACTCAGTTTTTAAAGAACAGCGGCCCTCGTCGAGAGGGCCGTTTGTTTTTCCAGCCTTTCATTTCGCGATTCACAGAGCGAAGAACTGCGTTGGAGCGGGAGATGGAAGTGTAGCGATCTGGAAAATCCAAGTTGCTGATTTTGCGGGTACTTAGGCCAGGCTTTACCCGAACATGTATCGATCTGCGCGTGCCGTGCGGCAGGCCGCACCGGAGATGGTGATATCCCATTTGACGTCGCTCCGCGCGGTTGCCTGCTGCGGACGGCGTGCCTTGCGCCCCACGAACGCCAAGCATGGCCGGTTCTCGCATCCGGCTGAGCTTGGCCCTTTCAGCACCGAGTTTTTCGCCCATCGACATCGCAAGCCGACGGTAGCAGAGTGACCCGCCGGGTCCGCTACTGGTCGAAGGTACAGATTAAGTACAGGCGGCCAGAACTGTCCTTGCGGGCTAGAACTTTCCCGAGTCCCACAGATGGGAGCCGGTACAACAGGCGTTCGTCAATCGACGAGATTCCTGAGTGAGGGGCTGGAACCGGGATTAGCACCGAGCCTCAGAGCAGACAACGAAAGCCGTCTTTCAGGTCAACGTGCCTTGACGCAGAGAAAAGCGAAATTAGATCCCTTCCCGGTACAAGGCGCCGGGACGCAAGAAGCGCGCACCACCGTTCGCGCCAATCGTCTATGGACGATCCTGGGCGGATCGGCGGGCGCGACCGGGTTCGGGGTGACAGCTGTGGCGAAGGCTTGACATAAGCCGTGATTTGTACTACGTTGTTTGGGAAATGGGAAAGACAACCCATATCGGGCAATTCGAGCAGTTGATACTGACGGCGATTCTGGCGCTGGGCGACGATGCGTACGGGGTGACGATTCACGCGAAGGCGGAGGAACTGGCGGAGCCGAAGGACGTGTCGCTGGGAGCGGTGTACGTGACGCTGGACCGGCTGGAGGACAAGGGGCTGGTGGGGTCGCGGCTTTCCGATCCGACGCCGGAGCGCGGCGGGCGAGCCAAACGCTGCTACCGGCTGGAAGCGCTGGGCGAACGTGCTCTGCGCGACGCGACGATCACGGCGCGACGTATGTGGGAGTGCAGCGTGGACGCTTGGGGCAACGAGTGGGAAAAGCGCTGGAGAAAGCAATGGGGGAAGGAGACCGCGTGATGAAGCAGACTCCTCCAAGGATGATCGAAGCAATTGTGGCGCACCTGATTCCTCCGGCGCGGCGCGAAGAGGTGCTCGGAGATTTGCACGAGCGGTACGAAGGGCCGGCGCAGTATCTGCTTGATGCGTTGCGAACCGTGCCGCATGTGGTGGCGAGCCAGGTGCGGAGGACGACGGACCCGCGTCTGGTGATTTTCGAAGCGGTCGCCTTGTATATCGCGTTCCTAGCCGCCCCCGCGCAACCGGGCGGAGGATCGTTGATTTTCAAACCGGCAACGATGCTGGCGGCGTTGATTCCCGTTGTGATTGCGCTGGTGGCTCTGCGACTGATCGAGGCTTATTCGAAGGCACGCCGTTCGCGGCTGATGACGCTGGAGCAGTCGGCGCTGGTGATGCTGCGATTGATCGACGCTGATTCGACCGCGCGCCGTTCGCGGCTAATGACGCTGGCGCAGTCGGCGCTGGCCGTGGCGATCTCATATGGCGCAGATGAATTGGTTCGCTTCGAAGATCCCGGGATGGCGTTGCCGCGAGCGGCGCTGCTATCCGGCGGCGTGCTGGCGATATCCCTTCTGTGGTTTTTGCGTTCATTCGTGTTGGGAACCGGGCCCGAGGCGCAACCGATGACGCGATCCGCAGCGGGTGGACGGACGGTGGGGCCAGAAGAGATTCAGCGCGGGATCGAAAGACGGCGCGCAGCGCTACGAAGGCGAAACCTTGTCGAAGGCGGGTCCTACCTGACGATCGCTCTCTGTTTCGGGCTGTGTTTTTTTACTGACGCAAGCGCCCTCATACGTGCCGGGGCCGCCTTAATTGCGGCAAGCATGTTATTCATGGCCGTTCAAATAATGCTAATTCGCGAACGGCCGATTCGGGCGAACATGAAAGTGTCAGATCCTGCCATCGCTTACAGGGCGGAGCTAGCGAGACGGCGCGATTTTCACCGTGGCGCCTGGCTCTGGTGGCGGCTGTCTTCGTTTGTCCCAGGCTACATTCTATTTTGCGTCCCCTTGGCAATCGCGTTTCCGCCATTCGAACGGATTACGATCGCCACCTGCGCGCTTTTCTTTCTCTTGGTGTTGGCGGCCGTGCCGCTGAGCCTGCAGAAGGCGCGGAACTATCAGAAAGAAATCGACCGACTGGATGCCTCGAGCAGGACCAGCGGCGGCGGAATTTCATCATTGGCGTCTTAGCGCCGCATTCGTAGCCTTGCGACCTGTCACGAGCGATTTATCCCTTAGAAGTGAACTGCATTGCCAGCAGGGCAAGCGCCATAACCATCCAGAAGTCGATAAGCCACTCCAGGGAGAGCCCCCTCTTGAACGACCGCCCATCCCAGCGCGACGACTCCGATCAGCAGAACAACCAAGCTGCCAGCGGTAAATGTTCCCGTATAGAAAGTGCGGAAAGCTGAAATTCCTATGGCGATACGAGCGGTCCAGAGGAGATAGTTGAATTTACTTTCGGTTATCATGCTAGTGGAATAATCATTTTACTATACCCCCCCTACGTCAGCGCGCGATCAATAGGCGGCGACGCTCGCCAGCGAGGCAGTCGCGCAAGTATGCAGCGCGGTGCCAATGCCAAGGAAACGCACTAAAAACAGTAGCCATTTTTCTTTTGGCTATGGTGTCACTCGGTATAATGCGAGCCATGCATAACGTTCCTTCGGAGGAACGAATTCGGTCGCTTTTGCAGCAGCGGATCGACGTGTACCACCGGAGCGTCGGGATCGTGGTCGGCGTGGTCGACGCGAACGGGCGGCGGATCGTCGCGTACGGGCATTTGAATCAGGACGACAATCGGCCGCTCGACGGAGAGACGATTTTTGAAATTGGCTCGGTGACGAAAGTTTTCACGTCGCTGCTGCTTTCGGAGATGGCGCAGCGCGGCGAAGTAGCGCTCGACGATCCGGTGGCGAAATATCTGCCGGCGTCGGTGAAGGTCCCCGAACGCGACGGAAAACAGATCACGCTGGTCGATTTGGCGACGCATACGTCCGGGCTGCCTCGGCTGCCCACTAACTTGGCATATAGGAGCGTCAGGAACCCGTACGCGGATTATTCCGTGGCGGACCTTTATCAATTCCTATCAACCTACCAACTGAATCGAGATATCGGGCAGAAGTACGAATATTCGAATCTCGGCGGAGGTTTGCTTGGGCTGGCGCTTGCGCGCCGCGCCGGAATGGATTACGGCAAGCTGGTGCGCGAACGGATTTGCGTTCCTCTTGGGATGAAGAGCACGACGAGCCGTCTGGACGGCGATATGCAGTGGCGGAGGGCTGTGGGCCATGACAGAACGATGCAGCCCGCAACCAACTGGGATCACGGCCCCGCGACCGCGGGAGCGGGCGAACTGTGGTCCGATGCAGACGACATGCTGACATTCCTGGCTTCCAATCTCGGTTACACGGAAACGCCGCTGGCGTCCGCAATGGCGGCGATGCTGAAAGTCCGCCGGCCGTCTGGCATGAAAGGGCTGGAGATCGCACTCGCATGGCACGTGTTGAATAAAAATGGTAGGGAGGTTTTTTGGCACAACGGGGGGACGGGCGGGTATCGGTCGTTTATCGGATTTGATTTGCAGAGCCGCGTGGGAGTGGTAGCTCTGTCAAATGCCTTTACCTGGGAGGGCGTAGATGACATCGGGAGGCATTTGCTAGATCCGAACTTTCCCGCGATCAAAAATCCGCGGAGAGCCGCGATCAAGTTTTTCATAAAGCAGTGGATGCGCAGAATGGGTTTGTGAAGGAAGCAAGCGGTATTTCACACCGAATCGAGGGGCGCGCGAAAAAATGGTGCCGGAGGAGGGAGTCGAACCCACACGGCCTTGCGGCCAACGGATTTTGAGTCCGCCGCGTCTGCCATTCCGCCACTCCGGCTTATGCTTAAAGAGGTGCAGACAGCCTGACGCAGGTTAGCACGCCGGGATTACGGCGCTCAAGCGACTCGCAAGGGGCGCTTGGATTCCGCCAAAACTGACGCCGGTGTTTCCCAACTTCTGAGCGCCGCTCTGCCCCCGTAATGGTGCGGCTTGGCACGAAATGTGACCAATTCCGAGATCGGATTTCACTCTAGGAGGTCCGGCTGCGCGCGCTGGAGCCGACTCTAATCAATCACCCGTCCGGCGGATAATAATCGCTCTAAGGCGCGTTGTGAAGCTTCACAGGGGTATCCCACGTGCGGCATCAGACCCCAAAAGCGCTCCGGCGGACCGAAGCGCCTCCCATTCGAACCGTAAGTCCTGAGTATCCGAACAATAGCTAGTTGCGTCTAATGTGGCGAACGCACGATTTACAGTTCAAGGAGGCAACATGCGAAAGTTCGCTTTATGCTCCGCCACCGCTCTTCTGGGCCTTCTGGCATTCCCCACGCCGGGCCGCGCGCAGATGGGCCACGGCAAGCCGCTAAGCCCGCCGGCTAAAACGGAGTGCAAATTCTCCAACGGCAAGACGATCCACGTGAACTATTCGAGTCCGCGCATGCGCGGGCGCAAGATTTTCGGAGGGCTAGTTCCCTACGGCAAGGTGTGGCGCGCGGGGGCAAACGAAGCGACCACGTTCGACACTGATGCGAACCTGGTGGTGGGCGGAACGGACGTCCCGGCCGGAAATTACACGCTCTTTACATTTCCGAAGCTGCATTCATGGAAGCTGATCATCAGCAAGAAAACCGGAGAATGGGGAATTCCCTACCCTGGCGCGGAGTACGATTTCGCGCGCATCCCAATGAAGTTGTCGAAGCTGCCGTCTCCGCTGGAGGATTTCACGATTCACTTCGGCCAAACCGGGGAAGCATGCACGATGGATCTGGATTGGGCGACCACGCGGGCTTCGATCAAGATATCAGAGAAAAAGTAGGGCGCGCGGATTTTCAAGACGGTTGCGGAGCGCGCGCTTGGGCGCGGACTTTATGCGCTTCGGGATCGACGATGGCGCGAAACACGCGCCCTCGGCCGATCAGATGTTCGCCGGACCGCGCTTCGACATCGAATACCAGAAAGCGTCCTTTGTATCCGGTGAGCTTGGCCCATGCGAGCACGGGAGCGCCCGGAGCGATGGCCTTCAAGTGATCCACTTCGATGCGCGTCCCGACGGTAATCACCCCCGGCGGCAATTCCGGCAGAACGGCCAGCACCGTGGCGTGTTCCATTAGGCCGATCATCGCCGGCGTGGATAACACCGGCGGCAAGCCAGGATTGAGGTGCTGGATGGTCAATTCGGGCGTGACCACGCGCTCGACGACGGCTTCGAGACCGATTTGTGGCTTGATATCCGGAGTCGATTCGCTCACTTTGCGGGACTTGCGGGCGCGCTTTGGCGCGCGCTGGCGGGGTATTTTCTTTCGAGCCTTCATGGCAGAGGTTCGCGTCCTCCGGCGGGATGAGGAGCGGGCGATGCCGCGCCGACCGAGGCATGCACCAGGCTGCGCGCGATCTCCACGAAGGTGATGCCCAGCTGATCCCACAGGCGGCGCTTCAGACTGCGATAATCCTGCGAGCCGCTAAAGACATCCCGAACGAGTTCGCGGAACGCCGGCGAATAATTCAAGAGCTGCACCATGCGCGTCGTGATCGCGCCTCCCAGGAAATTTCCGCAGAAAAGTTTGCGCGCGAACCGCGCGGCAAATTCCAGATCGGCCGAAAAAGCCGCGCGCAGCCGGTCCGGATACGCCTGCGGCTGGCCTTCCACCAGCGCCTGCGCCAGCAGATCGCCGGAGCGCAGCGCGTAGTAGAGGCCCTCGCCGGTGATCGGATCGACGCAGGCGGCGGCATCCCCGGCCATGGCCCAGTTGACGCCCGCGATTTTACGCCGCTGAATCGTATGCTCGCTGGGCGAAGGCAGCACGTGGCTATAGAGACGCGCGCCGTCCATGGGGATCTTTTCAGCGCGCATGAAATCGTCCAGATGGCAGCGCAATAGCTGGCTCGAACCTTGTCCGATTTTCGCGCAGATGCCGACGGAGAGATGATCGGCTCGCGGGAACGACCAGATGTACCCTTCAAATTCACGCAGAAACTTTACCTTGATGATGTCCTCTTCGGTGGGCACGAAGTAGCCGAGCGTCATTTCGAGATCGAATTTGCCAAGCGCCGTGGTTTCGGGCAGCAGTTGATTTCGCGCACCCGCCGCGAGAACCACAAAGTCGGAGTGAAATTCTTCGCCGCCGGCCGTGAGGCGCACTTGCGGGCCGGTGGTTTCGACGCCGGTGACGCGCGAACGTACTGCGGTGCATCCAGCTGCGACGGCGCGGTCGAGCAGCAAGCCGTTGAGCACTTTGCGCGCATAAATGACGATCGGCTGGCTCATTTCGAAACGCGCTCGATGCCCGCCGCCGGAAATCAGCTCGGCGGTGTGGACGATCTTCTTCGGCTGGGGCGCGTCCAACAGGAAGGGATAGGTTTCAATGGCTTTGTGCGTGAGGCCGCCGCCGCAGGGTTTTTCCCAGGCGAGGCGTTCGTCAAAAATCGTGACGTGAAAGCCTTGGCTGGCCAGCCGCTCGCCGCACAATGCGCCGGCCGGCCCTCCGCCTACAATTGAAATGTCTCGCATGGCGCGGTCTGGCCTCGTGTGCAAATTGTATCAATGATCAACGGAAAGGCGACGAAAGAATCAGGCCGGGAGTATACCATCAAAATCCGACATAGCTGCCGTGGGGCAAGGAGCGCAATTCCAAGGGTAAAAGCGCGGCGGGGCCGCCCGCGCATTTGCTGCTGGCGCTTCCGCGGCAAATCCAACTGACATGCTAAAATGTAGTTCTCGGGCGTTCCTGCGGGAGCGTGCTTAGGGACATCCGTTTGGGACAGGTCGTCTCTCAACTTGAACTGATTGGCCGCCGGGGGGAGTGGAGAAGAACCGGCCGGGTGGTGGTGTGCGCGTACGGAGCCTTCGACCTGCTTCATCCCGGCCACATCCGGCTCCTCGAAGGCGCGCGCGACTTCGGAGATGTGCTCGTCGTCGCGGTGCAGTCGGACGCCCTCGTGCGAGCGGCGACCGCAGGTGCCTCGGGCGATCCCGCGGGAAGCGGCACCACCGAGCGGCCGATCACTCCGGCAGATGAGCGCGCGGAAATTCTGGCGGCGCTAAGCGCGGTTGATTTTGCCGCAGTGCTCGACGAGCCTTTGACGGAATTGCTGCAAAACTTTCGGCCAGACGCTTTCGTTTGTGTCGACGAGACGGACGGAAGCGGAGGTTTCGTTGCGTCTGACTCTTTGGACCGCATGCTTGCGGCGATTGGCTGCAAAATCGTGCGCGTACCGCCGGAACCTGGCTACTCCACTTCACTTTTGATCGAACGCATCGCAGGCGGGCGCGCATGATCCTTCCTCTTGTTTCCGAACTTTTGGGACGAGTGGCGCGCAGGCACGCGATCGAAGAAGCATGCGACCTGCTTCGCCGCAATACGGCAGAGGTGCGCCTTGCGGGCTTAACGGATTCGGCCAAAGCGCTGGTGGCGCCGCTTATTTTTTCGGAGCTGGGCCGTCCGGCAATCGTGGTGGTCGAATCGAACCACCACGCCGAGACGCTGCTCGATCCGATGCGCTGGTTTTATCGCGCGATCACCGGCAAGCCCGAGCGGCGCGTGGAATTCCTGCCAGCGCTCGACGTCTCGCCGTATGAAAACCGTTCGCCGCACGGCGAAATTTCCGAAGATCGCGCCGTGGCGCTGTGGCGGCTGGCCACGGGAGAAGCCGACCTGCTGATCGCACCGGTGGAAGCAGCGCTGAGCCGCATGCGCGAGCCGCAATTTTATCGCGGGCTGGCGCGAACGGTGGCGCGCGATGAATCGATCGCCCACGAGGACTTGATTGGTTTTCTGGTCGCGGCCGGCTACGAACGGCATACCACGTGCGAGATGCCAGGACAGTTCGCCGTGCGCGGCGGAATCATCGACGTGTTCTCACCCGAAACGCCGCAGCCGGTGCGCATCGAACTGCTGGGCGACACGATCGAATCGATTCGCGCGTTCGATGCGAATACGCAGCGCTCGACCAATCCGATGGAACGCGCGCTACTGCTGCCGCTGACGGAATTTCTGCGCCACGCAGAAGTGCTGGAACATCAGCGAGTCGCGTCCGTTTCCGGACGCGAGGACGATGCGCCACCGGCCGGCTTCTATCCCGGATGGGAATTTCGCGAGATTTCCAGCGAGGATCGCAAGGCGGTGCTGTTCGATCTGGCCACCGATCCGGTGGTGATTTTGGACGAACCCGCGTCGCTCGACGAAGCCATCCAGAAGTACCGGGCGAGTCTGCAAGAGGCGTTTGATGCTATCGAGGACCCGCGCGCGGAAGAGCCGGAGCGGTACATCTTGAGCGAGGACGAATGGTCGCTGGCGCTGCAGCTCTTTCCGCGAATGGGGATCGAACACCTGGCGATGAGCCATGAAGAAACGGCTTCGCTGGTGGTGCAGACGCAGCCGACCACGCGCTATCACGGCAACGTGGCGGCATTTATTTCCGAGGTGCGCGGACGGCTCGGCGCCGGGGACCAGGTGATGGTGACGGCCGCAAGCACCGGCGAACTGGAACGCTTTGCGGATATCTGCCATGAATACGAGCTGCCGTACCGCATCGGCGAACTGGAAGAAAACACGACGGTCACGCGCCTAGCCGAAGAAGGAACAAGCGGAAGCATGCCCGCGATGGTGCTGGCGAAAGCGCCCTTGAGCGAAGGGATTTCGATTCCCGAAGCGCAGTTGGTGATTTACGGCCACGCGGATCTTTTCGAGAAGGTCGTGCCGCCGCAGCGCCCCCGCTCGCGACCGAAAACAGCGACGTTCTTCAGCAACCTTTCGGATTTGAAGCCGGGGGATTACGTAGTGCACGTGGATCACGGCATCGGACAGTTCGAAGGATTGCGGCAGGTCTCCGTGGAAGGCGCGCACGGGGAATTCATGCTGCTAAAGTACGCCGCGGATGCCAAGTTGTACGTTCCGCTGGCGCGGCTGGACCTGATCCAGAAATACAATTCACTGGGAGATGCGGCGCCGACGCTCGACCGCCTGGGCGCGGGCACCTGGGAAGCGCGCAAGGCGCGCGTGCGCAAATCGGTGAACGACATGGCCGAGCAGCTTCTGGCACTCTACGCCGAACGCAAGATGACGCCCGCCCACGTGTTTCCCTCCGATTCGAATTGGCAGCGCGAGTTCGAGGACGCGTTCGATTTTCAGGAAACGCCCGATCAGCAGAAAGCCATCGACGACGTGAAACGCGACATGGAATCGAACGTGCCGATGGACCGGCTGCTCTGCGGCGACGTGGGCTACGGAAAGACGGAAGTGGCGATGCGAGCCGCGTTCAAAGCGGTCGCCAACGCCAAGCAGGCCGCGGTGCTGGCGCCGACGACGGTGCTGGCGTTCCAGCATTACGAGACATTCCGGCGCCGCTTCGCCGCGTTTCCAGCGCGCGTCGAGATGCTCAGCCGGTTCCGCACCGACAAGGAGCAAAAGAAGACGCTGGAGGAGCTGGAAGCTGGGAAAGTGGACATCGTGATCGGTACACACCGGCTGCTGTCGCGCGACGTGAAATTCAACGACTTGGGAGTGCTGATCGTCGATGAAGAGCAGCGATTCGGAGTAGCGCACAAAGAACGGCTGAAGGAAATGCGCAAGAACGTGCATGTGCTGACCATGTCCGCCACGCCGATTCCCCGGACCCTGCATATGTCGCTGGTAGGGCTGCGCGATATGAGCGTGATCGAGACACCCCCGAAAGACCGGCTGGCGATACAAACAACGGTCGTGCCATTTACAGAAACGCTTGTGCAGCGGGCGATCAAGGAAGAGATCGACCGCGGCGGACAGGTGTTTTTCGTCCACAATCGCGTGGAGTCGATTGCGTCCATTGCCACGATGGTGATGCGGCTGGCACCGAAGGCGCGTGTGGTAGTGGGCCACGGGCAGATGCGCGAGACCGAACTTGAAAAGGTGATGCTTAAGTTCGTACGCGGCGAAGCAGATATCCTGATCTCAACGACGATTGTTGAAAACGGATTGGATATTCCGCGCGCCAACACGATTATCATCAATCGCGCGGACCGCATGGGGCTTTCGGAGCTTTACCAACTGCGCGGAAGAGTGGGCCGCTCGAATCAGCGCGCGTATGCGTATCTGCTTGTGCCGCCGGACATAACGCTTTCCGCCATCGCGCGGCAACGGCTGGCGGCGCTGAAGGAATTCAGCGATCTGGGCGCGGGCTTCCGTATTGCGGCGCTGGACCTGGAATTGCGCGGCGCGGGAAACCTTCTAGGACGCGAGCAGCACGGACATATCGAAGCGGTCGGGTTCGATATGTATTGCCAGATGCTGGAACGCGCTGTGGCCGAGCGCAAGGGCGAAGCGGTGACACCGGAGCGCAGAGCCACACTCAACCTGGGACAAGAAATCCGCATCCCACCGGAGTACATCGAGAACGAGAATCTGCGGCTGCGTATTTACAAGCACATCGCGGAGGTCTCGTCCGATAAGGAACGCGACGAGACGCGGCGCGAACTGGCTGACCGGTTTGGGCCGCCTCCTCCGGCCGTCGACAATTTGTTGGATTACGCGGTGCTGAAAGCGCTAGCGGAGAAATTGCTGGTGGCATCCGTAGACCGCCGCGGGGACCAAATCGGCATCAAATTCTACGACGACACTCCAGTGGGGCCCGAGCGAGTGGTAAAAATGGTGCGCAAGAGGCGGGACGTCCGCATCGATCCGAGCGGAGTGCTGTGGCTCGGCGCCAAGGGCAAAGGTGGAGCGCTGGATGCGGTGAGAAACGTGTTGCTCCAGCTGCAATCGCAGGGATAGACTTTCGGGAGAGATTTCACCATGAAGACACGCAGTTTTCCGTGGATATTTGCGCCGGTCCTTGGCGCCGCATTGCTGATGGCGCCTCCGCCCTCGCACGCCCAAGATCAAGGCAAGATCATCGAAGAGATCGTGGCGCGCGTGAACGACCGAATCGTCACCCTTTCCGATTACAACAAGGCGCTGGCCGCGCTTCCGCACGACGTAAAGCAGGATTGCCAAAGCTGCTCGCAGGATCAGATCCAATCCGAACTGGCGGACAAAAAGAAGAATCTGCTGCGCGACATGATCGACCAGCAGTTGCTAATCGAGCGCGCGAAGGATATGGGCATCAACGTCGACACCGACCTGGTGAAGCGACTCGACGATGTTCGCAAGCAGGATAGCTTCGCCACCATGGACGCTTTTCAAAAAGCCGTCGAACAGTCAGGGCTCTCCTGGGAAGACTACAAGTCGCAGATGCGCAACCAACTGCTGACCCAAAAGGTGATTCAGCAGGAAGTGGGCAGTAAGGTGGATATCGGCAACGCGGCAGTTCGCAAGTACTACGACGCGCACAAGAGCGACTTCGTCCGCCCGGAAGAAGTGGATCTCTCCGAACTTTTTTTGAAGACCGACGGAAAAACGCCCGACCAAATTGCCGCCATCAAAAAGAAAGCGGATGCACTCCATACTCGCATCGAAAACGGCGAGGATTTCGGTGCGCTCGCCAAGGAATATTCGCAAGGGCCCGCGAAGGATGATGGAGGAGAACTCGGCGAATACCAGCGCGGGCAGTTGGCAAAACCACTCGAGGACGCGGTCTTCAAGCTGGACAAAGGCGGCATCACGAACGTGATCCAAACCCAAACCGGATTCATCATCCTGAAGGTCAACCAGCATTACGACGCCGGGTTGCAGCCGCTGGACAAAGTGGAGAACGACATCACGAACCGGCTGTACGCCCAAAAAATGGAGCCCGCGCTCAGGGACTATCTGGAGCAATTGCGCGAGGAAAGTTACATTCGCGTGCGCGCGGGTTACAAGGACACCGCGGCGGTCGCCAGCGGTTCGGTTATCGAGGAGGTTCCCGCGACTCCTGATACGCCGGAAACAAAGAAGAGCAAAAGGCACCTGCCACTGCCGAAAATGGACAGCGAATGAAACCGCACTACGTAGCCGACCTCGCGGATGGCCAGATCGTCACTTCACTGTATCTCGTTCGCGAAAAGGAAATCCGCACTTCCGCGCGTACCGGAAAATCATGGCTGGAACTGAGCTTGGCGGACCGTTCCGGCTCGATTCCCGCGAAGATGTGGGACAACTTCGAAGCCATCGCGAAAACGTTTGAACGAGACGACGTGGTGCGCGCCCGCGGACGCGTGAAGCTCTACAACGAGCGCAAGGAATTGACGCTCGAACAGATCGTCCCGGCAGCCGACAAGGATTACGAACTGTCTGATTTCCTGCCGCACACAAAATACGACGTGGAACAGCTCTACGCCACTTTGCGCGCGGCGATCGGCGAAATGAAAAACCCGTGGCTGCAAAAACTGCTGACGTGCATCGTGGAAGATAAGGAAATCGAGCCAAGATTGAAGCGCGCGCCCGCGGCGATGACGATGCACCATGCATACCTCGGCGGACTGCTGGAACACACCGTCAGCCTAATTGGCCTGGCGAACGCCGTGTGCGCCCACTATGCGGAGCTCGACCGCGACCTGCTGCTGACGGGCGTGGTGCTGCACGATATCGGCAAGCTGGAAGAACTGCGCTACGCGCGCGGTATCGATTACTCGGACGAGGGGCGTCTGTTGGGCCATATTTCGATGGGCGCGATGCTAGTGCGCGAGAAGTGCAAAGTGATCGAGCGCTTTCCGGCGCCGCTGCGCGTGATGGTGGAGCATCTAATCTTGAGCCATCACGGGTCCCACGAATTCGGCTCGCCTTCCCTGCCCCAATTTCCGGAAGCCGTTGCCCTGCACGCCATCGACGATCTGGATTCGAAAATGGCCGGAATGCGCGCCACGCTGGAGCTTTCGTCGGGCGCAACCGGCGCTCAGGTGTGGACGGAACGGAACCCGTCGTTGCGCCGTTCGCTGCTGCGCGGAAAAGAATTTCTGTCCGCGGCTGAAAAACCTACCCAAACAAACGGGGCGAACGGAGCGACTTTGCCGGCGCAATCCGTGGGCAAGAAGGCGTAGGCATGCAGCAGGCAAACGAGCGCGTGAACGAGTTGGTGGCCGGACGTCCGCAAGGGCCGCGGCGTTCCGTGCTCGATCTAGCCCCGCTGGAGCTGGATTGCATGAACACGCTCTGGCCCCTGGGCGAGGCGACCGTGCGAGAAATTCGCGACCGGCTGGCGGAGCGCCGGGCGCGCGCCTACACCACCATCATGACCATCATGGACCGGCTGGCCCGCAAGGGGATCGTGGAACGGCACAAGAGCGGCCGAAAATACGTCTACCGAGCCAGGCTGAGCGCCGAGGAAGCGCGTACGCACGCTCTGGCGCAGGTGCTGGAGAATTTTTTCGGCGGCTCGAAAGAGCGGATGCTGGAGCAGCTCGGTGCGGTTTGGCCCGCCTGCGACACTTCCGAACGCGAATCCCACGACGAGCTGAACGCCGCAGCCATACAACGCTGACTGACCGATATGCCCACGACGTTATTTCCGGCAGAACTTAAGATTCGTACCAACATGCTTCGTCCGGCGACGATCCTTGCGCCCATGGCCGGCGTGACCGACACCGTGTTCCGCCGCACGATCCGCGGACTCGGCGGCTGCGGCCTGATCATGACGGAGTTCACCAGCGCAGAGGGTCTGACGCGCAAGGCGGCGCGCACGCTGCGTTACCTTTATTTTGACGAAGACGAACATCCCATCGCCGCACAGATTTTCGGGTCCGATCCGGACGTGATGGCTTCGGCGGCGGCGCTGACCGAGGATCTCGGCTTCGACCAGATCGACATCAACCTGGGCTGCCCGGTGAAAAAAGTTGTTAAATGCGGAGGGTCCGGTCTGCTGCGCGATCTGCCACATCTTGAAAAACTTTTCCGCGCCGTGCGCGCAGCGGTGCGCATGCCGCTGACGATCAAAATTCGCTCGGGGTGGGACGACAACAGCATCGTAGCCGCGGACGTGGCACGCATGGCGGAGCAGATCGGCATCGAGGCCATTGCCGTCCATCCTCGGACGCGCATGCAGGGCTATGCAGGGTTTGCGGATTGGAAGGTGATTCGCGCGGTAAAGGAGGCGGTGCGGATTCCGGTGATCGGCAACGGCGACATTCGCACGCCGGAAGATGCCGTGCGAATGATTGCGGAAACCGGGTGCGATGCGGTGATGATCGGGCGCGCAGCTTCATCGAATCCGTGGATCTTCCGTCAAATCGAAGACTACGTGAACACCGGGCATTACGACCAACCCACCGAAACCGACCGGTACCAGCTGCTTTCGGGATATTTCCGTAGCTTGATCGCCAGCGAGATGCCGGACGCAATCGGGAAAATGAAGCAATTCGCGACCTATTTCACGTATGGCGTGCGCAACGGGGGCGAATTGCGGCAGGCCGTCCACCACTCGCAAGCCGCCGCCGAGATTCTGGACTGCGTGGACGCATTCTTCGCGCGGTCTGCAGCCTCTGCCAGCGACTAGCTCTCCTTCAGACCGAGAGTTACTCCGGTTTGGCGGCGCCGCTGGCGATGGCGTAGTCGAATAGCTGGCGCATCTGTTCCCCGGCCAGGCGGGTCTGCGCCATTTCCTGCGCGTAGAAGGCGCCGATTTGGCGTCCCAGACCGCCCATTTGGGCGCCGAACTCGCCGGCTCGTCGAGTGATTTCCTGCATATTGGAATTCCACTGCGCGCGGCCGAGCGCCTGCTGCAATTCGCCGACATGGCGCTGCAAGTCGCCGAGCTGTTGGAGGGTGGCGCCGCTGGCGTTGAGGTTTTTGATCTCGGATTGAAGTTTCTGTAGCTCCGCGGTCATATCGGGAACTTTCACGCGGATTTCCTGCATCTTTTGCTGAACCTGTTCCTGCATTTCGTTCGAAAACGCTTGCTGCTTCTGCTGCAATTCCTGCAGAAGCTTGGCGGAGTCTCCGCGCTGCGCCCAGATTTTCCGGGCGCGGTTGATGATGGATCGATCGCGAATAACGTACGGCTTGCCGTCGTGCTGGAACCAGATGAAGTCGCCGTGAATTTTCGAACGCAACTCTCGCGCTTCCTCGGCGTCTTCTTCGGTGCCATGGACGATGAGGTTCTCCGAGCCGGCGCCAACGATCACGAAATGCGGGCCCCAAGGCCAGTGGACGCCATATTGCCCAGGCAGAACCGAGACCATCGGCGGAATGGCGGGCCAAGGCGTTTGCGGTGGCACCGGCGCGGCAACCGGCGCGGGGGATGGTGGGGGCGGCGGAACAGCAGGATTTGCCGCAACCGTCCCGTTCGGCAGCACCGGGATCGCTAAGGGCGAAGGAATTTGGGGCGGTTCTCCGGGAGTTGGATGGACCGGTGCGGCGGGAATCGCCATGGGCACAGATGCGCCGCTGGGCGGCGTCATTAGCTGCGCGGGTGGCGGAGGTGGCGATGCTGGCGCGGGAATGGCGACATCCTGCGCGGCATAAGCTGATGGTTGCAGCGATGCTGTGAGCGCAACGGCGGGGAGGCATACAGCGGCCAGCGCGACGATCAGCGACTTCTTCAAGTTGCCGGCCATACCCGGCCTCCACGAAAGAATGCGTTCAAGTCTTTTTTCTCCCTGGCCCGTTTTTGCCATCGCCACACCATGCCACCGCACGCGGGCACTTCGAGGCGCGCTAGAAAATCGACAAGCGTTTCCGCGTAGCAGGTGCGATCCGCGCCAGCGGCTAAGGCTGCTTCGTCACTTGCTTGCTCCGCGAGACCGGACAGATGATGATCGAGCCACCAGGAAAGCGGGCTGAACCAGAAAACCGCGCGATGCAGCAACGCGACCAACTGGACGAGCGAATCGCGGCGCGCAACGTGCGAAATTTCGTGCGCGAGAACGGCACGCAGCCGATCGCCGTCCCAATCGCGCCAGGAATCCGGCAGCAAAATGGCAGGGCGGCTAATGCCGCATGTTACCGGCACACGCAGCGCGCCAGACTCAGATAGCAACGGCAGCTTTCGCAATCCGGCTTCGCGCGAGGCTGCCTCCAACATACGCAACGCTTCAGCATCTCCGATGGGCGCGGCGGCTCGCGCCAAACGGACGCCAAAGTACATTCCGAGAAATAGACGCGCCAGAAAAAAAGCCGCTACCGTCCAATACAGTGCGCTCGCCAGCAAAATCCATGGAAACGGAGAACGAGATACGCGTGGGTCGGCGGTAAGGTGCAATTCTCCGGCCGGTGTCGATGGAGCAACCGCGCCACGCTGGTGTTTGATTGAATCGCTGATTCGATCGGATCGAATGGCCGGCGAAGGTGCATCCTGGGTAACGACCGAGCGCCGCGAAGCGTAGGCGGCTGGACTTGCAGCAACTTGCCAGAAAGCAGGCACGCGCACAGGCAGCGGCAACGCGGGGCTAAGCAGTATCAGCAGCGGCATTGCCAGCGCCACGAGCAGCATGCCCCGCCATGCCAGCAGCTTCGCGGGCACGGCATGCACGCGGTACCCGGCGAGAACCACCGCCAAGAAAAAGGCAAGCAACAGCGAACGAACGGCGGAATCCATCATCAGCGCGAGGAATTTCGAACCGGCATGAATCATGGAAGGAGACATGATTATTCTTCTTTCTTTGCGTTTTTTCTTGCAGGGCGGATCTTTGGACTGGCCGCTTCTTTCAGGGTCGATTTCTCTCGAGCGATGCGGCGAGCCAACTTTTCGAGCTGTTCACGGCGAATGACGGAATTCCTCACCATGCCGATGAGCAACTCTTCCGCGGAACCGCCGCAGAAGCGGTCGATAATGTTTTTAACCGCGCGCACGGCCACGTTCTGGCGCGCCTGGAGAGCGCGATAGATATACGTACGGCCCTCGACTTCGTGAGCAACGAAACCCTTTTCTTCCAGGCGGCGCAGGATGGTGCGCACGGTGGATTCCTTCATGGGACGAGAAGGAGCGAGCGCTTCGCGGCAGGCGTCGGACGAGCAGGGCCCGTTGGCCCAGACGTAGTCCATCACCAGCTTTTCGATTTCGCCAAGGCCTTTGGGACGTTGATTGATCGTTTTCAGCATTCGGTTGGTCACCTACGCTATTTCATGTAACGCTACAATGTGTAGCGGATAAAGGAACGGCTGTCAAGAGCGATTTTCCTGGAACGCCTTTCAGACCGACAGCGTCCTTGAGCTCGCAGGGCGCACTCGTTGCCGCTTGCATGCAGGCAGGTGCACGCCAGCGCGTTTTATTCGTCGCGGGTAATGAGGAGTTGCTTGTAGGCTTCCCGGCGGGTGATACCGCGTTCGCGCGCGGCGACTTTCAGCGCAGCTTTGCGGTCGATGCCACGCTCCTTCATGATTTGCTCGACGCGGTGGGAAAGAGGCGCGATCACCTGCGCGCCGTTGCCATTGCCGTTCAGATGCTGCACCTGACCATCGGCGGTGCCAATCAGCAAAGTAATCTCGCCGCGCGGCGCTTTTTTGCGCACGGCGGCGACCAGATCCTCAATGTGACCGCGCTGAAATTCCTCGAATGCTTTGGTCACCTCGCGAGCGATCACCGCGGGGCGGTTGCCAAGAATTTCCAGCGCGTCCTCGAGAGAATCGAGGAGGCGGTGCGGAGCTTCGTATAGAGCCACGGTACGCGGCTCATTCGCGAGCGCCCGCAAAGCTTTGCGCCGCGCCGTGGGGCGAGAAGGCAGAAAACCGGCGAAGGTAAACTCTTCGATGGGCATGCCGGAAGCGGCCAGAGCAGCCACAAACGCCGAGGGGCCGGGAATGGGCACAACGGCGATACCGTGGCGCAAACAGAGGCTCACCAGCCGAAAGCCGGGATCGGAAATGGCCGGAGTCCCCGCGTCGCTGACAAGCGCGACCTTCGCGCCCTGCTCCAGTTCGATCACAATTTCAGGCGCTCGGGTGATTTCGTTGTGCTCGTGATAGCTCACCAGGCGCTTCGAAATATCGAAGTGCGCGAGCAGCTTCATCGTCTGGCGGGTGTCCTCGCAAGCGATCACGTCCGCCTCGCGCAGGACGCGCAGGGCGCGGAGAGTGATGTCTTCTAGATTGCCGATCGGCGTGGCCACGATAAAGAGGCAGCCCACGCCATTGTCGTTCGCTTTTATTTTCGTCGCCATGTTTAGAAGCAATGAGTCAGAACACGAGGGTAAGCCGTGCGCGCGCGTTTTGCAATAAGGTGTGCAACTGACCTGACTTCGACGCTTGCACGGAAGCGGATTCTGTGGCGAGGACGAAAATCGCCAAACTGCGGCCAACCGCTTTCTGCGCGTCCAGTCCTTGTAGGGCGCGTGCAGCTCAAGTATGCTTTTCGTTTCCCGGCATGACTACGAAACGAATGTTGGCTGAATATCCCGGCACGACCGACCGGCGCATCGACGCGCTGCTGACGTTGCTCGCCGAAAATGCGACCATCGTGGTAAGCGGGGCGAAGATCGCGAAGGAAATCGGCGTCACTCGCCAGCAGGTATGGCGCTGGATCGAAAAGCTGCGTGAGCTGGGAGTGCGCGTCAAGGGCCACGCGCACACTGGATACCACATCGAACGTGTGCCGGACATTCTGGCGCCGCAACTGCTCAGTCATCGCCTGTATGGCACGCCATTCGCGCGCCGCGTCTATCACTTCTTCAAAATCGATTCCACTAATACGGTGGCGATGCATCTGGGCGAAGCGGGCGCGCCGCACGGCACAGTGGTGCTGGCCGAGGAGCAAACCGCCGGACGGGGACGTGCTGGGCGTTCGTGGACATCCGAAAAATCCGCGGGAATTTACTGCAGCGTGCTGCTGCGGCCGGCGATTCCCCCGGCGCATGCCCCCGTACTGACGCTGGTCGCAGGGCTAGCCGCGCGCGACGCCGCCGCGGAGGAACTCGATGCTCTGCCCGATATTCGCTGGCCGAACGATCTGCTGGCCGGCGGCAGAAAATTCGGCGGCATCCTGACGGAAATGCACGCCGAGCCCGGTCGCGTTCATTACGCGGTGATCGGCTTGGGCATCAACGTGAATCAGACGAAAATGCCGGAGCGGTTGATGCAAATCGCCACGTCGCTGCGCATCGAAACCGGCAAATCGCACTCGCGCCTGGAAGTGCTGATCCGGTTGCTACGCCAGCTCGACCGCTACTACAATCAGTTTCTCGCCGAGGGCGCCGCGCCAATCTTGCGCCGCTTCGCCCAGGTGTCGAGTTATTTCAAAGGCAAACGCGTGCGGATCACCACAGCAGTGGAAAGCTTCACCGGAACGACGTCGGGTTTGGACGCCAGCGGCGTGCTGCGCGTCGTGCGCGACGACGGTCGCGGCACCGAACTGGTGCTTTCAGGCGATGTTGCGGAGGCTCTTTGATGCTGCTGGCGCTCGACGTGGGCAATACCAACACGGTCCTCGGCGTTTTCCGCGGCAAGGAATTGGCCGCGCATTGGCGGCTCACCACCGCGCGGGATCAAACCATCGACGAATACGGCATCTTGACGCGCAATCTTTTCACGTTGCGCGAACTGGAACCGCGCGAGATCGGCGGCGTGATCATCAGTTCCGTTGTGCCTCCGCTCAACTCGACGCTGGCCGGAATGGCGGAGGCATATTTCGGACATAAGGCGATGTTCGTCGAACCCGGCATTAAGACCGGCATGCCGGTGCACTACGACAATCCATTGGAAGTGGGCGCGGACCGGATCGTGAATAGCGTGGCCGCGTACGAAAAGTACGGCGGACCATGCATCATTGTGGATTTTGGCACGGCCATCAATTTTGACGCCGTTTCCGAGCGGGGCGAATACATGGGCGGAGTGCTGGCGCCCGGAATCAGAATTTCAGCGGACGCGCTGTTCGCGCGCGCGGCGCGTTTGTTTCGCGTTGAAATCAAGGATCCCGGGAAAATCATCGGCACGAACACCGCCGCATCGATGCAAGCGGGGTTGTTTTACGGCTATGCCGATCTCGTCGACGGCATTCTCGGCCGTATGAAGAAAGAAATGGGCACAAAAACGAAAGTGATTGCGACCGGCGGGCAGGCTGCGCTGATCGGCCGTGCATCGCGGCACATCGAAACGGTCGACGAATTTCTCACGCTCGAAGGATTGCGAATCATCTGGGAGCGCAACCACGCCAGCTCGCGCGAACAAGGTGGCTCGTCGAAGAAGGTCTCCACACTGGGAAAGCGCGAATGACCGCGTGGTCTAGTTTTGCCAGCCAGCCCGAGGAAACTCGCGCCTGAATTTGGATCTGATTTGACTCGCATGGAATCGTTCAACTACTTCAACTATTTCACGGAAATCGAGGAATATTTCTGGCGCAAGCGCGGCGCGCATTTGTTGGTCTCGCCAATCGATTGGGCAATCGTGGAGACATGGCAAAAAGCAGGCATTCCCCTGCCCGCGGTATTGAAGGGAATCGATCGCGCGTTCGAGAGCTGGTCGCGCTCGCGACGCGCGGCCGGCGGACGGCAACTGAAGAGCCTCGCCTACTGCGTGGATGCAGTGCTTGACGCAGCCGCCGAAGCGCAGGAAGCGGCTGCGGGCGCGGGGCCCCAAGCGGGCATGTCGAAGCCTGCTGCGGAGCCATTCTCGCGCGACGAGCTGCGCAAATACCTGGAGCGCAACGCCGCGCGACTGCGCGCAGCGGCCGAAAAGCAGCGCGCGTCGCGTGCCGCGCTGGCACCGCGACTGGAAGAGACCGCGAAGCGGCTTCATGAGATGCTTGTGCTGCTCGACTCGCCCGGCCAGCTCGACCTGGAGGATCTTGAACGCACGCTCACAGTGCTTGAAGAAAAGGTCGCCGCATCTTTTTCCGCGGACGCCGATGAGGAATCGCTTCTGACGGTTCGCCGCGAAATGGACCGCGCGCTGGCCCCGTACCGGCGTAAGATGTCCGCGGAACAGCTGGCGCAACTCGAGCGGCAATACATACAGAAGCGGCTTTTCGAACATTTCAACGTCCCGCGGCTGAGCCTCTTTTATCTAAGTTAATGCGCTGCGCGGGTGCACGCACAATTCATGGCAAACATTGACGTCACTATCGAAAAATTGATTTACGGCGGCGAGGGCTTGGCGCATCACGACGGCGCCACGGTTTTCGTGCCGTTCGTGCTGCCGGACGAGCGCGTGTCCGCTTCGCCCGTGGAACAGAAAAAGAAATTCGTCCGCGCTCGCGTTGAACGTTTGATCGCTCCGTCCGCGGATCGCATCACGGCGCGCTGCCAGCATTTCGGCGTTTGCGGCGGGTGCGATTACCAGCATATCGCCTACGAATCGCAGCTGAATTACAAAACCGAAATTCTGCGCGAGACGTTGCGCCGCATCGGGCGCATTGAGTGGGCTGGGGAAATCACCGCGCACGGTTCTCCTCCGTGGGGCTATCGCAATCGAGCGCAGTGGAAAGTACGCCCGCTCGCGGACGCGGCAGAGCCCGGCGCGGCTTCCAGGTCAGCATCGGAAAGGAACGCAGCAGCGGATGCGCATCTCGGAATCGGGTACTTTCGCGCGAATTCGTCCGCCCTTTGCGCCGTCGAAGATTGTCCCATCATTTCGCAGCTGCTGCTGAAGACGCTCCTTTCCTTCCGCGAGGCCGTGGCTGCTGGAGCGCTGCCGAAAAATCTGCGCGAGATCGAAGCATTCGCAGGCTCAAACGACTCTCAATTGCTGCTGACGGCGACTTTTTCCGGATTCCCTTCGCATGCCGCCGAACTCGCCGCGAAGATGCGCGAGATCGCCCCGGCAATCGCAAGTCTTCTTTTCCACGACCCCACGCGCGAGCGGATGGAACTTTTCGGTCCTGGTTATGTTTCGTGTGAGGCAGCTGAACGCACCTACCGCGTTGGACACTTTTCGTTTTTTCAAGTGAATCGGTTTCTAGCGGGCGATCTGGCGCGCGAAGTGGCTGAAAAAGACGCGGGCGGCTCGCTCGCGCTCGATCTTTTTTCCGGCGTGGGGCTCTTTTCCGTGCCGCTCGTGGAGCGCTTCGAGCATATCGTGGCGGTCGAGGCGAATCCCGCAGCGGCGCGCGACCTGGAAGCGAACGTCGCGGCCATTCCGCGCGCCTCCGGAGCGCGCGGCGGAAGCGCTTCGGTGGAAGTGCGAGTGGCGGACGTCGAGCAGTTTCTGGGCAAATTCCGGGGAGCGCCACAGCTCGTCGTCCTCGATCCGCCGCGCGCCGGATTGACGCCGCTGATCGTCAAGCATCTTGCGCGCCTCCAGCCTGAACGCATCACCTACGTCTCCTGCGATCCGCCCACGCTGGCTCGCGATCTTGCCGCGTTTCAGCAGGCCGGCTACGAACTCGGCGAGCTGCGCTTATTCGACCTTTTTCCGCAAACCTTTCACATGGAAACCGTGGCGCGGTTGCGGCGGCGCTGATGAAGCTGCCCGCGCTATGGATCGCCGGCGCGTTCGCAGCGGGAATTGCGGTAGCGCTTCAATGGCCGGGCGAATTGCGGATATGGCTCGTCCTAGCACTGGCCGCGATACTGGCTGGCGGAATTTTCGCGCGGCGTGGGCGCCTTTCCGCGGCTTGGGTGCTCGCGCTGATGGCATGGGTGGCCCTCGGTGGACTCGCCTTTGGCATCCAGCGCGCTGGCGTGCCAGCGAACCACGTGACACGGCTGATCGCCGCCGGCCGGTTGGACCTGAATGCACCCCTGCGCTGGCGCGGCCGGCTGCGCGACGATCCACTTTCGCTTCCCTGGGGGCGCCGCTACGAAATCAACCTCGAACAAGTGGAAATTGCCGGCTCGTACGTCCCGGTTCGCGGCGGCCTGCGCGCGAATTTATATGACGGGCCTCAAGCCGGAGGCGCGCCGCGCGGGCTGCGAGCGGGCGACCGCGTTGAAGTGCTGATGAAGGCGCGCCCGCCGCGCGATTTTCTCGATCCCGGCGCGTTCGACGTGCATGGCTACCTGGCACGGCAAAAAATCGACTTGACCGGCTCGCTCCGCAGCGGCGAATTGTTGCAGCTCATCGACCGCCCGCCGCCGACGTTTCTGCAGCGCGTGGCGCGCGCCCGCGGCGATTTGCTAACGCGACTCGACGCGCTTTTCCCCGGCCAGCCAAAACGTGCCGCAGTGCTGCGGGCCATGCTGCTGGGCGACCGCAGTTTCGTCGACTCGAATATCGTGACCGCGTTCCAGACCACGGGCGCGTATCACGTGCTGGTGGTCGCCGGCCTGCACGTGGGAGCGCTGACGATCTTCCTGTTTTGGCTGTGCCGCAGGCTGCGATTTTCAATTGCGGTCACCAGCCTCGTCACCCTGGCAGCGCTTGCAGCGTACGTCGGATTGGTGCAGGACCGCCCGCCGATCCTTCGCGCCGCGTTGATGGCGGCGCTCTATTTATGCGCGCGGCCGTTGTTCCGTCGCATCGATCTGCTGAACACAGTTGCGCTTGCGGCGCTGGCCCTGCTCATTTGGAAACCTTCCGAGCTTTCGGATTCGAGCTTTCAGCTTTCGTTTCTCGCTGCGGGAGTGATCGCCGCGCTCGCTTTGCCATGGATGGAGCGCTCCACTTCTCGCTATCGCGCGGGCCTGCGGCATCTCGGAGACGTTACGCGCGACGGCGCGCATCCGCCGAGAGTCGTTCAATTCCGCATCGAGATGCGCGCGGCCACAGCGTACCTCGCGTTGCGAGTGCCCAAGCGGCTCGCGGCACATGCGAATGCGTTCACCACGGCGCCGGTTCGCGTGGGACTGCGATTGTGGGAAGTGGTTTTGCTTTCGGCGGTAATCCAGTGGGGCATGATGCCGCTGCTGGCCCAGGATTTTCATCGGGTCAGCCTGGCCGGACCGGTCAGCAATATTCCCGCAGTGTTGCTCACCGGGTTGATCGTTCCGCTTGGCTTTCTAACTTTGGCAGTCACGTTCGTATGGTCGCGTCTTGCTTTGCTGCTGGCAAAGGCGCTCGGCTTGTGCACGACGGCGCTGCTCGCCACGGTCGAATGGTTCAGCAAAATTCCGCACGTTTCCTATCGCATTCCTGGGCCTCCGGCGTGGCTTCTGATCGCGTTCCTCGCCGCGCTTATCGTGCTCGCCAGCGCAGCAAGAGCAGCGGTCGCGCGACTTGGCAGGCGCGCGGCCAAACGACAAATGCCTGCGCCCGTCGCCCGCGCCGAATGGGCATCGGCAATTGTTCTCGCGCTGCTGACCGTGCTGGTCGCCTCCTATCCCTTCGCGCCGAATCTCGACCGCGGAAAGCTCGGAGTCACAGTCCTCGACGTTGGCCAAGGCGACTCGATTTTCGCAGAATTCCCCAGCGGCCGCACGATGCTCGTTGATGGAGGCGGGCTCGCCGGCTCGGAATGGGTGGGCGGCTATCGCTCGGGCATCGACGTGGGCGAAGAAGTTGTCTCACCATACCTGTGGTCGCACGGTCTGAAACGTATCGACGTAGTCGCCCTCACGCACGCGGATCACGACCACATCGGCGGACTCTATTCGGTGCTGCAAAATTTCAAGGTTGGCCAGTTATGGGTTGGGCGCGACGATCCGCGGCCTGCCTTCGCGCGCCTGCTCGCGGAAGCTCGTTTGCGCGGGATCCACATCGTCCATGTGGACCAAGGAGAAGATTTTGCTTTCGGCGCGGCTCGCGCGGACGTGCTTTGGCCGCCGGCAGGCGGCGCAGGCGACTCGCCCAACGACAATTCCGTTGTTCTACGGCTTTCCGATGGTCAATCGCATTTTCTTTTGACTGGCGACATCGAGCAGCCGGCGGAAGAGGGCCTGATCGCCGACCACCAGCCGCTCAGCTCCGAATTTCTGAAAGTGCCGCACCACGGCAGTAAGACGTCGTCCACCGCGCCATTCCTGGCGGCGGTCGATCCGCGCGTGGCAGTGGTCTCCGTGGGCGTAGCCAACCAGTTCGGGCATCCCTCGCCTTCGGTAGTGAAGAGGTACGATCAAGATGGCGTGCGTTTGCTGCGCACAGATCGCGACGGCGCGGTCACCGCGATCGCGGAAGGTGAGACGCTCCTCGTCAGCGCCTATGCCGGGCGGTGATCGCGCGAAACTCCGCGGTTCGATTCCTCCCGCGCCTCGCTTTGGTAGAAAGAGTTGCAGGGGCTCAGCGATTGTCTTCGTCGGACTCGCCGCCTGAATCCTTTTCATTCTCGTCAGCGCGCAAATATTCCTCGATTACCATGCGCGCCTCCTCCGCTTGTGATTCGAGCGCGTAAATTTCCACTCCGCGCCCGCCCGTGGGCGATTCGCTCACCGGAAACGGAGTGGAACTAACCGAGCCGGGCGATCGAATGCCAGCACTTTCGAGCAAGCCACGGATAACCATCGCTTCGCCAATCGATTCCGCGGCGTGCACCAGGACTGCACGTTCGCGCGAGTAGATGTCATTCATATTGAAGTGCCCGAAGGAGTACCGCGCACGCGTCCATCCGCGTCGCGCGGCGTCCCTCCGAAAAATTGCAGCGCCGGGTACTATTGCGCGATCGCAGGTGCCAGTCCATACTATTTTTAGGCCAGCCGCTTATGGGAACCATGCAACAAACTCCGCAATTTAGTCCGAGTCAGGAAGAAATCGACGAAGAGAGCCGCCGCATTCGCCGTCTGCGCATTTTGGTCCGGCTCACGCTCGAAACCATCGCTTTGGGCGATCTATCGGCCGAGGAAGCTGCCGGGATGATTGCCGCCACACGCCAAGCAGCGCTGGAAATGTTCCCCGGGAAGGAAGGCGTGTTCGACCTGGTCTATCGACCCCAGTTTCAGCGCATGATGCACGCGGTCTATCGCTTGCAGTAACGCGAAACGCCGCGGCTGCCACCGCCTTTCTATTGCTATCCCCAGTGCCAGTGCAGCCACATCCGCACCCACAGTAAGCCGAGGCCGATTACAGTGCCGATCAGCGCGTTGTATTCCCGATTGCGCTTGAAGAGAGCCCACGAGAACGTTGCCGAAGAAGGCGAGAGCATTCGCGATGCCTCGCTTTGGCGCGATGCGTAACGCGGCCAGAAAAGTGGCACACGCGACGCGTATTCGTCAAACGTCACACCGAATCGCCGCCGCAGATCCGATTCCTCGTTGCGCATTACCGCATAGTAGAAGACCGCGAAATACGCGATCACCAGCGCACCGTCGGCCCACGATCCGCCCGCAATGGCGAATCCTGCGGCGAGCAGTGAGCTGCCGAGATACAGCGGATTGCGCGTGAGGGCGTAAGGCCCGCTGATTGCCAGCTCCCGGTCCTTCTGCAAATGACCCGCAGAGATCGCGCGAATCACCAACCCAAACGCCGTGATGATTCCTCCCACCAGAATCGAGCGATACGATGGCCGCGCGAAAATCCAAAACAGCACGGCGACTGGGTAACCTGCGCGCACGCGCCAGCGCATCCAGAATTTTCTAGGTTCGCTCACCTGCTCGCCTCATGGGAAACAATGCGTTTCGCCCGCGACCGACAGCAGCAGTTGTCGGCGTCGGGAGTTCCATACTTTTTTCGGTGCCGCAGCGCGGCCATCACCGCAATTCATTTGATAGCAAGGACATGCGATCAGCGGTCGGTGGTTCGCCGCAAACGCGCCAAAAGATCGCAAGTCGAGTGCCGCTTCGGATCGCCAACGATAACCACTCGGATGCCAAGCAGCGCGGCTAAATCGCGCTCCGGAACGGTTTCTGCCGTGTAATCCGTCCCTTTCGCATGGACATGCGGCTGTAATTCCCGCAACAGAGGCTTCACGTCCAGCTCATCAAAAATCACCACGTAATCGACAGCCGCTAGCGCCGCTACCAGCGCAGCTCGCGCGCGTTCCGTCAAGATCGGCCGGCCCTCGCCCTTCAGCTTTCTGGCGCTGGAATCCGAATTGACGCCGGCTACCAACAAATCGCCCTGAGCGCGCGCCGCTTGCAAGTAGCGCACGTGGCCCGCGTGCAGCAAATCGAAAATTCCATTGGCAAAGACGATTTTACGCCCGGCGCGGCGATGTTCCTCAAGCACTTCGTGCAGACCGCTGCGAGAAAGGATTTTTTCGCGCGTATCCATTGGCAATTGCGCTCTGGTTAGCGCTGCGCCGTGGCCTCGCGACGCAACGCCGCTTCCAGGTCGGCGCGCGTGAGCGTCGCCGTCCGCCGCTTCATTACCACGATGCCACCGGCGTAATTCGCCAGGTGCGCGGCTTCCAGATAAGAAGCGCCCGCCGCGAGCGCCAACGTGAAAACGGCAATCACCGTATCGCCGGCGCCGGTTACGTCCACCGGCGTATCCAAACCATAAATCGGAATGTGCTCAGCACGCTTCGCGCCTCCGCGCTGCCCTTGCGGATCGCGCTCAAAAACGGTCATGCCGTCCTTGCCCCGGGTGACCAGCAGGCACTCGACGTCCAGTTCTCCGGCGGCGCGCTCGCCAAGCTCCTCAAGCTTTTGCACGTCCGTGCCGATGCGCTCGTGGTAGGCAGCTTCCAACTCCGCTTCGTTCGGCGTGGCGGCGATTACACCTGCGTTGGCGTACGAGAGTAAACGATAGCGCGAATCAAGCGTGACACGTTTCGCGCGCAGCCCGCGCACCAGCCCGGGCGTGGCTGCTCCGAAACCGTAATCCGAGACGAGCACAGCTCCCGCTCGGCTCGCCGCCTGCCGCGCCTTTAGCGCGATCGATACCTGTAATGCCTCCGGCAGCGTTCCATTCGGTTCGCAGTCCACGCGCAGCACCTGCTGCTCGGTGGTATGCGTCCAACCCGCCAGATAACGAGTCTTGCGCGCCGTCACCCACCCATTCGCACGCACGATGCGGGACGCATCAATGCCTCGCCGCTGCAAGCAATCGAGCAGCACGCGTCCGCCCTCGTCATCACCCGCCACGCCAACAGCCAAAACCCGTGCGCCCAAATCCGCCAGGTTCGCCGCCGCGTTTCCCGCACCGCCCGGATACACTTCCGTGCGCCGATGGCGCAGGATCAGCACTGGCGCTTCCCGCGACACGCGCGAGATTTCGCCCGACACGAACTCGTCGAGCACAAAATCGCCCACCACGCAGATCGTCTGGCGTGGAAACGCCGCAACAATGTCCAGCAGCCGCGTCAGATCCACGGACGAATCCGTCCTTGTGGGGGCTCGTTGCGTACGTCGCTTACGTTTTCGATGAGCGGGAGTCAATCATTCTCCTCGAACTTTCGCGGGATTATCCGCGCGAGAAAGTATCACACACTCGCGCCGAGCGGCAAAGGAACGCACGGAATTGGCGCCAAAAAACTTGCCGCGTTTTTCGCAATTCATTCGGCTGTCCACGGCCCTCCATTCATTCTGCGTTGCTCGCGCGCCGTCCGGCGTGCGCTTGCAATTTTCATCACCGAGCGCCAGAACTCGTCTCCTCGATCCACGCGAACCGAAATCGTGCAGTAAAACACGTCCATCGCGTCCGTGCGCACACCCGCCAGATTCAATGAGTCCTTCTCCGTGCAGACCAGCGCGTCCGCCCCGGATGCTCGTGCTTCCTGCACCAGCGCTTCGATCTCGCTTTGCCGGTATCGATGGTGGTCCCGAAAAAATGCATGTCCGGCGATTTGCAAATTCCAGCGGCGCAAATCCCTTAGAAATGCCGTGGGATTTCCGACGCCGCAAAACGCAAACAGTTTGCGGTTGCGCAGCGCCGCAGCCCCGGCGTCTATATCCGTATCCGTGGCTCGCGAACCTGCGGCATTCAGTGGGTGAATCGAATCGAGCTCCGGCCGAGCGTAAAAAACCTCTGCGGGCGAATCACGTCGCACTGCCGCTTCGATTGCTGGAGCGTGGCTGCTGCGCATAATTACGATCAAGTCTGCGCGGCCCAGCGCCGACCGCGGCTCGCGCCGGCGCCCCGCCGGAAGCAGCCGGCCGCCAAAAGGATTTGTGGCGTCGATCAGGACGATGTCAACGTCACGCGCCAACTGCATGTGCTGAAAACCGTCGTCGAGCACAAACCAGCCCACGTCGCGTTTGGCCAGCGCACGCCCGCTCGCAAAGCGGTCGGCTCCCACGCCAACTTCCGCCCGCTCGCCAAGCCGTGCGCCCAACAACCGCGCTTCATCGCTCGTGATTCCCGCAGGCGAATTCCCTCCACGATACCCGCGCGTCAAAATCGCACATCGCTTCCCTTCTTCAACAAGTCTCTGCGCGATCCATAGCGCCATCGGTGTTTTCCCCGTGCCACCGACGGTCAGATTGCCCACGCTGATCACCACCCCATCTAATCGATGCTGGCGCAGAATCCCCGCGCGGTAGAAACTCGCCCGCAGACGCGTAATCGCGCCGTAGGGAAACGTGAGCGGCCATAGTAGCCAGCTCGGAATCTTTTCCGGGTTCACGCCGGCTGCCCTTCGGATTCCAGCGCCGCCGCGATGCGTTCGATCGCCCTCGCCGTCGCACCGCGGTTCCGTTCCGCTAGCGCCTTAGCCACCTCGCCCATTTTCTGGCGGAGCGCCTCGTTCTCAATGAGCTGCACCCAAACTCGGCCCAAATGCTCGCCGCTATTCACCTGGACGCCAGCGTTTGCGCGCACAAACTGCTCCGCCATCTCGCGAAAATTTTCCATCGATTGCCCGAACACCGGTGGCCGCCCGTACCACGCCGGCTCCAGAATGTTGTGCCCGCCGCTCGGCGCCAGCGATCCGCCCACGAATGTCGCGTCCGCGAGCCCGTAGAGCGGCGCAAGCTCTCCGATGGAATCCAGCACTAGCACATCCGCGCTTTCGTCCAGCTTCGACGCTAGATCCAGCCTGCTTCTGCGAACGACATTCCATCCACCCGCCGCTGCGATTGCCGCCGCCGTGTCGAATCGGTCGGGTTTGCGCGGCGCCAGAACCAGCAGCGCGTGCCGCCATCGACGCTGTACGATGTCGTACGCTGCTAGCACCGACTCTTCTTCTTCGGCGACCACGCTTCCGGCCACCAGCACCGGCCAGCGCTCCTGCCGCTGAATTTCACCCGCCAGCCATTCGCCGAATCGGCTTGTCGCGGGAGGCTCCGCGTCGTATTTCAGGTTGCCGGTCAGCTCCACGTAATCTTCATCCGCTCCCATCTCGATCAAGCGCCTCGCGTCTTCGGCAGTCTGCGCGAGAAACAGGTTCGCGTCGCGCATCGCGCGCGCGAAAAATGGCCCGACGAGCCATTCCCAGCGTTTGAATCGCGCGAACGAACGCGTGGAAATTCGCGCATTGGCGAAAATCACCGGCACGTTGTGCCGCTGCGCCTCGCTTAGAAAATTCGGCCAGATTTCAGTTTCCATCACGATCGCAAGAGCCGGCCGCACCGTCCGCAGCGCCCGTCGCACGGCCACCACCCAATCGAGTGGAAAGTAAAAAATCGCGTCGGCTTGCGTAAGGCGCTGCCGCGCCAACCTCTGACCGGTTTCCGTGGTCGTCGACACGAAAACGCACCGCGCGGGAAACCGCCGCTTCAGAGCGGCCACCAAAGGCGCCGCTGCCAGCACTTCGCCAACAGACACCGCATGAATCCATATCGCACCAGCCTTGCCCGCTCCGGATTCTGGCGATGTTTGCGCGCTCGCCGCTGCGCGAGCCGTCAGGTCCGGTTCGAGCCGTCCAAAACGCTCGCGCAAGGTGCGCGCCGGTTCGCCGCGCCGCCATCCGCGCAGCGCGTAGTAGGGCGCGAGCACCAGCATGCCGATTGCGGTTAAAATCCTGTAGAAAAAATACATCAGAGGTTTGTTGAGGCCCCGCGATTCGCGCTTTTTGGAAGTTTCACCGCGTGGGCGGCCATCAGTATAGCGTGACCAATTGAGGTGCGCCTCGTTTGCGGAATGTCTCGCGGGGCGCAGTCTTTGCGAGCGCGGCTTGATGGCAATCCGGGATACGGACCACGCGCGGTGTTAATGCGACCCCCATGGTTGTTGTTGCGCGTGAGATACGCCACGATGGCGTCCAGGTCGGCGTCACTGATTTCCGTCTTGCGGGAGAACGGCATCGCTCCAATTCCGTCACGAACGCAAAACCGGACCAATTGCGGCCTTAAATCCGTACGCTCGGCAAGCTGAGCCGGCTTCGTGCCTTTGTATTTCTCCTGTAGCGCAAGCGTACCGGGCTTGCCGACGCCTTTGCCGTGGCATACCGCGCAATAATCCTGATATTGAACGTATCCTCGCGGCTCATTCCTTGCCTTCGGCGTCGAAATTGTCCACGCCGATTTCGGCTGAGCCGCCCCGACTTCTTGGGCGTTTGCCAATTGCAGTGGGGCCATCGCACAAACTCCAGCCGCTGCCAGCGCCAGCATTACAACCAGGTGCCGTTTTATCGCTTTTTTATCCACGGATTTCCCATCGCGCTGGAAGCTCCCCTCACTTCGGTTTGCTAACCGCAGCGCACCGGAGCGATCACCCACGTTACCAGATGTGGCGGATCATCCCCGCCATTTAGAACCGGCCCCGAGGCCTTTGCGTTTACCGCGGAATCGCGTTCCTGCGGAAAACGCGACACGAGATCGGCCATCCGCTCGGGCCAATGCTCGCCGCAAGCATCAGGATCCGCTGCCTCCAGTATCGCGCGCTGCGAACCCATGAACTCGTGCTCGATCCGGCTGCCGCTCACGCTCCCACTTGTGGTCAACCGATGATCCGTGCGAAACGCTACCCGCATGCCCGCATCTCGAGCCAGCATTTCAAGGCAGAAGAGCGGCCCCGGTGCTGTGAGTCCCGCGATCGCGGCCGGTGCTTGCTTCCAGCGGTAGTAGAGGTCGCTAAACCAAACATCGGTAATATCGCCGCGAATCGCGTACGTTGAAAGTCCACGTCGTTTGATGGCCTCTCCAAAAGCAAGGCACGCGGGGAAACGTTCGTCGAAAAATACTTCGTAGATCTGTTCCACTCCAGCCCTTTCAGCTGGAGCGAAAATCTCCGGCGACACCAAGGCCCTTGCGGCAATCGGCAGGCTCAGAGCCGCCACTCCCAAGTGTAAAAATTCCCGACGGTTGGTCACGAGACGCTCCGGACGTGCGCGATCCATATATCACTACATTCAAAAGAGTCAAGGGCGAACAGTCCTCTCAGGCGCTCGGGTGCTGCGCGGCAAAAGGGCTGGGAAGGACGAAGATTGCGGTATAGTAGCGGCCCAGTGCGCACAACTTGGGCGATTTGCCGCGCATCCGAAAGAATCGGCCGAATATGCGACTGACGCTACATCTTGCCTTTCTCTGGGCTCTGGCGCTGCTCCTGCCCGCATACGCTACCGCGCAGGGAAACTCTTCACCGTCGGGCGCCGCGTACGCGTCGCTACCACACGACAGCCACGCCGGTATCACCATTTCTGCTGAGCCGATTACGGACTCGTCGCGCGCAAAACATCTATTTAGAAAAGCGGATCCTCTTCCGGCTGGCATCCTGCCCGTCGAGGTTTTCGTGCGCAACGACACAAACGAGCCGGTACAAATTGGCCTCGATACCATCCAACTCGAAATTCATTACCAGAGCGGACGTATGGACGGCGTCGATTCGCTCACGCCCGCGCAGGCAGCCAGAGCCATCGCACATCCTAACGACAATCCCGCCGCTCCTCGCGAACGTCGCTTCCCGATTGGGATGGCTCCCATCGGCGACAAGAAAGCCGATAAACTCTTGGAGACGTTGCGGCCGCTCGCCCTCAACTCGGATGTCGTGCCGCCGATGGGAACCATTCAGGGGTACCTCTTTTTCGACCTCCAGCGCGATTTGTCTCTGGTAAAACAATCGAGCCTCTACATTCCAGACGCCGTGATCATCCCTTCGAAAAAGCCGCTGATTTTCTTCGAAGTGTCGTTCGCCAAGCCCTGAGCGAGGCACCAAGGGCAACCGCCAGCCCGCGGACGCTTGTTGCTGGCTTTTCGATTTGTCTATACGACTTCACGAAACTTCGCATCTAAATCTCTTTCTGACTAATTTTTGGCGCCTTTCTGAATACGGCCGTTGTCTAGTTTGGTTGTATTTTGGGGGATCAGCGGGGTGGCCCGCAGCGTGCTTGTGTGAATCCTTTTAGCCATGGTGTTGGGGCGGCTCAGAGGTTTCTGTCAGTACTATAACTAACTCAAAATCGAAGGCGAGATCGAAACCCACAGTCCGATGCGCTCTTCTCTACAGGACAAAAAGTTTGCAAGCACCCGCGCTCTTTGCGGCTCCCGCCGATCACGTGCGATGGGCCAAGTGAATGAGCCACAAATCGCCCGCCACTTGCGCGCGTCTACCCGGAACTCTCTCTCGAGTAGGATCGCATGCAAGTTGATGAAAACACTCAGCTGGGCATCGGTCTACGCGGAACTTCGCGATCACGAAGTCCTGGATGGTTTGCGAGATTTTTCAATGGCTCGATTTTCGCACAATTGGCTTCGCGCTGCCTCGGACTTCATGCCCGGCGACGGCGCAGGCGATGATCCGTCCCGAGGTAGCCGCCTATTTGCCCCTCACGTTTCGCGCAGGTATGATATTGGTCTGATGCTCCGCGCATTTCGCAAGCTGTGTCTTCTGGCACTCACTGTGGCTGCGTTTGCCTGCGCCGTTCCACTTTTTGCAGCCGATGCGCCGCCCATTTTCCCCCTGAGCGACGTTAAGCCCGGCATGGGCGGCGTGATGTACACGATTTTCCAGGGTAACCAGATCCAAAAAGTCGATCTCCAGGTGATCGGCGTTCTGCGCAACGCCCTCGGCCCCAAGCAGGACGTGATCCTCGTCAAACTTCTCGGCGCGCAGGCCGCGGAAACTGGAGTGGTTGCCGGTATGAGCGGCAGTCCAGTGTACTTCGACGGTAAACTTGCCGGCGCGCTTTCGCTGAAACTCGGCGCGTTCACCAAGGAAGCCATTGGGGGCGTGACCCCAATTGCCGATATGCTGCAAGTCGCCCAGTATCCATCGGCCGCCGCCACCGCCAAGGACGCAAAGCTTTCTCCCGGCCGCGTGAAGCGCGACGCGGTTTCCATCTCAAGCGCACCGCCCAATTCGTCTAAGGCTCTCGCGGATTCCGAGCACATCGCATGGCCAAGCTCCTATCGCGTTCCGGCCTCCAGTAGTTTCGCTCAGCCGGTCGCGGTAGGCGGAGGCCAGTTCCTGGTGCCCATCGAGACGCCACTGGTGACCGCCGGGATGTACCCGCAAACCATGGCCTGGTTCGGCAAGCAGTTTTCGTCACTTGGGATGGCCGCGATGGCTGGAGGCACAACGCCCGTTTCGCAGGACGACACAAGTCTAAAACCCGGCGATATGATCGGCGTCGATCTGATTCGCGGCGACCTTTCCATGAGCGACGGCTGCACCGTCACTGCCATCGAGGGCAATCACATCCTCGCTTGCGGGCATCCGCTCTTCGGATTTGGCGCGGTGCAAATGCCCATCTCCACCGCTCACGTGGTGATGACTCTGGCCTCTTCGCAGGCTTCGACGAAAGTGATCACCACCGGAAAAATAATCGGCACTCTTACACAAGACCGCCAAACCGCCATCAGCGGGGTGCTGGGCGCTGGTCCGCCGATGGTGCCCGTGAATTTGACGCTCGATACGCCGGATGGCGAAAAGAAATATCATTTTGAAGTGGTGCAGAACCCGCAGCTAACCGCGGTGCTGGTAGCGACAGCGGCGTACAACGGCATCACCGGCAGTCCCGCGTACGATCAGAGCACCACCCTCCAACTCGATGGCAACATCGACGTGAAGGATCACGCTCCGGTGCGCCTGGAGGATCTCTTCGCGCCCACCGATCAAACCACTCCGGCCGGATATTTTCTGGCCACTTCCGTGGAATCCGATTTTGCGCAGATCTATTCCAATCCGTACGAACTCCCGCAGATCCGGCGGGTCGACCTTACCGTCAAGGCACTGCCAGACCGTCGCTTGGCGACCATCGACGACGCCTGGGTGGAAAAAAGCGAAGTACACCCCGGCGAGCCCGTTGACGTGAAAGTCTTACTGCGACCCTATCGAGGCGCGCCCTTCGTTCAGGAGATTCCCATAACGATTCCGGCGCAAACGGCCCGCGGCACGCTTCGCCTAGTGGTCAGCGACGCCGCGTTTTTAAATCGCAACGTGGACACTCTGGCCAACAGTTCCCAGGGACAGCTTCCCGGCCTCGGAGAATTGATCAACCTGATCAATCGCCAGCGCCATAACGACTGCCTCTACGCGACCCTTCTGCAACCCACGCCTACCATGCTCGTCGAAGACAAGGAACTTCCGAACGTTCCCCTCTCCACCATCAACGTGCTCGAACAGCGCGACAATCCGGGCAGCGCACGGTTGCTGTGGGAATCCACGGCGGGCGAATGGTCGGTGGACATGCATGAAGTGATCGCGGGACAGCGCATGCTCACCATCACGGTGAAGTGACGAGCCAATCCAAAGGAGACTCCCCAACATGACGCGGCGACTGACTATTGTGTGCGGACTGGCCCTCGCAATTCTACTGCCCGCCGCGGTTCGCGCGGAACACACCCGCTACTGGAGGGAAGCCGACTACTCGCAATTCGTCAAGGGAACCGCGCACGGAGTCGCCATTCGCAGCGACGGCACCATCGAGCCAGCTCCAAAGTTCGCTTCCTTCGCCGATCCGAATCTCGCCTACATTTGGGCGCTGCGGATGGATTCGCGCGGCCGGCTTTACGCCGCCGGAGGGCCCAACGCCAAGGTTTTGCGCTTCGACGACGCCGGAAAATCCACCGTGGTATTTCAGTCGCCAGAACTCGCGGCGCAGGCCATCGCGCTCGACTCGAATAACGATCTCTTCGTGGGCACCTCTCCGGACGGCAAAGTCTATCGCGTGACGCAGGACGGAACTAAAACCGTCTTCTTCGACCCCAAGACGAAATACATTTGGTCGCTGGCGTTCGATTCGCACGGCGACCTTTTCGTCGGTACCGGAGATAACGGCAAAGTCTTCGTGGTCGCACCGGACGGAAAGAGCCAGCTCTTCTACCAAAGCGCGGATAGCCATGCGCGTTCGCTGGCATTCGATTCCAAGAGCGACCTGCTGATCGGAACAGATCCGCACGGATTGATTCTGCGGGTTCCTATCGAGCGCAAGAATGCGCAGGCGCTTCCCGAGGCCGGAGCGCCGTTTGTGATCTACGAGATGAATAAACAGGAAGTAACGTCGATGGTGGAGGATGCGGACGGGAATCTCTATGCCGCGGCCATCGGAGAAAAAACGCACGTCACCATGATCCCGCCTCTGGTTCCGACGGTGTACCCGCCGGTGGTCCGGCCCGCGCCGAGCGCTCAGACGACAATCGTACTCTCCCAATCCGAGGCGGCGCGTCCAGAAGGTGTGGTGGCGGTGCCTACGTATCCCATTCTCGTTCCGGCCGGCGGCGCGCAGGTGGTGAAAATCGCGCCGGATGGGTCGCCACAGACGGTTTGGACATCGCGCAGCGAGCTCGTTTTCACGCTCGCCCTTTCACCTTCCGGCCGGCTGCTGCTGGGGACTGGGGACAACGGCTCGGTGATCGAAATGGAAGGCCGGGGAATCTACGCCGATGTCGCGAAAACAGCTTCGGAACAAGTCACCAGCGTCGTCACGGGTTCTGGAGGCAAGGTTTTCGTGGCCACGGCGAACCCGGGTAAAGTTTTTGCCATGGGGCCGGGCCTGGAGCCGAACGGCAGCTTCGAATCGGACCCGTTTGATGCCAATATTTTTTCCCGCTGGGGACGTATCACATGGTGGGGAGACGGCGCCCGAAACGGCAAAGTGGAATTTTATCTGCGCTGCGGCAACACTTCGAATCCGGACAAGAACTGGAGCGCATGGACCGGGCCGTACAAAAATCCCGCGGGTGAAGACACCGATTGCCCGGCCTCGCGCTTCTCGCAATGGAAGGTCACTTTTCCAAACGCAACGCAAGACCACACGCCGGATATTTCCTGGGTCAGCGTTGCCTACCTACCCAAGAACGTCGCGCCCGTAATCGACGATATCGCCGTGCAGGACCCCGGCATTCGCGTGGCTGGGTTCTCGGCTCAATCTTCAGGCGGGCCCACGCCAGTGCAATTGCGCATGCCGAATGCACAGGGCGATTCGCCATCGGCGCCCCCGATGGACGCCGAGGCAGGCACGAACTCGTCCTCCAGAGCGCAGACAGCGCTTCAAGGTTATAAAGACAAGGGCTATCAAAGCGTGATCTGGAGTGCGCACGACGCGAACGACGACGATCTGGTCTACACGATTTACTACCGCTCCGAAGGCGAACAGGCTTGGCACGTGCTGAAGGACAAACTAACGGAAAATTATTATTCGTGGGATACCACGTCGATGCCGGACGGCGCCTATTACCTCAAGATTCGCGCGTCCGATGCGCCATCGAATCCGCCGAACGATGCTCGGTGGGCTGAGCACATCAGTGATCGATGGGTGGTGGCGAATACGCCGCCGCGTATCGTGGATCTGAAAGCTGGCTCGGGGCTGCTTAATACCCGCGCCTCGTTCAGCGCCGTCAGCGCTTATGGTTCGATCGCGCGAGCGGCGTACAGCATCGACGCCGGCCCGTGGCAGACGATTTTCCCCATCGGCCAGCTATCGGACGCTCCGAAGGAAAGCTACTACATCGAGATTCCGGGGCTGCCCAACGGTGAGCATACCATCGCTGTTCAGGTGACGGACCGCTTTGACAATACGGCTGCAGCCAACACCACGTTCACTGTTCGAGGTCGCGGCTCGCAATAGCGGAGCATCGCTCTTCCGCGTCGTCAGTTTGCCCAGTTGCGGGCGGCGGCAACCGGCTCGAACCGCTCCACGCACGCGCCGATACCACGCAGTCCGGCCTGGCCCTCCTCATCCACGTGAACTACTCGCGCGCTGCAGCGCACATTTTCCGGTGCGCGGCCAGTCAGTTCCTGCGGCAAGCTGAAGTACATCTCGATTGGCTGACCGATGTTCAGTTTCTCCCGGCAGGTAAAATAAACTCCACGCTCGGACAGATTGAGAGCTTTACCGGCAAATTCCGTGCCGCGCAGTGCGACACTGGCGGCAGGGACATTGCGATCCCCGTCGACGCCTTCCGCCTGGTTGTCGTGCCCGTTTGGACTAACTCGACACCGGAGCGGAAGCTCGCAGACTTTTCTGGGCGATGTCCGGCGTTCGTTGCCAGCCATGGTTCCTCCTGCGTTCGTGTTGCTGGATTGAAATCACAATTCCGAGGAAGGGTTTTCGGAGGATCACATCCCAACGGTGCACCGTCAAGGATTTTAATAATTCTGGCGCCCTGCTTTGGACGCTCAGCTAAGTTTGGGCGGCTGGATTATCCCGAGTGTGTCAGATGAGAACACTTCGGCTTGGCGCGACCTGGTGAGCGAGCTATACACGACGTTTTGGCACACGCAGCGGCACAAATCTAATCTTCGGGACGCCAATCCGAGGGTGGAAACGCGATCCTCCAAAATTGGGGCGAAGGCGAGTCAAATTCCAGAGGAACCTGAAACCCTTCCGACGACTCGCGCGGTTGGCGAACGACTTTGCAAGCCACGCGCTCGCGCGTCGTGTTGTTTTCGAGCACCAGCCGCGTCCCAGGAACGAGGGACTGCTGCATTATCACCAACGCGCCATGCGGGTTCACGTTGAGCGTTTCCACCTCGAACGTAGCAGCCTTGCCTTCCTGCGCCACATGAATTTGCGCGCGAACGCGCAGCAATACCCTCTGGCTGCGGCGTCGCTCCTCCCCGGCGATTCGATTAGCCGGCTGTGGCATTCTGCCGACAGCGGAGTTGGTAGGGGATGCCGGTCTGGAATTAGAAACACTTCTGTCTGCCGGCTTCGCGGAAAGCGTAGTCGGTATCACGCGCAAGTTTTCAATCTTCAAATTTCAACACCCCAAAAATTCAAATCCGCCCCTACGAGTTCCACCCCTAATTCCCATCCATCCGTCCGTTGCGAGCCCTTCCAGACGACCACGCCGTCCGCGAATTCTCTTGTGGCGAGGTTGGTAAGCCGGAGACGCTGCTGCGCCTCGATTGCCCTCGGGCTTACCAGAAGACACCCGTAGCTATTCACAACCCGGGTGAACCCCGGCTCAAAATTCTGAGGGCCGCAGCTCCCATTCCATTCAATCGTCACCGGGACGCGGGAGTTTACCCGTAATCCTCGGCGCTTGTGCCTGTTTCGTATATCTCTCGGAAGGTCTTCCCCAAATGGCATACCGGTCGAATCCCCGCGGAACAGCCCTGAAAGGTGATTTCTGGGTTCGTGCTGTAGCTTTCGGCTATTTACGAGGTGATCTTAGGCGGCTGGGCGGGGACAATCAATGGTACGAAAAGACAGCTGTACTTTGCGCCGGACGACGGATAGAGGATTTTGGCGCCGAATGGATAAGCCGACCTTAGTCCGCGGACACGGACTCGTCGGCAAAGCGCGGCTTGGAAAAGCCGGCGATTCTACCGAATCGGCGCTCCAGCCAACTCTGGAAGGAATCCATGTAGGTATAGAAGACGGGAATGAGATACAGCGTGACGAGTTGCGAAAAAAGCAGCCCACCGCACACGGCCAAGCCAAGCGGCCGGCGAGAATTTGCGCCGGCTCCGGATCCAATCGCGATCGGCAGAGTTCCAAAGAACGCCGCCATCGTGGTCATCATGATCGGACGGAAGCGAACCAGGCTGCCTTCGTAGACCGCTTCGGCAGCGGGCTTATGCTCCTCGCGCTCGCGCGCGATGGCGAAGTCCACCATCATAATCGCATTCTTCTTCACGATTCCGATCAGCATGATGACGCCAACGAATCCGTAAAGATCGAGGCTCAAACCAAAAATCTGAAGGGTGAGCAAAGCTCCGAATGCCGCCGAAGGCAATCCGGAAAGAATCGTGATGGGATGAATGAAACTTTCGTAAAGCATTCCCAGCACGATATAGATCACCAGGATGGCCACCAACAATAGAATGCCGAGTCCGGTCAACGACGATTGAAAAGCTTGCGCGGTTCCTTCGAACTGGTAGGAAACCGTGTCGGGCAAGGTGCGCGCCAAATTATCGATGCTATCGACCGCCTGCCCGATTGCCGTCCCAGGCTTCAAGTTGAACGAGATGGTAACGGCGGGAAGCTGCCCTAGGTGATTGACGGAGAGCGGTCCGAGGCTAGTGGTCAACTTCGCCACGGCGCTGAGCGGAACCAGGCTGCCGGTGCCCGACCGGATGTACAACATCGATAGCGCAGCCGGATCTTTTTGGTATTTATCCTCGAGCTGCATAATCACCCAGTACTCGTCGTTGGGTGCGTAGATCGTCGATACCTGCCGCTGCCCGTATGCCGTGAACAGAGCATCCTCTACCTGCGCGGCCGTGACGCCCAAGGCTGACGCTTTGTCCCGGTCGATATTGACGTTCACCTGAGGGTTGGCGATTTGCAAGTCGCTGGTGACGTCCTGAAGCCCGGGCAACGTCTGCATCTTTTGCTCGAACTGCGTCGCCACTTGATAGAGCTGCTGCGTATCGGGGCTTTGCAGGGCGAACTGATATTGGCTGTTAGTGACGTTGCCTCCAATCTGGATGGGAGGCGGATTGCGCAAAAAGACTTGAATGCCAGGTATGGTCGAGAGCTTCGCGCGCAGCTCCTGAATGACGTCATTGATTCCAGGGTGATGCGCAAAAAGCGGCGTGACGTCGCGCAGTATGGCTCCGATCACCGGAACTCCGCCATACTTCTTATCGAGCGCCAGCATCGTCTGACTCGGAATTTTAGGGCGTTCGTTCGGCGATTTCAGGTGAATGAACACGAATCCAGAGTTGCCTGCGCCTCCGGTAAGACCCACAGTCGAGAAGAATCCCTTTTTGTTCGGATCGGCGTTCACAATTTTGTTGACGGCCTTCTGATGGGCCACCATGGAGTCAAAGGAAATTCCCTGCGCTGCCAGCGTGGCTCCCTGCAAAGTGGATTGGTCGACTTCCGGCAAAAAGCCCTTGGGAATCACGATGAACTGCCAAACCGTGGCCACAAGAATCCCGCCCGCGAAGATCATGACCGTCACGCGGTGGCGCAAGGCCCATTGCAGCGATACCCCATACTTGCGTAGCAGCCACTGAAAACCATTCTCGAGCTTCATGTACATGCGGCCGTGCTTCATTTCATGTTGCGGGCGAAGGAAACGGCTGCAAAGCATGGGCGTGAGCGTGAGCGAAACGAGACCGGAAACCAACACCGCAACCATGATCACCACGGCAAACTCGTGCAGCAGGCGACCAATGATTCCGCCCATGAACAATACCGGGATAAAGACGGCGGTCAACGCAAGGGTCATCGAGACGATGGTGAAGCCGATTTCACGCGAGCCTTTCAGCGCCGCGTTCATTGGCGACTCGCCCATTTCAAGGTGCCGCACGATGTTTTCGAGCATGACGATGGCGTCGTCCACCACGAAGCCCACCGATAGCGTCATGGCCATCATCGATAAGTTGTCGATGGTGTAGTTGAGCAGATACATTACGGCGAAGGTACCGATCAGCGAGACCGGTAGCGCGATGCTGGGAATCACCGTCGCCGAGAGGTTGCGAAGGAAGAGGAAAATCACCATCACAACCATGCAGATGGCCACGAACAGCGTGAACTTCACGTCCTTTACCGATTCACGAATGCCCTCCGACCGGTCGAACACTGTGACCAAGTGAATGGAAGGAGGCAGAATGGCGCGAAATTGCGGCAGGATCTTCATCACGCCGTCGACCACTTCAACGGTATTTGTGCCCGGTTGCCGCTGAACTGCGAGAATCACGGCGTGCTCGCTGTTGTACCAGCCGACTACCTTGTCGTTCTGTACGCTATCGACGACGTTGCCTATCTCATCCAGGCGGATCGGCGCCCCGTTGCGATAGGCAACGATCAACGGCCGGTAAAGAGCGGCGCGCATTAACTGGCCCGATGCCTGCACCGTATACGCCTTGTGCGCGCCGTAAAGAGTTCCGGTGGGAAGATTGACGTTCGCGTTCTGAACGGCCGTGGCCACATCATCGATGCCTACGTGCCACGCGGCCATCGCGCGTGGATCGAGCTGGATGCGCACGGCGTATTTCTGCGAGCCAAATACGTTGACTTGCGATACACCGGAAACCATCGAGATGCGCTCGCCCAGCATTGTCTCCGCGTACTGGTCGACCACTTGCGGGGACACCGTAGCCGAGCTCAGAGCCAGATACAGGATGGCTTGATCCGCGGGATTGGTTTTTTGGAACGTAGGCGGGCTGGGCATGTTGGGCGGTAGCTGCCCTTGTACCCGCGAGATGGCCGCCTGTACGTCCTGCGCCGCGGCATCAATGTTGCGGCTCAAGTCAAACTGCAGCGTGATGCTGGTGCTACCCGTATAGCTCGTCGATGTCATCGAGCTGATGCCCGCGATTGTGGAGAACTCTTTTTCGAGCGGGGTCGCCACAGCCGCGGCCATCGTATCCGGATTCGCTCCGGGCAAGCTGGCCGATACGTTAATCGTCGGATAATCGACGGGAGGCAAATCGCTCACAGCCAATGAGCGGTAGCTGATAATCCCAAAGATCACGATCGTCGCCATGACCAAGGTGGTCATGATCGGACGTCGAATAAATGGTTCGGTGATATTCATGGCGCCGGCTAGCTCTCCGCGACGGGAGCGACTAAGCGGACTTTCATGCCTGGGATGAGTCGAAGCTGGCCGTCGGTAACGACCGTCTCGCCCGGCTGAATGCCGCTCAGAACGACCGTATCCGACCCAGCGGTTCGCCCGACCTTGACGTTGTGCTTTTCGACGGTCATGTCTGATTTTACGACGTAAATGTAATCGCCATCCTGTCCGGTCTGAACCGCTTGGGTCGGCACCACGGTGGCGTTTTCATCTTCCGCCAGGCGCAACAGCACGTTCGAGTACTGTCCGGGCCACAGCTGGTAGTCGCCGTTTCGGAAGGTCGCTTTCAGCGCGATGGTTCCCGTGGTGTTGTCGACGCTGTTGTCCACGAAACTCAGGTAGCCGATTTCGGGCTTGGTTTCTCCGTACGGCGTGGCTTCCACGCGCAGCCGCCCGCGTGCCATGAATTTCTGCACATCGCCGAGGTATTGCTGCGGGACGGAAAAGCTCATATAGATGGGGTTCACCTGGTTGATCACGATCATTGCCGGTGTGCTATCCGCCTTCACGATATTCCCGGGGTACACCTGCAACGCACCGGTGCGTCCGGAGACGGGTGCGTAGATTTTGCAGTAGCTCACTTGCAACTGCGCCGATTCGACGGCCGCTTGGTCCGCGCGCACAGCAGCCTGCTGGGCCTGCAGGCTGGACTGCATCTGATCGTATTGTTCCTTGGTACCAACTCCTGCTTTGTACAGCGCCTCGTAGCGCTGCGCCTGCACCCCGTCTAACTCCGCCTGGGCCTGATCCTTCGCCACATTGGCTTGTGCCTGCGCCAGGGACGCTTCGAAGGGGCGCGCGTCCAAAGTAAAAAGCAAATCGCCTTTTTTAACGAACTGGCCTTCCTTGATGTGCACCTGCTCCAGCACCGCGTCCACCTGCGATTCCACTGATACGGTCGTATACGCCGAAGCCGAACCGATCGCTGTCAAATTCACGGGAATGTTCTTTCGGGCGGCTTTCGCCACCGTCACGGGAACTTCAAACATTGGCGCCGTGTGAACGACTTTGGTGGTGCAGCCGCAAATCGCCACAGCTGCGGCAAAAAAACTGAATAACAACACAGTTAGGCTAGTATTCCGGCTCATCGATAATCGTGTCCCTATGCCTCTTCCTGGTGGTGTCCGTTTCGAGGTCCCTGATGGCGGGATGCGAGCGCTCTACCTCGCTAGCCCGGCGCGGTCACCCCTATCATACCGCGCGATCGAGAGACGTGCTTCATTTGGATTCCGGTATTTACCCTACGGATGCAACTCCCTCGCTCGCCAATTCCGAAAATGTGCGCACTTTATACCGACAATCTTTTAGACGTGTTCCCTTTGGGGAGGTTACGCGAACGGATACGCGGTTTACCCGGCCGCAACTCGATCCAGAAACCACAGCACCGTGCCCGTTGGACGAAGTCTGGCGGCCGGATACTGGCTGGAGCTGGGGTCTTTTTCTGCATGGAGTGCTTCGACGGTCTCGCGCTTATCCCCGCCGGATACCAGAAACCAGGTATTTCGTCCCTCGTTGAGGACGGCCGGGGTTAGCGTCAGCCGTTGGTGTGGCATGGCGGGCGCCTCCACTGCCGCCACCCAGCGCGTCTCTTCGTTCAACACAGGCGAATTTGGAAAAAGCGACGCCGTGTGCCCTTCCGGGCCCAAACCCAGCAGTTGCAGGTCGAACGACGGAGACGCGGCTCCAAAAAACTTCCTCAGCTCGGCTTCGTACGCTTTCGCGCAATCGTCCGGCTGAGCGCAATCGGTGGGCATCGGGTGTACATTCTCGGCAGGAATCGCGACGCGAGCCAGCAACGACTCGCGCGTCATGCGGTAGTTGCTCAGTAGATCGTCGTGATCCACGAAGCGTTCGTCGCCCCAAAACAAATGCACGCGATCCCATGGCACGCCCGCCGCTCGAACGTCCGCCTGTGCCCACAGCGAATACAGCTTCGCCGGAGTGCGCCCTCCGGAAAGCGCAATCGCGAAGCGCCCTCGTTGATGGACCGCTTCGCGCGCAATTCGCAGCAGCTCATCGAGCGCCGCGCGGCTGAGTGCGTCAAGATCGCCGTAGACTCGCTCGTCCATCTTCATGGAAGCGCCCGAAACGACTGTACCGGAGCCGCGGCAATCATTTTTTCGCCTCCGTCTTCACCGCGTGTCCGCCGAACTCGTGGCGCATCATGGCCAGCAGCTTGTTTGCAAACGGCTCGGGCTCCTGCGAACGAAACCGCGCATCGAGCGCGCTGGAAATCACGGGCACGGGCACGCCCAGTTCGACGCCTTCGATTACCGTCCAGCGGCCTTCGCCCGAATCCGTGACGAACGCCTCGATACCCTCAAGCGACGGATTTTTCGACAGCGCGTCCACGGTCAGATCGAGTAGCCACGAGCGAATCACGCTGCCGTACTGCCATACTTTCGAAACTTGCAGCAGATCGATGCCAAACTCTTTCTTGTGGCGCAGCACGTCAAGGCCTTCCGCATAAGCTTGCATGATGCCGTACTCGATGCCGTTGTGGACCATCTTCACGAAATGTCCCGCTCCGGCAGGGCCTACTCGACCCCATCCTTTCTCGGGACCGGGCGCAAGCGTCTGAAAGATGGGCGAAAGACGCTTCACCACGTCCGCGTCGCCGCCTACCATCATGCTGTAGCCTTCGGTCAGTCCCCACACGCCTCCGCTCGTGCCACAATCGACAAAATTGATCTTTTTCTGTGCCAGCGAAGCAGCCCGCCGCAGTGAATCTTTGTAATAGGAGTTTCCGCCATCGATAATTGTGTCGCCGGCCGCCAGCAGAGGCACCAGCTGTTCGATTGTCTGATCCACCGGCGCGCCGGAAGGTACCATTAGCCATACCGCGCGGGGCGCCTTCAGCTGCCCAATCAGTTTTTCAAGTGTATCCGCGCCTCCCGCTCCCTTTTCCACTACGCGTTGTACCGCGGCAGGATCGCGATCGAGTCCAAGCACGCGATGACCACCGCGAACCAGCCGCTCCGTCATGAACGCACCCATCTTGCCAAGCCCTATCATTCCGAGTTCCATGAGATTGCCTCCGCTCGAATTTCCGATTTAGTAGTCCGTGATATCGTAGCGCGCCAGATCCTCGCGAAGCTGCGCCACGTTTTGAAATTGAATCGCGTTCATGCCCAGTTCCCGCGCGCATTCCAGGTTCAGATCGCGGTCGTCGATCAAAATGCATTCTTGCGGCGCACTTTGCGTGATGCGCAGCGCCAGGGTGTAAATCTCCGGGCCGGGCTTTCGCACGCCCAAATAGCACGAACTAAAAAACGCCTCAAAGTAATCGCGCAGGTGAAAAGTGTGAATACGATATTCGTTGATCTCCGCCGACTCGTTATTGAGAGCCGCCATCAGCCAGCGGCGGCCGGACGCAAGCTTGCCTAGAAATTCGAGCGAATCGGAAAACGGCTGCGACTGCGCGAACATGAAATCCTTGAATTCCTGGATGGCGTATGGGCGCTCGCGATAGAAAACGGTGCGCTTTAAATAGGCATCCAGCGATACATGCCCGCGTTCAAACGCATCCAGCATCAGCTCGTGACGATCTTCGAAATCGGCCCAGTCGAGGTGAAATTTTTCCACTGCTCCCCGGCGCGAAGTGCGATCCCATCCGTTCGTTAGGATCACGCCGCCGTTGTCCCAAAACAGCGTATTCACCGCCATCAATTCCCCCCCGCACCCAGGCTGGAGCTGCCCGCACGCGCGAATCTCACTTTCTATTATCCTCGTCCCGCACGTGCCGCAGAAGAGGAATTCTCGACCATTCCGCGTTGGCAAAGTATGATGAAGTGGCGGAGCGGGCGAATGCAGCGCAAGCAGCACGATCTGTGCATATTCACCGTAGGGCATTCCACGCGTCCGATTGGCGAGTTCATCCGAATCCTGCAGGCCCATGGAGTGAATCAGGTCATCGACATCCGCACCATTCCGAAGTCCCGCCACAATCCTCAATTCAACGCCGACGCTCTGGCGGCCGCGCTTCGCGGCGCAAAAATTCGCTACGTTCACCTCAAGGAACTGGGAGGCTTGCGCCACGCGCGCAAGGATTCCGTGAATCTTGGCTGGCGCAACGCGAGCTTTCGCGGCTTTGCGGATTACATGCAGACGCCGGAATTCGCGGCTGCCCTCGATCGAGCCATTGAACTGGCCAAATCGCGCCCCAGCACACTGATGTGTGCGGAGGCGGTGCCTTGGCGCTGCCATCGCTCGCTCGTTGCTGACGCGCTACTGGTACGCGGCATTCGCGTCGAGCACATCATCAGCGCCGCCGAGCCCAAGGCGCACTCCTTGACGGCATTCGCCCGCGTCCGCGGAAAGCACATCACGTATCCCAGCGGGCCCGTCCTGTCGTTGACCTAAGTCCGAGTCCCGTCCTAAGATGGCGGCCTCTCATGGCGACGCTCTCTCACCTACACGTCAATCCGAAACCGCGCACTCCGTTCCGCGAAGGCTGATCGTGCTTCCCGCCGGGACCAGCATCGGAACCTACGAAGTGCTCGCAGCGATTGGGGCTGGCGGGATGGGCGAGGTGTACCGCGCGCGGGATGCGAAGCTTGGGCGCGATGTGGCGCTGAAAGTGTTGCCCGAGGCGTTTGCGCGCGACTCCGAACGCATGGCGCGCTTTCAGCGCGAAGCCAAGCTGCTAGCTTCGCTCAATCATCCCAACATCGCTGCGATTTATGGCTTCGAGGATTCCGGCGCCACTCACGCGCTGGTGATGGAATTGGTCGAAGGGCCAACGCTGGCCGACCGCATTCGGTCCGGCCCGATTCCAGTCGACGAAGCGCTGCGCATCGCGAGGCAAATTGCCGAGGCGCTGGAATACGCGCACGAGCGCGGGATCGTGCATCGCGATCTGAAGCCCGCCAACGTGAAGGTGACTCTCGATGATGCGGTGAAAGTCCTCGATTTCGG
>JBOGMX010000011.1:0-39588 GCA_050746725.1 Candidatus Acidiferrales bacterium | reverse complement strand
AACCCGGAGCCAGTCAGGAAGTGAAATTTCACCTGAAGCGTCGCGACCTTAGCATGGTGACTGACGCAGGCGACATTATAGTCGCCCAAGGCCAATACACCGCGTCGGTCGGCGGCGGTCAGCCCGGCACTGGAGCTGCGTCCGTCAGCAGCCATTTTGAGGTCAACGGTCAGATCATGCTGCCGCAATAAGCGCAGTTGCTTTTGCGTATAGCAGAGGAACGCGAAGCGGTCAGGACACTGCTTCAGTGCGCTTTAATCTGCAGAGCCTCGCCCGAACACCCCTGCCCCACGCTACTAGGAGATATTTGACAACGACCCGTCACGCGGCCTATGTTGACGAAAACGTTTACGGGCATTCACAAGCGCGAGCCGGGAGCGGAGATGAACAAATCATCGCGAAGGCAGTTCCTGAAGGTGGGCGCGGCAGCGGCGGGCGCGTTCGCCGCTGGCGCCGCCAAGGCGGCTTCCTCCTTGGCGGATTCGACGGGCACTACGGACGTGGGCACTGCGGGCGGATCCATGCCACAGGTCGCGGTCTTTCCTTCCCTTTCACAGATGGGATATGCGCAGGTCGAACTTCTGGACGGGCTCTTTCGCCATCAGTTTGACCACAATCACAAACTGTTTCTGAATCTGAACGAAGACGCGCTGCTGAAGCCGTTCCGCGAGCGCGAAGGATTGCCGGCTCCGGGTCCCGATATGGGAGGCTGGTACGACAACTCTGATGATTTCAATCCTGCAAACAACTTCCATGGCTTTATTCCCGGACACAGTTTCGGCCAGTATCTTTCCGCGCTGGCGCGGATGTACGCGGTGACGGGATCGAAACCCACGCAGGAAAAAGTTCACCGCCTGGTTCGCGCCTTTGCCGCAACGGTCGATCCAGCCGGCAAGTTCTACGCTGGCTATCGGCTCCCGGCCTACACATACGATAAAACGAGCTGTGGCCTGATCGACGCTCACGAATTCGCCAAGGATCCGATCGCCATGGAAGTGCATTGGAGGGCGACCCAGGCCGCCCTGCCCCATCTGCCTAATCACGCGTTGAACCGGTACGAGCAACGATCGCGCGGCTATACGGATATCGCGACAACATGGGATGAAACCTACACACTGCCGGAGAATTTGTTCCTGGCCTACCGCAGAAGCGGCAACGAGCGTTATCGCGAGTTAGGCACGCGTTACCTGGAACAGAATTATTTCGACCCTCTCTCCAGAAACGCCAACGTTCTGCCTTACGAACACGCGTACAGCCACGTGAACGCTCTAAGTTCTGCCATGCAAGGATATCTGGTCCTGGGCGACGAAAAGTACTTACGCGCAGCGCGCAAGGGACTCCGGATGGTGCAGGACCAGAGTTTCGCGACTGGCGGATGGGGTCCGGACGAAGCTTTCGTCGGGCCGGGCTGCGGCGCACTGGCCGGAAGTCTGAAAGCCACGCATCACAGCTTCGAGACCCCCTGCGGTTCTTACGGCCACTTCAAAATCACGCGGTACCTGCTGCGCACGACCCGTGACTCCCGCTACGGCGATAGCATGGAGCGAGTGCTCTACAACACAATTGCCGGCGCCCGGCTGATTCAGCCCGATGGCACCAGCTACTACTACTCCGATTACAACAACGTGGACGCCAAGAAGGTCTGGTATTGGTCGAAATGGCCCTGCTGCTCGGGAACTTTTCCGCAGCTGACGGCGGACTACGGCATCAGTTCGTACTACCAGAGCGGAGAGGGGCTATATGTGAATCTGTTCCTGCCGTCGCGCGTAACGTGGCTACAAGGCGGGACGCGATGCACTCTGACACAGAAGACGGAGTACCCCAAGGCGAGCACAACGGAGATGACGCTCGGGATGGAGCGTCCGGAAACGTTCGCTCTGAATGTGCGCATACCGGCCTGGGCAAGCCCGAAGACAATGGTAAGCGTCAACGGAAAGAGTATGGAAAGACAAATAGCACCGGCGAAATTCCTGGCGATTCAGCGGACGTGGAAGGACGGCGACCGAGTGGAAATCGAGTTCGACTTGACGCTGCGCCTGGAAGCCATCGCGCCGGAGAATCCAGACACGGTGGCGCTGATGCGCGGTCCACTCGCCCTTTTTGCCATCGGCAAAGACCCGGCTGAGGCTACCCGGCGGCAATTGCTCGCCGCGACCCTATCAACGCGGTCGTCCGACGATTGGATTGTCTCCTCGGACCACGGACCAATTACCCTCCGTTCATTCATCGTTATAAAAGACGAGCCGTACCGGCTGTACCAGAGAGTGCAAAGCTAGGTCAGTTCAATCGATATCGATGACCTGTCGCCGGACAACCGTCCGATCGCATCGGCAAACCGATGGGCGTCTCTGAACGGAAACCGCCCAGTTTAAGTAATCGGTCTTGAGCCGAGTACCTGTTCCCTGCCTCGGTGTAACAAAGCCAACAGAGTCGCGCAAACCTCGGCAATTTGTGCGTCGGTGATCTCGTTGAAAAATGGAAGCGCGAGCACGCGATCCGCGGCGAATTCCGTGACCGGCAGGGACGTTACAGCTTCCGATAAAGCTCGGTAAGCGGGCTGCAGGTGAATCGGCGCGAAGTACCTTCCGCAGCCTATTTCCCGGGCAATCAGTTCGCGGCAAATCCAGTCGCGATGTTCGCGTCCAAGCGCTGGGCTTAATCGCACCACATAACTGAACCAGCTGATTTTGCGGCCCGGGAAATCGATAATCGGCAATATCATATCGCTGCTTGATCGCAACCTGTCATCGTACGCGCGCGCAACAGCTTCACGTTTCGCCAAGATTTGGTCGATTCGTTTCAGCTGGGAGATTCCAAGAGCGCAGTTCATTTCAGCAATTCGATAGTTGTAGCCCAGATCGGTATGCTCGAACCAATCCTCTCCGTCGCTTCGCCCCTGGTTGCGCAGTTGCTTTGCGAAACGAGCCGTTCGGCTGTCGTTTGTAGCCAACATTCCACCTTCGCCGGTGGTGATCTGTTTGTTCGGGTAAAAACCAAAAACGCCCGCGTCTCCGTGGATTCCTACTTTACGTCCATCGTATTCCGCGCCCAAGGCTTCGCAGGCGTCCTCGATTACGAATAGTCCGTGGCGCTTGGCAATGCGGAAAATCTCGGCCAGATCGGCAGGACAGCCGAACGTATGAACTACCACGATCCCGACGGTCCGGGAACTGATTACCGCCTCGATCTGAGGCGGATCAATATTCAGGGTCTTGGGATCAATATCCGCAAAAATAGGAATCCCACCCTCGTAACAGACCGCGTTCGCCACCGCGATGAAAGCAAATGAAGGTACGATTACCTCGTCGCCTGGTCTGACCCCCATGGCGCGCATGCACAAGTGCAGCGCACTGGTTCCCGAGCTAACTGCCACGGCGTTCCGGGCTCCGATATATGTGGCTACGCGATGTTCGAATTCGTCGAGCTTGGGTCCAAGGCTTAGCCGCGACGTACGCAGCACTTGTGCCACGGCCTGGACGTCATCTTCGGTGATCTCGGGAGCCGCGAGCGGGATCTTCATCGGAAGGAGCTGAGAGTAAGCGGATCGAGGAAAGAACGTGTGGTATCGTGCCGCTTTACCAAAAGCTGACTAATGGGCACGGTAGTGAGTACCTCGACGATTTTTTCGGACGCAAATCCATCACCATATGGGTTCGCCATTCCCCGAAGAGATTCCCGAAACGAAGTGCTGCATGCGGTTCGGGCCGCGGCCAGGATCGAGTCGGCCTCGGGTGCTGCGTCGAGAACGTTCCGAGGTCTCTCTCGTCCTTGTTGCCTGAATCCTATATTCACGGTCGGCAGGGCGAAAGAAGCTGATTCCATGATCCCACTGCTGGAATTGCCCAACAAAAGGCGGACGAATCTCAAGAGGCTCCAATAGGTGACCGGAGGCAGGTTCACGAAGATTCGCGCGTTCGTTCGTGAGGCAATAAAACCGTGAGTTCGTTCGATTAGCTCCCGGCTGCCCGCATCGGCGTTTGGATAGCAAAATAAAATCTGATCCGAAAGAGCAGCTAAGGCCGAGAATAAGGAGTCGGCTTCGCGGAGAGTATCCTTGGCGATTGTGACCGGGTGATACAGCACAAGAATCGTGGGTTTCTGGAGATCGACATCGAGTTCAGACTCGACCTGCTCTCGGCTGAGCAGAGGCCGGCGCCGCAAGTGGTCAAGCGACGGAGCACCCGCGCGATGAACTCGCCACTGTTGCTCCCCCATCGCGATCACACGATCCCGCGCCAACTCGGTCGAGGTGAAGTGAATGTGGCTCATCTTGGTGAGTGCGTTTCGAACGGCGTCGTCGATGGCGCCCTCGCTCACCTCGCCTCCTTCGATATGAGCGATAGGAATCCGCAGGGCCAAGGCCACCGATGCCGGGGCCAGCATCTCGTAGCGATCAGCGATGAGCAGCAGAATATCCGGACGCATATGTCCCAAAGCGTCGCTCAGGCTGAGCGTCGCTATGCCGATTGTCTTGGCCATTCCCACATCGGTGTCGGAGCTGAGAAGGCATTCAATTCGGGCATCAATTTGAAACCCATCCTTCTCTATGTCCCGAATCGTATAGCCGAATTCGGGCGACAAATGCGACCCGAGCGCGATGATCCGCAAATCTACTTCATTGTGGTCCGACAGGCCTTGGAGCGGCCAGTACAGGTGGCTGTAGTCGGCGCGAGATGTGGTGACGACCGCGATTTTGCGCTTCATGATTGTTTACGCGGGCGAGTGGGTTACCGCACGAAGCAGTAGCTCGCTCGGTTGATATTCCGGCACATGGTACCGAAGCACTTCGAGGAGACGTGTTAGGTCCCGGCGCTCCACGGCCTCTTCAAGCTCCGCTATCGTGGCATCGAAGTCGTCCGCTAGCACAAGAGGACTTTTTACCCGGCGAAGGTTTTCCCCAGCTGGCTCGGTGTGTTCATATCCGAACGTGAATTCCTCCGTAAGTTTTTCGCCCGGTCGGAGCCCCGTGAACTGAATAGCACTACCGTCGGTATCATCGTGGCGTCCCAACTCGCCCAAAAGATGTCGCGCGAGGTGCGCGATATTGGTCGGCGTTCTCGCTTCGGGAATAAAAATGGATCCACTTTCGTCGCGCTCTCCTGCCGCGAGAACCAGCGCAACGGTATCTTCCAGAGAAAAAAAATACCTACTAGCTTCAGGATCGGTTACGGTTAGCCGGAGCCCCTGAGATAACTGCCGATGGAAGAGGGGCAACACGCTGCCGGTAGAGCCGAGCACATTCCCACACCGGACCGCACTCATTCGACAAACCGCGCTGGTCCAGCGAAGTAGCACGAGTTCGGCTAGACGCTTCGAAGCACCCATGATGCTTCGGGGAGCGACGGCCTTATCTGTGGAAATCATTACGAGCTGAGCCACCCGATATTGGACGGCCGTTTTGGCGAGAATTGAAGTGCAAAGGGCATTGTTCCGAACTACGGCAAAGGGATTTCGCTCCATCAGAGGCACGTGTTTGTAAGCCGCCGCGTGATAAATCACGTCGGGACGGTGCTCTTCGAAAATTTCGTTCAAGAGCGCCAAATCAGCGAAATCGCCAATCACAGGATCGACTCCAACTTCGATATCGCCAAGTGCCTGCAGGAGTTCGTGAATGCCCTGCTCTGAATGGTCCAGCACGATAAGGCGCCGCGGACTGGAAGAGGCGACCGCCCTGGCGAGCGCTGACCCGATGTAGCCGCCGGCGCCGGTGATTAGGATACATTCGCCGGACTTGTCCGTTGGGACGCAATTCATACCTTGTACCTCTCACCCGCGGTAGGGCGGCGAACGCCGCCGCTTGTTCCAAGGAAGCGCGGTTACAGCAAGGGCGGATCGCACGAATTTCCAGAGGTCTCTTCGATGATTCGAGCGACCGCCAAGACCGTTTCCTCCTCGTAGGGCCGCCCAACTATTTGCACGCCGATCGGCAAACCATCTGCCGAACGCCCCACGGACACCACAGCCGCTGGATTCCCCAGCGCGTTAAACCATTGACTATAGCTCATGGCTTGAAAGTAATCGACCTTCCGCCCGTCCACATCCCACACGCGCTCGCCATGGCGGAAGGCAGGCACTGAGCACACCGGACAAATCAACACCGGATATTTCTCCATCTGGCGAAGAAACTTCGGGCGCAAGGCATCGCGTTCGAGCATGGTATTCATGAATTCATTTAGCGTAAGCCTCGGCTCTTTCCGTACATCCTCCAGAAATTCAGCAAATAGAGGACTCAGGTCCGCCTCATGGCCTTCTACCATGGGGCCCAGGACGAACTCCCCTGCACGGCCGAAGAAATCCCACCAAATTCTTCGCGCTTCTTCCAATCCTTCGGGTAGAAATGGCTCGACCGTCATTCCTGCTGTTGCCAACCCGGCAACCGCCTTTCGGACTGCCGCTCGCGTCTCGGTGGTCACGGGCGTGCGACCATCTTCTTCGAAAAATCCGATTCGCAGTTTCAGGATTTCGGTTTGTGCGGGTTGACGCAAAGGAACCGGAGCGAAGAACGGGTCACCGTAATCCGGACCCATCATTACTTCAAACAGCACGTTTACGTCCTGCACGGTCCGCGCCATCGGACCAACCACCCCCAGAAGCGCGAAGGGCCCAGCTGAGGTCGGGAAATGGCCGGTCGCCGGAATGCGTCCCGGCGTCGGCTTAAGCCCGCAGATTCCGCTGTAATGTGCCGGGACGCGAATCGACCCTCCCCCGTCGCTGCCCACCCCGCCGGCTGAACAGTGCGCTGCAATCGCCGCCGCTTCTCCTCCGCTCGATCCGCCTGGCGTGCGACTTAGATTCCAGGGATTGTTTGTCCTGCCCGTAACCACGTTGTCGGTCTCGTAGGCCATCAAGAATTCCGGCGCGTTCGTATTGCCCAAAAAGATCGCCCCGGCACGGCGCAAACGTGAAACTAGCGGCGCGTCCTCGATGGCCACACAGTGCTTGCGCAGTTTCGATCCGCACCATACTGGCCAACCGGTCACATCGATCGAACTCTTGATCGAGAGCGGAACTCCGTAGAGTGGTCCAAGCGCCTCTCCCCGCAAGATGGCGGATTCCGCGGTTCTCGCTTGACGGCGCGCTGCCTCCGCGTCCACATACACAAAGGCATTCAGCTGCGGATTGAGGCGCGTGATTTGCTCGAGATGTGCCTCCACTAAGTCCAGAGGCGATACCGTTTTCTGACGGATTGCCGCCGCCATTTCGCCGAGGGTCAATGATGTCAGATTTTTCTTCTGAGTTTTGGCCCGGTCTTGCATCCAGTTCCTCCGCAAGTTTTGAAGCTCAAAGAGTGTATCATTCCATCGGAAAGCTCCGGTTTGAGTTGCTTTTTCCTGCCGATAAATGCGTTGACTTATGAAATTTCCGGCGGGAGAATCCGGTATCAGAGCGGGGGATATTCAGGGTTTTCAGGCTCTCTGCTTTGGCAGTTTCTCCACCTCGGGCGCCGAATGACTCGAGTCAAAATCGGCCTTCTTTATTTGCTCTTTTTCACTGCGGTTGTCGTCTATTCCTGGCCGACCGCGGCCGTTTATTACTACGTTCTGGTTGCGCTGCATTTGGCCGCGGGCCTCGTTTTTCTTGGCCTATTGCTTTTTCTTCTCGCCAAAAAGCAGTGGGACACGCGTGGCCGCGCCGATCTTGCCGGATGGAGTTCGCTCGTTCTGGGGGGATTTCTTGGCATTATCTTGGGATTCACGGGCGCGCAGCGCAATGATTTTCCGCTGCTCTATGCGCATATTGTCCTGTGCGTCGCAGGAATTGCGCTGCTTCTGGGCAGTTGGGCAGGGCGCAAGGGTTGGCTCAGATCCATATCCTTTGGAGGCGTGCTACGCTGGGGCGTTGTCGTTCTTCTGTTTACGTCTCTCAGTTACGGCGCATGGTGGCTGCGAACCATTCCCTGGCAGGACAACTACAAAATTGTGAACCCCAAAATCGCCCCTGCCACCATGAACGACGAGGGTGGCGGAGCTTCGAGCCCATTTTTCCCGGCCTCCGCAGAAGTCGCCAACAACGTGAAAGTTCCCAAACAATATTTTCTGGACTCGAAAACTTGCCAGCCCTGCCATGCAGACATTTATCGCCAATGGGAAAGTTCCGCGCACCACTTTTCATCGTTCAATAATCAGTGGTATCGGAAAAGCATCGAATACATGCAGGACACAGTCGGCATTCGCCCGTCGAAATGGTGCGCGGGCTGCCACGACCCCGCGCTGCTTTTGACCGGAATGTTTGACCGGCCCGTCCGCGAAATCGAAAACACGCCGGAGGGCCAGGCCGGCCTCGGCTGCATTATGTGTCATTCTATCGTGCGCGTTCAGTCCACGATGGGGCAAAATAATTACGTCCTCGAATATCCTCATTTGAACGATCTGGCGACCAGCAAGAACCCTGCCGTGCGTGGTCTTGTCGATTATCTCATCCGGCTCAACCCTGAACCGCACCGCCGCGTATTCATGAAACCCTTCGTAAAAAATCAGACGGCCCAATTCTGTTCGGTCTGCCACAAGGTCCATCTCGATCTTCCAGTCAATCATTATCGCTGGGTGCGTGGTTTCGACGACTATGACAACTGGCAGGCGAGCGGAGTCTCAGGCTTAGGCGCCCGCTCCTTTTACTATCCCCCCCATCCAGAAGTTTGCACGGATTGCCACATGCCGGAAGTGCGCTCACAGGATTTCGGCAATTATCACGGCTTCATTCATTCGCATCGTTTCCCCGCGGCGAACACCGCATTGCCGTACGAAAACGAGGATACCAAGCAACTCGAAACCGTCGAGGATTTTCTAAAGACGGATAAGGTCAGCGTCGATATTTTCGGGATTTCTCCCGAACACCCGACTTCTAGCGTGAAAGCGGTGACCCCGCCTGGGCCGCGGCCGGGCACCGCGCCGCAGATCCAGACAGCATTCGCCGTCGGCGAAGAATCAGAATTCGTGGCACCGCGAGGAGTTCAGCAATTTGCGACCCCGGCGACCGACCTGACGGCCCCATTTGGACGATTCCCCGTGCAGGTTCGCCGCGGTGACGCGGTCCGGGTCGACGTCGTTGTCCGGACGCGCGGAGTGGGCCACTTCTTCCCGGGCGGAACGGTAGATGCGTTTGACTTGTGGCTCGAGCTCAAGGCCACCGATAACAAAGGTCACGTGATTTTTTGGAGTGGAAGAACTGAAGGCCCGAAGGCCAGCAGCGATGACGGCCCCGTGGATCCCAGCGCGCAGTTCTATCGCGCCTTGCTCGTGGATGCCCATGGCAATCCGATTAACAAGCGCAATGCCTGGGCCGAGCGCGCCGTCATTTATGTGCGGCTGATTCCTCCTGGGGCCGCCGATACGGTTCACTATCGCCTGTATATTCCGAAGGATGCTGGCAATCGCATCACGCTCACGGCAAAGCTGAACTATCGGAAATTTGACTGGTGGTTCACCCAGTTCGCTTTCGCCGGGGTGCACGACCCCAGCCAGCATGATCCTGCCGTTTCGCCCGGCTACGACGACACGAATTGGGTTTTCACGGGCAGCACAAAGGATGATTCTGGCAAACGGCCTGGCATTCCGAATCTTCCTATCGTCGTCATGGCGGACGACAAAGCACAGTTAGAAGTCTTGCCCGCCAGCGCGCCGGAGCCAAAGCCTCACCTTGACGTGGAAAATGCAGACTGGGGGCGCTGGAATGACTACGGCATTGGCTTGTTGCTTCAGGGAGATTTGCAGGGTGCGGACGCGGCCTTTGCCAACGTCGCACAGGCCGCGCCGAGTCGGCCGGACGGCTGGGTAAACATGGCGCGCGCGAGGCTGCAAGAAGGGAACTTACCAGCCGCGGAAAAAGTTCTTCTGCGCGCGCTAAAGGTTGCTCCTTCTCTAGCCAGTGCTCGCTTCTTTTACGGACAAGTGCTACGCGATCAGGGCCATTATAACCAGGCCATCGCCCAGTATAAGACTGCTCTCAAGCAATATCCCACGGATCGCGTGGTGCGGAATAGTCTCGGCCGCGCCTACTTTCTGGAGCGTCGGTACGTCAAAGCCGTCGGTGAATTCAAGGAAGTGATCGCAATCGACCCAGAGAATGTGGAGGCCAACTACAATCTCATGCTTTGTTATACCGGAATGGGGAAACGCGATCAGGCTCGCCAGTTTGAAATTCGCTATTTGCGCTTCAAGGCAAACGAAGCGGAAGGCTCGCTCACGGGCCCTTATCTCCGTTCGCATCCGGATGAAAACAACGAACGCCAGCCCATACACGAAATCGCATCCGGCGCGCCAATGCCTACAGCCTATCGCGCAGTCGACCCTGCAGAGTCGAAAGGTTCTCGTTAATGTACTATCCTTCTCGATGCAAATTTCCGCTGCTGCTTTCGGCTTGCTTGTTGCTTCTCTTTTCCGCAGGCGTACACGCGCAAAAGGGTCCCGCATCGAGGCACGTCACGTTTCAGAACGTCACGCGGGCCGCTGGCATTCATTTCATTCACAATAATGGCGCGTTTGGAAAGGAATGGTTGCCTGAGGCCATAGGCTCCGGGGTGGCATTTCTCGACTACAACAGAGACGGCTGGCAAGACATTCTCCTGATCAACGGACAGGACTGGCCGGGCCACGTTCGCCACCGCACCTACATGGCTCTCTACCGCAACAATCATAACGGCACTTTCACCGATGTGACCAAACAGGCTGGTCTGGATGTGGAAATGTACGGAATGGGCGTGGCTATCGGAGATTACAACAACGACGGCTGCGACGATATTTTCGTCACGGCCCTCGGCCAGAATCATCTCTTCCGCAACAATTGCAATGGCACCTTCACGGATGTGACCAAGCAGGCCGGTCTGTGGGGGCCAAAAGACTTCAGCACGGGAGCGGCGTGGGTAGATTACGACCACGACGGGTACTTGGATTTGGTCGTCGCAAATTACGTTCAATGGTCGCCCCAGACGGATATCTACTGCACTATCGACGGTAAAACGAAGTCGTATTGCACTCCCGTCGCCTACAAAGGCGAGTCCTTGCGCCTCTGGCACAACAACGGCAACGGCACGTTCACCGATGTCACCAAAAAAGCGGGACTCTACGATCCCACGGCGAAAAGCTTGGGGATCTCCATCCTCGATGCAAACCGGGACGGCTGGCCGGACATTTTCGTCAGCAATGATACGGAACCGAACAAGCTTTACATCAACAATCGCAATGGCACCTTCAGGAATATGGGGGTCCTTTCCGGCGTCGGCTTCAGCGAAAATGGGGTAGCGCGCGCCGGCATGGGCGCGGATTCTGCCGATTACGACCGTTCTGGTTATCCAAGCATCTTGATTACGAACTTCTCGAATCAGATGCTTTCGCTCTATCACAACGAAGGCAACGGCCTATTCGTGGACGAAGCGCCAGAATCAGAGGTCGGCCACGCAAGTCTGCTCACTCTGGGTTTTGGCTGCTTCTTCTTTGATTACGATAACGACGGCTGGCCCGATATCTTCGTTGCCAACGGTCACATCCAGCAGGATATCCAAAAAGTGCAGCCGCAAGTCCACTACGCAGAACGGCCACTGCTGTTCCGCAATCTCGGTGGGGGAAAATTCGCGGACGTGACGTCCCAAATGGGGACCGCATTTAACATGCCGCGCGTCGCTCGCGGCGCGGCCTATGGGGATGCATATAATGATGGCAGGCTGGACATCTTGATCTCAACTAACAGTGGCCCTGCTGTTCTTTTCCGTAATACAGGGGGCACGAATCGCAGCCTGCGCATCAAGTTGGTCGGCACAAAATCGAATCGCGACGGAATTGGCGCGGTGGTGAAGGTCACTTCGGGCGGCTCAACAGAGTGGAAAATGCTGAAGAGCGGTTCCAGCTATCTTTCTTCGAGCGAACTAGTTCTTACGTTCGGCCTTGCCCGCAATACAGAGGCTACCGCAATCGAGATTGATTGGCCCAGCGGCCGCGTGGACCATTTGAAGAATGTCTCCGCCGGTCAAATTATCAAGGTCCAGGAAGGCCGGGGAATCATCTCCGCGAAACCCTACGAGAAGGACTAACGAAAGCTCATGACGCGAGTCCCGCATCGTGCGACTTTCTCTGTCGCCATGGTCGTGCTCGCCTTTTCAATTCCATTTTTTGCCGGCCGGTTTCCTAGGCAATATGGTGCGAATTCAAATGCGCCGGCAAAACAGGAAGCGATTGCGCATAACAACCTTGGCATTGCGTACATGAATCGGCAAGACGAACGGAGCGCTCTCTCGGAGTTTGAGAAAGCCTATTCTCTCGACTCCGGCCTTGACGCGGCGCGTCTCAATCAAGCCATCGCTCTGCTGAATTTGGAGAGGTTTTCCCCCGCTCTCGCAATTTTAGAAGCAGCGCCAAAACGTGAGCCCAGGAATCCTCGGATCTGGTATAACCTCGGACTCATCGAAAGATCCCTTGGTCATGCCCAGAGTTCCGAACAGGATTTCGAGCAAGTCGCTGCTCTGGATCCGCAGGACGCGGACACGCGGTATTTTCTCGGCCAGGATTACCTCAGTCTCGACCAGTATGGGAAAGCGATTGCTGCCTTCAAACGCGCGCTGCACCTCGATCCCTTCCACGCGTCTTCCGAGTTCGCCCTGGCGCAGGCGTATGAGCGCTCGGGTCATCTCAAGCAAGCCCGAGAGCACCTCATTCGTTTCCAGCACTTGACGGAGACGAAACTCGGCAAGCCGATGAGCCTCACCTACGGCGACCAAGGAAAATATTCTCTTGCGGAAGAAGTTTCCCCGGGCATCGAGCCGGTTCCCGCTCAAAGCCGCGTACATTTTGTCAATGTGACTACCCAATCGGGTCTGCCCTCTCAATGGGTGACTCGCTCGGCGAAGTTGGCAAATCCAGCACAAGGTTTCGGTTCCGGAGCTTGCGTCTTCGATTACGACGGCGATGGCAAGCCGGATATTTTCCTCGGTGATGATGGCACGGGCCACGTGGCGCTCTATCACAATCTCGGCGACGGAAAATTCGCGAACGTTACCGCGCATTCTGGAATCGAACTTTCCGGGCCCGCAATTGGCTGCACCGCAGGGGACTTCGACAACGACGGCCGTCCTGGCTTGGCGGTCAGCTACCGCGGAGGAGTGGCCCTGTTTCGAAACGAAGGCCATGGAACGTTCAAGAATGTCACGTCAGAAGCCAGTATCAAAGTTTCGGGCGCTCCGCTGGGCCTGACCTTTGTTGACTACGACCAGGACGGCGACCTTGATCTGTACGTCTCACGCGGTCCGAGACCGTCTTCTTCACTCGCGGGCCCATCGTCCAATGAGCTTTGGCGCAACAACGGCGACGGGACATTTACGAATGTGACCAGGGAAACGGGTTTGGCCAATCCCGGCGGTAGCTGGGGCGCAACGGCGAGCGACATCAACAACGATCGCGCGGTGGATTTCGTCGTCACCTCGATACATCGTCCGCCGGCTATTTACTTTAATCCGCGCGAAGGCGTATTCCGGGCGGCAGCGCCGTGGACGCCTATGATGGCTGCCCCAGCGATTGGCGTCCTGGCGTTCGATTTCAATAAGGACGGATGGATGGATTTGGCGTTCACGCATTCCGGCGTCCCTGGGATTTCCCTTTGGCGCAATGTCGACGGCAAGAAGTTCGCGGCCGTATCGCTGCCCAAACTGGGTTGGACTCGGGGCTGGGGACTCGTCGCGCTCGATTATGATGATGATGGCTGGATTGACCTTGCCGCCGTGGGGACAAATTCATCCGGCGGCCACATCGTTTTGCTGCGCAACGAAGGTGCTGCAGGCTTTCACAACGTGTCACATGATGTTGGCCTTGATAACGTTCGTCTTACGCATCCGCGATCGCTCGTTGTCGCCGATTTCTTCGGTGACGGTTCGAGCGATCTTCTCGTCACCCAAGCCGGCGGCCCGCCGGTCCTTTTGCGCAACATAGGTTACGGTCGCAATCACTGGCTTCGCCTCACGCTGCACGGGCTTGTCGACAACCGTAGTGCGATCGGTACAAAAGTTCAGGTTTTCGCGGGTACTCTGCGCCAGAAATTCGAAATTCCCGCTGCTTCCGGTTATCTAGGCCAGAGCGACACGTCGATTGATGTCGGCCTCGATTCGGCCACAAAGGCGGATATCGTCCGGATGTTGTGGCCGACTGGAGTGCTTCAGGATGAAATTAATTTCCCTGTGGATGCAAATGCCCGCATCGAGGAACTTGACCGCCATGGCAGTTCGTGTCCCCTGCTGTTTTCTTGGGATGGACATCATTTCAAGTTCATCGACGATATTCTCGGCGCGGGTATCGTCGGCCACTGGCTTGCTCCCGGTCGCCGCAATGTCCCCGATCCCGAAGAATATATAAAGGTGAACGGCTCGGACGCTCAGCCGAGAAAAGGCCTGCTCCGTTTCCGTTTGCTCGAGCCGATGGAAGAACTTGACTATCTGGATCGGGTTCGCCTCCTCGCCGTGGATCATCCCGCGGGTGTGGAGGTGTACCCAAACGCGCACTTCGCCATTCGGCCGCCCTTCCCCGAATTCAAAGTGATTGCCAGCCGCGACGCGCACCCTCCGCTCGGTGCGTGGGACAATCATGGACGGAACGTACTCTCGCTTCTTTTGGTGCGCGACCATCATTTCGTCAAGGGTTTTCCGGGCCTGCCCTTCGCGGGCTTCGCGAAAATGCACTGGCTCGAACTGGATTTGGGCGCATGGAATGCACATCGCCCTCTGCGCCTGCTGATGGACGGCTTCACCGATTATTTCAGTGCTGATTCCCTGTATGCGGCTCGGCAAGCGGGAGTGAAGCCTATCCCGCCGTATGTGGAAGCTCAGGATTCTTCGGGACAGTGGCGCCGCGTCATTCAAAACATGGGATTCCCTGCGGGACTCGAACGCTGCATGGTTGTTGATCTCACCGGAAAACTTCCAGCCGGCACGCGCCGGATCCGCATCGTTACAAATTTGAAAGTCTATTGGGACCGCGTTCGCGTTGATAATTCTCCGTTGGATGTGCCGTATCGCGTTGTAAACGTCCCACTCGTGGACGCGAAGCTCGATTTTCGGGGATATCCGCGTTACATCGAAGGCAAAACGAGCGGCGATCTCAGCTACGTCTATGACGACGTAAGTGCAACAGGTCCTTACGCGCGGCAGTCAGGAAACTATACTCGCTACGGCGACGTTCTCCCGCTGCTCACCCACGCTGATGAAGAATACGTCATCTTCGGCTCGGGGGAGGAAGTAGCCGTGAGTTTTGACTCTTCCCCATTGCCCGAACTTCCGCATGGATGGGTGCGCGATTATTTCTTTTATGGGAATGGCTTCGACAAGGACTTGGACATGTATGCCGCTTTCGGCGGCACCGTTACTCCCTTGCCCATTCATGCCCTCCGTTCTTACCCGTATCCGAAAGGGATAGGCTACCCCTATGACCACAGCCATGTTAAATACTATTTGCACTACAACACTCGCGAAGTCTCCGGCACTCCTCCTCGTTCGTATCTTTTTCACTATCGCGCGGAAAGACCCTAGATTCGAATTCTCGGACCAGGATGAGACGAACTAATTCATCGAGATATGTACTTCAAGTAGTGCCCTGCAAGCTTTGAGTCTCTTCGGGAGGAAACGAGATGAAATGGCGGATGATCAGGATGCGTTTGCTGGTGGGGGTTATCGGCGCCGCGACTTTCTCGGCCGAAGCTGCGCAGTCTCCTGACTCGCCGCCGCGTGATCCGGGACTGGGCATTGCGACTATTCCGATATGGAGCGGGCGAGCGTTGATTTCTACGACGCCTTGATCTCTGCGGGTGTGCCGGTTGAGATGAACCTCTTTGACCATGGACACCATGGCTCCGGGCTTGGCATGAGCGATCCCGCTCTGGATTTGTGGACGATGGTACTCGAACAGTGGCTGCGAGGTCAGGGCCTCTTGACCTTCAAGCAATCCGGCACGTTGGACAAATTTACGACCCGACCGAAATTACTGTCACCGATTTAGGCTGCAGCTTCAGTGCCAGCTTGCCGTTTTCAGCCTTTGCGGAAATGGACCTCGGCACGACCGTATTGGGCGCGTCGAAGGTGTTGACGCTGTCTACCTTCGGCGCAGTCAGTGTCTGCCCAACAGCAAATTTGGCAGTGCTGCCAGCCACCCTTATCTCGATATCGACTGGGCGATCCGGATCGATGTTCGTGATTTCCAGCCACAGCTTGCCTGCCGCATCCTTCGCTGCGATGGCATCCACGCGCGGTAAGGCGATGTCGCCTTGCTTATAGGTTCCGGCGTCGTAAGTGACCGGCACAAAAGTGGCGTCATGAAAGGGCACATACATTTTGAAGACGTAGTACGTTGGGGTCAGGACCATCTTATCTTTGTCCGTCATGATCATGCACTGGAGAACATTTATCATCTGTGCGATGTTGGCCATGCGCACGCGGTCCGCATGACGGGCAAAAATATTCAAATTGAGAGCTGCGAGGACGGCGTCGCGCAGGCTGTTCTGTTGAACGAGGAAAGCCGGATTCGTACCGTGTAGCGGCTTGTACCATGCCCCCCATTCATCCACGACGAGCGCAACTTTCTTTTGTGGATCGTACTTGTCCATGATGGCGGAATGCTCGTCGATCAAATCGTTCATCCTGAGAGTATCCTTCAGGATCTGAGCGTATTCGTTCTGTCCAAACCCGACCGATGCATGGGACGGTGGCCAGGCCCCCCCCACCGTGTAGGAGTGCAGCGAAAGCCCATTGATACCGCCGCTCAACGAGCCATCCTGGTAGGCCTTCATTATGGTTTCAGTCCATTTATCCCACTGGGAACCGCCGCCACCAGGACCGACGGCGATCTTCAGCATCTGCTGATTGCCCTGCTCTGCCGGATTGAAGTTTCGGACGAAGTGGCTGTAGATCTTGAGCTGGCTCAGATAGTAGTTGGGTGTCATGTCCCCACCGCAGCCCCAGCTTTCGTTACCAATGCCAAGGAAGCCGACCTGATAGGGTCGCGGATGGCCGTTCGCGGCGCGTTCCTGGACCAATGTCGTGGGCTTCGCGGCAGTCATGTACTCGAACCAATCCTCTGCTTCGCGCGGAGTGCCGGATCCAACGTTGATGGAGACATAGGCCTGCGCGCCGATCTGGTTGAGAAAGTCCATGAATTCTCGTGTTCCAAATGTGTTCGGCTCGATCACGCCACCCCAATTAGGATTGAGCGTTATTACTCGGTGAGGACCAATGCCGTCGCGCCAATGGTATTCGCCCGCGAAGCATCCACCTGGCCAGCGCACGTCTGGCACTTTTAGCTCCTTAAGGGCGGTAACAACATCGTTGCGAATGCCGCGGGTATTGGGGATTGTCGAGTCGGGGCCCACCCAGATGCCGCCGTAAACGCCGTTGCCAAGATGCTCGGCGAACTGACCGAAAAGGTTGCGGCTGATCTTGGCCCCTGGCTTTGAAATATCCACGGACAATTGAACGCTCTGCGCAACAACAGGTACGCTCGTTGCCATGGCAATCAGCATGAAACCGAAAAGAATGACTAGATTGGCAAACGAGAACTCTCGACTCAGGAATATGGGTGGAGTAACAAAACAACGACTAAGAATCGAGCGTCTTGTGGACCAGACTTTACTCGCACTCAGGGCAGCCGACCCGCGAATCCAGGAGTGTGTTGTCGCGCCTGGTTCACAACTGTGTGTAAAAGACATTCGTTCTTCTCCGTGGTTGGGCGACGGCTAAGTTCGGCGGCGAATCGAAGTCGTGAGCGCACATGTGTATGAAAAAGAATCGTTTACCGAGAAGTGCGTCCATATCTAATGCCATATTTGTCGCGGATTGTAAACAAACTTCAGGCATCTGGCAAAACCGAATTATTGTGGGCGGCAACGCCTACGGTTACGCGCCTCCGGAGGCTAGAGGAGCTTCTCTTGTCCGGACAAGCTTTCAGCAGTGCCGTAAGCGCAAGGTGCGAATAGGTAGCGTATTGTCAGAGCTAATACCCTCGACGGTACAGTTGGTCTTCGAAGCAGATCCCCAGCGGTAGCCGGAGTCCAGATGCCGGGCTGGAATCGATTCCCCTGCGACCGCGCGCTGATGAACTGCAGCATCTCAAGCTTTCGGTCGCTTTCCTGATCTGGCAATTTGACGGTACGCACGGTGCACCCGGAGGTGGAGATCGCGGGCGCACCATCATCTTCGCGGCACAGTAGAGTGCATTTACATCCCCGACAGTTATAATTAAGTGCGCGCGGCGCTAATGGCGGGAGCAGCCGGCAATGTTTCCGCAGTGGTGTTGGACTCTCCGAGAACTGGCCAATAGATTTGCAGTGCGCACGGTTGGCTTGGTGGTGTGTGCGGAAACACGAGAAAGGGCGAATAGACGGTGGTCAAAACCAGAGCATGTGAGGGAACCCCCGGGAAGCGGCACATTGACGCGCCGAGTTTCTCCCGAAGAGAGTGGATGAAGGCTGCCGCGTCAGCAGGTGCCGCATTGGCGGCTGGCTCGCTAAGCGCATGGGGCAAAGCGCCCGCTCCTCTGCAGACTCTTGCAACGAAGGGCTTGACCCAGCAAGAACATTCACTGGCCAAAATCCAATTTTCGCTCACGACTCTTCCGTTTTGCTTGGATTCCGACGAAACCTTGAAATTTCCGCACGCGCCCGCGACCATGGCCGGTGGCATCGCCGTCTTTGATTTCAACAAAGATGGCAGGCCAGATATTTTCTTCACCAACGGCGCCAATATCGAGACGCTCAGGAAAGATTCTCCGAGGTTCTACAACCGGCTTTTTCGCAACGACGGCAAGGGTTCATTCACGGAGGTAACGGAGGCGGCCGGCCTCACCGGCAGCGGCTACGATATTGCTGCGGCTGTCGGCGATTATGACAACGACGGCTACCCCGATCTGTTTGTCGGCGGCGTGCACGGCCACACGCTCTACCATAACAATGGGAACGGAACATTCTCTGACGTCACCGCCAAGGCGGGTCTCGGCAGCGTCATCGATCCAAAGTACGGCCCGCTGTGGAGAGCAGCGGCCGCCTGGGTGGACGTGAACAACGATGGCCTCCTCGACCTCGTGGTGATCAATTACCTACAGTGGGATTTGAAAACCGAGAAGCTCTGTCCTTTCATGGGCGCGAATGACTACTGCAGCCCCCGCTTATACAAAGGTCAGCCGAACCAGTTGTTTCTGAACCATGGAGACGGAACCTTCGAAGACGTCTCGGAAAAATGGGGCCTGCGCGCTCATGTCGGCAAAGGAATGGGAGTGGGAGTTGCTGATTACGATCTCGATGGCCGCCCCGATCTCTTCGTAACGAACGACACCTCCTATAATTTCCTTTTTCACAACACCGGACAAAAGTTCGAGGAAGTTGCCTTTCAGGAAGGCGTTGCACTAGAAGAAAGTGGCGATTTCATCTCTGGCATGGGAACGGATTTTCGCGACTGTAACAATGACGGCTACCCGGACATCATCTTCGTCGCACTGAACAATCAGACGTTTCCTCTGTTTCTGAATAAAGCCGGAAGGGGTTTCGACGAAGCTGGCTTCCAGAATGGACTGCGCGAGTTAACGCGCTCGATGTCCGGGTACGGACCCGGTTTTTTTGATTTTGACAACGACGGCTGGAAAGATTTGTTCGTTTCCCGCGGCCACGTCGAGAGGATCCCCACAGCTTCTTACCGGATCGATCAATACAACACAGTGTTCCGCAATCCCGGTCCTACGGGGAAATGGCAAGCGCTGACCGCGGAAGCCGGGTTGACGGCTTCACCACCCGCGCGCCACCGTGGCTGTGCTTTCGGAGACTTTGACGGTGACGGCCGCGTCGATGTGGTGGTTACGGCGATTGGCAGAGCACCGGAAATCTGGATGAATCGCTCGCCCGGCGCGGGCCATTGGCTGGACATCGCATTGGAAGGCACGAAGAGCAATCGCGATGGAATCGGCGCCCGCATTAAGGTGCTGACTACGCAAGGAGCACAGTTTAACCATATGACCACAAGTGTCGGCTACGCCTCATCGAGCCACGGGCCAGTGCACTTCGGCCTTGGCAGGGATCGCAGGGCGAGGCTCGTCGAGATCCATTGGCCCTCGGGCATCATTCAGACACTGCACGATGTGGCCGGTGACCGCTTACTGAACGTGAAGGAACCTGCCGCTTAGTGGGTTCTCCTTTAGTTTCACGTTCAGCCAGCTCCTCACTGACTCCCAGAGGCGAGATGCTTTTGCGCCTTCGCCGCGATCTCCTGAGTCTGCTTCTCTCTAAGCTCGCGCACTTTCAAAAATTCCTTCTCTGCAGCGGCCGTATTCCCCAAGCTCTGCTCAATGCGGCCGATTCGGAAGTGCGCGTCCGGTTTGCTAGGGTCGAGTTCGACTGCGCGCCGGAGAGCTGACAGCGCCCTCGGGTATTTCTTTTCGTCCATTAGGATGCTGCCGGTATCGAGATAGGCCAAGCGGTTGTCTTTCTGTAGCTGAGCCGCCCTACGCAGCAATGGGAGAGCTTTGGCATAATTGCCATTCTGCATGGCGATGTCGCCTAGATATGCTAGGGCCTGAGGGTTGCCTGGGACGATCTTCAATTCGGCGTCGAGAGCGACAACCGCGTCATCGAATCGCTGGGCCTTCCAGTACAAATAACCCAGCGCGAAGTGCAGGTCGGGTTGATGCGGGGCTAGGCTGATCGCTTTCTGAAACTCGACGATCGCGCCAGCGGTATCGCCTTCACCGTCTAGCGCCTCGCCAGTGAACTTGTGCACGGCCCAGGAATTCGGATTGAGCTGCTGAAGCTTTCGAAACTCCCGCAGCGCACAAGGATAATTCTTCGCTAAGAGACAACTCTGGGCAAGCGTCTGATGAAGTTCCGTATTGGCCTCATCGGTTGCCGAGGCCACAGCGAGATACTTGGAAGCTTCCGCGAAGCGTTTTGCTCCATAACAGCTTAAACCCAAAAGCGTGGCTGCCTGCAGGCTGTTTGGACTTGCAGAAAGGGCTGCGCGTAGTGGTGGAATCGCGGCTTCGAAATGGCCTTGTTTGAATTCGGCAAGACCCAAATCGATCTGTACCCCGGGTAAGCTCGGATTCAGAGCGATTGCTTTCCGATAGGCTGAAGCGGCCTCGGTGTACTTCTTCTGCCTTGATAGAACCAGCCCGAGGCTCGCGAAAGCGGCGGCGTCGCGCGGGGTTCGCCGCGTGACCGCCAGCCACGCCTGGGCAGCCTCCTCAAGCTTTCCTTGTTGCTCTAATGCCGCCGCATAGGCGGGAGTCGCGATTTGAGCACGCAAAGCCGGCGCAAGCGTCATTGCGACGGACAAAAAGGCAATGAGCCGGACGTTCCTGCAACCGCTCATGTTAGATGTTGTAGCTCAGTGGGCCGAAAAAGGGAACCCTGCTGGCGCCAACTTCGACGCCAGCGGGGGTGGGTGGGAAAATGTGAACTACAAACCGTTAGAATGACATTTTCGCGCCAAACTGGAACTCGCGAGGAGTCCACGCCGAAGTTGTCAGGCCGAAATTCGGGTCCCCGACGGTTGTGTCGACCCCGTTCATTTGCGTGTGGTTCCAAAGGTTGAACGCGTCCGCACGGACTTGGAAGTGCAGTCGCTCGGTGATGGCAAAGGTCTTAAAGAGAGATAGATTCCAGTTATCGCGGCCCGGCCCCCAAACACCGTCGTGTTGGAGGTTGCCGAAAGTCGCCACACTCAACCCTGGGAGGTCATTGATGGCAAATGAAGAAGGATTCAACCACTGCATTGTTTCCAACTTGCCCGTCGACATTGCAGCGGTTTTCGGATAGCTAATGGGTCCGACCAAGTTCGGGCGAACGCCACAGTTCTGGACGGCGCTGCAAATGGTCGTGCCAGTGACGCCCAAGTTCAAAGGCACTCCTGTCTCCATGGTCACGACGCCAGCCAACGACCATCCACCGAGCGTCCCGCTCACCAAGCGGCTGGCTCCGCGGAAGAAGGGAAGACTGTAGACGAAGTTGGTGAAAAAGACGTTCTGGCGATTGATCTGGGCCGGGCCGTAGTCGTATCTCCAGCCCACGTAAGGATTCGTCACGCTGTCGAAATCGCCGCCGTCACCATTGTTCTGCGTCGGATCGTTCGCATGCGCAAAGGTATAAGCTGCCTGCAACGTGAGGTTACGGAACTGAGAGCGCAGCGACACTTGCAACGAATTGTAGTTCGAGTTGGCGTCGTTCTGCGCCACGAGGACGCTGGAATATCCGGGATACGGCAGGTATAGGTTTGCCGTTCCGCTGTAGCCGCCGCCGGCCGTAAAAAATGACGGCAACATACTTTCAGGGGGTAGATTGACTTCCGTTCTCTCGCTTTCGTGCCGACCCACGTTTCCGACGTAGGCTACCGAAAGTACAGTCTGGCTGCTGAGCTGCTGCTGGATGCCCGCGCTGTACTGGTAGCTGGTCGGAACGTCGTAGTCATTTGAGTTAAGCATCGAAATGGGGTTCACCGTCACTGGGAGGGTCGCGGGGCTAAAGGTCACGTTCGCCTGATTGATGCCGACGTGAGGATCCGAAAGAGAAACGTTGGAAATGGTGGGATTGCCACCGAATAGGTTGTTCGAGCCGGATTGATACATGTCGTTCCCTTGGATGCGCTCGTAGAACATGCCGAATCCAGCGCGCAAGATGGTTTTACCCCGCCCCGTGAGGTCGTAAGCAAAGCCCACGCGCGGGGCGAAGGTATCCCAGTGATTCTTTACCATGGAGCCCGTTTGTTTCAAACCGTTGTCGTAGGAGAGAAGGCCATTGAGCGCCGGATTGGGGCCGACAGCCAAGAAGGGGTTAGCACCAGTGCAAGTTGGTGTCGGAATGCCAGGGCCAGAGCAAATCTCGGTGCCGTTGGCATTGGCGAAGCCGATACCGCTACCGGGGGCAAAGGCAGCCGCGGCACCAGCCGCATCCCATAGATTGAAGTAGAAATTCGACATCTGGTTATTAATTTCGTCCGTGTGCGGCATACCCTCCCAGCGCAGACCGAGGTTGAGGGTTAACCGCGAATTCACGCGCCAGTTGTCTTCGCCGTAAACATCCCAAGTAACGCTGTTCCATTGGCGCGAGTCCTCGAGGGCTGCTTCGCTGTAGCTGCTAGACAACCCAAGCAGGTAATCGGCGAAGTCGTAGCCAGTGAAGCTGCCGTTAAAGCTGAAGTCTCCTTCGGGGCTATCTTGCAAGGGCTGTAGCTTGCGGAAATTGGCCCAGCCAAAGCCGAACTTGAACTGGTGCGGGCCCTTGCTCCAAGAAACATCATCGTTAATGTTGTAATCGTTGGCGACGTTGTCCCAAGCTCCCCAGTTGTTGCTGAAGTTCGCCCCGGTCTTGCCGCTGAGGCCGATGATCGGCAGAACGTCTGCGTTGACGGTGCCCGTGAATAGCCGATTCTGCGTGAAGCCTGGCGCGGACGAAATATTCCAGATTCCGCTTGGGTCCATGTTGATGCGGTTGCCGTCATAGTTAAAGGCAACCTCATTCAATACGGTGGGGCTGATGGTATCAGTCAAATGGACAACAGCCTGATAGGACGGGTTGCCAAAAGTGTCAGAACTTGTCGGCAGGTTCGCTGAACTCCACCGGGTAGGAACATCGGTCTGTGATACCTGCTCCGAGATCCAGCTCCCAAAAATGGAATAGCGGCTATTGAAGGTGTGATCGATGCGGACGATTTCTTCCTTCACGGAGGTCGGCGCATTGGGGCCGCCGACGAATTGGTCGCCGGACGTCTCCGCTGGGAAAATGCCCGCTTTCAGCAATGCCGCAGCGCTGGGGTTGATCAGCGCCGGATTGATCACGTTCTGCTGCCCGTTGTAAACGAACGGCACCCCGGTCCCAGGTATGCCGCCGGGGCAGGGACTGAGCGCCTGTCCTGCCGCGGCAAATTCACTGATTACGGCAGTCGAGACTTGACAAGCGTAGGGAGCCTGAATCTGATTGAACCCTTTGCTCAACAGTGCTGTACCTAACCCGACGGCGTCTGCGAGATTGGCGCCGTCCGCAAGGTTGGAATAGCTGTCAGCAAAAGGGACGTTTTGTCTAATCAGGGAACCGCTGATTTGGCGTCGCCATTCCATGTTGTAAAAGAAGAAGGTCTTCGGGTTGGTGGTGTGGTGAAACTCGACGGGTCCGCCAATATTGAAGCCCCAGAGGTTGTAGCGGTACTCCGAAACTTTTTCGGGAGCTGGGTTGAAGTAATTGCGCGCGTCGAAGGCGTTGTTCCGTCCGAACCACCAAGCCGAGCCGTGAAGCTGCCGGGTGCCGGACTTTATGATCATGCTGGTGGTTGCGCCGGATTCCGTACCGTATTGCGCGGTGTAATTGGAGGTCATCACGCGGAGTTGTGATATGGCTTGTTCGGAAGGCATGACAATGGCGCCGGAGCCGCCGCGATCATCCGCCTCGCCACCATCGATCAAGAACAACTGATGGGCGATGCGCTGGCCGTTAAAGCTAATGGTATCGTCGCCGCCCATCGACGTCGGCACTTGAATGTCGGCGTTATCGGCGGAGGCGCCTGGCACCAAGCTCACTAAGTTATATATGCTCTGGCCGCTTTCCTGAAGAGCTTCGATCTGCTTGCCAGTGAGGACGGTACTAATGGCGTTGGTGTCGGACTGCACGGCGATGCGGTTCGCCGTAACCGTAACCTCTTGCGTCGCGGCGCCGATCTGAAGTTGGAAATTTACGCGCCGGCGGGAGCCGACTTCGAGCACCACACCGCTTTGCTTGGCAGCCTTAAAACTCGGCGCCGCAGCCTGAACGGTGTAATCGCCAATGTGAAGCGAAGGGACCACGTAGTCGCCGGAGGTATCCGTCACGGAATGAGTCACCAAACCTGTTTCGGCGTTGGTGATGGTGATGGCGGCGTTGGGAACCGCAGCCCCGGAGGGATCGGTTACCGTGCCGACCATCGTCGCTTCTTGCGCGCTCGCCAAGAGCGGCAGGCCGAACAACAGCACGGCCAGCGCAAAGAAGCGAAGAACCCAATTCCATTTGGTGTGATTGTCGATCGACCGCAACAACTCAAAGGCCTTCATGACCCCTCCTTCGGCTTGTCATAAGCCGCAACCACCCACCCTGCATCGTTGGGACCCCGCCTTGGGGATTCCGCGACTGCATCGGCGGTCACCTACATGCGTTGATCCACTGCAACTGGATTCTTTCCTGGCACCCGGCTAGCATCACAATGCCTGCTCAACGCTTACTAAATCGCCATGCGCCGCACGTAGCCTAACTCGAAAATCAATCGCACGACCGAAAGAGCGTCAGCAGCGCACGCTTGAACGCGAGCTATCGGTCAATCGGTAAAGTTTAGTTCAATCCATGAACTATCAGAAAAACAGGCACGAGATACGAGTTTGATATTGCCTAGACCCACGTCGCCCCATTTGCCACCCGCGTAAAAATCCCACCGACCGTTAACGTACACGAGGTTTTGGGATTGTCAAGCATTTTCTCGGGATTTCGTCAAGAGCTTCAAATGAGACGCTCCGAATAAGAAAAACCCGTGGCTCGTAATTGTTGAATATTTGGATCAACGGCTCTTGGCGCGTAGACGGTTTTGTGGCGCAGAGACCTTATTCCCCGGGGTAGTGCTATGCTAAGGGGCTTACTTGAGATCACCCGCGACAACTAGGCCGCGCCGTCGTTTCGCGAAAGCATCTCCGGCAAGCTTGCATCGGCGAGCCTGATCTCCCTGAAGAGATGTAGGTTGGACGACATCACCACTCCCGGACTCAGGTGCACGGCCGGGGGAAAGGCCACCTTGCCCGTGAGATTGTCTGCCATCAGACGCACGGCAACCTGGCCTTGGCGATGCGGATGCTGATAGATGGACGCGGCGATTGTTCCTTTTTTAAAATACGTCGACATTTCGAGAAATAAGTCCGTTGTAATCAGTTTTACTTTCCCGCTTAGTTTCCGGGCGCCGAGCGCCCGGCACACCGGCAAACAGTTCACAGTGTTGACGTAAATACCAGCAAGGCTGGGGATGCGCCGAAGCAAATCGAAGGTCTTCTGAAAGCTCTCGTCTTCTTCTTCGTGTCCTTCGATGACAGCCGCGATTTTCCCGCCCGTGCAGTGTTTTGGAAACGCCTTCGAGAAGCCATCTGTCTTCAGGCGATGGTCTTCAGCGGTCAGCATGCCCGCGACAATAGCTACTTTCGAGCCCGGCGGGACGAATTTCCCCATCAGCTCGCCTGCCAGGCATCCGTTCAGGTACGGTTCGACGCATACAACGCTGGAACGCCGGCTTTCCGGCGCATCTGTGGAGACGCAGAGGACGCGGATCCCCTTCGCTTCGGCATCATCGATAAGCTGCTTCAACTCTTTAGGATTGCCCGCCGTAAGGATGATTCCGTTGACGCCCTGGTCGGCGAGTTGCTTGAACGCCTCAGTGTCTCCCTCACCGAGGGCGTGAACCGGACGATGCACGAAATCAACGCCGAGCTGGGAGACCTGTTTCGCTTCTTCGAGAACTCCGCTCCAGAGCTGGTCGTAGAAGAAATGAATCTCCCGCGGGATGCACACGCCGATGCGTGCCCCCGCGCGGGTCACCGACAGGGTCCGCGCCGCCAAATTCGGCGTGTAGCCAATCTGCCGCGCGATCTGCAGGATGCGCTCGCGCGTTTTCTCCTTGATTCCGCCGCGTCCATGTAGTGCGCGATCAACGGTACCAATGGAAACGTTGGCAATTTGCGCGATCAGATGGATTCCGCGATGCTGTTTGGGCATGTTCGTCGTTCCGGAGTCGACGTTTATGGTATTCCTATCTCAGATTTTTGTCGTGTGTTTCATTTGAGCGTAGAAAACCCGTCTGCCGTGTACGATAACGATAAAATATATCCAGGATTGAGCACCGTTTTGAGCTAAATCACAGGCGACCACCAAGCGAGTGTGACCGGACGGCATGCCCACGGCGGGCTGGGGTCCGCGATACGCCAACGCCCAGCTCCAAGGCGAGCGTTTGTAGGCTGTTTCTGGAACTCCGTGCATTCAACAAGTAATTGAAGTACGATGGCTTTGTTTCTTTCCAAGTGCTGCCCCTCTTGCTCGGTCGCGACGGAGGGATTCTCAGATGTGGCGATTGTTGGCTTTGTTCTTGGTCTTCTCTGCTTTAGCAGCCCACGCGCAAATGTCCGCGAACCAGGGAAACGAAACGCTGTGCACGCTGCATGTGGATGTCGAGTTTGCGAATAAGGGGCTGCCTGCATCCGGAGTGCGCGTCGAGGTCTTTCAGGGGCTTCTCGGGATCACACCTAACCAAGTTAGCCTGACCAACTCCTCGGGCTGGGTTGAATTCGAAAATTTACTGCCGGGAGATTATCGCGTCGAGGTTTCAGGCGAAGGCATCGAAACCGCCAATAGCGGAAACATTCACATCGAAAACGGCAGGATTTTCCTCAGCCAACTCATCGCCGTCCACGCAAGAACCAAGTTCAATGCTGGAACAGGTACGCCGACGGGCACTGTCAGCGTCCGCGAACTCGAGGTGCCAAAGAGTGCTTCTAAAGAACTGGCTCGCGGCGACGCGGAGATGAAGCACAAGCACTGGAAGAAGGCGGCGGACGACTTCAAAAAGGCCGTATCGATTTACCCGCAGTATCCTTCGGCTTATTACAACCTTTCGGTCGCGTACTACCGAATGGAACAACCAGACAAGCAACGCGACGCCTTGAAGAAGGCGTTGGTTAGCGACGATCACTTCGTGCCGGCGCTCGTCAGCCTCGCGCACATCCAATTTGCCGAACATAAACTACCAGAAACCAGGGACCTTTTGAATAAGGCGATCTCGGCCGATCCGACGGAGGTCGACGCCCTTGCGCTGCTGGTCCGCGTAGATTTCCTCCAGGGCCAATACCAGGAGACGATCGCCGATACTGAGAGAGTTCAAAGCCTACCTCACCAGGGTTACGCCACGGTGCACTACACCGCCGCAGCGGCCTATCAGCAGCTTAACCGTATTCCCGAGATGATCGAGCAATTGAAAATGTATTTGAAAGAAGATCCCAAGAGCCCTAGCGCAAGCTACGTACGCCAGACCATCGCGGCCCTACAGAACAGGCATTAATCGCATGGGCAGTTCGGCGTCTTATTTAGGCGCGGTCCAACAGTGATTACCGTTCAAGGCTGCTTCCGGAAAGCGACGCAGCCGGCTTCGCCTGATTCGATGACGCTTGCTCCTCGGCGATGCGGATGAGGGCGGGCAAGACATCGCCGAACGCAGACTCGTTCTTCGGCTGACCGAAATCGAAGTACAGCCTTTTATAAAGGCCGTAGAGCCGATCGTAGATGACCTGTGCGGCAGGCTCCGGTTGGAAAATAATATGCGGGGGGCAAACCTTGTCCTGTGCTTCTTCGATCGTCCGGAAAGTGCGGGCGGCAAGAAATGCGAAAATAGCGGAGCCAAGGCTGGTGACTTTACGGCTCGGCACAAGCACCGGGCGGCCCAGGACATTTGCGTAGACCTGGTTGAGGACAGGATTATTTTGAGGAATGCCGCCCGCGTCGATGATGCGTTCGATGGTAATGCCGTTCTGAGCCATTCGGTCGAGTATAATCCGCGTGTGGAACGCCGTTCCCTCAATGGCGGCGAATAGCTCGTCCTGCGCCGTGTGCCGAAGATTCCATCCCAACGTGACACCGCGCAGATTGGGGTTGACGAGAACGGTGCGGTCGCCATTGTCCCACGACAATCGAAGCAAGCCCGTCTGGCCAGCGCGATATTTTTCAAGCCTCTCGCTCAATTCCGAGACGGACGTGTTGGCCCGGCGGGCGATGGCCTCGAAGATATCGCCGGTGGCGGAAAGTCCCGCCTCGATGCCGGTAAGTCCGGGGTGCACGCTTCCCTTCACCACCCCACACACGCCGGGTACCAGATTCGTTTGCCGGGAAATTCCGATGATGCAAGTCGACGTGCCGATTACGTTGACGATGTCCTTTTCACGTGCGCCCGCGCCTATCGCATCCCAGTGAGCGTCGAACGCACCCACGGGGATTGGTATTCCCGCGCGCAACCCCAGCTTCCCTGCCCACGACGGCGAAAGCAATCCGGCGATTTTGTCGGAGGTCTTGTAACTTCCCTGGAGCTTTGCGCGGACTCCGGCAAGCAGCGGATCGACCTTGGTGAGAAATTCCTCGGACGGAAGCCCGCCCAGATTGGGATGCCAGAGCCACTTATGTCCCATGGCGCAGATACTGCGCGTCGCGAGGGATGGATCGGTGATACCACACAGCGTGGCCACCACCATGTCGCAGTGTTCGAATGCACTGGCGAACTGGCTGCGCTTATCTGGGTTGTGCCTTAGCCAGTGCAACAGTTTCGAGAAACCCCATTCCGCGGAATAGACGCCCCCACACCACCGAATGGCTTCTAAGCCCTCGCGGTGTGCCATCGCCGTTATCTCGGCGGCTTCAGCCTTGGCGCGATGGTCGCACCACAAGTAATACTCGCCGAGAGGAATCATGCCTGCGCCAACCGGAAGCACCGAAGAGCCGGTTGTATCGAGCGTGATCGATTCGACCGCGTCGGACGGGACATTCACATCGCGAAGAACTTGAAGAGTGGCAGACACAAGAGCCCGCATATGGTCGTCATGCGATTGCGTGGCGTATTCGGGATCCTCACGCTTCCGATGCAGAGGATACTCAGCCACGGCGGTGCCCAGCAATCCATGCTCGCTATCCACTAGCGAGACGCGAACGCTCAAGGTGCCGAAATCGACGCCAGCGACAATCGCCATGGAAAAATTCCCCGAGTCTAGTTTGAGTGCAGATACATATCCCAGCCGAGATACCGAGTGGCCGCTTCGTGGACTGCAGAGCCGACTGTGGAAAAGTTTGCCGCGACGTGGTGCTCGAACCCGTTTTCGCAGATGTAGTGGAGCAGTTCCTGCATGCGGGGAATTTCGACCACGCCGGCGCCGCCGAACGTTTCGAGCGGGTCGTCCGTGAAAGCGCCACCGCCCACGTAGCCCCGCATTCGTCCCGTGCGATCATCGGTTGAGAAGCGGGCGAATGTCATCGCTCCCGGATGAACCAGCCCCACGCATGTGCCATAGGTGTTCTCTTTGCCCACCGACCCCGCGATGATGGCCTGAAAATCCATCTTCACAGTCTTCAAAAAATGTTTCGGAAGGTTGCTGCAGTGGAAGCAAACAGCCTTGTTCGGATCGTCGCCGTAGTTGTTATTCCAATCGAGCAGGGCGCTGGGGGTTTGGGAGGCCAGACGAAGCACATGCATGCTGAGCACGCCGCAAATATCCACCTCACATGCGCTGGACATCAGGCTATCGCTCATCATGCTCATAACCGTGCAGGGAACGACGCCCAGGTTCTCTTCGATGGAAGTCCAACATTGCACCGCACTGATGGCCACATCGGCCTGTTGCATCCATTCGTCGATCACTGCACCTAATTTAGCCATTTTGATCAGCGATTCCTTAGGCACATCGTTGGTGGAGACATATTTTTCGATGGAGCGCAGCTTCGCCTGCACAGCTTGGTCGGCGTCTTTTCTCCGCGCGATCCGGCCGATCACCTCGGAGAGGTCCAGCGTCTCTACGGAAATTCCCTGCGACTCGAGGATCTTTTCGCTGTAGCGAACCGTATTGAAAGCCGCTGGCCGCGCACCGATGCTGCCGATTCGAAGATTCTTCAGACCCCGTACGATGCGGCAAACCGCCGCGAACCATTCCAGATCCCGCTGGAACTCCGGCGCGCCGGGCACAACTGTGTGAGAAGACGTGAGCGAATACGGAATGCCATACTGCATCAGATTGTTACAGGCGGACATCTTGCCGCAAAAGCTGTCGCGCCGGTGGGTGATCGTCATCTTTGACGGAGTATCAGGCGTGGCCTGGACCAGGACCGGGACTCCGAGCCGTGCCAAACGAAGAGTGTCCGCGATCGCGCGTTCGTCGCCGAAATTCGGCAGGGTAACAATCACACCGTCGATCCGGTCACTGTTGGCGCGGAATAAATCCGCACACCGCTTAGCTTCCTGGTGGGACTCGACGGCGCCGTACCTGCTTTCCGTCGGTTCGAGCGCCACTACATCCATGCCGCGCGCGCCCAACGCTTGTATCATTTCTTTGCGTCCGGACTCCGCGAGATGCCCCGGAAAGAATCCGCGGTTTCCCACGATAAGGCCCATAGTCATTTTCTTTTTGTCGTTCGTCATTGATTCCTCACGGACAATCGTCGTATCCGCGCCCGGTTTCTTCCCCCCTCCGTTCTTAACGGGAGGCGCCCCAGTGCTGTTGATAGTCGCCGTTCTCTTCGCCGAAGCATTTCTGCACCCTGGAGGAGTTTACCGATCTGGCCATCCCCTTAGTGCTTTCGGTCAGTTTGTCCGTAATAAGCGTCACGCCCATGCTTGCGGAGAAAATGCTTGTCCCGCAGTGCATTTGAGAGCGGGTCTGCTTTTTCGGACAGCTCGGCTGTGTAGAATGCCATCCTCGCGACAGCTTCGAGAATAACCGCATTGCGTGCAGCGGCTGTCGCATCCTTTCCCCAGCAAAAAGGACCATGGCCGCGAACTAAAACCGCCGGGATCGACTCGGGACTGACATCCTCGAACGCCCTGCAAATGGCCACCCCTGTGTTCCGCTCGTAATCTCGCTCGATTTCATCCTGCGTCAGATGCTCTGTAACCGGAACAGCACCGTGAAAGTAATCCGCATGAGTGGTTCCGAGACACGGAATCGACCGACCCGCCTGCGCCCAGGCAGTGGCAAACTCAGAATGAGTGTGGACAACGCCACCAATGGAAGGAAACTCCCGATAGAGGATCAGGTGGGTGGCAAGGTCAGAAGAAGGCCGGAGTTTACCCTCCACGCTGGCGCCGTTGAGGTCCGTAACCACCATATCCTCAGGCTTCAATTCGTCGTAAGAAACGCCGCTGGGCTTTATTACGACGTAGCCCTCATCTCGCGAAATTCCACTGGCGTTACCAAAGGTATATAGAACCAACCCGCGGCGCACAACTTCAAGGTTGGCTTCGAGGACTTCCCGACGTAGATTCCCGAGCAGCATGGTAGTGACCGTACTCAGCTAGGGCCTCGTTTGTCGTTGTTCAAGCAAACGTTTTCTCAAACACAAGGCCGCTCAACTCGACCTTCAAATTCCTGAACGAGTGCTGCAAGTCAATCCCTGACGAAAAATCTCCCGAGCAGCAGCAAAGATTTTGAAGACACTCAAATACTTTGTCAACAACCCCGCGTTCGTCCTCTGCGGAATAAAGTCCCGGAGATGGCGAAGGGTTCAGTTTGAAATGAAGCTACGAGTTGGGCGGAGGTTGCCTTGACAGCGTTGGTGCCACATATTCGGAGTTTCGGGCCAGCTCGTCTGGCTGCAGGGAAATCACCCCATGGAGGCTCGCTCCCGACGGGACTCGCAAGAGTGCCAAGTGGGAAATTTGTTGACCGCCGTATCGAGCGGATCTCTCCATCAGAGTCTTTGATGGAAGTGAACCTACATTCTTAATTCATGGGAACGAAAGAATCGATTCGCACCTGCCAGGAAGCCGAGGTCCGGTCGCGAGTACACGCTCCTGTAACTGTCTTGCCCCGGATCTTCCTGTTATAGGAGTCGGCCAAGTTGAATTATCGAAGAGGCCCGGCGATATAGCTTCGGTCAGGAATTTCGAGGCCGGTTGCCCGTAGGGGGGAAACGAAGACAGAAAAAAAGTCCGATCACAGTTAGAAGGCCACCCCACCATATGCTCGCGTGCAAGTGATAGAGCACGACAGGATGAGCCGGCGGATGTCCCAGTTCGTACAGGCCAGCGCCCAGAATCAGCACGCCATTGACCAGCAGCGATATGCCGATGAAAAACCAGATCGATATTGATCCGCCAGTTTTCATTGTCCTCACCAGAAATAAATATTGAGCCCAATCAATACGACAGCGACAACCACGGCCCAGAACGCCGGCTTGTGAAACATCGACGCCCGCTCCTCGTGAGGAATATCCGTCGCTCCGTAAACGAGTCCGGTCAGCCCTGTGATAGGCTGGGCCTTGGTCGACAGGCTCACCACTACCGTCACGAGGACGCAGAGGATCCAGCACCACAGGGCCCTATACATGTCTTCCGCCATCGTCTTCGCGTGACTCGAAAGCGCCACATACGACAGCGCGGCCGGATTAATCCGCACCCATGCCCACATACCGACCGAGGACACCGTCCCTACGAGGAGGCCCCAGAACCCTCCCGCCGGGGTCGCCCGCTTCCACAGCATTCCCAAGATTACAGTCCCGAACAGTGGCGCTATGAAGAAGCTGAACAATGCTTGCACGTAGTCCATAATGCTCAGGAAGTGCATCGCGAAATACGCTGTCCCGATGCTGATCAGCACTCCGACGATCGTGGACCACCTGCCCATAAGCACGTAGTGATTGTCCGTCGCATTTTTCTTGATGAGCGCGCGATAAATGTCGTAAGTCCACACCGTGGCAAAAGCGCTCACGTTTCCCGCCATCCCGGACATAAACCCCGCGACCAACGCCGTGATCCCGAGTCCCAGCAATCCGGGACCGCAATAGCGCGCCAGCATCAGTGGCAGCACTTGGTTGTAATTGTGCCCTCCTGCAGCCGTAACGCTGGCCCCGGTCAATCCCGGAAGCACAGCCAGCGCGATCAGGCCCGGCAGAATCACGATGAACGGCACCAGCATCTTGAACCCGGCACCGATAATGGGCGCCATTTTTGCCGCGCGCAGATCCTTCGCCGCCAGCACGCGCTGCACCACCAGAAAGTCCGTTGTCCAATAGCCAAAGGAAATGACGAACCCCAGCCCGAACACAATGCCCGTCCAATGAATCCCCATAGGGTTACTACTGAACGATCCCAGAGTGCTCCACAAATGCGTGTATTGACTCGAAGCGTTTTGCGTGATGCGCGCTTTGAGGTTGTCCCACCCACCCACTTCGATCAACCCGAGAATCGGGATCAATAGCGCGCCCGCCCAGATCAGGAAAAACTGCAGGACTTCGTTGAAGATTGCCGAACGCAGCCCTCCTAGCGCTACATAAATGGCCACGGTGAGTGCCGATATCCAGATGCTGAAGTGAATGCTCCATCCCAGCACCACATTCATGGTCACTGCCATTGCGTACATGTTGATACCGCTCATCAACACGGTCATGAACGCGAACGAAATGGCCGAAAGCGCCCGGGTGGGTTCGCCGAATCGCAACTTGAGGTATCCAGGGACCGAATGTGTTTTCGAAATGTAGTAGAACGGCATCATCACCAGCGCGAGGAATAGCATCGCCGGAATCGCGCCGATCCAATACCAGTGCGTTGCCAGAATGCCGTATTCGTACGCCGCCGCGGCCCAGCCCATCAATTCGAGCGCGCCGAGGTTGGCGGAAAGAAAACTCAGCCCCGCCACCCACGCCGTCATTTCCCTACCAGCCATGAAAAAATCTTCGCCGGTGTTCGATCGCCCTTTTAGATAAAATCCAATCCCCAGCACGAGCACGAAATAGAAAATGATGATCGCCATGTCCACGGGCGACAAGCGGACTAGCCGCGATGCCGAGACGAAACATAAAACTGCCATCATAGAGTCACTCCCGTCCGTTCAGGGACGTTCCAAGTCGCGCTCATTTCCATTTCCCACCATGAAGCAGGCTAATTTTGCGGGACCCACAAGCACTTGTCGACGCGGTTCGGCATACTATCATAGGACGAGCGCACGAAGATGAAATCGTGCGATGCGGGCCAGGTTTTGACTCCGTATTTTTGCGGATGTTCGTCGCACACCCCCAAACTAGAGCGCGCGGAATGTGTCATGGCCGCCTGCCTAAGCCGGCCAAATGAGGGCAAGAAACACTTCTCCGCAGAAATCCTCCCCTGTCGGATATGAGAGAACATAAAAGCCCGCTGTATCGGCGCCACGGCTTTCACAGCTCGATCCTGCTTATGCGAATGGCACAAGTGTGCCCAGACTCCCGGATTTATTAGATCCTCGACAATGACCGCATCGCAGTTATCGAGTGGAGAACCTGAATTCCGTCACTTGATGATACCGCTGCCCGGGTTTCAATTCGGTGGTCGGAAATTTGGGATGGTTGGGGGAATCTGGAAAATGCTGAGTCTCCAAGGCGAGGGCCCCGCGGTGAACGTATACTTTCCCGTCCTTCCCCGTGATCGATCCATCCAGAAAATTGCCGGTGTAGAACTGAATCCCCGGCTGAGTAGTCCAAACAGTAAGAACGCGCCCCGAAATTGGATCGTAAACCTCGGCGGCCTCTCCGAACTGGCCCGCGGGCTTATCCAGCACCCAATTATCGTCATATCCCTTGGAGTTGTGCAGTTGTTGGTTGTTCTCATTGATGCGCGAACCAATCACCGTCAATTTACGGAAATCGAAAGGTGTTCCAGCAACTGGCTCCAAAACTCCCGTAGGAATCAAATTGGCATTCACGGGAGTGAAACGTGAGGCGTTGATTTTCAGTTCATCGTGAAGGATGGTGCCGTTCCCCTGTCCGGAAAGGTTGAAATAGGAATGGTTGGTCAGGTTCACCACTGTGTCCTTATCGGTGGTCGCCGTATAGTCGATGTGCAGCTTCTTTCCGATCAGCGTGTACTTGACGACAGCCGTGAGGGTGCCAGGGAATCCCTGGTCCCCGTTCGGACTTACGTGCGTCAACTCGATGCCATTGGGGATGATTTTGGCCTTCCACACCACCTTGTCGAATCCGCGAGTGCCGCCGTGAAGCGTATTCTCGCCATCGTTCTTGGGCAGCGTGTAGGTGTGGCCATCGAGCTTGAACTCTCCGTGGGCAATCCGATTGGCGTAACGCCCAATGAGCGCGCCAAAATACGGGCTCGGGTTGGCGACGTATTTATTGACCGAGTCAAAGCCCAGAACAACATCCGCGACTTTGCCTTTGCGGTCGGGGACCTTCAACGACTGGACGATGCCCCCATAGGTCATGATGTGCACCTGGATGATCCCATCCTTGAGCTTGTAGATGTCGACGGGCGTTCCATTCGCCAACTTGCCAAAAGGCTGCCTTGTCACGTGTGTCTGCGCCTCCAGATTCAACGGCAGCATTCCTAGAAACAGAACGATTGCAAATATTACTCCCGCTTTTGTCCAATGCATTCTTATGGCCCTCCATTTAATCTTCCACCGAGCACCCGAATTTGCAGCTCCTGAAGCGGAGTGGAACCACCGAACGGAAATCGCGTTTTTCGGAGCTTGCCAGAGAGTTCGCGATCGGAGGAACCAGCCTTCCGTCCTACGCCCCCAGGTGCGAACAAGTAGGAGCGAGCAAGTATTCCAAATCTTTTGCGCATGCCCGACGTCGTGGGCGTCTTTTGCTGTTCATTTGGCTCTGTTGGTAGCGATTCCTCAGGCGAGATAGATTCAAACCCAGTCCGAGCAGCAGGGCTTGGCGCTTCTGCATGGGGCAGCGGGCGGGCCTCGCAACGGGCCGAGAGCTTGCGTTGCTCCGAGCTGAATGGGCGGTCGATAGGCAAACGGCGCTGGTAGAACCGCTGCGCAAACGCCCGCCGCATCTCGGCACAGACTCCCTCGATGAGCCAGTTTTTCTTGCCACGCTTGGCGGGGATCACGCTTTGCGCCCGGAGGTGCCGCCGAATGTAGGTACGGATTCGATAGCGAGGGAGCGCCGATTTGGAGACTTTCGGGCGATGCGAGCAAACTGCAGGGTGCCGACTTCGGCCATCGGATCTGCGGCCTCCGTAGTAAACAACAATTTCGAAAGGCGCATATCTCGGGTCTTCATCATCGCAGGGAGGATGTCAAGGGAGCCGAGCTATGTCAATACGCTTTGCGCAAACTTCGTCCAACATGCGTTCGCGAACAGCCCCATTTTCGAACTCGAAGCCCAGAACATCTCCGCAGTAATGAACCGCTCCCGTTTTCTGTCACAACCGAAGCTAGATTTTGGGCGGTTGAAGTTCATTTCGCCTGATTTCATGCGCGTTTCGCGCACTCTAGAGCTTCGAACAACACGCTTGAGTTTCCGCTCCTCTTCGCCGACATGCCAGCGGAATGGGGATGCAGGGGAAGGGGCGGCGTGTGAGGCTCTTCCCTGCCCGCACTTGTGGAGAAGCTTCCTTCTCGGACCTATGCAGCGCCGCGAACACGGCGGGCGCCCGGTCCGCTAAGACGCTGTGCGGGCCCTGGTGATTGTAATGCTCGCGGAACTTTACCAATTTTTCCCGCGCGTCTTCGAGTGACGAAAACCACTCCACGTTCAAACACTCATCTCGCAGCCGGCCATTGAAACACTCGACGAAGCCGTTCTCCACCGGACGGCCTGGCCGGATAAAGCACAACTTCACGTCATTGGCGATGGCCCAAGCCCCCAGCGCACGACCGGAAAACTCGCTGCCATTGTCCACGGTGATCGTTTCCGGCAAGCTGCCTCGTTCCTGCCGGGCACGTTCCAGCACTTCGGCCACTTTTCCGCCGTCGTCGAACGATTCGCTTCCAGCGCCACGCACTCGCACGTGAACTGATCGATCACCTTAAAAATGCGGAACGAGCGGCCGTCCGCGAATTTGTCGCTCACGAAGTCCATGCTCCAGCACTGGTTCGCTCGTGTTGCCACGCTCGTTCGAACCCGCTGCCGCCGTGCGATTTTTCGCCGCTGCTTGGTCCGTACAATCAACTCTTCCTCCCGGCACAGCCGGTAGATGCGCTTGGCGTTCAGATGCCATCCTTCACGGCGCAGCAACACCGTCAACCGCGATAGCCGTAGCGCACATACGTTCCTGCCAACTCCCGTACGCGCCACCGCAACACTTCGTCGAACATCTTCCGGCTGCGATATCGCAGTGTACTGATCCCGAGCTGCACCACTCTTGCGGCGTGCCGCTTGCTGATTCAATAGGCCTCTTGCGCCCAGCGCCAACTTCCGACGCGCACGAGGCCTTACTGTTTTTTTTGAGACGATCTCCCGCAGGATCTGCCGATCCACGCTCAGGTCCGCCACCAGCCGCTTCAGCCGCCCGTTTTCTTCACGCAACTGCCGCAGCTCACGCAACTCGCCCACGCCCACTCCGGAATACTGCTGCTTCCAGAGATAGTAGGTGGCCTCGCTGATTCCCTGCGGCAAACGTCCTCCACCCGCGCTCCTGCTTCCACTTGCCGCAGAACGGCAACGATCTGCTACTCCGTGTGGCTTTCTTGGGCATCGTCTGCATCTCCTCTCCCGGAATTCCGCCCAAGCTTACCTCTAGTTTCCTCTGTGTCAGTTTTCGGGTTTTGGGTCATGACTAATGCGTCGGACAAGAACCTGCTTCTCGCGCTTACGGGTTTTTGCGATGTCGTAAGACGTCTGCATGGGCATGAGCGTATCCATCTTGACGCCAAAGGCCTTTTCGATGCGGAGCGCCATGTCTCCGGAAAGATCGGCCTTGCCATTAAGCAAGCTGGACAATGCCGGACGGGAAACCTGAAGCGCAGCGGCGGCTGCCGTCACCCAGAGGCCGGCAGGGGCGATGATCTCCATACGAATAAAATCGCCGGGATGAGGCGGGTCCTTCATAGGCATGTTGTTTGTGCCATTCGTCCTAGTGACAGTCTTCCAGGTTTAGATCGCCTAACGTTTCACATTGACACCGCGGAGCGTGAAATTCGGCGATTGCGGATGACGCTGAGGCTCCGGGTCCCTTTGCGATCTCCTGTCACCGCGTATGTACCTTCCATGAGGGAAGTCCACTGTGCCGGCGGGAACGCGTTTTGGGGTGTCCTCGAGGTAGAGCCGCCTCAGGCCCTTATGGACGATATTCCGTATATTCACGTGTAGCCTGTAGCTTAACACTTGTCAAGTTCGTGGAGTTGTTCGGCCCGGAGCGACACGTGTTTCCTGCGCTGGAGTATTCCGTTGACGATAGAGAACACGGCGGCACTCGCGCCGATTCCGAGAGTCAGAATTGCTACAGCCGTGAAGCCCGTATCCTTCCGCAGCACACCCCCCGAATCGCACGTCTTGCAGCAAAGTCTCGAGCCAAGTTCCCACTCTTGCCGCCCTGACTGATTCCTTCACCTGTTCGATTCCGCCGAGACATACATCTGGCGAGTGACGTTCTCAAGGAATGGAAGAGCAAGCAAGTGTTGGAAAGCCCGTACGTGTTTCCAAGCTCTCGCAAACCTGGGGAACCCGTGGGAACTATAAGGGGAGCATGGCGATCGGCGTTGAAGAAGGCGGGAGTGCCGTTCTTTCCTATCTACAATCTGCGTCACGTTTTCTGCACGCGTCTCAGTTGGGTCGCACCGGATGCGGTGGTGCAGCGGGCCATGCGGCACAGCAGTCTGGAGACCAAGCGGCACTACCAACTCGGCATGGTGGACCAGGTTCGCCAAGGTATTAAAAAGGCGAACGAACAGTCCTACCGTGACCCGAAGTTACTACGTTTTCGCTACGTTTCAGACGATCGAGAGAAAGAGGCTGCGAAAGAGTCCGCAAGTAGTTAAAATAAAAAGAGAAACAACCGTGGGCGTGTAGCTCAGCTGGGAGAGCACCTGCTTTGCAAGCAGGGGGTCGCCGGTTCGATCCCGGCCACGTCCACCAAACTCTTACCGATCTCCTTTCTGCAACTTAGGCTGCAATTTCAGTTGCCAC
>JBOGMX010000010.1:0-87560 GCA_050746725.1 Candidatus Acidiferrales bacterium | reverse complement strand
CCGAGAATGTTTCCTTCGGTTTCTTGGCCGGTGCGTCGGCCAGGACCCTCACTCTGGGTGCCTCAATCGTCGGTGGTCCGCACGATGAAAGGTTCCTACGTAATTCGCGTGCAGAAAGGAGTCACGGAGTGGGTCAGCATCAAGCAAGGAATCAATTCCGATAGCGACGTGGAGGTCTTTGGCGAGTTGCACGCGGGAGATCAAGTGGTGCTACAAGCGTCCGAGGAATTACAGCCGAATACCCGCGTCACAGTCAGTTCGAGCGGCGGAACCCAGCGATAGTGTTTCGATCAAAATCTTCCGGAGCGCAAGAAGCCCTGGAAGCAGCGGGGGACGAATTTAACCCGCAGGGAATGGCGGAGAGGGTGGGATTCGAACCCACGGTAGAGTTTCCCCTACACTCGCTTTCGAGGCGAGCTCTTTCAACCGCTCAGACACCTCTCCGCTGCGAGTTTTCGTAGCTTAGCAAACGCTTACGGCTCTCACAACTCCATAGCCCCGCCGAATTCAGGTCATCTCGCTATTGACACGCTTGGGGAGCCCACGTACATTTGCGTTGTTGTTGCCTGGAGGCATTGTGCGTTCCACAGCTTTTGCGGGAGCTCGCGTTTGCCTGATTGGCTTTTTAGCCGCCAGCCTTCTGAACCTGCCTTTGATGGCCGCCCCGTCTCCTTCACTGGGGATGATTGTGACCAGCAGCAACGCTCTCCTAGGCAATGCCGATGCCACGCGAGGCGCGGACGTGTATCCCGGCGATACCTTGATGACTCAACCGGACGGCACGTTGCGGCTAGCCTTCGGATCGAGCCAGCTGTACCTGCTCGAGTCGACCCAGGCAACGATGTTGCGGAATTCCGGCGCGGTGCGCGCGAAAGTGAATACTGGCACGGTGGATTTTTCCATGCAGCCGGGGCAACTCGAAGTGCAGACGCCGCTCGGCGTGATCCGCGACGCTGGAAACGAACGCGCCTCCGGGCAAGTGGCCGTTCTGAGCCCTACGGAAATTCAGATTAGCGCGTACGATGGCGAGCTGTTGGTGGCCGGTGTGGACGGCGAAGCGAAGAGCATCGCGGCTGGCGAAACCTACGACGCAACCGTTAGTCCCGCGGGCGGACCAACCGATCCGGGTATCCTTGGCGTCGGCAGGCCGCGAAAAATTAACTGGCGGCGCATAAGAGCCGCGGCGGTCATTTTGGGGGCGACAGGAGTTATCAGCTACGTGCTCTACCACGAGTTTACCGAGAGCTGCTCTCAGATTAACTGCGGCCACTAGCAAAGTCGCCGCGAGAAACACGTGCGGTTAGATCCCTTTCGCAGGCCTTCCTAACAAACAGAATCGATTTGGTCAGGTGGCTTAGAGCACTTCACTGGGCGCGCTAACCGTCGGCTTCCCTTGCACGGAAATCATAGACGAATCGCGCTGGCCGCCGATGGGGCGAAAGCGCGGCTCTATTGGATTTTTCGGATGGCGCAATCTTCGCGATTTTACGAAGGGTGAGGGCTCTCCACCCGCCGCAAAGCGCTAGTCGACAACTTAGCGCGCGGCTTCGCGGAGGCGCGCGACTTCAGCGCGCAATTCGCGCAACTCCTTTTGCAGATCGGGCAGGCGATTAAACACCGCCACGGATTTGCGCCAGTCCAGATTATCCATCGCCGGATATCCAGAATAGACCGCGCCTGCGGGAACATCGCCGGGCACGCCGCTTTGGGAAGAGACCGTCGCGCCATCGCCGATCGTCAGATGGCCCGCGGCGCCCACCTGTCCTGCCAGGATGCAATGGTTCCCTACCGTTGTGGACCCGGCAAGGCCGACCTGCCCGCACAGCAGCGTATCTTCGCCGATCTTGCAGGCGTGGCCCACGAGCACCAGATCGTCGATTTTTGAGCCGCGGCCGACGCGCGTCTCGCCCACGGTGGCGCGGTCGATGGCGCTGTGCGCCTGAATTTCCACGTCGTCGCCGATCACCGCGATTCCCGCCTGGCGCATTTTGTGCCAGTGCCCTTTCGCGTCTGGCGCGAAGCCGAAGCCGTCGCTGCCGATCACCACGCCGTTTTGCAGAATCACGCGGTCGCCGACGCGGCAGTTTTCGCGCACGCACGCATGCGAATGCGCAAAAAAATGATCGCCGATGCGCGCGCTGGAATAAATCGTCACGAAGCTGTGCAGCACCGCGTGGTCGCCGATCTGCGCGCCCTCCGCTACATAGCAATAAGGACCAATGTGCGCGCCTACCCCAACCTGCGCCGAGTCCGCCACAATCGCCGTCGGATGCACTCCGGGCGCGAAATGCGGCGCGGGATGAAACAGCTCGATGGCCCGCGCGAAATCCAGATACGGATTCTTCGACCGCAGCGCCGCCACATTCTTTGGGCACGCCTCGCCCGGCGCAATCAGCACCGCCGACGCACGCGTCGATGCCAGCGCCCGCAAATATTTGCGGTTTGAGAGAAACGTCAGATCGCCCGCGCCGGCATCCTCCAGCCCGGCAACGCCCGTAATCTCAATCGCCCCGTCCCCCTCCATTGTGCACCCCAGCTTTTCGGCGATCTCTCGCAGGTTCATGTTTGCTCCTGATCCGCCTACCACGCCAATGCCGCTCGTTGGGATATTGTATGTCGGCGCGGAAAGCGGGATGCCGCAAAATGTGACTCACGGGTAATCCCTTGCACCATGCCCCTGCACTCTGCCAGGATTCACAATTATGAATACGGTCGACGTCTCGAAGGAATGGACATGTTACGTCACCGCTCCCATCGAGACCGACATTCATCGCGTCGTCGAGAGCTTAACGCGAATGGGTGTTGTGGCGCGCCGTCCCGAATGGCTCGACATCGGAGTGACACCGGGATCCCTTAGGACAGCTATGCGCGGCTCTGATTTCGTCTGCGCGTTTTCTCCTAAGGAGCCAACTCCTAATCTGTGGTTTGAGCTTGGGCTCGCAATCGGCCTTGGCATTCCAATCTTCCTCGTCGCTGGCCAGGATTTTCTAGCGCTTTCGCGGCCGCGCCATATGGGCTTCGTCTCGACCAGCGATTGGAAGCCCGGGGTGGTCGAACCGCACTTGGAAGCGTTCTTAAAGACGCTCCCCGCCCGCCGACCTCGGGGGAATAAGGCTGAGAGAAAACCGGCAAGACCCCTCGATATCGAACGCGAGCGCGCGGCGCTGAGCTCTCCGGCGGAAGCCATAAATGGGCGTTTCGCCGAAAGCCTAGTGGAGGACCTGTTCCGGAAAGCGGGCTTCACGGTTACATCCTCACCCGTCGAGGACTTCGGAGCGGACATGGCAATATCATCCCCCGAAATTATGCGGCAGTTCGGTGGCCCTATCCTCGTAGAGGTGAAACGAACCGCGCCAATGGTGGACCACCCTTGGGGCATACGGAAGCTTTCGGAGCTGGTGAAACGTGGCCGCGCAGGTGCCGCAATGTACATAACGATTGCGCCTGTTCTGGACGAAAGGGCAATTCAATCGGCCCTCGCGTGGACGAGCGTCCCAGTTCTGCTCTTGAGCGTTCGCGATCTCATCAATTTGTTGGAGAGTCGGACCCTGGTGTCATCACTTCGGAGCGCAAGAAATCGAATCCTACGGTCCGGGGTGTAGATGCCAAGCTTCGCCCGAGGCCATATCAGGGCTACCATCCATGCGGCTAGAAACGCCGCAGATAACGTCGAGCGCGGCCGCGCTCTCGAAGATCTGATCTGCTTGGCCTTCCTGTCGGTCCCCGGAATTCTCCCACCCATACGCAATATCGTCGATTTCGCCAACGCCGGAGAGATGGACGTCTTCTTTCCGAATAAACGCCCCAACAATGGTTTGTGGTTTCTTCCGATATCTATCCTTGTTGAATGTAAGAATTGGCAAAACGCAGTTGGCTCTACGGAAGTCCGCGTGTTTATTGATCGACTGCGCGAGCGGGCCTGCGAGGCCGGAATTCTTGTGGCTGCAAACGGGATCACGGGCGACGGGGCCGATCTAGATGCAGCCCACCGCCACATTGCCCGTGCCCTTGAAGGCGGCGTACATGTCTTGGTGATAACTCTGGACGAGCTAGAAGGGTTGCGGAACGGAGCGAAACTCGTCGAGCTTTTGCTTCAAAGGTGGATAAGGCTCAAAACATTTCTGACGAGCCTCGGCTGAGTCGCTGCAACGGGCGCCAAGAGCAGAGCCCGTTCATTTACCGGACAAGAACCAATGTAGGCTAGCACGACCATCCCTTCCGCGTCCCGATGACGAACGAGAACCTAGTGTCACACGATGCCGCAAAACCGCGATACCTTCGGCGACGACGAGCCGACCGCGCGCCGGTTTACTTCATCTCGATGAGAGGTTCGCGGCCCAACTGATCGGCCGGGGCCGGTGAGGGATCTGCTTTGATTGCAAATCCGCAGAAGCAGCAATTCCTGAAGGACAGAAGTATTCGCCGGTGATCGTAATTCGCGCGAAAATGGGCCCACCGCCCATTCGATCGTTGACCCTTGTTGTCAAGTATGTTAACGTATGGTGGGCTTTTATTTCGCCCACTGAGGGATTGCGTATGCGTAGCGCCCGCTTCACTGAGGCGCACAATTCGCCGCACTTCCCGCCGCGAATTGCACTTCCCGAAGGGGCCTCGCTTCGGGTTCAACTCGCGAGCTTCCAAACCCTCCTGAACCGATTTTCCACCCGGAACAGGCACTCGAGTCAAACCACACGTAAGTCATTGAAAATAAACGACCGGACATGCGCTCACCCGGAACGTCCCGGTGCATCAATCCGCGACGCAGAGGCTTTGCCTTCCATTCGCCTCACGCGATTCGTTGGAAATCTGAAAACTATGGTGGGTTGGCTCGCTGTGCGCTTACTTCCAAGCGGCGTCGACAGCTTTTTGCTCCGCGGCCAAACCGCGTGCGACCTGGATTTGGCCGCGCACGAAGCACTCGTGATTTTCTTCCAGCTCGTCGGGGATGTAGCGATAGTTGACGGTCACGCCGAACGACGCCTCCAGTCCATACGGGCGCAAATTGCCGAAGGCGTTGATGCGTTCCAGGCGCGCGCCATTGGAAAGGTGAAACGTGGCGACTGGGTCGTAAAGCTTTCCGTCGTGATGCACTTTGGTGAGATAGGCGAGAGCCAGGCGCTGGAGCGGCGCGGAAAGCGCCCTGCGATGCGCGAGCGGCCGTTCGAGCAGGCGGAAAAGCACTTCTACGGGATCGCGGCGGCTACCGGCAGTCGCTGTCACGCTGGAAGCGAAATCGGCAAGCAAACGGGAAAGGCGGTCGCGCGTGAAGCCGTCCTTATTTTCTTTTTCGTTCGTCGCTTCACGCAGGGCGCGCGAAAAGCGCGGCAGCGGCGAAAGCGTGCTGTAGGTTTTGATGTTCGGGAATTCGGCGGCCAGCTCGACGACTACCTGCTTGATCAAAAAACTGCCGAACGGAACGTTGCGCAGCCCGTTCAGGCAATTATTGATGGAATAAAAAATCGCGGTGTCCGCCTTGGACGGATTGCCAACCGGCGCTTTCACATCGAGCAGCGGCTCCAGTTCGCCCGATATTCCGCCCGAGAGCGCCACTTCCACAAAAATGATCGGCTCGCTGGCGAGAGCCGGATGAAAAAACGCGAAGCAGCGGCGGTCCGCTTCCAGGCGGCGATGCAGGTCCGTCCAGCCGTTTATTTCATGCACCGATTCGTAGCGGATCAGCTTTTCGAGGATCAGAGCAGACGTTTGCCAGCTGATGCGTTCCAACCGCAGGAAACCTCGATTGAACCACGACCGAAAAAGGTGCCGCAGGTCGGCATCGAGCGGCTCGAAATTCGCGTGATTGCCATTGTGCGATGCTCCCAGCAGATCTCCGCGCATGGCGACCAGCGTTTCCGTCCCGCCCGGCGCGGTGTTGATGCGGCGGATCAATTCCTGGCGCGGCGACTCGACGGCGGCGGAAAGCGCGGCGAGCGTCTGTATCCCGGGAGACTTTTCGTATTCGGCGGCAGCGCGGCGGACGGTGGCTTCGTCGGGCGAAAACTCGCGGCTGGCCATATCGAAGAATTCCAGACGCTGCTCTGGAGTCATGCCTTTATAGAGGCCGATTATTTCCTGCGCCACGGCGGTTTGCGAGGCCTCGCCGCGCTCGGAAAGCAGCCGGTGGCAAAGGAAGTCCATATCCATGCCGCGCCGGTTTTGCAAGGTGCGCAGCAGGTTGGTGAGGAAGCCAGGCATGACCATCAGAATTATAGCGTAGGTGTCCGATGGGAGCGCGCGGCGGCGAGGCTGCATCGCCAAAAAGATGGGTGAGCCTTCGCTTCTTCCTTTTGGCTGCCCTTAGGGCAAGCAGGCTGGCGATCTCGTCCAATAGTCAGTTGCCAAGGAGTTGGCGGGCGATGACGAGGCGTTGAATTTCGCTGGTGCCTTCGCCGATGGTGCAGAGCTTCACGTCGCGATAATATTTTTCAGCGGGATAGTCCTTGATGAAGCCGTAGCCGCCGTGGATTTGCACCGCTTCGTTGGCCACGCGGACGGCTACTTCTCCGGCATAAAGTTTCGCCATGCTGGTTTCGCGCGTGATACGCATTCCGTCGGAGGACGATGCGGCACGGTCGGCGAGCCACGCGGCGCGGTAGGTGAGCAGGCGCGCTGCTTCGATTTGCGTGGCCATGTCCGCGAGCTTGAATTGAATGGCCTGAAATTCGGCAATGGCCTTGCCGAACTGCTTGCGTTCTTTTGCGTAGCGCAGCGCGGATTCGTACGCGCCCTGCGCCATGCCGAGGCCGAGGGCGGCGATGGAGATGCGTCCGCCATCCAGAACTTGCAGACAATTGACGAAGCCTTCGCCGCGGCGTCCGAGCAGATTTTCCGCCGGCACGCGGCAATCGGTGAACACTACCTCGCTGGTGTCGCTCGCGCGCAGGCCCAGCTTGTTTTCTTTTTTGCCGGGGCGAAAGCCGGGAGTTCCCTTCTCCACGATGAACGCCGAAATTCCGTGATGCTTCTTGGCTGGGTCGGTGACTGCCATCGCGATGCAAACATCCGCATAGTGGCCGTTGGTGGTAAAGGTTTTCGAGCCGTTGAGCACCCATTCACCATTTTGTTGCGTCGCCGCTGTGCGCGTGCCGCCGGCGTCGGAGCCTGCTTCGGGCTCGGTGAGCGACCAGCAACCGAGCTTTTTCCCCTGCGCCAGCGGGACGAGATATTTTTGCTTCTGCGCCTCGCTGCCAAATTTGAAAATGTGGTTGCTGCAAAGCGAATTGTGTGCGGCCACGATGATGCCGACGGAGCCATCCACGCGCGATAGCTCCTCGATGATCAGCGCGTATTCGACGTAGCCCATCCCTGCGCCGCCGTAATTGTCCGGGAAAATCACGCCGAGAAAACCCATTTCGGCCAGCTTGGGGATGAGTTCCGAGGGGAAACGCGAGGCTTCGTCCCATGCCATTACGTGCGGAGAGATTTCCGCCTCGGCAAATTCGCGGACGGTGCGGCGAAGCTGCTGTTGCTCGTCAGTGAGCGAGAATTCCATGACCCTCGCGGGCGGGTCGGACGCGCCCGCAGCTCGCAGGATCAGTTATAGCATGTGCGAACGCACAGAACTAAAATCCGAGCGCCAGTGACTCGTCATTGACAAGGACGTGGAAGGTCAGGCGCGGAGCGATCGCTCGTGGCTGCGATCAGCCTGGGTGCGTCTAGAGTGAAGCGGTTGCCACACTGAGCGCCCGAGCATCAGCGCGCAGTTCCCCCGATTATCAAAGAGCTAGGGTGGCGATGCCGGAGCGGTGGCCCACGGCGCGGAGAACGAGATCGGCAAGGGCGCGGATCAGCAGCGGCGAATCGTTCAGGCCGGGCGTCATGTAAAAATCCTCCACGCCCAACGAGTGCGCGAATTCGCGCGCTTCGATATTGATTTCGTGCAGCGTCTCGATGTGGTCGGTAAGGAACGCGATGGGAATCACCAGCATACGCTTCATGCCTTCGCTGGTCAGTTTGGCGATGGTGCCGGTAAGCGAAGGCTCCAGCCACTTCTGTGGCCCGACTTTGCTCTGAAAGCATAGGACGTGCGGATTCGACCAGGAGCCCAGTTCGCGAACCAGTTCGACGGTCGCGGCAATGTGCTTTGGATACGGGTCGCCCTTCTCGACGAGCGATACCGGCAGTCCGTGTGCGCTGAAGACCAAGCAAACTTCGTCCGGATCGGGCAGATTGCCCAGGACGCCGTTGATGCGCTCGACGATCGCGGCGATGTAATCCGGATGATCGTAAAAGTGATCGATGCGCTGCACCGGAACTTTCGGCTTATACAGGCGGTGCCATTCCTTGAGGCTGCTGCCCGTGGTGGCAAAAGAATAGTGCGGATAGAGCGGCAGCAACACCACTTCCTCATACGGCGCGCTTTCAAGCGCTGCAATGGCCGCCTCCGTGTTCGGATTCCAATAGCGCATGGCCACAATCGCCCGCGCGGGGATGTGCGGGCGCAGCGCGCGTTCCAGGCTGACGGCTTGCTGCTCGGTCAGGCGGCGGATCGGCGAGCCTCCGCCAATTTCGGCATAGTGTTGGCGGACTTTCTTCGAGCGTGTGGTGGAGATCAGCTTGGCGAGCGGCTTGCGCGCCAGAAAGGAGCCTGGGAAATTAATGATGTCCGGGTCGCAAAAAAGATTGTAGAGGAACGGCTCGACCGCTTCCTGCGTGTCCGGACCGCCCAACTGAAATAGCACGATCGCAATTCGTTTTTCTGCTGCCATGATCGATTCTTCTGCTGCTTCTAAGATGCCACAACTGCGGGGCTCCGCAACAGAAAAGTCTCGGACAGCCGCATGGGAATCGTCCGTAGCGATCGATACTTTGCTATCTATGCGGGCTAAGTTGCGCGCTGAAGTCACGCTGCAGGGCGCCCCAGAAGGCGTGAAACGAAGATTCGGCCTGTCCAACCCCGCGCTGGCGAAAATTCGGACCCTCTGAGGCGCCTTGCGAAGCTTCACGCGGAACTTTTAGAGCGGCGAGAGGACTGCCGGGGCCGGGATTTCCCGCCTCAAGATGATTTAGGCGGCTGCTTGCTGGAAAGCGGCAGCAAGGGCGTATTCCACCCCAGCGTGCAATCGTCGCGCACTTGGACCCACGGAAGCGTATTGACGCTTTGAAGGAATGCCTTTAAATTCATAGCGTGCCCATTCGAAAGATTCAGGTTGGCCAAGTTTGGAAGAAAGAAGATACCGGCGAAACCTTTCTGATTACAAAGGTTTACAACGAAGCGCTCACCAGCTATGCGGTTCTGCGCAAGACCGGGTCCGAAGAAGAGTCGCCATTGCGGGTGAAAATTTCGCGCGCGGGCTCGTTGCCGGAGCTGCCCGGATTTACGTTCACCCAGGAGTCGGACGACTTTTAGGCCGGGTCGCCGACGCCTTAGAGATCGGCTCGACGTTAGAACCGGAAAATCAGCCCGCCATTGATCTGGATCTGCTTCGCGTAGTTGTTGATGTTGGCTTGGTAATACCCGTAATACGGGTCGTAGAACTGCCCGACCTGGGACGTGGTCCGGGTCGGCAGCCAACGAAAATCGACGCGTACCCCGACGTGCTTTACAAAATAGTATTTCACGCCCCCGCCAACGTTAAAGCCCACGTTATTCGTAAAGGGGAGGGTCTGCGGGACGCTGGTTCCCCAATGCGTGAATCCAATGCCGCCCGCGATATATGGACGCAGCCGGGCAGACGAGTCTCGTAACTGGTAGACCAAGCTCCACTGGTAATTGTCGATGTTTACGTTTCCCGCGGGAGAGAAGTAGCCGTTGGTGTAATCGTGGGACTCGATCGAGGTAGGCTGGCGGCTCCACATGAACTCCGCTTGCAACGGCCCGAAGAGATCGACATCACCCATTACGCCGTAATCGTAACTGTTGTCGATTTTAAGGTAGTCAATATCGCTCGCGGAGTTCGGCAGTGCGATCTGACCGAAAAAGCGGCCGCCGGCAAATCCCGTGACCTCGATATTGCGCTGCTGCGAATAGCCAAAGTGGTACTGAGCGAAAGCGCTAGGCGCGGCTGAAAAGAGCCCGGCAAACAGAAGTAGCGCCGCAGCCGGCGCGAGTTTGAGAAAGCGCATGTGTTCCTCCGGAAAATTGAGTGGAAAGCCTCGTTGTGAGCGTGAGTTTCATCGACTCCCAGGGCTGGCGAACAAGCCTCAAATAACTTAGAGCACGGCCCCGTCTGGGCGGTTGCACAATAATATACGAATCCGCTGATAATAACCCGGTGGGGTGCGGAAAGTTGCGGCTAGAAAGCTAGCACCAACGCAGAAAGCACGCGGCCACAGACAACGCCGCGCAATAAACGAACGACGTCGCCATTCCCGATTGCGCGAAGCTGGTTTAGAATGGGTTTCGCATGGCCACTTCTGCCGGATCAAATTTCGTCCATCTACATCTGCACACGGACTACTCTCTTCTCGATGGCGCCTGCGAACTGGGCGAATTGACCGCCGAAGCGGCGCGCCGCGGGATGCCCGCTGTAGCCGTCACGGACCACGGTAACCTCTTTGCAGCCGCGAAGTTCTACCACGAAGCCACCACTCACGGAGTGAAGCCGATCATCGGCTGCGAAGTATATGTGGCTCCGGATAACCACAAAAATCGCGGCGCCGATGCCGAGAGGTCCAACCACCTCGTACTGCTTTGCGAGAACGAAGAGGGCTACAAGAACCTTATTAAGCTCGTCTCCACCGGCTTCCTCGAAGGCTTCTACTACAAGCCGCGCGTGGACCACGACCTGCTAGCGAAACATAGCAGCGGCCTGATCGCGCTTTCCGCGTGCCTGCGCGGTGAAGTGGCGGACGCGCTGCTCTCCGAGAAATACGAGCAGGCTCGCTCCAACGCCTACCGGCTGCGCGACATTTTCGGCAAAAACAACTTCTTCCTGGAAGTGCAGGATCAAGGCCTGGAAGTCGAGCCGCGCATCAATCGCGATCTGGTGAAACTTTCGAAGGAAAGCGGCATTCCGCTGGTGGCCACCAACGATTGCCATTACCTGACCCGTTCGGACGCGCATGCGCAGGAAGTGCTGATGTGCATTCAGACCGGGAAGACCATGAGTGATACGCAGCGGATGAAGTTCGCCACCGACCAGTTCTATTTCAAGACCGCCGATGAAATGGCCCAAGTATTCGGCGAATTACCGGAGGCGCTATCCCGCACGCTAGCCATCGCGGAACGCTGCAACGTGAAGATCAAGCCGGTCAACGATCCGTTCCCAGAGTTCAAAATTCCGGTGGGTTTTACCACCGATTCGTATTTCGAGCGCGTCGTGAATGAAGGGTTCGTGTCGCGCGTGCCGCAACTGGAGCGCATGGCCGCCGAAAAGCGCCTGCGCCATCCGATCGCGGAGTATCAGAACCGGCTTTTGGCCGAAATCAAGATGATTCAAAAGATGCGCTTCGCCGGATATTTCCTGATCGTCTGGGACTTCATCCGCTATGCGCGTTCGCAGGGCGTGCCGGTGGGGCCCGGACGTGGTTCGGCTGCCGGAAGTTTGGTCAGCTACGCGATGCGCATCACGGACGTTGATCCGCTGCAATACGATCTGCTCTTCGAGCGCTTCCTGAACCCGGAGCGGGTATCGATGCCCGATATCGATATCGATTTCTGCATGAGGCGGCGCGGCGAAGTGATCGAGTACGTCCGACAAACGTACGGAAGCGAGAGCGTGGCGCAAATCATCACCTTCGGGACGATGGCGGCAAAAGCGGTGCTGAAGGACGCCGGGCGCGCGCTCGACATGCCCTACGGCGAGGTCGACAAGATCGCCAAGATGGTCCCGACCACGCTGAATATAGAACTCGAGGACGCGCTGAAGCAGTCTCCGCAGCTCGATTCGCTGCGCAAATCAGACGAACGCGTGAAGCAGCTTGTGGAAGTGGCGCTACGATTGGAAGGGCTCGCGCGGCACGCGTCCACGCACGCGGCCGGTGTGGTGATTTCGCCGCGGCCGCTCACCGAGATCGTCCCGCTCTATAAGTCCAGCAAGGATGAAATCACAACGCAATACGACATGAGCGCGCTCGAGCGGATTGGCCTGTTGAAAATGGACTTTCTTGGGCTGACTACGCTTACCGTGCTCGACGATGCGGTGCGGCTGATCGAGCAGAATCGCGGCGTCAAAGTGGACCTTTCCGCGTTGCCGCTTGACGACACCGAAACCTACGCGATTTTCTCCCGCGGCGACACGACCGGCATCTTCCAGTTTGAATCGCACGGCATGCGCGACATTCTAAAGCGCTATCAGCCATCGCGGCTGGAAGATTTGACGGCCCTCAACGCGCTCTACCGTCCCGGCCCGATTCAGGGCGGCATGATCGACGATTTCATCGCCCGCAAACATGGCAAAAAGAAAGTCGCCTACGATCTGCCGGCGCTCGAGGAAATTCTCTCGGAAACCTGTGGCGTCATTCTCTATCAAGAGCAGGTGATGCAGATCGCTAATCGTCTGGCTGGTTTTTCACTGGGCGACGCGGACCTGTTGCGGCGCGCCATGGGCAAAAAGAAGGTCGAGGAAATGGCCGCGCAGCGGGAAAAATTCCTTACCGGATGCGCGGCGCGAAAAGTTCCCGCGAAGAAAGCGGAAAAGATCTTTGACCTAATGGCCGAATTCGCCGGATATGGATTCAATAAGTCACATTCCTGCGCCTACGCGCTCCTTGCGTACCAGACGGCGTGGCTGAAGACCCACTATCCGGTGGAATTCATGGCCGCGATGCTTACCTCCGAAACGGGCAACACCGAAAAAGTAGTGAAGTATATCAACGAAGCGCGCAGCATGGGCATCACCGTGCTTCCTCCGGACGTGAATTCCAGCGACCTCAATTTCACTCCGGTGGGCGAAGCGATCCGTTTTGGTCTCTGCGCCATTAAGAACGTCGGCGAAAATACGGTCAAAGGGGTTCTCGCCGCGCGCGCCACGCTCGGCCGGTTCACCGAGCTTTTTGGGTTCTGCGAGTCGGTGGATACACGGCTGCTGAATAAGCGAGTACTGGAAAGCCTGGTGCGATCCGGGGCGCTCGACGGCCTCGGCGGCCATCGGGCGCAACTCGTTGCGGCGATCGACCGCGCCATCGAACGCGCCCAAAAAATTCAGCGCGCCAGGGAGAGCGGGCAGCACGGACTTTTCGGTGGCAGTTCCGCGGCCGCCGCCCCGCCCGCCGAAATGTTACCGGATATAGAGGAGTGGCCCGAGCACGAACTGCTCGCCGCCGAATACGCCACGCTCGGATTTTTCATCTCCGGCCACCCGCTGGATAAGTTCTCGGGGTTGCTGGAGGAACTCAGGGCCGTCGAGCTTTCCTCGATTGAGGGTCGCCGCAACAATGAAGACGTGGTGGTCGCCGGGATCATCGTTCAGTTGCGCCCGATGCGTTCGCGGCGCGGGGCACGCTGGGCGATTCTGACGCTGCAGGACCGCACCGGCGTGATCGAAACGCTCGTTTTTCCCGAGGCGTTTCAAAAACTCGAGCCGATTCTCAAGGCCGCCACGCCGCTGCTGGTGAAAGCACGCGTGGCAGTGGAAGACGTCGGCACGCGATTAATCGTCACGGACGCCAAATTACTGGACCAAGTCACGTCGCCCGCGAAAAACGGATCTCCAAAGCTGTTGCGCGTCCACGTGGTTCTGGGCACGCTGGATGCGGGCGCGCTCGATAAGCTGCAAGATCTTTTCATCAGCCGGCCTGGGCGCTGCCGGGTGGAATTCGATTTGGTAAAGGAAGGCGGCCTCGAAGCGACGCTCGAATCCTCCAGCGCCGTGCGCGCCGATTCCGAACTTGTAGCGCGCGTTCGCGAAATCTGCGGCGCGGATTCCGTGGAGGTGGTTCCGTGACGACGACTGGAGACAAACGCGAGCGCCGCAAATTGGCGCGCGAACGGCTGCACCGCCTGCAAGAGCGCGCGAAACAGCGCGAACTCGCCTCCCAAATGACCACGGCTTCGGCGGCACCGGCCGTCGCTCTCGATGCTGCACCAGTTTCTCCCCTCAAGGCTATTCGCGATGCGGACGCGAGCGTTGCCGAAAAACAAAAGCAGCGGCAGGAGGCTATCGATACGCTGGAACGCGACGTCGCCGATCTTGGACGCCTCGCCGAACCTACTAGCACTACGGCCGACGATATTTTGCGAATCCGTAAGGAAGTGGACGCGCTGAAACGCGATTTCTACGCGAATCTCGCCTCCTGGCAAAAGGTCCAGCTGGCGCGACATCCGCAGCGGCCCTACACGGACGACTTCATCCGCCTTCTCTTCGAGGACTTCAGCGAAATTCATGGCGACCGGAGCTTCGCCGACGACGCCGCGTTGATCGCTGGCATGGCGCGATTTCACGGCAAACCGTGCCTGGTGATCGGCACGCAAAAGGGACGCGGCACCAAGCAGCGCGTGGAGCGCAATTTTGGCCAAGCCAGACCTGAAGGCTATCGCAAAGCTCTGCGAGCCATGCGGCTGGCGGCGAAATTCAACCGTCCCATCTTTGTGTTTGTCGATACTCCCGGCGCATATCCCGGAGTCGATGCCGAGGAGCGGGGCCAGGCCGAAGCCATCGCCCGGAATATCCGGGAAATGGCGCGGCTTGCCACACCGATCATCGTCACGGTCACGGGCGAAGGGGGATCGGGCGGCGCGCTGGCGATTGCCGTTGGCGACCGCGTATTCATGCTCGAGAATTCGATTTACTCGGTGATCTCGCCCGAAGGCTGCGCTTCGATCATGTGGCGCGACTCCACCAAAGCGGAACTTGCCGCCGAAGCGCTGAAGATCACGGCGCCAGATTTGTTGAAATTGAAGCTGGTTGACGCAGTGATTCCCGAGCCCGAGGGCGGCGCTCACAACGATTACGAAGCCACCGCCAAGCTGCTTGATCCTGTGTTGCTTCGCGCGCTTGATGAGCTGACGCTGCTCTCGCCCCAGCAGCTGATCGACCGGCGCTACGACAAATTCCGCGCCATGGGTCAATTTTTCGCCTGACACCGGCTTTTGCCCCACACCGCTTTCGATTGGTCCAGTACTTCCCATTGGAGCATTGAACACGTTCCCGTGCATTCCCATTGCTCCGCCGCTCGCGCTGATCTAGTTTCATCACAAGGGGTTCCATCCAATGGCAAAGGGCGAGGCTACGCTGATGTCCGACGTATTTCGGCCGTACGAGAAACTCGTTGAGATTACGATCTTGGGAAAAACTTTTCTTGTGCCGGAACGCAATTCATTGCTCCGCGCATTTCAGTTCATCAGCCCGGAAACCATTCCCTACGGGCGCTTTTGCTGGAACCAGGAATGCCAGTTTTGCCGCGTCGATTGCCATCTTCCCGATGACGATCGCGCCCGGCCAATCCTGAGCTGCAAGTTCATCGTCTCGGAAGGCATGGCCATCTCGAATCTCGCGCCGGAGCTAGTCGGCTGCCTTCGCGCCAAGCTGGGCCAGGCTGCCGATGCCGCTCAGTCCGCCGCGTCCGAAAATTCCGCTGTTGTTCCCGGCATTCCTGCTGCATCGGGCAAGGCGGTGGTATCGTCGGCCGCTGAGAACGATTAGGTTCGTCGCTTCCGCTCCCCGATTTCTTTCGGCTGAAGACTTCGCCGCGAGCGCTTCCCTTTTGAGACGCATTGACCGCTCATCCTTAGATCCGGATATCAGCTCCTTCCTTCGGCCCGCGCGCAACTTGCTATAAGCTCACCTCCATCGCTGTGCTAGAATGCAAAGTTCCCGCCGAGGGGAACGGATGGGAGTCTAGAATGAAGGCCCGCGGAAAATTCATGGTTGGTTCCGGCATTATCATTGTTACGCTGCTCGCGTTAGCTTACGTCGGATACACACAAAGCAAGACTTATTACCACACCATCTCCGAGCTCTCCACGCTTCATGGCCAAGCCTTGCACCAACGCATGCGCGTATCCGGCGATGTGCTGGCCGGTTCAATCCAGCATGAGGGCGGCCATCTACACTTCGTCCTCGAAGAGAATGGCAAGGAGCTTCCCGTCAACTACGTCGGCACTGATCCCCTTCCGGACACGTTCAAGGACGGCGCGCAGGCCCTGGTCGAGGGACGCCTGTCGCCGCAAGGCAGCTTCGTTGCCGAGCAGGTGCAGGCGAAATGCGCCTCTAAATACCAGGCTGCGCCGATCGGCAGCAGCATGGCCACCGGCAAAAGTTAACGCGCCGCTATTAGGGTAAGGGGGCTTCGTGGATATCTTCGGTTCGTTTGCTCTGCTGCTTGCGTTTCTGGCCGCCGTGTACGCGTTCGTCGGCGGACTGGTTGGCATCTACACCCGCAAGCAGTTGCTCACCAAGAGCGCGAGGCACGCCGGCATGGCAGTTTTCGGCCTGGTGGCGCTGGCCGTCGCTTCCCTCGAATATTTTTTCTTTACCGACAATTTTTCGTTGGCCTATGTGGCGGAACACAGCAATCGCGCACTGCCCGGCTTCTACAAATTTGCCGCACTTTGGGCTGGACAGGAAGGCTCGCTGCTCTGGTGGTCCTTCCTCCTGTCGATGTTCGCGTTTCTTGCGCTCTACGTGAACCGCAAGCGACATCCGGAGCTGATGCCCTGGGTCGGCGTGATTCTTGCCGGCGTGCAGATTTTCTTCCTCACCCTCAATAATTTCGTCGCGAATCCCTTCAGCGTGATCGCTGCCGCCGATTCTTCCGGCGTGCTTCGAATGGCGGAGCTTTCGCATGGCAGCGGACTCAATCCGCTGCTGCAGTATCCCGAGATGGTGATTCATCCGCCGATGCTGTATCTCGGCTATACGGGATTCACGGTGCCGTTCGCCTTCGCGCTTGCCGCGTTGCTCGGCCGCTATCCTGGAGAGAAATGGATTCACATTACGCGCCGCTGGACCATGGTTGCCTGGTGCCTGCTGGGCGCCGGCATTCTGCTCGGCGCGCACTGGGCGTACGCGGTCCTCGGCTGGGGCGGCTATTGGGAATGGGACCCGGTGGAGAACGCAGCGCTGCTGCCGTGGATTACCGGAACAGCCTTTTTGCATTCCGTGATGATGCAGGAAAAGCGCGGCATGATGCGCGTGTGGAACGTCTGGCTGGTCTTCAGCACCTTCATGCTGTGCATCCTCGGAACATTCCTGACGCGCGCCGGAATCGTCAACTCCGTGCATGCCTTCGCTCAATCGGCCATCGGCAACTGGTTTGTCGGGTTTCTGGCCATCGTGCTGACTGTCTGCCTAATCGCCTGGTACAAGAATCGCGATTACCTGCGCAGCGATAATCAGCTCGACTCGCTTGTCTCGCGTGAATCGAGTTTTCTATTCAACAATCTGATTCTTCTGGCCGCGTGCTTCGCCGTTCTCTGGGGCACGCTGTTTCCGGTACTCTCCGAATGGGTCACCGGAAGCAAGATCAGCGTCGGGCCGCCGTTCTTCGACAAGGTCAATATTCCGATCGCGCTGTTTCTGCTGTTCCTGACGGGCGTTGGCCCGCTGCTGGCCTGGCGTAAAACCTCTTTCGACGCGCTCAGGCGCAATTTCGCGTGGCCCCTGGGTCTTGGGCTCGTGGCTGGCGCTGTCGCGTTCGCATTCGGCTTCCGCGAGTTTTACGCCTTGGTGTGCCTGATCCTCTCCGTTTTCGTCACGCTCACGATCGCCTCGGAGTTTTATCGCGGCGCGCGCGTGATCTCCTCGCGCGACCACGTGAACATCATCAGCGCCGTCGGAGATCTGACCATGCGCAACACGCGGCGCTACGGCGGTTACATCGTGCACTTTGGCATGGTGCTGATTTTCATCGGCATCGCCGGGCGCGCGTTCAGCCAGGACATCTCCAAGCAAGTATCCGTTGGCCAGAGTCTCTCCATTGGCCCGTACACGATCCTCTGCCAAAATTTTGACTCGCCATCCAACGCGAACTACACTTCGCAGCGGGCCACTCTGGAGGTCTTCCGCAACGGCAAATCGGAAATGATGCTGTATCCCGAGCGCCGCCTCTTCACCTCCAGTCAGGTGACGGAAACCATCGTGGCCATCGAATCTTCCCCGCTACGCGATCTCTACGTCGTCTATTCCGGAATCGATCCGAGTACGAACAAGCCGGTGATCCATGCTTTCATCAACCCGCTGGTAAAATTCATCTGGTTTGGCGGGATCGTGGTGATTCTCGGCACCGGGCTTGCACTGTTCCCGGAGCGGAAAACTGCCCTCGTACTGCGCGCTGCATCCGAGCGAAGTTGGGGCGACGCGGTTGCCATCGGCGGACGGTCCGGGCGTTCGGGCAATTCGTTCGTGCGCCGCACCGATGACGGCGACGACGAAAGCTGACGCCCCGGCTCGCGAAGAATCAAGTCCGGCGCGTTCTGGTATTTCTTACCGATTCCTAAACGTGCGTCGTCAATTGCTCCGGTTTGGGCTGGTCACCTCCATGTGGGGCGAATTACGTTGCTCACACGGCGGATTTTACGTAGTGATAGGCTTCGCTGATGCTCGCCATCTCTTGGCGAAGGCTATCCTTCAGGACTTCAAAGGTAACCTCCAGTCCGATCGTCTTGCGAAATGTGCAACAATCCGCCACAGTCTTTGCAGCAGGTCTGTCATCAATCATGTGGAGTTATGACTAGCGCGTTTTCGCCTCTGATAGGCAGCGACTTTCAGCTTGTTGCCGCAGATGTTCATACTGCACCACCGTCTTACCCCTTTTTTGCTTATGTCGAAGAAGTGAATAACGCATGATTCGCACATCCGGAGGCGGGATGTTTCGGTCTCCGTGAGAAGATCGGCGGCGCTATCGATAATTGGAGCCCAGAAATCGGTGGGCTTGCGCGGCTCGAAGATTGTTTCCCGCAGAATCTTCCCGCTTCTTCTGTTCAGGAACGTATGGCGAGGATATTGAAGCAGCAGCGAGTTTACTTCGGCTAGGAACGAATCCGACGGTAAAGAGCCGCTCTCGATCCGCAGCACGGCGCTCCTCAATCTTGCCCGAAATGCGATGAGCTCTTGCAGGAACGTGCCAGCTGTAGCGGAGTTTCGCCAGCTCCTGAGCAGCGATTTAACTTTGGGAGAGTCCGCCATCCTCGACGCGATCAGCCACCTCTCCAGCGCATGAGTATCGGGAAGAAGCTCTTTGGGGCCATCCGGCAGGACAGGCTTCGTATTCAAGAAATCGAGAATCGGCCTGTTCGCTACGAACAGAAAACCGTCAACCCATTCGTTTGCATCTTGTGAGGCAGCGCGCATAAACCCTTGCACAAAAATATTCCGCGATAAATATAACACCTCTATTGCACCTTTTATCGGTGTTGTATCATCTCAATTTTCGTGGGCGGTCGCGTTGCGCCGAATGAAGGCCCTCCACAAACCATTCGAGAGGACACTTCCATGACTACGTTTCAACACGCTACCGTCCGCGGACTTAAGCTCTTCTATCGTGAGGCAGGCTCGAAAGATGCTCCCAACATCGTGCTGCTGCACGGTTTTCCAAGCTCGTCGCACATGTTCCGCGACCTGATTCCCCAACTGGCGAATAAGTTCCATGTGATCGCCCCGGATTACATCGGCTTCGGCTATAGCGATACGCCGGACACGTCCCAGTTCGAGTACACCTTCGACAACCTGGCTGCTTACGTGGAAGAGTTGCTCTTCGGCGTTCTTGGGTTGAAATCGTTCAGCATCTATGTGCAGGACTATGGAGCACCGGTGGGCTATCGCATCGCTTTTCGCCACCAGGACGCCATTGAGGGCATCGTGGTGCAGAACGGAAATGCGTATGCCGAGGGAATCGGAGGAGCCTTCGACCCGTTGAAGCCGTTCTGGGCGAACCGCACTCCCCAGACGGAGAAGCCTGTGCGGAGCCTGCTTACGAAAGAGATGACGATTTTCCAGTACACACACGGCGTGAAAGACATTTCGCGCATCAGCCCCGATTCCTATACCGTCGATCAACTCTTTCTCGACAGGCCCGGCAACGATACGATTCAGCTCAATCTGCTTCATAACTACCAATCGAACCTTGGACACTATGACGAGTGGCATGCGTTCTTCCGGGACAAGCAACCGAAAACGCTGATCGTATGGGGCAAGAACGATCCCTTCTTCACTGTCGAAGGCGCACAGGCTTATCTGCGGGACATCCCCAGGGCGCAACTCCAACTGCTCGATACCGGCCACTTTGCGCTGGAGGATTCGTCCGAGTTCATCGCTCAGCAAATCCTTAGCTTTTTCGGCTAAGGTCCAGGCACGGCCTACCGCATATCTTCCATTTCGATTGCAGCAAAGGAGAATTGCCGTGAACTCTTTCGGAGACACCACAGTCATCCTGGTCCACGGAGCGTGGGCCGACGGCTCCAGTTGGGAGGCGGTCATTCGCCCGCTTCAAGCAAAGGGCCTGAGGGTGATTGCCGCGCCGGTCCCACTAACTTCATTGCGTGACGATGCGGCGGCATTGAATCGAATGATTGCGCGGACTGAGGGCCCTCTGATCGTTGCAGGCCATGCCTATGCCGGTGCGGTGATTGCCACGGCCAACGATAAGCGAGTGAAGGCACTGGTCTATATCGCCGCGCTCGCCCCGGACGAAGGAGAGACAGTCGCCCAGGTTTTTTACAAGGACAAGCCTCACCCGCAGGCTCCGCAACTCACTCCCGATGCAGACGGCTATATCTGGATGCCGGATGCAGGGTTCGATTACGCGTTTGCACAAAACGCAACAGCTGCACAAATCGCCCTCTGCAAAGCGGTGCAAAGGCCGATCGCTGTGAAGAGCATTCAGGAGCCAGCCCCAGTGCCAGCATGGAAGTCAAAGCCGACGTGGTATCTGCTCGCGGAGGAAGACCGGATGATTAACCCCAAAACCCAATGCTTCATGGCGGAGCGCATGAAGGCGACGGTCCGGTCGTTTGCCGTAGACCACACTCCGCTGCTCACTGCGCCGGACAAGGTTGTGGACATCGTCCTTGAGGCGGCCAAGGCCACAGTTTTCTAAACGTATCCGTGTACGAAGGAGGAATTTATGTCGAGCGCAAAAGATGGAGAAGGTACTGTCGCCATTGTGACTGGAGCCAGCCAGGGTATTGGCCGCTCGACTGCAATCCGGTTGTCCCGCGACTTTTCAAGCGTGGTGCTAGTGGCACGAAATGAACAGGCGCTCGAAGAGGTTGCGGCTGCGGTTCGCGAAGCTGGAGCCGAACCGTTTCGCCTCGCTCTCGACTTGAGCCAAGCGGAAGCGCCGGAAACTGTCGTCCGTCAGACGCTCGATCATTTCGGAAGGATTGATGCGCTCCTTAACATCGCAGGCGCGGTTCCACAGATCGACCTTTTTGAGATGACGGATGAAGAGTGGAAGGTCGGTATGGAGTTGAAACTACACGGCGCGCGGCGTTTGACGATTCGAGCCTGGGACGCCTTGAAGCAAACCAAAGGCTCCGTAGTGTTGATGTCGGGCAGCGCGGCACTCGATCCAAAGCCCGCGTTTGCGGCCGTTGCCGCAACGAATGCCGCGATCATCGCACTCGCAAAAGCTTTCGCCGAGCAAGGGGTCAAGGACGGCGTGCAGGTGAACAGCGTCGTGCCGGGTGCAGTGATGACAGGCCGCCGCCGCTCTTTCCTGGAAAAGTGGGCGCCCGCACACAGCATGAGCGTCGAAGAGGCGACTAGGAAGTTTCCCCAAGAGGCGGGCATCAGCCGCTATGGCCAGCCGGAGGAAATCGCCGAACTTCTCGCATTCATGGTTTCCCCTGCCGCAAAATGGATGACCGGGACATCGGTGCGCATGGACGGCGGCGAAGTAAAAGGTATTTAGCTGCGGTCTTCGATCGCACCCGCTTTGTAATGGCGGCAGCATTCGAGACTCGCACGTGTTTCTATGCAGCTTCAAGAGGAGCGCTCCATGAACACCACCAGCCCTGGTCCTTCCGCATAATCATCCGCGGGCTCGACCACAGAAGAGTACGATCTCGTCATCATCGGCTGCGGCACCGATGCGAAACTTCCGGCCTGGACCTTTGCCACCGCAGGACAGGGTGTCGCGGTCGTGGAACGCAAGTACGTCGGAGGCTCCTGCCCGAACATCGCATGCCTTCCCAGCAAGCTTCTCCTGTGTTCTAATGCACGGCTGCGGAGGACGCGCTCCGTCGCATAACCACCCGATGGCGAACCTCAGTTCCGATACGCGCAGTTCGATTCCAGCGCGCCACGTGGCCGCCGTGGTGCTCGGCAACGCGCTCGAATTCTATGACTTCCTGACCTATTCCTTTTTCGCCGTCTACATCGGCCGCGCTTTTTTCCCGTCCAGTTCGCCCACGGCCAGCCTGCTCGCGTCTTTGGGCGCTTTCGGCGCCGGGTTCATCACGCGGCCCATCGGCGGATTCGTGATCGGCAGAATGGGCGACCACGCGGGCCGTAAGCCGGCGATGATTTTGTCGTTTTCGCTGATGGGTGTCGCGATCTTCGGCTTGGCGCTGACGCCTCCACGCTCGATGATCGGGGCGGCCGCGCCCATTCTGGTGGTTTTGTTCCGAATGATTCAGGGCTTTGCGCTTGGTGGAGAAGTGGGGCCCACGACGGCATTTCTGCTGGAGTCCGCTCCGCCCGAACGCCGCGGCTTTTACACATCTTTCCAGCTTTGGACGCAGGATCTTTCCGTGCTGATCGCAGGCTTGGTTGGATTTGCCCTGGCGAGTTTCTTGAACGGCCAGCAACTGCAGGATTTTGGCTGGCGCATCGCGTTTCTGGTGGGAGCGACGATCGTGCCATTCGGTCTGATGATGCGGCGCAGCTTGCCGGAGACGTTTTACTCGCACGACGGAAAGAAGCGCGAACACGTCCCGCTGCGACCCCACCGCTGGGTCATCTTCCTCGGTTTAATTCTGCTGGCTAGTGGAACCATCGGCACCTACGTCTCCGATTACATGACTACCTACGCGATCAGCACGCTGCACATGCCCGCCAACATCGCCTTCTCCGCCACAATCGTGATTGGCATTTCCGGAGTGACGTTCGATCTTATCAGCGGAGTGCTTTGCGACCGCTTTGGCCGTAAACCAATCATGCTGATACCCGGTGTTGTTCTGCTGCTTCTAATCATTCCGTCTTTCTACTTCATCAACCATTACCGCACCACGGCTTCCCTTCTGATCGCTACCGCCGTGCTCTACATCCTGGCCCAGTTGTCGGGGGCGCCCGTTATCGTCTGGCTAACTGAATCCCTGCCCGCTGCCATCCGTTCCGGCGGAGTAGCCGTCGTCTACGCCGTGTCGATTGCCTTGTTCGGAGGGACCACCCAGTTGGCCATCACTTGGCTCATCAAAGTGACGCGAAGTCCGGAGGCGCCGGCGTGGTATTGGGCGGTCGCCGCACTCATTGGAATCGCGGCGATGCTCGCCGTTCATGAGTCCGCGCCACGAAAAATCGCGCAACAACGAGATGAATCCGCAGTGGCGCCTCGCTAGCGCGACATGAAGTCAGGCTGTACGGCCGTGAAATAGACGGCCGATTTGGCCGTACAGGCCTTCAATGGCCTGGAAGAATTCTTTAATCCCGGAGGTTTCGCGCGTCACATCGTGGGTGGACAAATCGGCCGAAATCGCGTTACTGAGCTGAGTGGCGCGCCGGATGCGTTCGGAAATAATTAGCGGCAGCACCGTCTGCGGATCGTGCTGTTTTAGTTGACGCTCCTGCCACTCCTGCACCGCCCAGGCCGTCTTGCGAACGTAATCCACGGCATCCCGAAAATCCCGCAGGATCCGCGGGTCCACGCCGCCAGACTTGATCGCCTCTTCGATCTGGGCCAGCTGCGCGCTGGTCTTTTTGAGCTGAAAATTCAGGCCCCAAAAGCTTTCGCTTGGCCGCACCAATTGGACGGCGACTCCCAGCACTGCACCGTCCTTGGCGCGACGAACCGCTGCCACGCGCGCCTGCGCCTGCTCCCCCGAAATCAAATTCGTGATAGCGATCTCGCTGCCGACGCTAGGATACACCTTCATTTCTAGCAAACCGCCGGATGCGTTTACTTCCAGAGCTTCGGCGGATTGCTTCACGCTCTTGCCTTTGGAATCCTTCCAGGCCGCTTCGATCGGCACTACCACGCGAAATCGGTTTCCGCTGCGTTGTTCTGATTGCGCGGATCGCCGGGCCGGAATGTCCCCATTCATGGCAGACCCTCCCTCTTACTGTCCGTTGTTATACCACCACATTATCCGATTTGTACTGAATACTCGTTGAGTACACGCCGTAAGAGTCTCGCGGGTTCGTTTCCCAGCTACCCTCAAATGGCACCGACCGTTCGTACAGCAGCTAGTCGCTTTCGTCCGAACCCTGCTGCGCGCCTGCCGAGAGCCAGTGAGTTCGAACGCACCCAACGTTCGCTTGCACTGAACCTAGCAATCGGCGTTAAATAGATAGGAATGTTTCCAGGTTGTGATCGAGGAATGACCCCCAGCGCCTCTCCGATATCTTTCGCAGCGCCACGGTCGCTTTTTATTCGCCAGCTCAGCCTGCTAGCTGCCGGATTGCTCGTCGGCTTTCTGATGATTCTGACCTCAGCGCCGGCCGCCAGCGCCTTGACGCCGCAGCAAGCCGAGCGCGCACACGCCCTCAGCCTTCGGCTGAAGTGCATGTGCGGGGGCTGCGACGACACCGTGGGCACCTGCAATCATAGCGGAGGCGCGTTCGCCGGTCCTTGCGCCACTGCCCGGGCCGAGCTGAAAGAGATCGATCAGCGCATCGGGCGCGGCGAATCCGACGACTTGATTCTTCAGGACTTCGTGCAGGAATACGGCCCTAGCGTTCTGGTTTCGCCGCCGGCCAAAGGCTTCGACTGGCTGGTATGGATCATGCCCGTGGCATTGCCGCTGCTGGCGTTTCTTCTGGTATGGGGGATCGTACGCCGCTGGCGCCGCCGCGGGTCGCTACAGCCTGTCACTGCCTCCGGGCCGCCCATTTCGGACGAGTTGATCGCCCGGGCCCGTCGCGAATCCGAAAAGGAACCCGATGAGTAACCTGGATGTTGGTATTGCGTGCTTGTTGCTCGCCGTCGCCGTGCTCGTTTTTGTCTTCGGTGTCAAGCTTGACGCATCCGACGCCGTGCCGCACCGCACCAAGCTCGATCAATTGCTGGAGCGCCGCGACACTATTTACGAAAATCTCCGCGATCTCCGCTTCGAACATCGCGCCGGTAAGTTTTCCGACCAGGATTACGAGGAGATCAAGCAGTCGCTTGAAATTGAGGCCGCTCGCGTACTCGCCGAGATGGATACGCTCACTGGCGGCGTTCCCACTCCCGCCACACGCCAGGCGGCCTACGAAAAGGGACGCCGTTCATGAGTCATCGCAGTTGGAAGAAGTTTTCGCTAGCGGGTGTGCTTATCTGCGCGCTTGCATCGACCGCTTTCGCAGGCACCGTTTCCGGCATCATCCGCAATGGCACCACCGGCAAAGTCGCCTCTGGAGTGCAGGTGATCCTGATTCAGCTGATGGGCGGAATGAAGCCCGTCGCCACCACGAAATCAGACTCGCAGGGGCACTACCAGTTCGATAATCCGCTGCTCGGCCAAGGGCCCATGCTGCTGCGCGCCGTATATCGCGGCGTGTTCTATCACGAGCCGGTCACACCCGGCACCAGCACCGTCAATATCGACGTCTTTCGGCCGACCAGTAGGGCCAGCGCCATCAACGTGACCGCGCACGCCATCATCGTCCAGCCCAATGGCCCGAACCTCAGCGTCGATGAGGAATACAACGTCGACAACGACAGCAAGCCGCCACTCGCCTTTTACCGTTCTGGCGGCACCTTCAAATTTTTGCTTCCCGTCGGAGCGCACCTCAGCCAGGTTTCCGCGGGCATAGCCACCGGCCTACCTGTCATTCAAAGCACCACGGACGTGGGCACGAACGAAAAAGCTATCAATTACGCCTTTCGCCCGGGATCGAGCCGCGTCGGCGTCACCTACACGGTTCCCTACCCGAGCAATGAAACGCAAATCAGTTTTTCTTCGCCATACACGGTCGCCCGCCTAGCAATTTTTGCTCCGCCTACCGTGCAGATTTCCGGAGGCGATTTCGCTCCCGCCGGCTCCGAGCAGGGCTTCAACGCCTACCTGCGGCAAGCCGTCGACGCCAATACCCCGGTAGCCGTGGCCATCTCCGGGACCGCGCCTCCACCTTCGGATAATGGTGACGCGAACGCCGCCGACAACTCGCAAAATCCCTCCGTAAATTCGCATATCGACGACGGTGCGCAATCGAGCCCCGTTGCCAACCTCACCACTCTTCCGGCGCGCATTAGCAGCCTGAAATGGATCGTGGTGGGCGGATTTGTCGGGCTTTTTGCTCTCGGCTTGATTTTTGTGCTGCGCCAGCCGCAGATAGCTCCCGCTGGCCCCGGGGACGCAATTGCCGTGCCTCCGCCTATTCCGGCGAAGGAATCGGCAAAGTCCAGGCCCACGCAAGCGCCTGCGCCGCCTACTGCAACAACTCCGCCATTGGCCGTTCCCGCGCCTGCGGCGGAAGCAGTAGCGCGGAAAGCCTCGGTCGAAGCCGAAGTCGAGCAGGAAGTTCGCGGCAGCCTGGACGAGCTGAAGGATTCCCTGTTCCGCCTGGAACTGCGCCGCGAGGCCGGTACCATCTCCGAAGAAGAGTATGCCCGCCGGCGCGATCTCGTGCAAAAGACCCTGCGCGATTTGGTGAAAGGCTAGATGGCGGCGTTGGATGGCCATATGGATCAGGTGATGACTGTTCCTTCCTCGATGTCGCTGCCTCAGTCCGCGTCTGCAATTGACGCGGCGGCATCCGCCGGTCTTGGCGTTGCATTTGAAAAAGTTGAAAAGCGCTTTGGATCGCTGCTAGCTCTGCGCCGCATTTCGATCGAGATCGCGCCCGGTGAATTCGTTGCCCTGCTCGGCCACAACGGCGCTGGCAAGACCACTCTTCTTCGCATCACCGCTTCGCTAATGTCTCCCACCAGCGGTAGCATTCGATTTGCGGGCCTTGCGGCCGGCGCGTCGCCGAAGTCATCAATCGGAATGGTCGGCCACAGCACGCTGCTGTACGACGAACTCACCGCCGCGGAAAACCTGTCGCTTTTCGCCCAACTCTACGGACTGACCGGCATTCCCGATCGCGTCGCGCGGGCACTTGCCGCCTGCGGACTCGCGTCGCGCGCGGGCAGCATTGTCCGCAATTTCTCGCGCGGCATGCGTCAGCGATTGGCCATCGCGCGCGCTCTCCTGCACGAACCGCGCCTGCTACTGCTCGACGAGCCTGCCGCGGGCCTCGATCGCCAGGGAGCCGTGTGGTTCGCCGAAACGCTCGCGCGGCTGCGCCAATCGGGTGTCACCATCATCATGAGCACGCACGCGCGCAACGAATCGCTCGACCTCACCACGCGCGCCGTTTCCCTCGCGGCAGGGCGCGTCGAGCACGACAGCGGACCCAGCGGCGACCCGCGCCCGATTCTGGCCGCGCTTCGGGCGGAGGAGTAGGTGTCCACCGCACGCGCCGCCGCAATTTTGCTGACCAAAGAGCTGCGCCTGGAATTTCGCACGCGCGAACTTTTGAACGCCACCGTGGTATTCGCAATCGTGGTCGTGGTGCTTTTCAGCTTTGCGTTCAATCCCACTCCCGCCGAATCGCGCCATTACGGCCCGGGCCTGCTGTGGATCGCCTTTCTCTTCTCCGCCTCGCTGATGCTGCACCCATCGTTTGCCCGCGAGCAATCCAACGACACTCTGGACGCCCTGCGCATGGCGCCCGTCTCGACCTTCGCTATTTTGCTCGGCAAGATGCTCGCCAATTTTATTTTCCTCTCGGTCGCCGAGGTCGTTCTAGTCCCGGTTTTCGCCGTGCTCTATAACGTTTCACTTGCGGGCATCGTCGGTCGGCTGGCGATGGTACTCGTGCTTGGCACCATCGGAGTAATCGTCACCGGAACGGTTTTCTCGGCTATTTCGGCGCATGCGCGCATGCGAGAATTGCTCCTGCCGCTTCTCATGTTGCCGCTTCTGATGCCGCTTTTAATCGCCGCCGTGGAAGCCACGTCGGCGCTTTTCGCTCAGCAGCCATATCTCGATCAAAAATGGGTCGCATTCCTCGCTGGGTTCGACGTCGTGTTTTTGACTGCGTCGTGGCTTCTTTGCGAATTTTTGATGGAGGAATGATTTTCCTCCCCAATGCTTTGCCGTTTCGGGGAGCCTGGGAGTTCGCTTTATGAAATTTCGAATCGCTCTTGCGGCGTTTTCAGCCGCGCTGATCATCTTTGCGGGCTATGCGGCGCTTTACATCGCGCCCGAAGAAGCCACCATGCACGAAATCCAGCGGATCTTTTATTTCCACGTCTCCGCGTGGGTGGCCACCTTCACCGCGTTCACCATCGTGTTCATCTCCAACATCGCCTACCTCTCCACCCGAGGTGATCGCTGGGATAGTCTCGGTGTCTCCGCGGCGGAAGTGGGCGTGGCCTGCTGCTCGATCGGTCTGATTACTGGGCCTCTTTGGGCCAAGCCCGTCTGGGGAATCTGGTGGACGTGGGACGCGCGCCTAACCACCACGTTCATTATGTGGATGCTCTACATCTCCTACTTAATGCTTCGCGGCTTGCTGGAAGATCCTCGGCATCGCGCTTCCCTTTCGGCGGTCTTCGGTATCTTCGCGTTTCTCGACGTGCCGCTCGTGTACATGTCCAACCGCTGGTTTCCCACGCAGCATCCGCAGCCGGTCTTCTTCGGCGGCCCGAATTCCGGCATCAATCCGGTCATGGCCAAGGTGTTCCTGGTCTGCATGGTCGCCGTGCTAGTGGTGATGATCCCTGTGCTGGTGGATCGCTATCGCATTGAATGCATGAGCCGCGAGGTGGAAGAGTTGCGGCAGGAAATCGAATTGCGTAGCCTGGACGCGCAGTCCGGGCCCGTGAAGGAGGCGTTGTGAAGGACTTTCAGTTTCTATTTACCGCTTGGATCGCCGTGTGGGTAGTGTTTCTTCTCTACGAGGTAACCGTGGCGCGCCGCGTTTCGAAGCTCCGCGACGAAATTAACCGGTTGAAGCAGCAGTTCCGCGAAGGCTGATCTCCGCCGAACGCCGCGCTCCGTGCGGACGAATCGGCGCTCGGCTCAGCGCGGTGTCCTGTCCAGCGCCCATTGCTTAAACTCCCGGTAAAGGCATATCTGCCACCATCCGCCGCCCTCCGGATGGCGCGCTGCGTCCGCAAGCACCCACCGCGCTTCCAGTAAATCCTCCAGAAGCGCGCTCACACGATCGAGATACTCGTCGTTCCCGCGAGCGTTGAATCTCTCGAAGCGGAATTCGCAAACGGTCACGGCTTACGCCTCTACCCGCCCCCCTCGCTTACCACAAAAACTTCAGCGCAAACTGCACCTGACGTGACGTTGTGGAAGTGCCAGTGATCTTTCCCGCCGTCGGTGAAACTCCCGATGGAGTGAACACCACCAAATTAGGCGTGTTGAAATTCGCGCGATTCAGCAGATTGAACAGCTCTGCGCGAAACTGCAGGCGGAACCGCTCGTGCAAGGGTATGTCCTTCAACAGCGAGAAGTCCCAGGTCGCCAGTCCCGGCCCGGTGAACGAATCACGTCCGAGATTCCCGTAAAAGCCGGGACCTGCCTGTCCGGCGGCCGGCGCAGGCGGCGCCAAAAACGCGGCTGGATTAAACCATTCTGCGGGATTTCCCAAAATCACCGGCCCGGTGAAGTTCGGGTTTACGAACGGCCGCACGGGATTCTTGGTATCGCCGTTGTTGGACGGGTTATAGCTGAGCTGGGGCGTGAACGGGAATCCGGATTGCAGCGTCACGATTGAATTCACCGTCCACCCTCCGATGAATCCGTTCGCTACGCTGCCAAACCCATTGAGGAATGCTTTGCCCTGGCCAATCGGCAGCTCGTACGTTCCGGTGATCACTCCTGCGTTTCGCACGTCGTACGTGGCAGGTCCCCAGTCCGCGCGCAAATCGAATGGATTCGAAACGAGACCTGGAGCGTTCCCGGCGGCCGTGGCATTCAGAGAGTCGCCGTTATCGAGAGCCTTCGACCACGTGTACACCCCGCGCAGGGCGAGCCCGCCGCTGAAGCGATGATTGATGTCTAGCTGCAGCGCGTTGTAGGAGCTATTGCCCTCGGAAAACCATGCCCACGCAGCGCCAAGCGCAGGGTTGGCAAGCGCGGTGGGCGCGTTGCCCGTGCCGGGTGCGATGTAATAGGTTCCGGTAGGGACTGACGCATTGGCCAAAGCTCCGGGAAAATTCGAGGGATAAGTGGCCGGGCACGGCGACGCCGGGCAAATCACGGGCGTCGGCTCATTGTCGTCCAGGCTGAGCATCTCGTGATATCCGTGCGAGCCCACATAGCCAACGCGGATGGCTGTATTCGGGGACAGCTGATGCTCTACCGTCACAGAGTATGAAACCAACGTGGGCGTCTTCATGTCCGACTGCACTCCGGCAGGCGATACCTTAGCGTTACCCGGCACGGGCGAGACCGGGAGCGGCAGATCGGAAACAGGCAGGTCTTTTACTCCGTAGGAAGGATTGAACGGAGCGTTCTGGTCCATTCGGTAGCCGAGCGCGTCCTGCAGGTCGTAGTACATTCCGAAGCCCGCTCGAATCACTGTAGTCGTGCCGAATGGGGTCCAAGCCAAACCGATGCGCGGAGCGGGCAAGAATTTCGCGTTGTTCACCGTGAACGCGGAATTTGCGATCCGCGGATCGGTTTGGATAATCCCATTGTTGAAAACGAAACTCGCGGCGCGTCTATTGGCTTCGTTCCAGCCATTCGTGAATGAGTCCCGGAACCCCAACGAAAGTGTGAATCTCGGATTCACACGAATCACGTCCTGCACATACCAAGCGCCCATCCACATACGCCAATTCATTTCGGTTGGGGTTGGGTCGTATAGAAAATTCCCCACCGTGCCTTGCAACATCTGCTCCAAGCCGGTGAAAGTCGCTTGGCCAAACTGGCTCAGCGCCACGTCTTCGTTGGACCGCAGGCGTTGCAGCCACACCCCGAAGCTGAGCTGGTGCCGTTCCTTCGTCCAATGGACCGAATCTTCATACGTAAAAAGATTTCGCGCCATCGGCAGATTGCTTCCGATGTTGCTGCCCGCCAGGCTGACCTGCGCCGCGGGGTTGGCGGCCGCGCTTCCTCCCACCACCACGGCGCCTACCGGATGCCCGGCAACGAACGCTGGCACGCTGGCCGCCGGACTGCCGGGAGTTGGTTCGCCCGTGAAGTAATACGCTGCGCGCGAATAGCCGAATCTCGCGGTGTTCAGAAGGGCCGACGAGAAAACGTGCGTCTCGCTTAAGCTGAAAACCTGCTCTCGAAGGCTTTCGAGGTCGGTGCTGTATAGGTTCGTGCTGGTGGGCGTCACGTCGTCGCTATCGTCAATTGTATAGACCGTGGAGAGTGTATCGTTGTCCGAGAAAAGATGATCGAGCCGAGTGGTGCCAAAGTCGTCGCGAATCGTCTGCAGCGGACTATTGAATACTTCGGCGATTCCACCAAGATCGGGAGAGGTTGATTCGGGGCTGGGCCAAAGAGAAAAGAGCGGCGCAACTCCCGGAGCTACGCCAACGTCGGCGAGGCCGGCGACACAGGGATAAACAGGAGCCAGGGCGCAGGGCAAAAAGCCGGCTCGCGCACTCGCGTCGGGCACCAAATCCACGCCGGTTTGGTGCAGGTGCTGGCGAAACCCTTCGTAGTTGCCGAATAAGAAGGTCTTATCCTTCTGGATCGGCCCTCCCAGCGCCACGCCGAACTGATTGCGCTGGAATGGCGGCGCCGAGCCTCCCTTATCGAAGTAGTTGGGCGCATCGAACGCGTTGTTGCGCAGGTATTCATATACGCTGCCGTGCAGTTCGTTCGACCCTGACTGGGTCACGATCAATACCTGCGCGCCCGGCCGCTTGCCGTACTCCGCTCCGTAATTGTCGCGCAGCACGTTGAACTCTCGCACGGCGTCCACGCCGAGCAACTGCTGGCTCGTGCCCCCGGGCTGCATGTTGACCTCGGCAGCCCCGGTGAATTCCACGCCATTGAGTAAAAACAAATTCTGCTGAGGACGATTCCCCGAAACCGAAAAGTTGTTGCCAACTGTTGAATTCGAAACGCCGATCCCGCCGGTCTTTTCCGACGTAAAGTTTACGGTTCCTGGATTCAGCGTGAGAAGTTCGTCAAAGCTCCGACCGTTGAGCGGCAAATCCTTCACCTGTTGTTGACCTACCAACCCGGATACGTCGGACGTGGTCACGCTCACCAGCGGCGCGTCGCTCTTCACCGTCACTTCCTGGCTCACCGCCCCGAGTTTCAGCGTGACGCTCACGTCCGCGTCCTCGGCCACCGCCAAACGAATTCCCGTGTGGACGCCCTCCGAAAACCCCCTTTTTGAGACGCGAACTTCATAATCGCCCACCGGCAGCGACAACACCTGATAGCGGCCAGACGCATCGCTCTCTGTGTCCCTCGTCGCTCCAGTGTCGGTGTCGATTACCTTGACCGTGGCGCCCGGAACAGCCGCGCCCGTCACGTCAGAAACCGTGCCGGAAATCGATGCCGATACTTGCGCCGAAACTCGCGGCGCGTATGCCCCTGCAATCATCCATAACCCGAAAATCACTGCGGCCCGGAACCCCAATCGCACTCGCCTCCGCCCGGCTTCACCGGCGCCCGCTGCGGATGGAATACCCCTGGCTTGAATGTGATCGGTGAGGATAAAAGCGGTGCGGCTCAAACCTCTACGCTGCATGTCAGCTCCCTGGTTGGACTAACAGACCGGCGGGATAACCTCAAACCGCCGCTAATGCGCAAAGAAGAATATACTGTTTAATACGGATATATAAGATATGTCAAGGCGATTAGATACGTGTCTATTTCTACAGCCGGAAAATGCCGCGCGCAAACGCTCGAAACCACCACCTACTTGCACTACCGCGGCTGCGTAAGCGAAACCCGTCCGCCCCTCCCTTTCTCCCTGCCGGGGATAACCATTCCGTCTGGCCGCAACATCGTATGGTTAGATTGGGCTTGCCGCCCCAGGTGTATACTGCGGATACTGCTCGGCAGGAGGCGTCTCGATGTCACACTCGTTCCAAACGCGCTGGCTGGCGATTTTGACGGCCTTCGCGTTCCTCGCTAGCCCTCTGACATTAAACGCGGCGCCGAGAAGCAACAAAGCCAAGTCCGATACCGAACTGGCTGACAACCAACCCCTCCCGGAATTCACTCGTCCTCCTAATGTGAAGCCCGGCAGCGAAGCCGATGTGTATGCCATTGGCCATCGCAACGTCGGCGGCGGCCTGGACTTTTATTCCCTGCAAAAAGAGATTGCCCTAGGCAAGCAGTTGGCGCAGCAGGTGGATCAGGAAGCTAAGTTCATCAACGATCCGGTTGTCGACGAGTATGTCAATCGCGTGGGCCAGAACTTGGTCCGTAATTCCGACGCGCGCGTGCCCTTCACGATCAAGGTGATCGATTCAGACGTGGTGAACGCCTTTGCTCTTCCAGGCGGCTTCTTCTACGTCGATAGCGGCCTGATCCTGCATGCCGATTCGGAAGCCGAGCTGGCGGGAGTGATGGCCCATGAAATCGCTCACGTCTGCGCGCGCCACGGCACCAAGGACATGACCAAGCAAAGCATCGTGCAGCTTGCGTCGATCCCGGCCATGATCTTCATTCCCTACACCTGGGCTGGTTACGCGATCTATCAGGGTATGAATTTCGCGATTCCGCTCACCTTCCTGCGCTTTTCGCGCAAGGATGAAGCCGAAGCCGATTTCCTGGGCACGCAGTACATGTGGAAAGCCGGATACGATCCGAATGCGTTCGTCGCCTTCTTTGAAAAGGTCGAGGCCGACGAAAAGAAACAGCCCGGCACGATTCCCAAGATTTTCGATACGCATCCGCCCACGCCCGAGCGCATCGAGGCAGTGCAGCACGAAATCGCCACGATACTGCCGGCGCGCAGCGAGTACATCGAAACAACGTCCGATTTCAATCAGGTGAAGCTCCGTTTGCAAAGGATCGATGCCAATCTGAGGGTGAAGGACTCGAATGGCCCGAGCTTGCGGCGTAAGACTGACGAGAACAAGGGCGGCAACCAGAATCCGGACAGCAATGATGGGCCGCCCACCCTGAAGCGGCGCCCGGAAGATCAACAGCAACAGCAGCCTCAAGACCAGCAGCAGCAAAAGCAGAATCAGCCCCAGTGGTAGCGCTGCGGTAATGGTCACTTCCGCGCCGTTGCCCGAGCGGACACACTAAAATAGCTTGCCCGGCAAGGTTCACCTCTCCGGTGCTGAAAGATGTTCCCTCATTGGCATGGGCCGTTTCTGCGGAAGCACCAGTTACCAGATTCGCCTTTCACCCTCTTGTCGTGGCGCACTTCTGTGTAGCGCCGACCTTCAGATCGGCAACCTTCGTGCTCCATACCCTTGGCGTGTAAGAATTCCATTGGACGAACGGCGGGCATTTGGAGTCTGTGCCACGTACCTGAAGAAACTGTTGTGCCGGCGGGGTTTTTAGGGGGGCGGAGCTTTAGCGCCGACAGTGGACTCCGTTTCAGCGGGCTTCAGCCTCTGAGGACCGATTTTAAATTATGCCAATACGACGGAGTGCGTCATCGTGTGTGTACTTCGGCTACTCCAAGGCGCTTGAGTCCTTCCGAGTAGTAGCGGCGATAGAGAATGTCCCACTCTTCGCTGCCTTCAAGGATTTCTTTCTTCTGCGAACCGATCTTGGCGCGGGCTTCCGCATCCACCTGTTCCTCGAGCTTCAATAGCGCCGTGAGTATGTTCACGATCTCGAGCCGGATCGTGTCGCGGTCCTCCACGAAATCAACATCTGAGCTGGACACGAGAAGTTCGATAATGCGGTGAGAAAGTCGGACGGTCTTTTCGCGGGTCAAACGCATATTAGCGGAGAATTAGTTTCCTTTCGCGGGCGAGCTGGCCTTTCACTTTCTTGTACATTTCCTGGTACGAGGCCCCGGTGCGCTGCATTTCCTCGGAATACTTGCTCAAAATCTCGCGCACCTCCTCGTTCAGCCGGTCCTCGATGGTAATTTCTTCTGCCATTACCTTCCGGACGCGCTGGTTCAAATCCTCTAGATTCTTTGTTTCGATCATCTTAGAGGCCAAGAGACGCTTTACCACCTCTTTCGCCATGTAACCGACGTAATCCCTGTTCAGAAGCATTCAGCTTGGCTCCGCAGCGCGAACTTTCGCAATTGAGTCTACTGGGTGTGCCTAAAAACTTCAAGTCAGCTCTCGGTGTTTTCGACTGCGTTCGCAGGTCGCGGAAAAGTGGTTTCCGCGCAACCGCGGGCTTTAGGCCTGTATCGGGGCTCATCTCTGCGCAGAAGCACTTCGCAATTTGCTGCGACTTGCGCTGCAGCGTATACTTTGAGTTTTAGGCTCACGCTAACGGGATCGCCTATGGGATCGACTGACAAGCCACGCCGCGAAAAGGCCCCTGCCGCCGGAACGACGGCGGTCCTCGGCAGCCCGGCCTTTGAAAATGACAATGCGATTCGCGTCCGCGGCGCGCGCGTCCACAACCTCAAAAATATCGACTTTTCGATCGCTCATAACTCGATCACCGTGGTTACCGGCGTGTCCGGTTCCGGCAAGTCGAGCCTCGCCTTCGACACCCTTTACGCCGAAGGCCAGCGCCGCTACATCGAATCGCTTTCCGCCTACGCCCGCCAGTTTCTCGAGCGCATCGAAAAGCCCGATGTGGACGAAGTCACCGGCATCGCCCCGGCCATCTCGATTCGGCAGAAAAACTCCACCCGCAACCCTCGCTCCACTGTGGCCACAGCCACCGAAATTTACGATTATCTGCGGCTTTTCTACGCCCGTGCTGGCCACACCTTCTGCCTGCACTGTGGCGAAGAGGTCCGCAAGGACACCTTCGACGAGATTGCCTCCCGTGTGATGGCGCTGCCCGAAGGCACTCGCTTTTACGTGCTTTACGAATTGAAACTTAGCCTCGATGCGGCGGGAGCCCCAGCCGCGCCGGTGCGCCGGTCGCGAGCGGCGGCAAGCCGCACATCTCCAGATACAATCCGCCAAACGCTCACCGACCTCCGCAAGCGAGGCTTCAACCGCCTTTATCAGGCAGGCCGCGTGTTTGAGTTCGCCACGCCCGAAGAACTGCTCGACGTGGACTTCGCCAAGCCCGTTTGGGTGCTGGTTGATCGGCTCGCTCTTTCGCCGGAAATCCGCTCGCGCCTCATGGACTCGATCGAGATTTGCTACCGCGAAGGCCGGGGCGAAGCGATCGTCGAATTCCCGCCCGGTTCCACCGGCAGCAGCCCGCTTGAACGCATGGTTTTTAGTGAACGCTTCACCTGCAAAAAATGCGGCGCCACGTACCAGGAGCCCGAACCGCGCCTCTTTTCCTTCAACAATCCCTACGGAGCATGCCCGCGCTGCCAGGGCTTCGGCAATACCGTCGATTTCGATCTCGATCGCGTGATCCCGGACAAAAGCAAATCGCTCGCCGACGGAGCGATCGAGCCCTGGACCAAGCCGCGCTATCGCACGCTGACCGTCGAAATGAAGAAATTCGCGCGCGCGAAGGGCATTCCGGTCGATGTTCCCTTCCGCGACCTCACCTCCGCCCAGCGCGACGCCATCGTCGAGGGTGACAAAAAGGAAGGTTTTCCCGGCGTCAAAGGGTTTTTCGAGTGGCTCGAACGCAAGAAATACAAGCTCCACGTTCGCGTGTTTCTCAGCCGCTATCGCGGTTACGCCACCTGTCCCGATTGCGCGGGCACCCGGCTTCGCGCCGAAGCGCGCGCCGTGAAAATCGCCGGCCGCTCGATCACAGAAATTTGCCAGATGACCGTCAAGGAAGCTCGGCCGTTCTTTGCTGCTTTGCATCTAAGCCCCGCCGAAATGTCCATCGCCGAAAAAGTGCTTGAGGAAGTTCAGGAGCGCCTGCGCTTTCTCGACGAAGTAGGCCTTGATTATCTGACTCTCGATCGGCTCACTTCCACGCTTTCGGGCGGCGAAGCGCAGCGCATTCAGCTTGCTACTTCGCTTGGCTCGCGCCTCGTCGGCGCGCTGTACGTGCTGGACGAGCCCTCGATTGGATTGCACCCGCGCGATACCCATCGCCTGATCGAAATCCTCAAGGGCCTGCGCGATTTGGGCAATACCCTGGTCGTCGTCGAACACGATCCAGACACGATTCTCGCTGCCGACGATATTCTCGACCTCGGACCCGGCGCCGGCGAGCACGGAGGAAGCCTAATCTTCTCCGGTTCGCGCGACGCGCTACTCAAAGATCCGCATTCGATCACCGGCCGCTATCTGCGCGGCGAAATGCGCATCGCCATTCCACAGCGCCGCCGAAAGCCGCAAGGCAAAGTGCTGAAACTTTTAGGCGTGCATAGCCACAATCTGAAGGGCCTCGACGCCATGATTCCCCTCGGCATCCTGGTCGCCGTCACCGGCGTCTCCGGGTCGGGAAAGTCCACGCTTGTGCACGATGTGCTGTACAAAGCGCTCGAAGCCAAGCGTACCGGCGGCAACTGGCGCGCCTTTTGCGATCGAATCGAGGGCGACGCGGCCATTCAAGCCGTCGAAATGGTGGACCAATCGCCCATCGGGCGCACGCCGCGTTCGAATCCGGCCACCTACCTCAAAGCTTTCGACCCGATTCGCGAAGCCTTCGCCGCCACTCCTGAAGCAAAGAAGCGCGGACTTACCGCCGGGCACTTTTCGTTTAACATTCCTGGCGGGCGCTGCGAGGCATGCCAGGGCGACGGAACCGTGACGGTCGAAATGCGATTCCTCGCCGACGTTGAACTAGTCTGCGAGGAATGCCACGGGACGCGTTACAAAAGCAGCGTATTGGAAGTGCTTTATCGAGAGAAAAACATTCACGAAGTGTTGCAATTGACCGTTCGTGAAGCGCTGATCTTTTTCGCCAGCGTTCCGAAGATTACAGCGCGCCTGCGGGTGCTCGACGAAGTTGGCCTCGGCTATCTCCGTCTCGGTCAGTCAGGTACCACGCTTTCTGGCGGCGAAGCGCAACGCCTGAAACTCGCGGCGCATCTCACCCGCGAAGCCAGTAGCGGCATTCTGTATATCTTCGACGAGCCCACGACCGGCTTGCACTTCGACGATATCCAGAAGCTCCTCACGGCGTTTCGCAAGCTCATCGAAGCCGGAGCTTCCGTCTTGATCATCGAGCACAATCTGGATGTGATTAAATCCGCCGATTGGGTAATCGATCTCGGTCCCGAAGGTGGCGATGCGGGAGGCCGCGTCGTCGCTGCCGGAACTCCCGAGCAAGTCGCGCGCAATCCACAATCGCACACCGGGCAGTTCCTGGCACGCGTCCTGGCGCAGGACGACGCTAACCACCGCGCCCAACCCTCGCCCATCGCGAATCATGCTTCTGAAAACGCCCCGGCGCGAAAATGAAGGCCGCGCTGAGAGCCGGTGCATTTCTGGCGCTTTGCGGCTCGTTCAGCTTCGGCGCGTCTGTTGCAGCTTCCGCGCAGAACTCCGGCGTCACGCGCACGCGCATTCACCGCGATGCCGCCGCTGAAGAACTCAATAACCTCTTAAATGCCGCGCAGGCGGCCGTCCAGCAAAGAGACTTTGATACCGCGGCAAAAGACTACGAACAATTTTTGGCGAAAAAGCCGGACGACGCTACCGTCCATTTCGACCTTGGCTACGTCTACACCGCTCTCAATCGCGGCGACGACGCCAAAACCCAATACCAAAAGGCCATAGCGATCGATCCGAAAATGGGCGCTGCCTATTTGAATTTGGGCCTTACGCTTCTGCAAACTAGCCCGAGCGACGCAGTCGAACCGCTGCAGCACGCCGCCGATCTGCTTCCCGGCCAAGCGCGCCCCAAGTTTCTGCTGGCCACGGCCCTCGAACGCAGCGGAAAGCTCAACGACGCCATCGCGCAATACCAGGCGGCTGAGAAACTGGACGCCAAGGACTTTGATACGCATTTGGCTCTAGGCTTGGCGCTGTTGCACGCGAAACGCCCCTCGGATGCGGAACCGGAATTCCGCGCGGCGCTAGCCCTTCACCCCGATTCGGACGAAGCCCATCTCGGCCTTGGCCAGTGCCTCATCGCCCAAAAGCGATACCAGCCGGGCATCGCCGAGTTGGCCGCGTACTTGAAGGATCATCCCAACGACGCTCGCATCCGCGTCGAACGCGCCGCTGCGCTCGTCGATCTAGGTAAGCTCGACGAGGCCATGGCTGAACTCGATCGAGCCGCATCGCAGGGTCCTGAAGATATCGATGCGCTGGAGCTTCGCGCGCGAATCTACTTCGCGAAGAAACAATTCGCTAGCGCCGTGCCGCCGCTGAAACAAGCCGTGGCACTGGCGCCGCAAAGCGCTAATTTTCGAGCGCTTCTGGGCCACGCCTACCTGGAATCGAAAGATTACCCGGACGCGGTGACTCAACTCCTGGAATCCAACCACCTCGATCCCAGTGCCAACGATGTGCTAGGCGACTTGGTACTCGCCGAATACAACGCGCGTAACTACGCGGCTTCCCTTCAAGTGCTGGACGTGCTCTCCAAACGCCGCTCGCTTCCTCCGGGGAGTTGGTTTATTCGCGGCGCTTGTTACGATAAACTGGGACAGCCGGTGCAGGCGCTGGACGCGTACAAGCAGTTCCTGCAGTTGAACACCAACGAGAACAGCGACATGTACTTCGAAGCAAGTTCTCGCGTTCGGGCACTCACCCGCGAGCTGAAGAATAAAAAGAGGTAGGCCCCGTGGCTGCAACCCTCCAGTTCTGGGGAGGCCTCATCCTGGCGGCGCTCGTCGTCAGTCCCGCTGCTCGCCCCGACCGCGCCCCCGAACTTCGCGCCCGTTTCGAGCACGAAACCAATCCGGTGCGCAAAGCCAAGTTGATGCAGAAGCTCGGCTCCGCCGAGTTTAAGGACATCGAGAAAGACGTTGCGGCTGGGCGCCTTGCACAAGCCGCCCGCATTTTTCACCAATACCGCGCCGAAGCTGAGCTATCCTCGAAAGATCTCGATGAAACGGGCGTGAATGCGGTAAAAAAATCGGCCGGTTTCAAGCAGCTCCAATTTTCAGTGCGAGAGGCCGTGCGGCGGGCCGACCGGCTCATCTCGACCATGACCGTCGATCGGCAAATTCCCTTTCGTCGCGATCGCGACAGCCTGGAAGAGTTAAACAGCCATCTACTGCAGGAACTCTTCCCGCGCGAAAAAAATCGGTCCCGCCGCAACTATCATCACATTCCGTTCACTTAGGAGGCAATTTATGCGCCGCCGGACGATCTATCTGGCAGGCTTCGGGGCCGTATTCGCCGCGCTGCTCGGCATCGCGCGGATCGCCATGGCCCGTCCTCAATCAACGCGGACTTACTTGAGCTCTGATGAGGCCGCCAAGATCCGCGATACCCAGGATCCCTCGGCTCGCATCAAACTGTACATGGCGTTTGCGGAAGACCGCCTGCAAAAGTTCGACTACGAACTTGACCGAACAGTTCCCGAGCGCGACCGCAGCGAGGTGCTGAATAGCCTCCTGCACGGTTACGAAGGCTGCATGGACGGCGCCGACGACGAAATCGACGACGCTCGTTACAAGCAGGCGGACATCAAAGACGCGTTGAAGTTGATGGATGCCAAAAGCAAAACCTACTTGGCGCAGCTGCGGAAATACAGTAAAAATGGACGGTATCTCAGCGATTATAGCGATACGTTGCAGGACGCAATCGACAGCACCACCGACGCCCTTTCAGACGTGGCCGACGCTCAAAAGAATATGCTGCCCGCCGTGGTTCGCCGAAAACCGTGAGGAAATCGCTCGGCCATGGCAGGCGGGTTCCCGGCGGCGACAGAATCTTCCAGCGCATTTATACGCGCCTGGGCTGCGAAGGCCGGCCGCCGCAATTCTTCGTTGATTTCCATCCCTACGCGGGCCTTACCCACACCATTCGTTTGCGCGGCGATACCGCGCATGTTCGTCTTTCGGACGTTTTGCGCTGCGCTCCCACCACCGTGATCGAATCCGCGGCCGCCCTGCTCCTCGGGCGCCTCTATCGCCGCCGACCTCCCGCCGATTTAATCGAAATCTACCGCCAGTTCGCGCACGCCGGTACCACGCGCCGGCAGATCATCCTTCTTCGCCGGGTCCGTGCGAGAAAACTCGATTTACACCCGTCGGGCGCGCATCACAATCTTCACGGCCTATACCAGAAGCTCAACGAACGCTACTTCGATCGGAAGTTGCCTTACCCCCGGCTCGGTTGGAGCAAGCGATCCTGGCGCGCCCAGCTTGGCTGTTTCGATCCGGCGCTGAATCAGATCGTCATCAATCGGGTGCTCGATCGGCAGGATGTTCCCGAATTCGTGGTCGCGTACGTCCTGTACCACGAGATGCTGCACCAGAAGCACCCCGTAAAATTCGCGCGTTGCCGCCGCGAATCGCACTCGGCTGAGTTCCGCAAGGAGGAGCGTCTGTTCGCGGACTACGCGCGGGCCATGCGCTTCCTCGATCGCTTCGGCAGCGGCCCTCGCCGTTAACTCTGCTGCCCCTCATTTTGAGAACGCTTCAGAAATGGCGCGCGCGGTGAATTCAGTCGCGCTTGCGGGAAAGCTCTTCTACTTTCTTTTGTATTTTCTTGTCGTCGCGCGCGTTCGGAAAATCGCTCAGATACGCCTCATAGTTCTTCAGCGCTGCGGTTTTATTGCCCTGCTTGTCATACGACTCCGCCAGCAGCAACCGTGCCTTGCCGTCATGCGGATCGCGCTTGACGGCCGATTCGAACCGGGAAATCGCCGCGCCGTAATCACCCTTGTGCATGTAGAACGTGCCGACGTCCACGTCCTCTTTCGCCGTTGGCCTGTACGAAGCTTGGCCACTCCGCTGCGCGCCGACCGATTTCGAGGACGAGGAGGACGAGGAGCTCGACTGCGCGGCAATCGCCACGGACGATAAAGACAAGCCGAGCACCGCCGCAACTGCAACGCCCAGTACGATCGACCAAACACGGCCAGGCGCGGCAGCTCCATATCGCGCATTGCGCCGGTCATTCTCGCAATAGCGACCGGTCACGCCGATTTTGCCGCGTTTTGCTATCATGGAAAGTGGCACGGTAGCGCGCCATTGCGCGCCGACCGCCTTCCATTCTAACTCTTCGACAATGGAACTTCGCGAAAAAGTCGAGCAGCTGCCGACGCAGCCCGGTGTATACCTTTTTCAGGACGCCGCCGAAAATATCATCTACGTCGGCAAGGCGCGGTCTCTTCGTAACCGCGTCAAATCCTACTTTCTCGAATCGCGCTGGCAGGACGCCAAAACCGGCTCGCTAGTCCGCGAAATTGCCGACCTGCAATTCATCGTCGTCGATAACGAAAAAGAAGCGCTAGCTCTCGAAAACAACCTCATCAAGAAGCATAAGCCGAAATTCAACATCCTGCTGCGCGACGACAAAACGTATCCCTACATCCGCTACACCGCCTTCGAAAAACATCCACGCGTCTACGTAACCCGCCGCCTGCTCAAGGACGGCTCCATCTTTTTCGGCCCGTACTTCCCCGCCAGCCTTGCCTATCGGCTGGTGCACCTGATCCACAAGCATTTCCTGGTGCCATCGTGCACCGTGGACCTGACGCGCAAGCACCCTCGTCCGTGCTTGCAGTTTTATATTCACCGCTGCCTGGGCCCGTGCGTTGAGGGATTGGTGACCGGCGACCGCTACGCCGAGGCCGCGCGCGACGTGCGGCTGTTTCTAGAGGGCCGCCGCAACGATCTCTCGCGCAGCTTGAAGGACCGGATGGAGCGTGCCTCGACTGCTGAGCACTACGAAGAGGCTGCCGGATATCGGGACCTTCTGCGCACGCTCGCTGAGATGGAAGAGCGCCAGAAAATCGCCGCTGCCGAAGGAGACGATACCGACGTTCTGGCCTGGTACTCAGAGCCGCCTCAAGTCGCGGTCAATCTGTTTCATTTGCGCGGCGGGCGCGTCGTCGATCGCCGCGATTTCTATTGGGAGGATCTCGAAGCATTCGATCCGGCCGAGTTTCTCCCGTCGCTGATCAAGCAGCTCTATCTGGACGCCGCGTACCTGCCGCGCTACATCCACACGCCCATCGATTTCGAGGACCGCGCTGTGCTGGAGGACGTCCTTACCGAAACCGCCGGGCATCGCGTGGAAATCTTCAATCCGCAGCGCGGCCAAAAGCACCAGTTTCTCGAACTCGTCGAGAAAAACGCGCAGCACAGCTTCGTGCAGCGTTTTCGAGTGCTGAAGCCAAGCTCCAAAGCCATTGCGGAAGCACTGGAATCCGCCCTAGGTTTGCCCGAGCCACCTAAGCGCATCGAATGCTTCGATATTTCGCACATTCAGGGATCGGATACCGTAGCGTCAATGGTCGTGTGGGAAGACGGCCGCATGAAAAAATCCGACTACCGCAAATTCATCATTCGTGGCGAAGCCATGCCCGAATCCGACGACAAATCACGCGGTATCCTTCGCGACGATTTCGCCAGCATGCGCGAAGCCGTCACGCGCCGCTATAGCCGCGTGCTCGCCGAAAACAAGCCGCTGCCTAGCCTAATACTCATTGACGGCGGCCTCGGCCAGCTTCACGCCGCCGCGGAAGCTCTGGACAAGCTGGCGATCATCAATCAGCCGCTCGCCAGCATCGCGAAGAAGGAAGAAATACTATATGTGCTTGGCCGCGAGGACGAGCCCATCGCGCTCGATCACCATTCGCCCGTGCTGCACCTGATCCAGCAGATTCGCGACGAGACGCATCGCTTTGGCGTCACTTTTCACCGCCAGCGCCGCACCAAGCGTAGCGTTCGCACCGCGCTCGTCGATATTCCCGGCGTCGGTCCGCGAACCGCGCAACGCCTGCTGCGCCGCTTCGGCAGTGTCACGCGCCTTCGCCAGCTAACTCTTGATGAACTTGCCGCCGCCGTCCCCCGCGCGCAAGCCCAGCGCGTCTTCGACGCGCTGCACACCGCTGACGTCACCCCCGCCGCATCGGCCGCCGCACACGTCAACTAACTTCAATCGAGGACGCGCTTTTCGTGTTGGCCGCGGCTTACGGCGCTTCTGTGATAGCCTTACGCCGTCATGCCGCAGGAAGCATCCACTCCCTCTGACGTCTACGCCCGCCGCGCAATGAAAGTCGATCTGGCAGCCGACGAAGCCAACCAGCGATACAGCGGATATCAAACCGCTACTGTGGTTCTTGCGCTCCTTGTACTCGCTTCCCTCTACGGAATTTTTTTCGCCAAGAAGCTGCCGCCCTGGATTGTCATCCTACCCGTTGTCGGGGTCGCCGCCACCGCCAGACAAGTTCGAAAGGAACGCACTCGCGTCCTGAAGCTCCTCAGCGTTCGCGAGTACTACGACAAAGGGTCTGCTCGCCTGCGCCACGCGTGGGACTCGCTCGACGACGGCAAGGACTTCATCGACCGCGATCACATGTACGCTACGGATCTCGATCTCTTCGGCCGCGCTTCACTATTCCAACTGCTCTGCTCGGCGCGCACGCACGCTGGCCGCGAAACGCTGGCGTTGTGGATGAAAACTCCCGGCTCGCGCGACGAAGTTTCAGCCCGTCAAGTAGCCGTTTCAGAGCTTCGCGCGCGCCACGACGTGCGTGAGTCGCTTGCCGGCGCTGGATCGAGCAGTGTGTTCACGCTTCGCCCTCGCACCATCCGCACCTGGATCAACGAAATTTCCTCCCGTTCGCCGCTGCCGGTCTGGATACACGCGGTTGCTCTCGCAATCGTGCTGGTATTGCCAGCGATTCCCTTCTTGTTTTGGTTCGGCTACGTCAGCTTGCAAACAGTCTGGTTCCTCATCGGCGGCGCATTCGCTCTGGAGCTGGCGTTCTCCGCCATTTTCATGAAGCACGTGCAATTTATTATGGAGTCGGTCGATTCGCCTTCCGCCGAACTCTCCATCGTCGCCGACCTGCTCGAAGTAATAGAGCGCGAGCGCTTCTCCTCTCCAAAACTCCTTGCCATCGCCGATCGGGTGAAGCAGCCGAATGTCACGGCGTCGGGCCAAGTACGCCGCCTTCATCGCCTCGTTCGTCTTCTTCAACTGCGCAATATGTTCGTTCCGCTTTCGGTTGTGCTTTGGTCGACGCACCTTGCCACGGCCATCGACCGCTGGCATCGCCGCCATGGCGCGGATCTGACCGAGTGGCTCGCCGCAATCGGCGAATTTGAGGCGATCGTTTCGCTGAGCGCCTACGCCTTCGAACATCCCAACGACGTTTTCCCGGAATTGGACGATCGCGGCCCTGCCTTCGCCGCCCAAGCGCTAGGACATCCGCTTCTCGACGAAACCGCCTGCGTCACAAACGATATTTCGCTCAATGAAGACGCGCGATTCCTGATCGTCAGCGGTTCCAACATGTCCGGAAAGAGCACCTTCCTGCGCGCCGTGGGAGCCAACGCCGTGCTCGCCTGGATGGGTGCGCCCGTTCGTTGCGCGCGGCTGCAAATCTCCAAACTCGAGATTGCTGCGGCGATTCGCATTCAGGATTCGCTGGCGGACGGCCAATCGCATTTCTTCGCCGAAATGCAGCGCCTGCGCCGCATGATCGACCTGGCCGGCACAGCGCCGCTCCTTTTCCTCGTCGACGAAATCATGAGCGGCACGAACTCCAAGGACCGCCGCATCGCCGCCGAATGGGTCATGCGCGCCCTGCTCCGCCGGGGAGCAATTGGACTGATCACCACCCACGATCTCACGCTCACGGACATTGCTTCCAACGGCCTGCTCGGGCGCAACGTCTACTTCGAGGATTCCGGCGAAGGCGGCCAATTGCATTTCGATTACAAGCTGCGCTCTGGCCTGCTCACCCACTCCAACGCCCTAAATATCGTCCGCATGCTCGGCATCGACACCGCCACCTGAAGTTCGGCCGCCCCGGAGCGCAGCCCGACGCAGCTCCCTTGCCATCCACAGCCAATTCCCTCGCCGCGCCCGCTAACTGCCACCAGCATCGTTTCCTGACGCTGTCATTCCGAGAAGCGCAGCGACGAGGAATCTGCTTTCGGCTTTCCACGCGCCGCATCCTTCAATTTTCGGAAAGCGTGCGGAAGCCGGAATCCGCCTAAGCCGCAAACTACCGCTTTTGTCCTAGCGAGAAAGTGCCTCTTGCATATATCGCAGTAGCAAATGTACTCTGCATACACCCTATGCGTATCCTCCGCCGACGGTCAGGAAACGAGCCAAACGTAGGTAGTACCCAAGGTACCGATGAACCTCGACCCGAAGGTAGCGACCAAGCACAGCTAGTGTCGCGGGGTGACAACCCGATCCAGACTTCGGACGAAGACACCCTCGGCAGAGCCGCCGTAGCGCGGTCGTTCGCCAGACAAGTTTTAACCCTCGATGCGAGTCAAGGCGTAGTAGTCGGAGTTCTTGGACCGTGGGGTTCCGGAAAAACCTCGTTCTTTAACCTTGCGCGCCCACAATTCGGGAAGGCCGGAGTACCAATACTTGACTTCAATCCATGGATGTTTAGCGGTGCTCAGCAATTGGTTGAGTCGTTCTTTCTTGAGATCGCCGCACAGCTTAGGATTCGCCACGGTCTCGCTGAAGTAGGCAAGGACCTAGCGGATTACGGCGAGATGTTTTCGGGATTGGGATGGCTGCCGATCCTTGGTACCTGGATTGAGCGGACGCGGGCGATAACGGGGATTGCTGGCGATATCTCCAAGCGTCGGAGGGAGGGTGTCGGCACCCGACGCGATAGGATCCAGAAAGCCCTCGCCCGACTGGACAAGCCAATCCTTGTTTTCCTCGATGACGTTGATCGTCTTTCGACCGACGAAATCAGGGATATGTTCAAACTCGTCAGGCTGACCGCGAGTTTTCCGAATCTGATCTATGTCGTGGCGTTCGATCGGCACCGCGTCGAGCAGGCACTCTCCGACCAAGGAATACCTGGCCGGGACTACCTAGAGAAAATTCTTCAGGTCGCAATCGATTTACCGGAGGTCCCGGACCAAGTGCTGGCCCGCGAGGTTGGCGCAGCCTTGGCTGAGGGTCTCGCAAAAGTTGAACATAGGGGGCCATTCGATGAAGCCGCGTGGCCTGATATTTTCTCCGATATCGTCCGACCATTGATCCGTAACATGAGAGACGTTAGGCGATACGTTTCCGCGGCCGTAGCGACCGTGTCGGCTTTAGATGGGCAAGCAGCGCTCGCCGATGTCTTAGCGCTGGAGGCGATTCGAATATTTCTTCCGGACGTGTTTTCCAAGCTGCACGCTGCGCTCCGTGCACTCACTACAACTTCAGACGATGCTTGCGGCGAGAGGCGCGAATCACTAGAACTCAAACGACAGGCAACCGGGCTCGTCGAGGCTGGCGCAGCGAAAGCCGACGTCGTCCGAGCTATGATTAAACGTCTCTTCCCTGCTGCCGAACGACACATCGAAGGCAGCCACTTCGGTCAGGGGCGGAAGACCACCTGGCTCAAGGACCGCCGCGTCGCCCACGAGGAGATTTTAAGGCTTTATTTGGAGCGGGTCGTAGGTGTGGGCCTGAGAAGTTTTCAAATGGCCGAGCAGGCCTGGCCATATTTTGCCGATCAGGAAGAGCTCGATCGCTATCTGCGCTCGCTCGATAGAAACACACTCGAAGATGTCATACCCTATCTAGAGGGTTACGAAGATCAATTTAGGGCGGAGCACGTGGTTCCTGCGGCCACGGTCCTTCTCAATATCCTCGACGAGATACCAGCACGGGAACGCCACATGCTTGAATTCGGCAGCGTCATGGCCGTCGGTCGAGTTACCTACCGTCTCTTGCGCTCGCTCAAAAACCCAACCACCACCGAGGCAGCAATACGTCAGATTCTGCCGCAGCTGAAGTCTCTTTCATCGAAGCTGGAGCTAATATCACAAGTCGGACACCAGAAAGACATCGGACTCAAGCTCGTTTCCGAAACGGCCGCCGAAGAGCTAGAGACACATTGGCGCGCCGAAGTGCGCAGGGCCTCTGTCGCTGATCTCGTCAAAGAGCGAGAGATCCTCCGAATTCTCTGGCTGACCAAAAGCCAAGCCAAGGACGGGGAGGAGGCGCTGGAGATTCAAAACTCTCCGGAATTTACACGTGCTCTTCTTAGGTCGGCGAGAGGCGACCAGTTAAGACAGACGCTCGGGAGCCGCTCCGTCCAAAGATTTCCAAGCCTCGATTGGAATGCGCTGATTGCAGTGTATGGGGAGGAAGACGTGCTACGGCAGCGAATCGAATCGCTGCGAGCTGCGAAGCTCGGCGGGGACGACGATCTATTGGAACTCTGCGACAAGTACCTAGGCGGGTGGAGGCCCACACCCGGGGGCCCGGACTAGGGCGCCCAGCGACCGCATATGGAAAATCCCCATCCAGTACTACAACTGTACTTCAGGCCAGTAGAAATTTCGGCACGCTTTGCGCTACCGTCGGCATGAGCTATAGGCGGTCTCCGAAATTCGAAACAATCGGAGATCAATCGGCAAACGTCGTTGGCAAAATCGGCGATGGCGGGGCACGAGGACGAATCGACAAACAGACGAATGAACGGCATCGCTAAAATTCGCTATCGCCGCCAGCCAGCCCCAATCGGCGTACCTGCGCTCAGAACCGCCATTCTTTTCCACCTTCTGCGCGCCGCTTCCGCGTCAACATCAGCGCGTTTCACCCGGAACAGGCACTCGAGTAAAACCACATGCAAGTTGTTGAAAACACGCAATCGAGTACCCGCTTACCCGGAACGTCCCGGCGCATCCCAGTTTTCGCTACTGTTTCGCCAAAGTACTCTCCTTCAGCCGCGCATGGCATCTCAACCGCGCGCTCGGGTGTCCCGGCCCTGCTCGCTCTCCAGCCGCTCGTTCACCCTCAGCGAAGTCGAAGGGGCACGGTTCACTTGCCGACTGCCCTTCCGCAGATCGCTACACGTTCGGGTACAAACGCCGCTAAGTTATTGCAAACAAACGGTCAGGCGTGCCTCAGATCGCTACACCCTCGTTGCGCGTCCGCGCCCCGAATTTCGCCGTCAAATTTCCAATTTGGAGAGAGCCATCCGTCTCGGTCAGCTCGCCATGAATTCACCCGCTCGCCGCGCTGTGATAGGATTCCCTGCTAAAGAGCCAGCAATTCACTCCAACCTGACGGGAGCTCTAGGCACTCACATGGACAATCGGGAAGTCGCAAAAATCCTTCGCGAGACGGCGCAGCTTCTTGAAATCGACGGCGCGATCATCGGACGTTACCGCAGCTACGAAAAAGTCGCCGACCTGCTCGGCAGCCTCACCGAGCGCATCGAAGACGTCGCCAAGGACGACAAAAAGCTCAAAGAGCTTCCCGGTGTCGGCGAAGGCATGGCCGAACACATCCACGAGATTCTCGCCACCGGGGATTACAGCCTGCGCCAAAAGCTCCTAAAGAAATATCCGCCCACCATCCTTCAGTTGCTGGACGTGCAATCGCTCGGCCCCAAGCGGGTCGCGCTGCTCTGGAAGAAATTCAAAGTGGCCAGCGTCGAGGACTTGGAGAAAATCGCGCGGGAAGGAAAGTTGCGCGATCTTCCCGGCTTCGGCGAAAAGAGCGAGCAGGCCATTATAAAAGGAGCCGAGCAGTTCAAGAATCTAGCCGGCTCCGGGCGGTTCAATATAAATATTGCAGACGACGAAGCTCGGAAGCTCGTTGCCTACATCGCGAAAGCGGGCGAAGCCGTTGAATCGGTCACGCCGGCCGGCTCGCTTCGCCGCGGCAAGGAAACCGTCGGCGATCTCGACCTGCTGGTGACCATGCGTCCCGGTCACGATAGTCAAAAGCACGTGGACGCGGTCGCCGATCACGTCCTGAAATATCCAGCGATCGAGCGCGAGCTGGCGCATGGAGAAAATAAAGTCAGCGTGCTGCTCGACAGCGGCCTGCAAGTGGACGTGCGCCTGCTGGCGAAGAAAAGCTTCGGCGCGGCTCTGCTCTATTTCACCGGCTCGAAGCAGCATAACGTGGAGTTGCGCGGCCGCGCCAACGACATGGGCTGGACGCTGAACGAATATGCGCTGACTTCCCTAAAAGGCGGGCGCGTGGTGGCGCGCGAAACCGAGGCGGAGATTTACGCCAAGCTGAAGCTCGATTATGTCGAGCCGGAATTGCGCGAGTGCACCGGAGAAATCGAGGCCGCCGAGCATCACAAGCTGCCGCATCTCGTTCAGTTGGGCGATATTCGCGGCGACTTGCAGATGCACACCACGGCGTCGGACGGCCGCAACTCCATCGAGGAAATGGGCGCTGCCGCGCGGGCGCTCGGTTACGAGTACATCGCGCTTACCGACCATTCGCAAGCCGTCACCGTGGCCAACGGCATGGACGAGCGCCGCACCATCGCGCAGATCAAGAAAATTCGCGCCGCGCAAGAGCATGTGGAGGGCATCCGCCTGCTGGCGGGGATCGAAGTCGATATCAAAAAGGACGGTTCGCTCGATTTGCACGACGATTGCCTGGCGCAACTCGACGTGGTGGTCGCGTCGGTGCATTCCTACATGAACATGGAATCCGCGGAAATGACCGAACGGATTCTGGCGGCCATCGAAAATCCCTACACGCAGATCATCGCGCATCCTACTGGCCGGCTGATCCTTCGCCGAGAAGCTTTTGAGTACGATATGGAGCGAATTCTGGACGCCGCCGCCAAGCACGGCGTGGTGATGGAATGCAACGCGTATCCGGATCGCCTGGATCTAAAAGACGTGCATCTGCGGATGGCCAAGCAGCGCGGCGTGAAAGTCGTGATATCGACCGATTCCCATTCGACGCAAAACTTGCACTTCATGAAGTACGGAGTGCTCACGGCGCGCCGCGGCTGGATCGAGAGGAGTGAAGTAATCAACGCGCTGCCGCTGGAGCAGATGCTGGCGACGCTCCGGCCCAAGCCAAATAGCGCCAAGGCCAAAGCGGCTAAGCACTCCGGCGACTAGCGTTATACGGAGTGCGAAACGCTGTCGCTTTCTTCCGCGGAAGCGGCTGGCGCGAGTTCCGTTTTGGAGCTCACCGTCGGCGATTTCGCGCCGCGGCGCATTGCCACGATTCCAGTGCGCACCACTTCGAGCAGTCCGTAAGGGCTCAGTAGTTCCAGGAATCGATCGACTTTCTCTTCCCCTCCGGTCAATTCCAGGATGATCGATTCCGACGCGATGTCCAACACGCGCGCCTTGAATACCGTCGCTAGCTCCAGAATCTGCGAGCGCGTCTCGCGATTGGCGCCGACCTTGATCAGCGATAAATCGCGCAGCAGCGCCGGATGCCCGGTGATATCGTCCACCAGCAGTACGTTCACCAGCTTGTAGATATTGGCCACGATCCGCCGCGCCTGATCGGCATCGGCTTCGCTGACGATGGTCATGCGCGACACATCGTCTTTTTCGGTGCGGCCCACGGTAAGCGAGTCGATGTTGAATGCGCGGCGGCGAAAGAGCGAAACCACGCGCGACAAAACTCCGGGCTTGTTTTCGACGTAAACAACGAATGTATGGAGCATTCTGGTCCTATTCATCCTCGGCGGTTTCCACGATGGGGCTCGGCCGCCGGATCATCTCGTGTAATGCCGCGCCCGCGGCAACCATCGGGTAGACGGTGTCTTCTTGTTCGACCCGAAAATCGATCAGCACAGGGCCTTCGTGCGCCCGCGCCGCTCGCACCGCGGGAACCACCTCGGAGCGGTGCTTCACCAGTTGATTCTTGATGCCGTACGCCTGCGCCAACATGGTGAAGTTCGGATTCAGCAGCGGCGTGGCTTCGTAATTGCGCTCGTAGAAAAATTCCTGCCACTGGCGGACCATGCCGAGGAACCCGTTGTTGATGATGGCGATGTTGACCTTTAGATTTTCCTGAACGATGGTCGCCAACTCCGCCATGGTCATCTGAAATCCGCCATCGCCGACCACCACCCAGACTTCCGCATCGGGCCGCGCGACTTTCGCGCCGATGGCCGCGGGCAAAGCGAATCCCATTGTGCCCAGGCCACCCGAGGTAATCAGCGAGCGTGGATGCTCGTGTTTGTAGTATTGCGCTTCCCACATCTGGTGCTGGCCGACGTCGGTGACTACGATAGCGTCGCGTCCGCGCGTTTCATGCCAGAGGTCGTTGATCACGTGAGCGGCATAGAGATGGCCGTTGTCCGGCAAATTCTGAATGTCCCGGACCGCGGTATCGCCCTTGAGCTTATGAATCTGCTCGATCCACTCGCTTCGGCTGGCCGGTTCGACGCGCGGCAGCAGTTCCTGCAGAATTTTCCGCAGATCGCCGACGAGCGCGAGATCCACTTTGACGTTCTTGTTGATTTCCGCCGGGTCGATATCGATGTGAATCTTCTTCGCGTTGGGAGCGTAGCTCTTTAGGTTGCCAGTCACGCGGTCGTCAAAACGCATTCCCAGCGCGAGCAGCAGATCGGCTTCCTGAATCGCTTTGTTGACCCAAGCTTCGCCGTGCATGCCCATCATGCCGAGATTCAAGACGTGCGACGCGGGCATGTGTCCGAGCCCCAGCAGCGTCATCGCCATGGGAATGCAGGCGCGCTCTGCAAACGCTTGCACTTCGCGCTCCGCGCCCGAGACAGCGATTCCATGCCCAGCCAGAATCACCGGACGCTTTGCGGCAGCGATCATAGCCAGAGCTTTGTCGTACGCTGCTTTCTCCGGCGAAAGGTCGGGCCGATAACCGCGCATCTTTGGCGCAGCGCCTTCGAAATCGAATGCGCAGGTACCCTGCTGCGCGTCCTTGGTGATATCGATGAGCACGGGTCCGGGGCGTCCCGACTTAGCGACGTAGAGAGCTTCGCGGACCGCGGGAGCAATGTCGTCCGGTCGCGTGACCAGGTAATTGTGCTTGGTGATCGGCAGCGTCACGCCGGTAATGTCGGTCTCCTGAAAGGCATCGGAACCGAGAAGTTTGCTGCCCACTTGACCGGTGATGCAAAGAATCGGCGAGGAGTCCATCATGGCCGTGGCGATGCCGGTGACCATGTTGGTGGCTCCGGGGCCGGACGTGGCGACCGCGACTCCCACGCTGCCAGTGGCGCGCGCGTAGCCATCCGCCATGTGCGTGGCGCCCTGCTCGTGGCGCACCAGGATGTGGCGAAGCGAACTATGCCGCAGCGCGTCGTACGCTGGCAGAATCGCTCCGCCGGGATAGCCGAAGACGGTCTTTACGCCTTCGCGCTCCAGGCACTCCCAAAGAATTCTTGCTCCCGTCATCGCCGACTTTTCACTGCCCATTGTTCCATCCTCCCAGCTGTCCTAAAAAATCAAACCCACCGTACCAGCGTCTCTGGCAGGTGGGTTTCATGAGCGTTTCACAATTTCCTTCAGCTAAGCTCAGTCAAGCCCTCCGGGCCGGGACGCGCGTACGAGCGCTACAAGTACAATTCCCAGCCGAACCCGAATGAACCCGCTCTTCATGCTCTCTAGCATACCAGCTCAGCCATGCCTTTCGGACAGAAACTTTAACTGGCCATACGGTAACGCTTGGTTGCAACGGATGTCAAGGAACTCTTCGGCCCGTGTGTATTCCAATCGTCTCCGGAACACATTGCAAGTCAAATTCGCGCTGCCTTTTGATGCAGGGCTGGATTGCTAGGGTCGAAACTCTGGTACCTCCGTTCTATATGCGACTACCACGGCGATCTTCTAAGCTGTTTAGGAAATGACACAGGCTTATAGCTCCGAGGCGGCTGCTCTGGCACCGCAACGCGCCAAATCGCGCTCCCCCCAACAGAAGCGCGACGCCCGCCATAGGAAGCGGCTCAAAGTCGCGCTACCGGTTCACGCGCGACCGTTCGACGCGCGGTACGCCGAGATTGAAGACGTAGGTCAGGTGATCGATTTCACGCGCGACGGCCTTTTCTTCCGCACCTGCATGCCGCACTACTTCCTTGGAATGCGGCTGATCGTCACGTTTCCTTACGGCGAAAAAGTCTCCGCTCATCGCAGGATGATCGCGACGGTGATGCGCCTGGATCGCTTTGACGACGGCAGTCGCGGCGTGGCCGTTCGCGTTCTGCTGTGATCGCGTTTCTCGGTTTTCACCACCCCCGGAGAAACCGCTCTGGTTGGCCTTTAAACAAGCCCATTTCCGAACGCGCTTGCCAGCGGACCAAACGCTAGAGACAATGTGTGGGAACCGCGTGCCACGTTTGTTTTCGCGACCCGTGGCGCCTCGGCAAGCAACGACCTCCGAAAGCAGGTGTGAACACGATGTACGATCACGGCTCGAAGAAAACCTCCGCGGACACTCGCCCGTTGAAATCGGCCAGCAAAGAGGCCGAGCGACGCAGCGCCGATCGGCACATTTTTACCGCCTCCGCAGAGGTTGTAGACCTGAGCTCCGGCGCACGGTTTTCGACTCGCACCACCGATCTGGGGCCGGGCGGATGCTTCGTGGATACCCTCGTGCCGCTTCCCGTTGGCGTCCGAGTTCATGTGGGCGTTCGCAAGGGCAAAACTCAACTGGATACCAACGGCGTGGTGGTGTACTCCCAAGCCGGGCTCGGCATGGGCATTGCGTTTAATAGTCTCGATCAATCCCAGCGAGATGCGCTTGAAAGTTGGCTGGTTGAACTCACCGGCTCGCGTGCCATTGTATTTCGCGACCTCGCTCCGAAGCAGGAGCGGTCCACGCCGTTGCAAGGGCCGGATCACGCAACCATCGAGCGATTGCTTCGGATGCTGGTGGGCAAAGGCCTGATCACTCAGGCCGACAGTGCGTCGGTTCTGTACGATCCGATGATTTAGTTCGACGAGGCCAGTACTGGATCTTTTCCGCCCCTAGGGCGATTTTGAGCTCCATCTGAATCGAAACTTGCGGGTAATAGAACTCGTAAGTACCAATGCTTCCGAAACTTACAGCGTGCATCTATTTCCCAACCAAGGAAATTTTTCCACATTCTGCAAGCAGGACTTTGGCCGCCTGCTTGTAAGACTCCTATTTTCAGTGAGCGGATATCCCGCATGTGGCATCGACATTGCACTTGGCGCGGCAGGGGGAACGACCCATGGGTGAGCGACGGAAAGCCAGAAGGTATGAAGTCTATCTACCGCTGCAGGTTTGCACGTCCCGCCGACGCCCGGCGGAGTATCACACTGGCCAGCTCCGCGACATTTCCCGAACCGGCGTGTACTTTCATTCGGGCATGCCGATTGAGCCTGGAACCAAAATGGAACTGACTTTCGCGCTGCCGACCGAGCGGGAAGCAGGTTCCTCGGCGCTGGTCCGCGCAAGCGCGCAGGTGCTCCGCGTGGCGACGGTAGAGGACGAAACTCGGTTGTATGGCATAGCAGCTACGATCGAGCGCATCGACTTCGTCCGGCCGGTGATCGCGCACGTCGCGGCGTAGAATCTTTGCTGGAAGGTTACGCTCCTTTACTGCTCGGCTGCGTGCTTGGTCCGCGCCTTCAATTTTCGGCAGCTTAGGTTCCAACGCTCCCGATGCTGCTAATCCCGCTGCTGTTGTCCCCGCCCACCGAAGCAGTACAATCGTGTTCTGATCGGGCATGAAGTATAAGCGGACGCATCTCGCTGACATGCGCGAAATCCTCTCGCTCGAGCGCCAAGTGCTGCGGGCCATGTGCCGCGACCGTGCTCCTTCGCAGATCGATCGCTTCCTCCACCAATTGTCGAGTTATTCGTGGCAAAAGCCAGAGCATGCGACGGTATTCGAAGCCATCCGCAGGCTAGCCACGCGCGCACGCGACTCCTGGCGCAAGGAGCTGCCCGCCCAGGCCACGCGCATGGGATTTCCGGACGTTGAATGGCCGGATTACTTGGAAGTTGGAGACGGAGACGAGAGCGAGCCATCTCTGGATGGCCTCATTCCTCGTCTTTTGCGGTACGGCGCGCGCAAGCCGAAACGCTAATCCGCATGCGCCGCGGCCGGATGGCCCGCCGCCGACGTCTTGTCCAGTTCAAAGTTTATATACTGCTCAAGCGTGGGAAGATCACCACCGATGAGCGGACGGCCATCGATGTAAATGGTCGGCGTGCTATCCACGCCAAGCGCCACCCCTTCGGCGCGATCGGCCTCGACAGCCTTCTTCGCTTCGGCCGAAGCCATGCACGCCTTGAACTTGTCAGGCTGCAATCCGGCTTTCGTGGCGAATTCGACTAGTTGTCCCCAAGCGTTATCCGGCGTGATCACGTCCTGGTTATCGAATATCGACGACTCTACTTTCCAAAATGCCGCGGGTGACTCCTCGTACGCGCAACGCCCTCCGATGGCGGCGGTTTCCGCCCAAGGATGAATGTTGGTGAGCGGGAAATTCTTGTACACGATGCGAATTTGCGGATATTCGGTTGCGACCGTCTTCATCGCCTCGTAGAGTTCCTGGCAGTGCGGACATTCGAAGTCGCTGAACTCGATGAGCGTGACGCGTGCCTTGGCCGGGCCTATCGACGGATCGCCATTCACGGTGAGCTTCGCGCGATTTTGAGCGAATGGATCGGCGTCCATTTTGTAAAGATCCCCGCGCAACATGGTCTTGCCGTCTTTGCTCACGTAGACATCGCCCGTTTCAACATGGCCTTGCAGGGTGACCTGCACCGGCACGTCGTAAAAATCAGAGGCAGCCGATTGAGTCAGCGGACCCAACTTCACCGGGACGTTCGGCCCCCAGGCGAAAAGCTCGCGGACGAACGATTCCGTGCTCTTCAGCAACCGCTCATGATTTCCGGGAACGGTTTCTTGTGCGGAGGGATGCGCCGCCTGTGCGGCGCACACACTGCACGCCAGTAGAAATACCAATCCCGCCACTAAAGTTCGTGCGGACATACCAATGAGTCCTCCCGTCGAAACCTCGAATGATTGCGGCATTCGTAGAATAGAGAAAAACCGCCGATAGCAAAAGCCTAAATAAGTGGATGCGGATTGGCGCAGTCCTGGATGCTTGCGAACGCCTGCCATCCACGCACCCGGAAAGCGTTCCAGGGATCGACGGTCATGCGGACTCAGCTTTTCTGGCCAGCCAATCGCCTGCTTCGCTCGTCTCGAGCGACCCGCCGAGATCCGCGGTGGTCTTGCCTTCGCGAATGGCCGCGCGTACGGCGCTTTCCATGCGCACGGCTTCGTCGGACAATCCGAGATACGACAACATCATCGCCGCGGCGAGCACCGCGCCCATTGGATTAGCGATTCTCCTGCCGGCAATCATCGGCGCGGAGCCGTGCACCGGCTCGAACATCGATACGTTCCCGGGATGAATGTTTCCGGAAGGCGCGAGACCCAGGCCACCGGCAAGTTGCGCGCCCACGTCGCTGGCGATATCGCCAAATAAGTTGCAGGTGACGATCAGTTCAAACTGCGAAGGATCGCGCACCATCTGCATCAGCAGGTTATCAATGTACATATGGCTGGCCTCGATCTCCGGATATTCGCGCTTCACTTCCGCGAACGTCCGCTGCCAGAGATCGTGGCCAAACGCGAGAGCGTTGGACTTGTCGCTCATGCACAGGCGCTTGCGATGGTGGTTCCGAGCGTAGTCGAACGCGTAGCGGAGAACCCGCTCGACGCCCTTGCGAGTGTTGATGTCTTCCTGGGTGGCGATTTCGTCAGCAGTGCCCTTTTTGAAGAAGCCGCCCATGCCCACGTATAGGCCTTCGGTATTTTCGCGGATGATGACGAAGCGGATATCTTTCTCTTCGCGGTCCTTCAGCGGCGTGAGGCGGCGGTCGAGAAGAGCGCAAGGGCGCACGTTCGCGTAGAGATCGAGCTTGAAGCGCAAGCCCATCAGGATATCGGCGCCGTGGCGATTGTCGGGCACGCGCGCGTCTCCGAGCGCGCCGAGCAGGATGGCGTCAAAATCGCGGCGAAACATTTCCGGCGCATCCGGGGGCAAGGTGGTGCCATCGCGCAGGTAGCGATCCGCGCCCCAATCGAATTCCACGATGGAAAGATCGCGTCGGGTGAACGATGCGGCGGCTTTCATCACCTTCACCGCCTCAGGAATCACTTCCTTGCCGATGCCATCACCGGGAATGATTGCGAGGCGCCTCGGAGGAGGGCTGGACTTTTCTTCCATGTGCGTCGCGGAAACTAACACGCGGTCTGGACTGTGTCAACGCGCTGGACGAAGGAGTGGCGCGCAAATTGGGCGCTGCGCCTCACGCATCATTCGACTTCCCAATTAGACGACCGGCAGAAGTACCTGGGCCAACTCGGCGGCGAACGCATCGAGCTCCTTGCGTCGCTCGGCGCTTGCCTCGAGCTTCTCGCCCTTGCGAACGAACCAATGGCCGTCCGTTTGGATGGTATGCGCGCTCAATTGGCCGTCGATCAGGTAGGACGGCTGGCCGTACAGGCGGAATCCACCGGATTCGGAAGGAGAGAGCAGCGCGGCGCAGTTTCCTTTTTTGACGCCCACAAGACTCTCGTACATCGGAAAGGCAACGATGTCCATACCGTTGGTCCGCAGACGATCGAGGACGCTGACTTGTTGCGCAGTCAGTTCCATATCGCTAATAGGATAGCAGGAGGAGCTGCGCGGATGCACACTGACGGCACAATTACGTCCCGCCGAAGCGGCGGAAAAGGTCCGGAGATTCCGCGCACTGCGATCAGGCCGCGGAGGAAGAGATCGAGCCGGATTCGAGCCGGCGAAGCACTGCGCGAAGCGCGGCGGCAAGCTCTTCGTCGCTCACGTGGCTTTTCCGGAATTGCAGCCGCAGGTGAAACGACTGGTCCTCAGCGTCGTAATCAAAAACGAATGGCTGGGGCCGGGGCGCGGATTCCGTTTCCTGTTTGCGGGCGCGGCGAGCTTCGTCGCGCGTGAGGCCGCCCTGCGAGATGCGCTCAACCATTTCGAGCATCTTACGCTCGGTAGGCTGGCGCGCCACTTGCAGCAGTAGCGATTTCGACACGATCGAGCCTTCGATGCAAGCGCGGCGAACATCCGCAGGAAGCACGCGCAAGGACATGGTTTCGGTGACCGACGAACGCGAACGGCCGATTTTCTTGGCTATATCGTCGTGCGTGTAGTCGAACTGATCGGCAAGGCGCTGTAAACCGTCAGCCTCTTCGAAAGGCGTCAAATCCTTGCGCTGTAGATTTTCGATCAGCGCCAACTCCAGAGTCTCGGCGTCGTCGGCGATTTTTTCGATGCAGGGCAGTTCGTGCAGACCCGCCGCCTGCGATGCGTGGTAGCGGCGCTCGCCGGAGATGATGTAGTACATGTCCTCGCGCGGAACGTAACGAACCAGCAGCGGCTCGAGCACACCCTTTTCGCGAATCGATTCCGAAAGCTCGCGGACATCGCCAATCTGTTTCCGGGGCTGGTCGGGGTTGGGCCGAATCTTATCGATTGGGATCATCCGGCCAATCGACGCGCCGCTATAGCTGGTCAGCGTCTCGACGTAATGCGCGTCATGCCGCATCTTGAGAGTGACGGGCAACCCGATCCTCTTCGACACGTTGAATTACCTCCTGGGAAAGCTTTTTGTAATCCTCGGCGCCGGAAGATTTCGGCGCATAGCTAAAAACGGTTTCCTTGTAAGCGGGACTCTCTTCGAGGCGCACGTTCTTGCTGATACGCGTTTTGAAGAGCGCATTGCCAAATGTGGCGCGAATCTGTTCGTGGGTGTCCCGCGAAATATTGGTGCGTTTGTCAAAGAGGGTGATGAGCACGCCGAGAATCTTCAGGTCCGGATTGGGACGCGCGCGAATGCGGCCGTAGGTTTCGAGCAAATCATCGGTGCCCTCGATTGCGAAGTAGGCTGCCTGAATGGGCACCAACAAGTGCGTGGATGCCACTAGCGCGTTGACCGTCAAGATGCCCAGCGCCGGCGGCGTATCCATCACAATGAAATCGAAGTCCTTTAGGATGGGCGCGAGCGCATCTTTCAATTTGAACGGCGCGTCGAACTGACCGGCCAGCTGCTGTTCGAGCCGCGCCAACGCCAGGCGCGCAGGAGCCACAAAGAGATGAGGGTCCTTCGTTGTGCGGACGATTTTCGCCATCTGCGCATTGCTCTCCGCGAAGATGTCGTACATCGTACCTTGCACGTCGTCGTGAGAAAAAAACGCTATGGTGGCGTTGGATTGCGGGTCGAGATCGATGAGAAGCGTTTTTTTCTTCCGCAGGGCGAGCGCGGCCGCTAGGTTGATGGATGTAGTGGTCTTACCGACGCCGCCCTTTTGATTGGCAATTGCCAGGACGCAGGTCAAACCGTTGCCCCTCGCTCCCCTTTTGGCAACCACAGGACTACATGTAGAGTCCCACGGCCTCGTTCCTACCACGAGTAGGCCCACTCTAACCACTCTCGCGTGCTCAGCGCAAGCGAAAACTTGAAAAATGACTGCTAGCAACCCGGCGTACGCCCCGTAGCGGCTGCACGAGAGCGCCTCACTGAGTGCCAACGCCCGGAGAATTACATTTTGTACGGGCCGAAGTCCTCGTCGCTCAGATTTTCGAGCGACTTGCGCAACTCTTCGTTTGAGCCCTTCTCGGACACGACACCGGTGATTTTCGAACTCTTCAGGACCTGATCGTCGACAAAAATGGGGCAATCGAGGCGCAGCGCAAGAGCCAGCGCATCGCTCGGGCGCGAATCCATCGACATCATCTGCCCTTCCCGCTCCATCCAGATCAACGCGTAAAATGTTTCATCTTTCAGATCGGAAACGACCACCTTTTGCACACTCACGTTGAGCCCTGTGAGGACATTCTTGAGAAGATCGTGGGTCATGGGGCGGGCCGTTTGAACTTTCTCGATCTCTAGCTGGATTGCCTGCGCTTCGTACATTCCCACCCAGATGGGAAGCACGCCGCTGCCCTGCAATTCCTTCAGGACGACCACCGGCTGGTTCGTGGCCGGATCCATCATCAATCCTCGAATCTTCACTTCGAGTTCCATGGCGGCCTCCCGTTGGATTGCGTCGCATGTTCGCCCACGAGACTATTCGGCCCCGCGCGTTCGATGCGAACGTGCGCGTATTCTCCCAAAAGATTCTCCTGCTGCGAAACAAAATTTACAACCCGGTTGCTGCTGGTGCGCCCGGACCACTGTCCGCGCGCGGCGTGTCGCGAATCCACGAGCACTTCAAACGACGAGCCGACCAGAGTAGCGTTGCGCGCGGTCTGAATCCGCCGCTGATGCTCCTGCAGGCAAGCGAGCCGGCGCGAGGTCTCTTCCTTAGGGATCGCGCCAGGCATCGATGCGGCCGGCGTATTCGGACGCGGCGAATACACAAACGAAAACAGCCCGTCGTAGCCGACTTCATCCAGCAAACTCAAAGTCTCCTCGAAATCTTTTTCCGTCTCGCCGGGGAAGCCGACAATGATGTCCGACGTGATGCTGATCGCACGCCGCGCGGCCTTGATCCAGGAGATTTTCTCCAGATATTCGTCGCGCGTGTAGGTGCGGCGCATGGCTCGCAGCACGGCGGTGGAGCCGGACTGCACTGGTAGATGGACGTGGTCGCAAAGTTCCGGCGTCGCGTCGATGGCGTCCACGATCGCGCGGTCGAAATCGTTGGGATGCGAGGTGGTGAAACGCACGCGCCGAACGCCGTCCGTTGCAGCGACGGCCCGCAAAAGCTCGACGAAATTCAATCCGCGCGACGACGGATCGCGGTAGGAGTTGACCGTCTGGCCGAGCAACTGAATCTCGGTGTATCCCGCATCGGCCAACCGGCGCGCTTCGGCGAGCACGGCATCGCTCGGGCGGCTGCGCTCCGGGCCTCGCGTGTGCGGCACCACGCAGTACGCGCAGGCGTAATCGCAGCCTTCGATGATTGTGAGATACGCGCGAATCGGGTTATCGCGGCGCGTGATCTCCGTTTCGAACGTCTCGTCCGTGTCGAGGTCAAGGCCCGTGACGCGACGGCCACCGGATTCCAGCCGATCGACCAGTTCGGGAAGCTTGCGATAGCTTGCCGAACCGCAAACCAGGCGCACCCAGGGCGCGCGCTCGAAAATTTCTTCGCCTTCCTGCTGCGCCAAGCATCCCAGAACGCCGATAATTTTCGTTTTTTCTCCGCGCCATTCGCCGAGCCGCGAGAACACCTTCTGCGCGGCTTTTTCGCGAATACTGCACGTGTTGTAGAGCATCAAATCGGCTTGCGCGGCATTCTTAGCGGGAGTGTATCCACGCGCCAAAAGCACGCCCGCCACTTTCTCCGAGTCATGGACATTCATCTGGCAGCCGAAAGTCTCTATGTAAAAGGATTTGCGGCCGTCAAGCGTCGCGTCGGAAAGAGGCGCCTCGCAGTTTTCTTCCCGGCGGGACTGCGTGAGGGATTCGATGCCGACATCGAAGGAGTCGCTCATAAGCTGGCCTCAGTGTAGCACACGCGCCCGGAACGGATCGGCAACCGAATTTACGATCGAGGGCTGCCAATCAATGAATTGTGGTGAGCTGACCGGTGGCGTTGATGATCATCTCCACATGATTGCTTACGCGCAGAATGAACGTGTTGGGGTTTTTCAAACCCCACTGCTCGTACGGGACTGCGAATTTCGTGGTCGCCTGCACGCGGGCGCCTGCGCCTGCGCGGGTTACGCTCACGAAAAGGGTCATGGGATGGTCGTGCCCTTCCAGTTCGAAAGCCCCGGACAGCTCGACGTGTGAAGCTCCCGTGGGACGGATCGCTCCGGAGACGTGCCGGGCGGTGAAAACAACCCGCGGATAAAGCGCGCTTCGCAGAATTTGTTTGTGCATCTTTCTATCGCGGGATTTGTTGCCGGTTTCCGCGCTCGTGGCATCCACGATCACCCGTCCGCTCGCCGTTCCGGTGGACGGGTCAAAACGGATTTGTCCGTTTTTCAGATTCATCGTTCCGTGGACGGTATGCAGTGTCGCAGCCAGCGTGAAGTCAACTTGGGTGGCGGCGGGATCAAACGTAAAAGCGTATTCTTGCGCGCGTGCCGCCGGTGAAATGGCGAAGAAACTCGCGACAGCGATAAACGCCAGCAACGTGCGTCCGACGGCAGGCTGACCGACCCGTATTTCTCGCATCAACCGGGCTCGCAAACTCCGCCGTCCAATTTCGCCGCATCATCGCCCTGCCGTGAAATCATTTCCCCGCGGGGCGGAATGTCCGCGCTGCCAGCATGCACGGATGTCAGTTTCGAGAAGGGGCTGGGATAACGCGACCAAATTCGCAACACGGAGCGGCGGAGCGGCGTGCAGGCATCCATCATCGTCAAAAGACGCGCGACCCGGACCGGATTTCTCGTGATCCGCGCGTGCGCCGCCTGATATGCCGCTAGGTTTTCCTGCGCCATCGCGTCCGTCAACGCGAGTGCTTCTTGAAACGCCAAGCTCAACCCTTGCCCGGAAATCGCATCCACCGAGCATGATGCGTCTCCCACTAACGCGATGTTGCCTCTTGCGACTCTTCGCGCCCGGCTAGCAAAAGTGGCGGCTCCCGTTTCTCGCGTGACAGCGGGAGCTCCTCGTAAGCGAGACGCAATCCGGGGGAAATACTCCAGCGCACGGTCAAGCCGAAATCTTGGATCGCTGGTCAACACAACCACGCAGACCTCTTCGGCGCCAGTCGGAGTGATGAACAACTGCGCGTGGTCGCCCCAGCAGACTTCGACCATATCACTCCACGGTCTCCTCGCGAAGTGCCGTCGAAAACCAAACCGTGTCCTCGGCCGCCATGTGGAACCCAGGCCAGCTAACTTTCGTACCTCGGATTGGGAACCATCCGCTCCGACGAGCCAGCGGCACGGCAAGAACACACCATCCAACCAAGTTCCTCTTGTTTCGATACCGGAGGGTCGCACGCCCCACCACAGAGTTACTCCTATCGCCTTGGCCCGCTCGATCAACAGCCGATGCAGCTCGCGGCGACGCACACCCAGTCCGGCCCGTCCGGCAAACCGCTCTTCGACGGAAGATCTCTGGTCTGTAAATCGAATGCCCTTGAAAGGAAAGCTTGGGAGGGAGCCTATTGGAATGCCGAGATCGCCCAATGCGGACACTGCGGCGGGCAGCAAGCCCTCGCCGCATGTTTTGTCAATCAGGGGCCTCGCGTAATCGACGACCGCGACACTTAGACCCCTACGACTCGCCGCGATAGCGGTCGCCAGCCCCGCCGGTCCTCCTCCTACGATCAGTACATCGACCGGCTTCACGAGACCCTCTGGACCTCAATCTTATCACCAGCGCAGCAGCACCAATTCCGAGCAGAAGCCCGGACCCATCGCTGCCAAAATGCTCAGGGCGCCCGGCGCTGGCCGCCGGTTGCGGTAAACGTCTTCCAGCACCAGCAGCACAGATGTGGACGAAAGATTGCCTACCTTGCGCAAGCACTCCCAGGATGCATCGAGGTCCTTCTTCGTGATGCCCAGCGCTTCAGCGGTGGCCTCGAGCACTTTCGGGCCGCCGGTGTGCATCACCCAGCTCTTCACATCGCTGCGGCGAAGATTTTGCTCGGCCAGGAACTCATCCACATCCGAGCCGAGATGTTTCAACACCGTCTCCGGGACGTCCGCCGATAGTACGATGCGGAATCCCTTTTCAGAGATATCCCAGCCCATGGTGCGTTCGGTGTTGGGATACAAAATCGACTTGGTGGCGAGAATTTCGGGGCCGCTCGACTCGATTTCGTCGCCAGCCACCACGGCCGCTGCCGCACCATCGCCGAAGAGTAGCGCCGAAATCAAATGCGCCATCGAGAGATCGTCGTGCTGCAGCGTGAGCGAGCACAGTTCGATCGAGAGCAGCGCGGCAGTCTGGTTCGGATACCCACGCACGTAGTCCGCGGCGCGCGCGATGCCCGCAGCGCCGGCCACGCAGCCGAGCCCGAAAATGGGAATGCGCTTGATATTGCGAGAGAGGCCCATGCGGTTTGCCAGACGCGCATCCAGCGAGGGGGCGGCGATGCCGGTCACGGAAGTGACAAAAATGGCATTTAGTTGGTCCGGCTCCACTCCCGCGCCTGCCAGCGCGCGGCAAAGAGCCTGCTCTCCCAGTTCCAGGCCCACCTCGATCCACACGTCATTGGCCTGGCCCCACGTGCTCAAGTTTTCGTAAAACTCCATCGGCCGCGCGGTGTAGCGCCCGTCAACTTTCATGCTGTCTTCCAGGCGGTCCAGAATATCCGGATTGGGCAATCGGCGACGCCAGTAGTTCTTTAGTGCTGCGACTAAAAGTTCCTGATCGTAATAGTGTTTGGGAAACGCGCTTCCGACCCCGGCGATTCTCACGTATGGCGCTCCTTAACCGCAATCGCTGAAATGAATGCACAGTTATACCATTGGATTCGGATTTGTCACCCGTTCTTCGGGAGATAGCGCGACTGATTACCTAACCGTCGGCGCCAACGCGTCGGATGCCTGGCCGCTCGAAAGGGATGCCGAATCAATTCTGCGCTGAAAAAAGAAGCCCCGGATCTGGGGGGTACAGATCCGGGGCCGGGGGTGGAGAGGGGCTATGGGCCGGAAGATCTTTTCTAATACCGATTTCGAACTAACTTGCAAGCGGGCTACGGCCCGCATCGAGAAAATGCGCTCGCTAACTCCACTGCCGAAGCAGAAGCGTCGCTCGAAAAACCAGCTGCAAGCCGAGTGCGATCAGGACGTCGCGCAGCGCTTCCAGCTTTTCCCGCATCAAAGCTACCTCAAAGGCCGAAGCGATCGAAACTGTCCGGGGCCAAATGCTTGAATCCAAGTGCCAATACTCAGGGGAAAGCCCGGTCACCGCATCCCGTTAGTTCAGGACGTACACCGGCATATCGTGTTCGATGCCTACCACCATGCTCTTGAAGATATCCACGTCCCAGCTATCGGCGATGCGCAGCCGAACCACGTCATTGCTTTCGGCTAGCAAACGTCCGCGCAACGGCACGCGAAGGTTGCCTGTAACTACTCTCAAGATTACCGGCTGTCCTACCCAGACCGCGTAGCCACCTTCCATCATGCCCTCCTCAGAAGTACCGTATCGAACGAGCACAGTTTGCAGGCGGGGGCCGACTTGACCAATGGTACAGGCGACTATTTTCGTTAGGAGCAAAGTACTATCGATTCGGCGGCGCGTGCCAAAACATCAGTGGCTTTCATGGTAGTGTAAATCCTAGGTTTACTGGCGTTAGTACCAGAAGGCCCCGAAGGACCAAGCTCAGTGATTGAAATTATCAAGCACGTGCTTCAGCAACTCTACAACGTGCGCGGCCTGATCGAATGGGGCGGGACGCTAATGGTTTGCGGCGTTATCTTTGCCGAGACGGGCCTATTTGTGGGCTTCTTTCTGCCCGGCGATTCCCTGCTGGTGACCGCGGGAGTGTTCGCCGGGGCCGGCCATATGAAATTAGCGTGGCTGCTCTCTCTGGTGGCGCTGTGCGCAATCGCGGGCGACCAGTTGGGCTACTTGATCGGGCGAAAAGCGGGCGAGGGGCTCTATCGGCGCGAGGATTCGCTGATTTTCAAGAAACGGCACCTTCGAGAGGCCCACGAATTCTACGAAAAGCATGGCGCTAAGACGGTGATCATCGCCCGATTTATCCCCATCATCCGTACGTTCTGCCCGCCGGTGGCAGGCGCCGCAAAAATGACGTACAAGCGCTATCTACTCTATGACATCGCCGGTGGGGTTCTGTGGGTCTGGGGCATGGTGCTGCTAGGATATACGCTCGGACGAACCGTGCCAAACGTCGACAAACGCATTCATTACATCATCGCAGCCGTGATCGTGCTTTCCCTCGTGCCGGCGGCGTATCACGCGTGGAAATCGCGCAGCCGTAGGATCGCCGCGCCGATTGCAGAAGATTAGTTTTCTTTGCCTGCCGGTCATTGCCGAAAAAGCCGCGCTTCCCGGCCGACCCGATGCATACCTCGTCGCGCCAAAATGCAAAACGGGGAGCCTGGCAGCTCCCCGTTTTAGCAGTACCGCAAGCCGCAGCGAAGCGCGGTATCGGCCTCGCTAGCCGCTCGCGTCGCAAGAGCGGAAAAATCAGAGTTTCTGGTCCGGTGGAGTCATGGTTACCTCCAAATACTCGGAATTCATTTCGCTCACACTTTTCTGATACTCCTGGGCGCGGTCGAACGCAAGCGGAAATTCGCCGCGCCCCGATGTGCCAATTCACGCGGGTGACGGATTCGGACGGGTTGCAGTGCTAAGAATTTCGGGCGCTTGTGGCCGCCATAGCACCACCACCCCTGGCCACTCTCTAGGGCGTGATCGACTGGCCCTTTGCCTTACCGGAGACCAGCCGCCAGCAATCGCGGGCGATGGCCCAATCCTCTTGCGCGCGGATTACCAGCACGCGAACGTGTGTACCATCGCCGGAAATATCCGCATCCAGAATTGGCTTCGCGTTTTTTTGAGGGTCCAGCCGCACGCCAAGAAAATCAAAATGTTCGCAGGTAGAGGCGCGCACCTCGGGAGAGTTTTCTCCGATTCCAGCACTGAAGACCAGCCCATCCACGCCGCCCAATACCGCCGCCATCGCTCCGATTCCTGAACGCAGGCGATGAACGAACATTTCAAATGCCAACGCCGCTCGGGCGTTCCCTTGTTTCATGGCGGCGACGACCTGGCGCATGTCGCCCGAAAGTCCCGAAATACCCAGCAGGCCCGATCTTTTGTTGAGCGTATCGTCGATCTGCTCGCCGGTCAGGTTGTTCTGGCGCATAAGATGCGTCAGGATTCCCGGATCCACAGATCCGGACCGCGTGCCCATCATCAGTCCTTCGACCGGCGTGAATCCCATCGTGGTATCCACGCTATGCCCATCGCGAACCGCTGCGAGCGAGCAGCCGTTTCCCAAGTGGCAAGTGACCAGCCGCAGGGAATTCAAGTCCTGGCCCAGCATCTGCGCGGCGCGGTGCGCGCAATACTGGTGGTTGATGCCGTGAAATCCGTAGCGGCAAATTCCCTGCTCCTTCCATTCGTACGGTCCCGGGTAAACCGCGGCGGCTTCCGGGATCTGCCGATGAAATGCCGTGTCAAACAAAGCCACCTGCGGCACGCCAGGGCATTTCCGTTCGACGATCTCGATCCCGTCCAGTTCCGCGCGATTGTGCAGAGGTGCAAACACGGCCATGCGCTCGATGGCCGTTTTCACGGCTGGTGTGACGATCGCCGGCTCGCGAAATTCCCTACCGCCATTGACCACGCGATGTCCGGCAATCGAAATTTCCGAGGACGATTGCAGCACCGCCGCAGGCCCGCTCCAAATGGACTCGATCAGTTGCGCCGTGGCTTCTTTCCGAGAGCCCACTTCGACACGACGGTTGATTTTCGCGTCTTGCCGGTTGCGCACGGCGATTTCCGCACGCGTCCCATTCCACTCGATTTTTCCCTGCCAGGCGGGCTCCTGCGGATCATCAGGAATCGAATTCGCGAGAGTGTAAACCGCAGCCTTCTGGCTGCTGGAGCCGGAATTGAGCACCAGAACGTTCATAAGCTAGTATGGCCACTTCCAATTGCGGATCTCCGGCATGTCTTCGCCGTACTTGTGAATGTATTCGCTGTGCTCCACAAGTTTGTTGCGCAGAAATTGTTTGAAATGCGCTCCAACGCGCTGCAAGCGCGGCACACGGTCGACCACATCTCCCGCGAGGTGCAACCGGTCGAGATCGTTGCGCACGGTCATGTCAAAGGGCGTAGTCGTCGTCCCCTCGTCCTTATATCCGCGCACGTGCAAGTTGTCATGGTTCGTTCGGCGATAAGTGAGCCGGTGGATCAACCATGGATAACCGTGATAGGCAAAAATGATCGGCTTATCGATGGTGAAAATCGAATCGAAATCCCGATCAGAAATGCCGTGTGGATGCTCCGAGGGCGGCTGCAGCGTCATCAGGTCCACCACATTCACCACGCGCAGCTTGATGTCTGGAAAATGTTGACGGAGCAAGTCCACGGCGGCTAGCGTCTCTAGTGTGGGCACGTCTCCCGCGCACGCCATCACCGCATCGGTCTCGCTGCCCGCATCATTCGACGCCCACTCCCATATCCCCAACCCATTCGTGCAATGCGCGACGGCCTCTTCCATATCCAGCCACTGCAACTCCGGCTGCTTGCCCGCGACGATCACGTTCACGTAGCTTCGGCTGCGCAGGCAATGATCGGCCACGGAAAGTAGAGTGTTCGCGTCCGGCGGCAGATAGACGCGCACCACATCCGCTTTCTTATTCACCACGAGATCAATGAATCCTGGATCCTGGTGTGTGAATCCATTGTGATCCTGCCGCCACACATGCGACGTAAGCAGATAATTCAGCGAAGCGATACGCCTGCGCCAGGGAATGTCGTGCGTGACCTTCAGCCATTTCGCGTGTTGGTTGAACATCGAATCGACGATGTGAATGAACGCCTCGTAGCACGAAAACCACCCGTGCCTCCCTGTGAGAAGATAGCCTTCGAGCCAGCCCTGACACATATGCTCGCTCAAAACTTCCACTACCCGGCCGTTCGTGGAGAGATGCTCGTCAACGGGCAGCAACGGCTCCATCAAAATTTTATCTGTAACCTCGTACAGAGCGTCCAGCCGGTTGGAAGCCGTCTCGTCCGGCCCGAATACGCGGAAATTCTTCGTCTCCAAGTTGAGCTTCATCACATCGCGAAGAAAGCTCCCCAACACGCGCGTGCCTTCCGCATCTTCCGTGCCCGGCTTGGCGACCTTTACGGCGTAGTCGCGAAAGTCCGGCATCAGCAAGTCCCTCAGCAGCAATCCGCCATTCGCGTGCGGATTCGCACCCATGCGGCGGTCGCCCTTCGGCGCCAATTCCTCAAGTTCCGCCACGAATTTGCCATTTGCGTCGAAAAGCTCCTCTGGCCGGTAGCTCTTCATCCAATCTTCGAGCATCTTCAGATGCTTCGGATGGGCCGCGAAACCCGCTAAAGGGACCTGATGCGCGCGCCAAGTGCCCTCGATCTGCTTTCCGTCCACTTCCTTCGGGCCCGTCCATCCCTTCGGACTGCGCATCACGATCATCGGCCAGACCGGGCGTTCTGGAACCTTCTCGCCCCGCGCCTTTTTCTGAATCGCGCGAATCTCGCCAACGATCGCATCGAGCGTGGCGGCCATCTTCTGGTGCATCACGTCCGGCTGATCGCCCTCGACGAAATATGGCTTATATCCGTATCCAGTGAAAAGCTGCGTTAGAGCGGCATCGTCCATGCGGCCCAGCACGGTGGGATTCGCAATCTTGTAGCCATTCAGGTGCAGAATTGGCAGCACGGCGCCATCGCGCGCGGGGTTCAGAAATTTATTGGAATGCCAGCTCGTAGCCAGCGGTCCTGTTTCCGCCTCTCCATCGCCCACGACGCAGCAAACAAAGAGGTCGGGATTGTCGAATGCGGCTCCGTACGCGTGCGCGATCGAATAGCCAAGCTCGCCCCCTTCGTTGATCGAGCCCGGTGTTTCCGGCGAGGCGTGGCTCGGGATGCCACCTGGAAATGAAAATTGTTTGAATAGCTTTCGCAGCCCGTCCTCATTCTGGGTGATGTTGGTATAGATTTCGCTGTAGGTCCCTTCCAGATAGGTGTTCGCGACCATGCCCGGTCCGCCGTGTCCCGGGCCGCAAATAAAAATCGAGTTCAGATCGTATTTCTTGATCAGGCGGTTCATGTGCAGGTAGACAAAATTCAGCCCCGGCGTGGTCCCCCAATGCCCCAGCAAGCGGGGCTTGATGTGCTCCATCTTCAACGGCTCGCGCAGTAGAGGGTTTTGGTACAGGTAAATTTGCCCGACGGATAAGAAATTGGCGGCGCGCCAGTAGGCGTGCATCTTGCGCAATTCCTCGGAACTCAGCGGCTGACTTGATGGAGCGGCGGTTGCAAAACCGGCGGAGGCGGGAGAAACCATCTGGCTACCCTCAGGTGGGCTGGGCCGGGGACGCAGAACAACGAGCCGGCTCGCTCAGCTATTGTACTCCCGCGCTGTGCCTGAGGCGCAAGCCGGGGGGCATCGCTCCCTAAAGAAAGTTGACGCAACCGACTCAGCACAGCAGCAGTAAGACTGCAACGTGGCTCGTGCTCTAGGCATCGCGCCAATTTAATATTGCTGCGCGAAAGAACCTCGCAGCACGAACGTGTTGTCCTGGTCGAATAGAAGCGCCGTCTTATCGTCGATCAGATAGTAGATCAGATTGTACGTCGCCGCAGGATTGCTCGCGGTTATCGCTGTCGTGCCGCGCCCGAGCGACGACGCGGCGCCCAGCGACACGGCCGAGATCGGATCGCCGGCAAACGCCGCGGTGAAGTTGTTGATATCGATCGAACCGGGGGTAATCCCGCCAGCTAGCGAAATTTGTCCGTCGATATCTTGCTGATAGGAAGAGGGGCTGTTGTGGAAGATGCCCTGTCCAATCAGACCCAGCGCCACACTGTTGGCCGATATTGCCGGCGCCGCGGCCGCGCAGCCCGCTGACGAAGGGCCGCATTGTTCGTAGGCCGTTCCAGTCGCCACGGCCGCCGGATCGAGCTCCAGCATCACCGCCGATCCTAGCGAAGTCTGATACACCGCGAATTCAGGCGTGCTCCCACCTGCTGTGCACACCAGATCGATGCGCCGCTCCGTGGGATCGAGCGTGGACGTGCAGCCGCTGATCGTCGTGTTCAGCGCGGTCGTGCCGGCATTGTTTGTATCGAGCACTCCCCCGGTCGCGCCGCCGCTACCATTCGACGTGAAAATTCCACCGGCCGCATACGCGCCGCTCGAAGAATTTCCGCCATACGTAAACGCGTAATTCGCTGCCGCCAGGTTTCCGCTTCCGAGAGCCGTGGCCGAAGGAGCGCTGAACATATCGCCTGCCACCGCATCCACACCGTCAATCTCCACCAGATGTAACTGCGTGATGTAGGAGTTGCCCGTCCCCTGATCCACGGCCGTATTCACCGCATAAAACGCGAACTGGCGGGCTGGCATGCCGGTACTTTGTAGGGTGATCGTACCGCGTCCCGTCCCCGGATTGCTCGAATCGAACAAGTACGTGCCGTAGAGGCTGGTATCAGCGGGCGAAACGGTGCCGTTGTCGTTCACGTCGAGCACCGTTCCGTCCGCGGCAAGAATGCTCCCGGCGCCATTCGCCGTAAACTCGCCGGCCATTCCACGCGGGGCGTAAGGCGTTGAAGGCGCCACGCTGTTCTTGCCGTCTGCGCCCAAGGCGCTGAAAACGTACGGCCCGGTAATCAACGAAGCCGAATTCGAAAGCGCGCCGATGCTCTGCTGATCGATACTCCCTCCGCCCGTGGCGTTCGGCTCCGAAAGCGTCAACTGGGCATGCTGGCCCGTGGTGACGGCGAACCTCCAAACCTCCGTTGTCGCGCCGCGTGTGATGTTCGCGGTCCCTCTGCCGTTATTACCCACTGAATAGGTGCCCGAGATCGGCACTCCAGTGGCCACGCCATTTAGAAAACTGGCGACGTCTTCGACTCCGCTCACGATATGGCCGCGACCGTCTGCCACAAAACTCCCGGCTGCGGCCAAAAAGCCCGTTTGGTCGTTCCCGGTGTAGGAAAACGCATAGGGGCCGTTGAGCGACAGATCCGAGTACACCACGCTCACCACGGCCGTCGCCGTGTTCGTGCCGTCCGTGGCCGTAATCGTTAGCGTGCCGTCGGGCGGCGGAGAAGCCGGGGCGGTGTAAAGCCCCGTCAGATCGATCGAGCCGATTATCGAATTATCCGTGATTCCGCTCGCCGAAGTAACGGCCCATGTCGCGGCGGAGTCCGGCAGTCCGTTGAGCAACGCCGTAAACTGCTGGCTGCCGCCCGCGGCGACCGTGGCCCCGGTGGGCGTAATGGACAGCCCGAGACCTGCGCCAACAGAAATCGTCGCGGTGTTCGAAGTAATCGTCGGAGGTGTTGTGGCCGACGAATTCGTCTGCTGCACCACCGCGGTAATGTTCACCGTGCTTGGATTTGGCACCACGGCGGGGGCCGTGTAAATTCCCACTTCGGAATCCACGCTCGATGGCGTGATAGTCCCCACCACCGAACTGCCTCCCGCTGTGCCGTCCACCTCCCACGAGACGGTCGTCGTGGTCGAAATCGTAGAGTTGGAAAGATTGATTGTTGCGGTGAATTCCGCCTGCCCGTTAATAGGAACTGTCACGGAAGTCGGTGTGATCGAGACCGATCTGATATTCGTAGAACCATTTCCACCCCCGCCGCACCCTGTAACGCCCAAAAACGCCAAGCAAGCAACCGCAAAGACCGCACCTGGGAGGATTCCGCCAACAGCTCCACGCCGCATCCCCGGCAGCGCCAGCTTATAAAACGGGGTCTTGAGGAGCGTCCTGTTTTTTCTCGGATTCCTGCTCGTCATCGCGCAGTTCTCTCCCTCGGTGCCGGCGGCACTTGGTATTTCCGTGATGCGTGTTTAAGTTCCGAATCTTTGGCGGTGCTCTGGAACCCGTAGCTTACCCGCGCACCGGGCCAATCGCAAACAGCCATTCAACCGCGCATTTCGATTCGAATCGCGATCCTAGGCTAGCGATCTTCGAGCGACCCCACCCCAAACGCATGCGCCAATACAGGTCAAGCAGATGACATGATACTGGATTTGGTTGTCAGATTGGGAACTTCGATGCGTGGACCGCAGGTTGCAACTCGAGGAGCCGCTATTTCAGGAAGAGCGCTTCTCGCAACTGGTCGCGTCCGACGAACGTCTTCGAGGAGCGAAACTTTCCAAAAAGGTCAAGAATCTCGCGGTTCTGGAACACATGAGCGTGCACCGCCAAAGTGGGCGCGGACACGGCCTCAAACTTTTGTGTATCGATGATGCGGAATCGGTGGAAGCGCTCCGCTGGACGGCTATGGAACAGCGCCAGCATCACCCCACCCGGCGCCATGACGTTGAAGATCCGCTCCATGAGGCGCGGAACCATTGCGACGTCGAAGTAATCGAGCAGGTCCCAAGCCAGCACGCCGTGAAAACTGCCCTCGCCGTAACAAAGGGCGATCTCCAGGAACTTCTCCACCAGCAAATCCTGCGAAATTCGGCCGTCGTTGCTTCCCACAGGAACCATGCGCAGGCGATCTTCCTCGCTGGTCAAAAACTCCTTCCAGGTGCGGAGCAAGTCCTCGGTCGAAAGGCGAAAGCCCTTCTCTAGGAAAAAATTCAGGGTGGATTGCGAAATGGATCCCAAATCCAGGATACGAGCGTGTGGGACATCGCTGAGCAGCCACAGAAACTCTTTCAGGCTGTTCGAAACGCGGGTGTTCGCCGAGGAGTCGGCCACAGGCTTCGGTCCTGGTTTCGACGGCGCTGGGGCGCTCGCCGCGCCCGTTCCCAGCCGGGTTTTAGCCATCCAGTTCATCGCCAGTTAGTCGTTCGTTCTACTCGCTCTCCGCACTCGCGCCCACGGGACGCAATTCTGAGTCGCTTGCCGATTCAGGCTCTGACGCCTTAGGCGCAGACTTGGTACGCGTCACTTCCACTTTCCCTCGGAAGCGCGCTCCGTCGTCGATCCCGATGCTTGGCGCCGCTAATGCGCCCTCCACTTGGGACGAAGCCCCGAGCCGCACCCTGGCGTCGGCCTTTAGGTTGCCTTGCACGTGCCCGTTCACCACGATCTCGCGCGCCTCAATATCCGCCTGTACCTTGCCCTGCGGGCCAACCGTTACACGAGCCCCATTCACGTGGATTTTGCCGGTGGCCTGCCCGTCAAGATACAGATCGGAGTTTCCCGAAATTTCGCCACGAATTATCAGCCCCGGGCCGATTTGGGACGCCGGCGCTGACACGGTGTGCGCAACTGGCTGGGGCGCCGGAGGCGTCGCGGAACGCTCAACCTTCGCTTGCTTCGGCTGAGCCTCGGTCTGGGTTGGGGTCTGCTGCCAAGTTTTAGGCGGTACGGAACCGGGAACATTGGATGTGCCCGAAGATGGCTTTTCGTCTGATTTGCGCCACATTGGAGTCCTCCCCACAGATGCCTTGATTACGCTGCAAAGCGCGTGCGTATTCTGCGGTAGTCGAAAATATAGTATACGCGCAAGATGCTGTAAACGGGCGTACTAGCGGATAGCGCGAAAAGCGCCCAAGTGGTCAACACACGCCAAAACCGGGAATAACGATCCAGTCGTGGACGTTTGCGGATCCCGGTCGCGCAATTCCCACATCGTCACGACCATCCCGACCGACTCGTGGAAAAAGATCTTCACACCCCGCCGTGTGCGCCACCAGTTGTCCGGATCATAGTTCGCATCGTTGGCGGAAAGTACCCGTAACACCGTTCCTCGCGGAAGCACGCGCTCCAGGATATACCGCGCCCGCCGCGTATGGTAGTTCGACGTGACCACGATGATTCGTTTCCACCCGTGCGCGGCGATGAATTGCCCGATGGCCTCACCCTCTTCGCGCGTATTGTGTGCGCGGTGCGCGAAGACAACGATAGCGGAAGCCGGGACTCCCCTGTCCAACAGATCGTGCTGCTCCAGTTGCGCGATGCTGGCGTACGGGCGCAGATAGCGTCCGCTGGCGATAATTCGTGGCGCCCAGCCTGCTTTCAGCACTTCGGCCGCTCGCGTGGCACGGTCGCCCTCGTAGTTATCGTCTCCGAGGATCACGATGGCATCAGATGCCACCGGACCGTCGTCCACGACCCAGAAATTCCCGGCGAGTCGCATCAAGGGATGTCTGGCGACGTAGATTACAAAAATGAAGCACGCCAGGAAGAGCAGAACAATCAGCTTAAAGAGGATTCCCCCGCGCTGGGAAGCGCCTGCGCGTTGCGGAGAGCTATCGGAACCGAGATATCGCCGCGCCAGCGTCATTTCGCCGGGTCGATCTCGCGTAGACGTTCCGCGGCCCGTTCCGGGAAAGTCCCGTTGAAATACACTTCCTTCAGGCTGTAGGACTTGCTGCGCGTTTCCACGATCGGCAGAATCTCAAAATGCCAGTGATAGTCTCCCGCAATGGTCCGCCAATAATCGCTCAACTCGCCTTTTGTTTGCAGCGTGTTCGGCGCGGTATGCATCACCATGTGGTAATTCGGCGCCACCCGCGCAAGGCGGCGCAAAGTGCGACCCAGCAGCCGTGCCAAATCGCGGCGATTCTCGCCGGCAACCGGCGCTTCGAACTGGTGATTGTGCGTCAATGGCATGGCCCAAGTCTCGAACGGCACCCTCGACGCATACGGGCAAAATGCGAAATAATCTCCGGCGCTGTCGATTACGCGCGCCTTCTGGCGAATTTCCTGCCGCAAAATATCGCAAAACACGCACCGCTCGTGTTGCCGGTACCAATCGCGCGCGGCCCGCAGCTCGTACAGCACTCGGCGCGGTACAAACGTCGTGGCCGCCACCTGCGAATGCGCGTGCATCCATTCTTCCCCGGCTAGCGCGCCGTGGTTCTTGAAGACCGTCACGTATTTGAAGCGCGCATCCCTTTTCAAATCCGCAATTCGTGCCGAGTACGCTTCCAGCACGCGCCCGATTTCTTCGTCGCTCAGTTGCGTCAGCGGCTGCTCGTGGTCCGGCGTTTCGATGATCAATTCGTGCGCGCCGACGGCTTCCATGCGGTCGAAAATCCCCTCAGCACTGCGGTTTGGCTCTCCCTCCACGCGATAAAACGGCCGAAAGTGCGGATAGACGCGCACCTGTGGTGGCCCCTGCGGCGGGAGAGTGAGCAGAGGATCGCCCGCCCGGCTGCCAGGGCACAGAGGACACGGCCCTTCGCGCTCGCTCGCGCGCTCCGCCTGACCGACGACTACCCAGCTGCGCGTAATAGGGTCTTTGCGTAGTTCCATGAATCTGGAGAACGAGAGCGTCATCTTATACCGAACCCTCGCGCCTGACCAAAAACAACTGCAAACAAAATACCTGCCGTGTGTTCCAGCAATTCGGGGCAAAACAGTCGCCGATTCGGTTTACACTTCGTTTCCATGCCGTTTTCGGACACAACCGTACAACCGCTGCTATCCTTGCGCGGGGTCGTAATTTGAGCACCCTCCCGACCCAGAGCGCGCCGGTTTCCTACTCTGGCCGCCCGAAGTCCACGCCCGCCAAGCTCACGTTACTGCCCATGATCGCGGCCACCTATTTCATCGTCGCCGGAGGTCCCTACGGCCTCGAAGACATCGTCCACAAGACCGGCTATCGCTCCACGCTTCTGATCCTCCTCCTCACGCCGCTTCTCTGGAGCGTGCCCACTGCCATGATGGTCAGCGAACTCGCCACTTCGATTCCCGAAGAAGGCGGTTTTTACATCTGGGTGCGCCGCGGACTCGGACCATTTTGGGGCTATCAGGAAACGTGGCTCTCACTTGCTGGCAGTATTTTCGAGATGGCGATTTATCCAAACTTATTCGTCGACTACATCGGCCAGTTGGCGCCTTCTCTCGTCGCCGGCCATCGCGCTTTAGCGCTCGGATTTGGCATGATCGCGCTGTGCACCATCTGGAATCTGGTCGGCTCGCGCGCCGTGGGCAATGGATCGATCTTCCTCAACATCTTGCTACTTTCGCCTTTTGCCGTGCTAATCGGCTTCGCACTCCTCCATAGTCATCCCGGCATCCCCCGAGCCACGCCGCTGCACCATGCCGACCTGCTCGGCGGCATACTCATCGCCATGTGGAACTACATGGGCTGGGACAACATGTCCACCATCGCCGGCGAAGTCGATCGTCCCCAGCGAATTTACAGCCGCACCATGCTCTACACGCTGCTGCTGGTCATTGGCACGTACTTCGCGCCGGTCGCAGCCGTTGCGTTCACGGGCCTCGACCCGAACGCCTGGGTTACCGGCGGTTGGGTAGACGTTGGCCGTTTCTTTGGCGGCGAAGCGCTAGCCGTCGCAATTACCGCCGCGGGCGTAATCGGCGCGATCGGCACGTTCGGTGGCCTGATGATGTCTTTCACGCGGCTACCCTCCGTGATGGCCGAGGACGGCTTCCTTCCTAAAATTTTCACCCGCGAAAGTTCTCGCACCGGCACTCCCTGGGTTTCGGTGATCGCCTGCGCGGTGTTTTGGGCGCTGTGCTTTCCGCTGGGCTTCGAGCACAGCCTGCTGCTCGATGTTCTCCTCACCGGCCTCAGCATCCTGCTGGAGTTTTGGGCGCTCGCCGCGCTGCGCATCCGCGAGCCGAACATGCCTCGGCCGTATCGCGTTCCAGGAGGCCTTTTCGGCGCAATCGCGATCAGCGTGCCTCCCATGGCGCTGGTGATCGCCACTCTGGTGCGCAATAGCGACGAACTCGTCGGCAACATCAGCCAGCTCGTGATCGCTATCGCCATTATCGCCGCCGGGGCCGCGCTCTACTATTTTTCGCTGCTCTTCCGTCCCAAGTCTCGCGCCTAACGCCGGCCGAGACTCGCACTCTCGCCCGCCAAGGACAGATTGCCAGCACACAGGGCTCCGCTTAGGGCGCCCCGATGAGATCAGAGCGAGGTGGAGTCCGAGAAACGCCTCGGAACTAGAATTCCAATCGATGCATGTAGGCGCGAACTGTGCTGACGGCCTCCCCAACAGGAAGATGATGCGAGAAACAACTCGACTTGACTCGCGTGGGCCATCGGGGTATCTAGGATTCACACCCGAAGGCCAAGATGGAAATCCCGGATAAGAAGGACAACTATGAGCGACACGAAATCACCCCGTGCGACGCGCCGCCGATTCCTTGGCGCGGCGGCCGTAGCCGCCGCCGGAGTTGCTACGGGCAGAGTTGCAAGCGGGGAGTCTTTTCAGCAGCGGGCTGGGCGGCCGGCCGCAGAAGCTGTGCCCGGCGAACTCTTCTCCGATCCGACCTTCGATTACACGACGCAGGGCGCGCTCGGGGCGTCTTATTATGGCTGCGCCAATCCGGGAAAAATCTTCGCCATCGCCGCGTCAATCACGAATGGCGATTTTGAATCCGCCTACCAGGCGTATTATGCCGCCGGCGTCGAAGCGAATCAGTGGGCAGAGGAGGCGCGCAACAAGCATCGCGTGAGCGCCCGCGATGCCTTTGTATGGGCCGCGAATTGCTTCTATGCCTCTCTCTACTTCTTGGACGGCACTACAAACTCCGCACGGCTGCTGCCAACCTGGGAGCAATACGAGAAGTGCTGGACGGCGGCTGCGGCGCTGTTCACTCCCCCGATTGAGCGCGTCGACATTCCGTACGAGGACACAACCCTCACCGGCTGGATGTTCCGCGCATCGGACGCGAAGGAACGGCGGCCACTCGTAATCCTGAATAACGGCGCGGACGGCTCCGAGCTTGATATGTTCGTGACGGGCGGCGCGGGCGGACTTGCACGAGGCTATAACTGTCTCACCTTCAACGGGCCTGGACAGGGCGACGCGCTCTGGCTCAAGAAGATGTATTTTCGTCCCGACTGGGAACGGGTGATCACGCCCGTCGTGGATTATGCGCTGACGCGCCCCGAGGTCGATGCGAAGCGCATCGCGCTTGTCGGCATCAGCCAAGGCGGCTACTGGGCGCCCCGCGCGTTGGCGTTCGAGCACCGCATCGCCGCGGGCGTCGCGGACCCCGGCGTCTGGAATGTCGCCGCCCCATGGACCCGGAACCTGCCAAAATCGCTCGTCGCATTGCTGGACGCCGGCAAGAAGGAGGAATTCGACGGCAGTATGGCCGTCGCGATGAAGTTCTCGCCACGGTCGAAAATACTGCTGGCGTTTCGCATGCGGCCGTATGGAATGACTTCCTACTACGACGTCTTCCAGGCGGTCCAACAATACAATTTGAAAGACGTTGCTGAGCAGATTCGCTGCCCCATGCTCATCACAAATCCCGAGTCGGAGCCGTTCTTCATCGGCCAGCCGCGCGAGCTTTACGACATGCTACGATGTCCGAAGACCTTGCTCGACTTCACGGTTGAGCAAGGAGCCGCGTTACACTGCGAAGTAAATGCGCCCGGCTATCGCGATTTCCGCATCTACAACTGGCTTGACGAAACTCTGGGCAATACCAGCCGGTAGCGGTGAATGAAGAACAAATCTGCCGAGCACTACGTCTCACACTACCTAGACCCTCATTGCGCAATGAAAAGTATGCGGTTCGTTGTCCGTATTAAGCGGGAGACAACTCTTCTTCTCGCGATACGCCCAACATCGTACGTCTTCGCGCCGTGCTATTCTGCACCGCGATGCCGATACCCTCAGTGAACGACGCCGATTTCATGCTCGCCGCAATCGAGGAAGCCCGTGCCGCGGCCACACGCGGCGAAGTGCCGGTCGGCGCTGTCGTTGTTCTGAATGGACGCATCGTTTCACGCGCCGGAAATCGCACCATCGGTGATTGCGATCCCTCCGCGCACGCCGAAATCATCGCGCTGCGCGAAGCCGCTAAAATCATTGAAAATTACCGCCTGCTCGGCGCTTCGCTATACGTCACCATCGAACCCTGTGCCATGTGCGCCGGAGCCATCATCCAGGCGCGCGTCGCCCGCCTCATCTATGGCGCGGACGATCCCAAAGCCGGCGCCGTGCGCTCCTGCTTTTCAATCCTCGATAGCTCACGCCTCAATCACCGCGTCGAAGTCACTTCGGGCGTCCTCGCTTCGGACGCCGTCGCTCTCCTGCAGGACTTTTTCGCCGCGCGCCGCTAGAACTCGCCCGCTGTTGGAGCCACCGAAGTTTCCTTTCGGCAGACGAATGCTATGCTTCTGCTCTTTGTCCTCTGCCCCTGCTCCGCCTTTCGGATTAACGAAGCCGCAACGTCAATGAAACGGTTATAAATCGCGAGACGTCGTAATCGCAGGCCCCGATTCGCAGCTGGAGGGTTTTCATGAAGGCTTTCTGGCGACAGATCGCGTCGGTTCTTGGCTTTTCAATTTTGGCCTTTCCTGCGGGCGCGCTAGCGGCGCAATCCCCCACTACGTTCGCACAAATTGTGCGTTTGAAATACGTGCAAGGCGATGTGCGCTTTAACGCAGGAGGCTCGAAAGGCCCGGACTTGGGAAAACTATGGGAACAGGCCGACGCGAATCTCCCGATTCAGCAAGGGTTCGCGATAGCAACCGGCACAGGCCGCGCCGAAATTGAATTTGAAGATAGTTCGGTGGCCTATCTGGCTGACAACTCCGTGATGCTATTCCAGGTACTAACCTCAACAGGTGGTGTCCCCGCTACCCAAGTCGAATTGCTCTCCGGCACGGCGACCTTCTCCATCCACCCAACCGTAACCGAGCGTTTTGGAATTGATACACCCACCGACCGACTGGAGGTCGACTACCCGGAGCAGGCGTACATTCGGGTTGATAGTTTCCTCAACGGCATGGCCGTGACGCCCGAGGCCCAGGGAGGGTCGGGCGTACAGCAGACTTCCGGAGGTCCATTGCGCCTCAAGGAGGGACAAACCATCACGTACCAGAGCGGACGGCAGGTGATCAGCGATGAGCCGGCGCCCGTCACCGCGCCCGCCGATTGGGATCAGTGGGTCAATGCGCAAGTGGAAAGAAGGCAAATGGAGACCACCGCGGCGCTCGCTGCTTCGGGACTTTCGTCACCGATTCCGGGATTGACCGATCTCTACGAAAACGGCACGTTTTTTTCCTGCGGGGCTCTCGGCAAGTGCTGGCGGCCAAAGCCGGATATCCTGGCCCAATTATCAGCGGTCGCGCCGGAGAGCCGTCAAGAAGCTCTCCCGAAGCCAGCGATTGTGCCTCCGTCACAATTCAGTCCCGCGTCCCCGAGCGCCTCGCAATCCGCACGGACAATAAAGAACCCGCAGCTAAAACTCCTCCATTCCGAGTTCTACTCCCCCGCGTGCGGGGGTTACGCGACGCGCTTCGATACCTATTGGAACCCGATTACAAAGAAGAAAATCTATCGCACAGTTTACCTGCCAAACGCGCCCTTGATGCCCTGGGATTGGGCGGAGTGCCACGCCGGAGCTTTTGCTCACTCTCGCCGTAGCCATAACTTTGTTTACGTCGTTGGAAAGAAGAAACACCTTCCGCCTTGCCACTGGGTGAAAGCGGGAGATGCGATAGGCTGCGTACTCAGGCATCCCGGCGACAGAAAGGGCAAACCGCCTTTTAATCTGAAGTACGGCATTATCGTGCCTCCCACGAAGCACGCCAAGCGAGTACGGATCGTTCGCGTCAATCCTTCCCAGCCGATCAAGCTCCTGGCCCAGGCGCCTAAGGAATTTCGCGGTCAACCTGTGCCGGAGCGCCCCACTGCGCCACGGCCGGAAATTCAAGTTCACCTGATGCCAGCTGTTGCAATGGCCATGGGAAACGCGAAAACCGCGAACGATCGGCACATCACGTACGACTACGCAAAGAAGGCTTTCGTGCGTAGCACTGGCCCTGCCGCTGCGGGTCATAAAACCAAGACGGAGGTGGTCGCCACTTTTACAAAAACGGGAGCTGCTTGGCTCCGGCCAGCCGCATGGGGAGGCAGGCGCAGTAACGGATTTGCCGTCGGTGGGCAGCGCAATACAGGAGGCGCCCCGCGCTACGCCGGCGGCCGTTCCGCATCTCGCGGCGGCGGATACGTCAGTGGACGAGCAGCCACCAATCGAAGCAGCGCGAGTGGCAGAGATAACGGCAGAAGCAGAGCAAGCAGTGGTCGAAGCAGCGGGGGTAGTGACCATAGCGGCAGACGCGCAGCAAGCAGCAGTCGAGGTGGAAGGACTGGCGGCTATAGCGGAGGAGGCGGAAGGAGTAGCGCAGGGGAAGGTTCCCGCAGCGGAGGTTACTCGCGTGGCAGTTCGGCCGGCGGAGGTGGATCTCGCGGCGGAAGCAACGGTGGTGGTGCTCGATCCAGCAGCGGCGGTGAGGCTGCTCGCGGCAAAACAAAGTAAAATTACGCCGAACGCGAGCCGCGCTAATCTACCGAAGATTGCATGCGCCGTGCCTCGACGTTTGCTTCCTGGCGCTTCCCCCAGCCCCTCGCTCGGAGCACCAATCCCCCAATTGGCGCTCAAAACTCGCGCCAGGACTCAAAATGCCGGGGCTCGAGCCTCGCGCGATGGAGTTATCACTGAAAGTTATCGAACTCGGTTGAACTTTCGGCGTTTGGCGGATAGGATTCCTCAGCCGGTCACAGGTTCGTCAATAGACGGTGAGCTGCCGATCCCGGTGCAGCCTATGGTAAACGAGCGCGCCGCACATCTGCACGGGGCCGGGACAAAAGGAGATTTCGATGAAAAAGGTTTGCACAACTTTGATGGCGGTAACCGCCGTACTGCTGCTCGCGAGCGTCGCGCACGCGCAAGTTTCGTTGAACGCCGCGCGAGTCGGCGCGGAAAACCCTGAATCGTTGGCGAAGTTTTACGAGGCCGCCTACGGCATGCAGGAGGTCAATCGCATCAACGTGCCCGGAGGCGCCGAAATATTCTTGAACTTCGGCGCCACGATCGACGCCGCCAAGGCCGACAAAACCGTGCCCATCGTCATCATGCACCGAGCTTCGAATGACCTGAAAGATCCGGTGCCGCACCTCGTCCTGAACGTCACCGATATGGCCAAGACGGTCGCGGCCATCAAGGCGGCCGGCGGCACCATGGCAGGCGCGCCTCGCGGCTTCGGAAACACGGGCATCATGATCGGCATCGCCGTCGATCCCGCCGGCAACCGCATCGAAATGATTCAGCGCCCGCAATCGCATTAAGCAGTTTTGTTTCTCAACGGGATCGCGCCCTCGACGGGAGAATCTTCGATGGACGAGGAAAAGTTCGATTCACTAATCCACGGGGGCCCATTTACAACCAGCGACGCGGCTCTGGCAGACGCTCAGTTGCGCCGCCGCGCGATGCTCGGCGCTGCGCTGTGGGGCATAGGGCTTGAGGATCTCAAGCAGCGACTCCTTGAGCCGTCTCCGGAAATACCTTCGGGCTTCGACTTAGAGGATTTCCGAGAATTGCAGCGCAGCATGCAGACGATATCCGAGGCTTACCGCATCGCCCCACAGCATCCGTGGCTCGCTGGCTTGCCTTATTTCTCTCAGATCATATTCGTCGGCACACAGCGCTTCACCGTCTGGGAAGCTCGCTGCGAAATAGTCCGCCACGCCATTGAGTACCTAGAACACGGCTGAAGACTCGCCTGTTTTCAGAACTCGCGCCAATTCCCAGCGCCCAACGGCTGCGGATTTGATACTATGCGGCGCATTGGCGCGTCGCTGGCGAAGCGGCAACGCACAGCAAGCTCTCGCAGCGCTCGGCCCCAGCCGCGAAGGCAAATAACCATGCCAGCCACCACGCAAAAAGTTTTCGTTGGTCCCAGCAGCGAGGTCCCCGAAGGCGGCCGCCTGATCGTGGACGTCGCTGGCCTAACCATCGGCATCTTCCGCTTCCAGGGCAAGCTCTACGCATACGAAAACCGCTGCGCTCACGAAGGCGGCCCGGTCTGCCAGGGCAAAATCGTCCCGCGCGTCACCGAAATCATCGACGAGGTTGGCGCCAGCCGCGGCTTCGCATTCGACGAAGCCCGCCTGCACATCGTCTGCCCCTGGCACGGCTACGAATATGACGTCCAGACCGGCGAGCACCCCGGCAAGCCTTCCGCGAAATTGCGGCGCGTCGCCGTGGAGGAAAATCCCAGCGGGATTTATGTCACCGTTTAGCGGCATTCGCAGGTTTTTACGGGGTCGGAGCTTCAGCTCCGACAAATACGCGCCGATTTTCTTGGGCTTTAGCCCCTGAGGAACGTTTTGTAGGTTTCAGGAGAACCGATGGACCAAGGCATGAGCGAAGGCGGAGATCTCAACGACTTGGCGCGCGCTTTGCACCAACGCATCGCCGCCACGATCGGAGCCGGCCACATCGCGCGCGTCGCTTCGCAAGACGTCACCGCGCTGCTAACCGAGGCCGTCCGCCTCTACTCGGCCGTGGTGGAAGAAACCGAGCGCGAAATTTCACCAATCGACGCGTCCATCTCCACCACCGAAGCGATGGTGGTCGCTTGCGCGCTGTTGCGAGCGCATCGCCTGAACCCGTTCGATTTGGCTCTCTGGTTTTCGCGCACCGCGCCGCATCCTCGCGCGGACGCATCGGAAGCCTGAAACAGGACACCACTATGAGCATCGAAAATAAAATCGAAGCCAAATCAGTCGAAGCCGCAAATGGAGCGGCAACCAACGCCGTCAAGCACCCCGTCCAGCAAATCACTACACGCACCGACTCGCGCGAAATCCTCGCCAATGCCCGCCGCGACATCGAACGCTACAGGCTGCACGACTATTTCATCGTCGATGTGGACGCGCACCACGTGGAATTCGACTCTTGGGCGGACATTCTCGACCATCTCGAAAATCCCGTCCTGCGCCACAACGCCAAAACCATGGTTCAGGACTGGCCGCGGGCCAAGCAGCTCGTCTTCAGCAATCACAACGTAGGGCTCACGTTTCAAGACGTTTACGGCCGCATCCCGCACCAAGCTGATCTGGCCGAGCACGTGCCTCCATCCGACGAGCACCGCGACCTCACCCTGATCCGCCGCGCCATGGACTCGATGGGCATCCGCATCCAAGTCGTCTTCCCGCAGCCGATGCTCGAACTCGGCCTGCATCCCGATGCGGAGATCGCCACCGCCCTCACTTTCGCGTACAACCGCTGGTTCACTTCCACGATTCTGCCGCGCGAGCCGCGCGTGAAAGCGCTGCTCTGCCTTCCCTTCCACGATCCTGACGCGAGCATGCAGACCATCGAGGAATTCGCCGAAACTCCGGGCGTGATCGGTTTCATGGTTACCAGCCAGCGCCACACCGGCGTGCACAAAAATGTCTACATGCCCATCTACCGCGCGCTCGAAGAACGCAGCCTGCCGCTCGCCTTTCACGCCGGCCCCACCTGGGGCGACACCATGACCACCACCATGAACCGCTTCCTCGCGGTCCACTCCATGTCGTTCGTCACCTGCAACATGACGCACATGGCCAACTGGATCGTCAACGGCCTGCCCGAGCGTTTCCCGAAACTGAATGTCATTTGGGTGGAAAGCGGGCTGGCCTGGGTGCCCTTCATGATGCAGCGCCTGGACCACGAATACCTGATGCGCCAGTCCGACGCGCCGCTGCTGAAGCGCCTCCCGAGCGAGTATATGGCGGAAATGTTCTACACGTCGCAGCCTATGGAATACACCAACATGGACCTGCTGCAAAGCACCCTCAAAGCCATCCACGCGGAGACGCAAGTGATGTATTCGTCCGATTGGCCGCACTGGGATTTCGACGTCCCGGCACGTATCGCCGCTTTGCCCTTCCTGACCGAGCAGGCCAAGCGCAACATCCTCGGCGAAACCGCCCGGCGCATCTTCCGGCTCTAGCATCCGTAACACGAGAATCAATAAACGCTTTGGGTCCAACAACTCTGCAAGGGAGTAACACGATGGAGAAGGAGCGAATGCTGAAATTCGTGATGATCGCGGCCGGATTGCTATTCGTTGCCGGGGTATATCCGCTAGCTACGTCTCTTTGGAACTGGCAACACTCTGATGAGTTTGTGCCGATGTTACTCAGCGTCTACATCACGCTCGGAGTTTTCCTGCTGATCGCGGCCCGCAATCCATCGACGCATCGCAGCTTAATTTCGTTCGCGGCATGGTCGAGCTTAGCCCACGCGTTCGTGATGCTGATCCAGGCGATCAACGACATCGCCGGTCGCCTGGAGCTTTTCGGAATGTCCGCGGTTCTCGTCGTCATTGGTGTGCCGCTAATTGCGCTGGCTCCCGCAAAGCGATCCTCTGAATTGGCGCCCGTTCCCAACTTGTAAGATTTTCCGGGAGAGCCAAACTTCAGCTTGGCGCGTTTGCTAGGCGACAGGTTTTCTAGGAATTTAGGAATTTGCGTGCGTGCCGGCCTGCTACGAGCAAACCTATCTCGCCGGCGGGTTCTCAACCTTCGCCAGGGTCGCCTTCGCCGCGGCCGAATTGGGCGCGCGCGGATCGAGCTTCACATATTGACGAAGCTCGGAGATTTCCTTGGGACGGTCGCCCTTAGCCTCGTAAATCTGCGCCAGTAGCAGGTGTATCTGGGGAGCCTTGTGCCACCGGTCCAGTTTCTCCGCGGATTCCGCATTGGTCTTGGCTTCATCGATATGCTTGAGGTGCAGCTCGGCATCGGCGGCGTACATATACGCGTACATGTTCGTCACCGGATCGAGCGAAAGCGCATAATTGGAAAGCATGGACTCTTGTGTCCAATCCTTCGCGAGGGCCGCGAAGTCCGCAAGGCAAACGTAGGATGGAGAGTATTTCGGGTCCACGACCTTGGCCTGGTTGCAGGCGGTACGACCTTCGTCTTCCTTGTGCTCGGCGATCAACACCTGCCCGAGCAAAACCCACGCGGCGGCGTAATCGGGATAAACATCGATCGCCTTGCGAGCGTCATTTTCGGCTCGATCGAATCGCTTATCCTTGTATGATCCGCAGGCCTTCTGGAATTTCCCGCTCGCTTTTCCCGGCACGGCCAGACGCGCAACGCTCACCGTGGGACTGTCCACGGCTGCCTGCGTCCAGTCCTCACACGATTCGGCACGGAAAATCCGGCTCGTGTCCATGGGCAGCATCGCTGGCCCCGTTTCGATGGGTGCCTCCATCATCCGGAAAGGATCGTAGGCCGCGCCGCCGTACATATTGGGGTCTGTCGATGGAGACGAGCCGTACGGCGACGAACCGTACGGCGTGCCGCCGGGCTGCGACGGTCGTCCGCCAGTTGGCGGGCTAGAGGGAGGGCCGACGGGATGGCCCCCTTTTTGTGCAAAAGCCGGAGAGGCGAGAAATATAACGAAAAACGCGATGGT
>JBOGMX010000009.1:0-188814 GCA_050746725.1 Candidatus Acidiferrales bacterium | reverse complement strand
ATTGCGCGCGGAGAGGTCTACCGGCGCGCGGCATAGCGGAAAAGATTCCTGTAGAGATGCTGGAGCCGCTGAAGATGGCGCAAATGGCTGAGACCAGCTTCTTCAAAACCTGAGGGGGGCAGGGCCGTAACAGGCCGATGACCTGATTAGGAGAAGAAGCGCAGATTCCATCAGGGCCCGAGGAGCAGCCCGCTCCTCAGTTGTTCGAGGCCGGATATATGCACGCGTCTCTTTCCAAAAGCGTCAGCCTTCGAAAGCTCTTGCTAACGGGATGGGTCCATATATGCCCCCAAAGTTTGCGCAGCGGATCATACGACGTTGGAACCTCCTGAGTGTATAGCTTTGCTTGTGGCAGTTGTCCGAATGGCGGCGCGGAGGGAGCCGAAGGCGACCGGAGAGCCGCCATTCGGCGCGCGAACGTCGCCGGTGCTGGTGGCCGATAGCCAAGCGCAGAGTGCGGCCTGTGGTTCGCCAAAATGCCGTCCGTGTGGAAATCAGATGCGGAACTGATTCTGTCGGAGCGGGAAACCGAGCCACCCGCGCCCAAGGGTTTCGGTTCCGATACGCAGGTTCCTTCGGAAAAGAAAAACGAGGCACACTTCGCGCATCGACGTCCACACACCAGGTCAAAATCTGCCCGAACTAAGCAGCTCTTTCGTAGCGGTGATGCAGCCCGCCGAGCCGCATGTGGGAAAGGATGCGACCGGAACCCACGCGTCGCGTCCTGCCCGCGGGCGTTTCCTTGCCGAGACCAAGGTGCGTCCGGTCTTCATGGTAGTAGCGGACGTATTCAGCCAGAAGCCGCTTCAGATGCTTTTCGTTGATGGCAATCACATGATCGAGCAGGTACGACGGCAACTTTCGACCTAGCTTTCGCCAACGCCGTTCTGCCACGACCACTCCCATCCTGTTACGACAATTACCTTCCCGCCCGATCTCCCGCGAAGAATGTTCCAGCACCCAGGTGTCATCTAAGCCCGTCGGCACAGTTCTAGTCCCCTGTACTTCCGGCCAGTAGAATTTCCCACCCGCATTGGGCTACCGTGGGCCTGAGTTGTAAACAGTCTCGGAAATTCGAGCCCTCGGAGATCGGTGAATTCGACGAGGACCGATTCGGCAGGCACAGGAAATGATTGGCATTGCCAAAATTCGGCGACGGGAGCAGCCATTGTCAGGCAAAGCGGCCATTCACGAAGCCGCTGATCGCGTCCGCCTTTGGTTCGCCGTTGCCATGTCGAGGTTGACCCGGAACAGTCAATCGAGTAGAAACGCACGTAAGTCATTGAAAACAATCGATCGCACCTCTCTCTACCCGGAACTTACCAGACATCTCGCGCGCCGCTTCTCACGTCTCAACTTCGACGGCTCATTATTCAAACTTCTTAGCCGGATTGGGCTCGCCAAGCAGACTCGGGTGGTTCAGCCAACGCAGGCATCTGCTGGCTCCGCCAGCGAAACCTCGAAGCTACGCCGTCACTTCGCTTGTCATTCGCTACCGGGAGAGCGATATTGGTTCCGCAACTCTTCAAGCAAGGTGCTTATGAAATTGAAAAAGTGCGGTGTGGCTCGTCGCGGGAATTCCATTTCTTCGCGAGACATTAGCGCGGCGGCCTCATTTGGCTTCGTCGTGGCAATGGCGCTCGTCCCGCTTGCGGTGCTTGTGCTGCTTGTCGCTCCGGGCAACCCGGTTGCCGAAGCTGGCGCGCTTCCTGCGTCGCCCGTCACTTCCGCGCTGCCGCTTGCCCAGACGAGCCAGTTCCGCAACAGCCTGTATGACGACACGCTGGGGCGTGGCTATCGATTCGAGCGCGGCGGTTGGATATACGTCCATCTAGAAGGCTCACCGCACGATATTGGCGTGCAGCATGGGTATTTGCTGGCGCCGGAAATAGCAGACGCCTATGGCGTGGTGCGCTTGGAGATGACGCATGATACTGGCCGCGACTGGGGCTTTTTCCGCCGGGCGGCGAAAGAAATGCTTTGGCCGAAAATCGATCCGGAATATCAGCAGGAGCTGCAGGGAATTGTGGACGGGCTCAACGACCACGGCGTGAAGCTCGATTTGTGGGATGTGGTGGCGATGAACGCATTTGCCGAGCTTCCTGACTATTACGTTCCGTGGCTCGACCAGCAAACTCACGCAGAAAATCAGCCGGACCCGGTGCCGCAGGGGCATTGCAGCGCGTTCGTCGCTACCGGCAGTTGGACGAAGGACCACCAGATCGTGATGGCTCATAGCAACTGGACGACGTACATGGAAGGCACGCGCTGGCGGATCATTTTCGACATCGTCCCGCAGAACGGCTATCGCATTTTGATGGATGGCTTTCCCGGTGTGATCGCCAGCGACGACGATTTCGGCGTCAATTCCGCCGGGTTGATGGTGACGGAGACGACCATCTCCGATTTCCACGGCTGGAACCCAAACGGCAAGCCGGAATTCGTCCGCGCACGGAAGGCATTGCAATACGCCTCGTCCATCGACGATTACGTGAAAATCATGGTCGACGGCAACAACGGCGGCTACGCTAACGACTGGCTGCTGGGCGACCGCAAAACCGGCGAAATTGCGCGTTTCGAATTGGGACTAAAGCATTGGAAGGTTTGGCGCACCAAGGACGGGTACTTTTCAGGAGCGAACTTCCCGAGCGATCCCGCCGTGATTCGCGACGAGACCACGTTTAATCCCAATAATCCCGCCAATAGCGCCAATGCCCGCCGCATTCGCTGGCACACGCTTCTAAACGGGAACAAGGGCAGCATCGATCCTGCCCTCGCGGAAGTCTTTCTGGCCGATCATTACGATACCTATGAGAAGAAAATCGATCCAGACCGCCGCACCCTGTGCGGCCATGGCGATAACGAACCGGTTACTCTGCCCGGCTCGACGGTGCCACCATTTGATCCCTCGGGCGCCGTCCAAGCCAAAGTGATCGATAGCCAGATGGCTGAGGACATGAGCTTTATCGCTCGAATCGGGCACCCCTGCGGGATCAATTTCAACGCCGCGAAGTTTCTGGCCGAGCACCCGGAGTTTTCGTGGGAGGCACCTGTTCTGAGGGACATGGATGCCGGGCCATGGACGCTATTTCGCATTGGCGAGCACGCGTTGCAACAGGGCCTCGTTAAATGATTGAGGCGATTGGGCCAATTTCCTTCGAGCCGAGCCGCGAAGGGCACGGAAGCGGACTTTGGAAAGCGAGTGTCAGATACGTAGCATTGCCGTACCCGTAAACTGGAAATTGAGGCGGGAAGATGTTAAATATCAATCGTTTCCCGGGATGGGGCCGTGCCAGATCCGTGCACCTCAAAAGGATGCAAGATGTCCGCGCCGTCAGGAATGGCGACGGAGAGTCTCTGCGTGCTTCACTTCACTTTGTTTATCGAGCAGGAGTGCGCCGAAATTCGCCGGGCGATGGCGCTGGGAACCGCTGCCCACGAACAACAGGTGGAGTTCATACGGAAAATCGTCGGGCGCGGTGAAGCCATGGTCCGGGTGGCGACCAGCGGTTTTCCGGTGTCCGACGAATTGAAGGCCCGCATCCTCAGCACTCTTCTAACGTTGATGAATTGCCGCGAAAATATCGATCGTGCCGCCATGCGCCACGCGGCTCTTCGCCGATTTGCTGGTTGATCCTCCGCCGATATCGACTTCCGTCCCAATCATGCGCCGACGTATCGGGCGTAGAGCGACCGCGCCACCGCTGGATCTTTCGTCCCTTTGATGATCGCGCGGCCGTCCGCAAAAACGGTGAGTTCGTACGGCGGGACGCGGAAGCGCAGAAGAAATTCGTTGTATCGCACGTCGCGGGATGCGCCGTTGAGCCGCTGCCCGAGTTCCGCGAGATCGAGCCTTCGGCTGCGCTCGTGGATTTGAACCGAGTCCCGACCGCACATCGTGATATGCGGCTGCGCTTCGCCGTTGAGGTACATCAGATCGCGGCGGGCGCAAGCACGGCATTCGAGATTGCGCGCCACGCTGATCGACTGAAACTTTCCGCTCCAAACGTCGCAACTAACGAGGCGCCTGTTCAGAGCTTCCGGTTTCCCGGCGAGCAGTTTCATGGCTTCCGCCGATTGGATCGAGGAAATCGCGCCGACGGCAGCGTGCAGAACGCCGACTGTGTCACAAGTGGCATCTCCGCCGAGCGCCGCGCCTCGCGTGCCCGAACCGTCGCCACTTTCGAGCAGGCACGCCAGGCAAGCCGTTTCTCCCGGACGAATGGTCATCGTCACGCCGTAGCCCCCGACGACCGCAGCGTAGATCCAAGGAATGCCAAGCGATATCGCCGCGTCGTTTAGGAGTAACCGCGTCTCGAAATTATCCGTTCCGTCGAGGATCAGGTCGAATCCGGCAAGAAGTTCCGCGGCGTTTTTCGGCGTCAGATCACCGGTGATCCCTTTCACCTGTACCCCGGAATTGATGGCGCGCAAGTGGCGTTCGGCAGCGACGGCCTTTGGCAGAGCCTCGTGGGCATCCGCCTCGTCGAAGAGCGTTTGGCGCTGTAAATTTGAGGGCTCAACGAAGTCGCGGTCGATGATCCGCAATCGTCCCAGCCCGGCGCGAACGAGCAGATTCGCGGACGCCGTGCCCAGCGCGCCGCAGCCAACCAGAACGGAGGAGGCGTTCAAAAGCCGTTCCTGGCCAGCTTCGCCGATGCCGCCAAAGAGAATCTGGCGTGAGTATTTCTCTTCTTCTTCGGGTTTCATGCCGTGAGTCCAACGCAGCGTTCATGATAGCTCCATTTCGCGCCGGGCACGCAACGGGCATGTGCTAACCTTGGTTGTCGCGCGAGGGGCATGAGACTGTTTAGGCGATCCCTACATTCTGGATGCGCTTTGGCTTGGCTCGTGGTGTCGCCGATTTCCTGCGCGCTCTCGCTGTCGCTGGTATGCACCGCGTGTCTTCGCGCCCAACAACTTCCCATCGACGGCCAGCGCATCGCGGCAGTTCGAGTGGTGGACCAGGCCGGCCACGCGGCGCCAGAAACGATCCCTCCTCTAGCCTTGAAGGTTGGCGAGCCTTTCGGTTTCGTCGCTGAGCGCGAAAGCCTTCGCAGCCTGTACCAAATGGGCGATTTTTCCGACATTCGCGTCACGGCTTCCCAAGCGCCTAACGGCCTGCAAATCGACTTCATCGTGAAGCGGAATTATTACAACAACGTAGTTCGCATCGATGGACTCAAGCCGCCTCCGAGCGAATCCGCTGCGCTGGCGGCCATGCGGCTGGGCCTCGGCGAGCCCTTCCGCGAAAGCGCGTTGCGGGAAGCGGTGGTCCGGTTGGGTGGCGTCCTGCGCGACGATGGGTTTTATCTGCCGAAGGTCACCTGGGCGCTCGAAGCTCATTCAGATACGCGGCAGATGAACATCATCGTTGATGTCGTCCCGGGACCACGTGCGCGCGTGGGCGCCATCAGCATCGATAACAAAACGCCGTACACCGACCGCCGCATTTTGCGAAAATCGAAACTATCGCGCAAAGATTCTCTGACGGCATTGCTGCTGTCGCGGGCATCCCAGCGGCTGAAGAAATATCTGGTCGATCAGGGCTATCTGGGCGCCGGAGTGGTCGTCACGCCGCAAGCGTACGATGCGCACTCGAATCGGACGCCGCTGAAAGTGGAAGTGACCGCGGGTCCGCGAGTTCGCATCGAAATTAGCGGCGCCCACGTAGGCAAGTCGAGGCGCCGCAAGCTACTGCCCATGTATGCCGAAGGCGCGGTGGACGAGGATCTGTTGCAAGAAGGCCGCCGCAATCTGCGCAACTATTTCCAGAGCGAGGGCTATTTCGATGCGACCGTCGACGTGCATTCGCGGCTCGATCCGTCCGACAATCTGCGCGTCATCAGTTACCAAATCACGCGCGGAGATCGCTACCGGCTTGCCGGAGTGGCGTTCGACGGCAACAAGTATTTTCGCACCGCTCTTCTTGCGGGCCGCCTGAAGCTGCAGCCTGCATCCTTCGCGTCGAACGGCCGGTTCAGCCAGCGGATGATGCGCGACGACGCAGATTCGATCCGCGCGCTCTATCTTGCAAACGGTTTTCGCGATGCGCGCGTGTCCACGGACGTGGACGATCACTATCACGGAAAGCGGAACAACCTGTTCGTCACTTTTCATATCGTCGAGGGGCCGCAGACCCGTATCGCCACGCTGAAAATCGAGGGCAATCACGCCATTAGCACCGCCACTCTGCTTTCCGTCAGCGGATCGACGGCGGGCCAGCCCTACTCGGAATCGGGTGTGGCTAGCGACCGCAATAACATACTGGCCCTCTATTTCAACCAAGGTTTCCCAGACGCGCGAATGGAAGACCGCGTATCCTCCGCCGCTGACCATGAAGTGAACGTCGTCTATCACATCATCGAGGGCCGGCAGGTGGAAGTCTCAAAAGTGCTGCTGACCGGCTACCAGTTCACGCGCCGGGGAATCATCGCGCGGCAGGTGAGCATCGAGCCCGGGGAACCGTTGCGCGAGGGCGACGTGGCCGCAACGCAGCGGCGTCTGTACAACCTTGGAGTCTTCAATCGCGTGCAAATCGCACCGCAGAATCCGGGCGGCACCGATCCGCAGAAAACGGTTGTTGTGGACGTGCAAGAAGGCGACCGCTATACCGTTGGTTACGGATTCGGATTCGAAGTACAGAGGATCGCCGGAGGAAGCAGTAATCCGAATGGCAGCACGATCAGCGCCAGCCCCCGCGGCATTTTTGAGATCGCGCGCAACAACATGTTCGGACGGGCGCAAACGCTTTCGCTCACCACCCGCGCCAGCACACTCGAATACCGCGCTTCCCTTGATTACGCGGCCAGCAATTTCTTGAACGATCGCAATCTCGCGCTGCAACTTACCACCTACGCGGACAAGACGCAGGACATCAATACATTCACGTCCACTCGATTCGAGGCTGGTTTTCAAATTTCCGAGCGCCTTTCGCCTTCGAGCTCGCTTCTGTATCGCTATTTTTATCGGCGGGTGGAAGCGTCGAACCTCGTTTCGACCATCAACCCAGAACAAATTCCGCTTTTGAGCCAGCCCACGCTGGTTTCTGGCTTCGGGATCACCTACGCGCGTGACCGTCGCGATAACCCAGCGGACGCGACCCGCGGCACGTTCAATAGCGTCGATTTCAGCGACGCAATCCAAAGCATTGGATCGAGCGCCAGCTATTTGCGTGGATTCTTTCAGAATTCTTCGTACTACTCATTTGGCAGGGCTTTCGTATTCGCGCGATCGGTGCGCTTCGGAGTGGAACAGCCGCTGGGAAACACCGTGCCGCCGTATTCGCCGCTCTGCCTCACGTCGTGCATCACCATTCCTTTGCCGGAACGGTTTTATGCCGGCGGCGGCACTTCACTGCGCGGGTTCGGATTGAATCAGGCCGGGCCGCGCGATTCCACCACTGGATTTCCGATCGGCGGTCTCGCGCTGCTAATCTTCAACCAAGAGCTGCGGTTCCCGATGAAACTCCCGTTTGTGGGCAACCGGCTGGGCGGAACGGTTTTTTATGATGGCGGAAACGTCTACGACGACATCTATCACATCACGCTGGCGTGGAAGTCAAAGTCATTGACGGACCTGAACTATTGGTCGAACACGGTCGGCGTTGGTTTACGGTATCCAACGCCGGTTGGCCCGGTTCGAGTCGATTTCGGATTCTTGCTGAATCCGGCTCACTATCAGTTCACGCCTGTGGCGACTCCGGCCATTCCAAGTCCAACGCCTCAGATTTTCCAGATTTCCCACTTCGGATTTTCGTTCAACATAGGGCCGGTGTTTTGATGCGCCGTGCGCCCGCGATCCTTGCATCTCTTGCGTGCCTGGCGGCACTTGCCGGGCCGGCGACTATCCGCGCGTCCACGCGCGCTCCGCGTGTACGTGCTGCGACTGCGACGCCGGGATCGTCGAAGCCCGAGACGATAGACGGCATCGCCGTGCGCATCGAATCAGACATTATCACCGATAGCGAAGTGGCGGAGCTCGCCGCGTATCAGAAGCTGGTGGACGGCAAGTCGGAGTCTCGCGCGGAAGTGATTCGCGAGCTGATCGATCAGTGGATCGTGCGCGGGGAAGCGCAGGCGACGCAATATCCGCAGCCTTCCGCGGCGGATGTGGATCGCGCGTATGCAGAATTGCAAAAGGAGTTCGGCACGACGGCTGAATTCAAGGACCGCTGCGCGGAAGCCGGGATCAACGAGGTAGCTGTTCGCCGTATCCTGACACAGCAGATTTATCTTTCGCGTTTTCTCGACTTCCGGTTCCGTCCGGCTGCGCAAGTGGATTCGCAGCAAATCCGGAAGTATTACCAGACGCAGCTCGTGCCAAAACTGAAGGCCAAGGGCCAGAAAATTCCGCCGCTCGCGGACGTGGAGCCGGAAATCCACGAAGTGCTGATTCAGCGGGATATCGACGCGCTTTCGAAACAGTGGCTCGCGGATACGCGCAGTGGACTCACGATCGATATTCTTCCTCGAGGGGCGGCGTAGTGAAGGTGCGCTGGAAGCATGGAGTCTTGACTGCACTGATCGTCATTGCCGCGATTGCGGCGGTGGGGATCGGCCTGTTCGAAAGCGGAGTCGCTGAACGCTGGATGCGGTACAAGCTGATCGGCGAGATCCAGCAGAGAACCGGCATGCGCGCTCAGATTCAGGGGTTTCATTTCAATTTGTGGAGGCTTCAGGCGGAAATCGACGGCCTCACGCTGCATGGACTCGAACCGCCGGGCTCGGCTCCTCTTTTTCACGCCGATCGGATCGACTTTGACGTGCGCGTCATTTCGTTCTTGCACCACGAAATCGCCCTTAACCAGCTGATCGTCGACCGGCCCGACGTAGCCGTGCGCATAGGCGCGGACGGACGCAGCAACATACCGAGTCCGAGGACGCGCATCGCCAATCGGCCGTGGCGCCAGACGCTTTTTCAACTTCGCATCGGCCAGCTCGCGCTGCGCGATGGCAGCATCGCCTTTAATAATCGGCGCACGCCCCTTTCCGTCAACGGACGTACCTTCCAGTTCGATCTGCATTACAGCGCGCCCGCGAATGCGCCGGATTTCTACATCGGGCGCGTGGATTGGCAGGGCGTGCAACTGGAGAGGAGCCCGTGGCGCGAATTTACTTCCAATGTTTCGGCGAAGTTCACGCTATATCGCGACTCTTTCGATCTCGACGAGTTCGTCTGGAAGCTGCCGCATTCGGAAATCCGCTTGCGCGCCGACCTCGCGAGTTTTGCTCGGCCGCAATGGAAAGTTCGATATCGCGGCAATCTGTCGCTGGCTGATTTGCGGAACATCTTTCGCAAAAAAGATATACCGGACGGCGCGGTTGAATTTTCCGGGCAAGCGCAGTACGTGACCGCCGCGGAGCCAGTCCAATCGCCGGCTGGAAGCAAAGAGGGCGCGGCTACGCGAGCAGGCGCGCGAAAGAGTCCTGTTGCGCATTCAGGCGAATGGACCGCCAACGGCTACTACAAGGCCCAGAAGATTCGCCTGCCGTACGAATGGTTCCATGCCGATGGGATTGCTACCTGGGGTAATTTTCAGGTCGCGCAGCGGCACCTTGAAGTGCCGAATCTGCACGTTGATGCGCTGGGCGGCGCTGCCACCGGCCGTCTGGACATGAATTTTGATGGCTTCCGCTTCCGTGCCGAGACGCATATGCGCGGCGCCGACCTCGCCAGGATTTTCGCCGCGCTCGACCATCCCGGCTTTCCCGTTGACGCGCTGCACTGGGATGGGTTGCTCGACGTGGATTCAGTGAACACATGGAATTTGGGTTTCCGCGATTTTCGATCCACCGGAGAGACGCAGTGGTCTCCGCCCGCAATTTTGACGGCGGGCAAAATTCCGGTCACCGCGCGCATCGGTTACGACTATTCCGACAGACTCCACCAAGTCGCGATTTCGCAAGGAGAAATCGATACGCCGAAATCGCGCGTGCGGATGGATGGCCCCATCAGCAGCAAGCATTCGAATTTGAACGTTCAATTCCAAACCAGCGATCTCCTCGATTGGGACGATTTCATCAATATCCTGCGCGGCGAGCACGCAACGCCGGAGAAAATCGCGGGCGATGCAAGCTGGCAAGGAACGATTGTGGGGCCGATTACCGCACCTACGTTTTCCGGCCGCGTGAGCGCGACGGATGCGAGCTACGGAAAGCTCTATTGGGATCGCGTCGACGGCGATATGGAATATTCGCCGGACGAATTTCGGATGACTGATACGGTGGTTCGGCGTGGACGAAGCCAGGCCAAGTTCAATCTCTATCTAGGCCTCGACGGAACTTGGGGCTTCCCGCCATCGAGCACATGGATCTTGGACGCTCGCATGCAGCATTCGCCGAGCGACGATTTACAATCCATTTTCGATACCAGCTATCCGATTCGCGGCTATCTGAGCGGCGATTTTCACGGCCGGGGCACCCGCGCGTTTCCCGAATTCGACGCCGATTTTACTTACGACGATATCGAAACAAAAGGCTTCCACTTTGATAGCTTGAGCGGGCGCTTGCACGCTGAACACGACGAACTGCAACTTACCAATGCGACCTTGCGGAAAGCGGGTGGCGATATCACCGGAAATTTCGAATACCACTTCGAGGAAGGCCAAGCCATATTGGATCTTACTGGCGAAGGAATTCCGCTCGAAAGCTTCCGTAAGCTGCAGACTTCCGCGCTGCCGATCTCAGGACGTCTCAGTTTCCGGCTTCGCGGCAGCGGCCCGCTGCGCGCTTTGGTGGCGCAAGGCGATCTGCACGTGGCGAGTTTAAAGCTCGGCGTCGAATCGGAAGGGAATTATTCAGGGCGTCTCGATTCGGACGGCCGGCGGGCGCACTTGACGCTGGCATCACAACCAGCGCCGGAAAAACTGCAGGGCGAGCTCACTGTCGGATTCTCAGGCGACCGGCCGATTTCCGGGCGTCTATCGGTGAAGGACTTTGATCTCGACCCGTTCATCAGTTCCGGTTTGCATCTCAAGCAGCTCACCGGCCACGGCTCGGCCGACGGCACGTTTGCGCTGTCAGGTAATCTTCGCCAGCCGAATTCGATCCAGATTCAGGCGGATATCGCGCGCATTACCTTCAATTACGAGTTGGTCAAACTAACCAACGATCAAGATATTCGCCTCACCTACCAGCGCAACGAGGTGCGCGTGGAACAGGCGCACTTGCACGGGCCGAACACGGATTTCAGATTGAGCGGATTCGCTCGCTTCGACCGTGACCGTCCGCTGAATTTCACCGTATTAGGCGGCGTGAATTTGCGGCTCGTCAAGGGCTTGCTCCCGGCGCTCGACGCGCAGGGGAGAGCAGACCTAAACGTCTCGATCCACGGCACCATCTCTCGTCCGGAGGTAATCGGCCAGGCGAGCGTGCGCAGCGCATCGGCGAATTACGCTGATTTTCCTGTGGGCCTGAGCGACGTGAACGGCAATTTAGTTTTCAATCGCAGCCAGTTGCTTTTCGATCGCGTCACCGCTGAAGCGGGAGGCGGAAAACTGTCTCTGAGCGGAAGCGTGACATATGGCGAAGGGCCGTTGCGCTACGAGGTGACTGCAACCACCTCGACGGTCCGCATCCGGTATCCAGAAGGCATGAGTTGGCTCGCCGGTGGCACGCTGCGCTTTTCCGGCACCACTTCCGCGGCGCTGCTCAGCGGCCGCGTTCAGGTAAATCGTTTGCTGTTTGCGCCGGGAGTGGACATCACATCGTTCTTCAGCGCGACCGCTTTCCAGGCTTCCGCTGGCGCGCCAAACACATCCACGTTTCTTCAGAACCTTGCGTTTGACGTGGAGGGGCAAACTTCTCCGGGCGCGCGGATTGAGTGGACCGGTGCGCACATCTCAGTCGATGGCAACGTGCGGCTTCGTGGCACCTGGGATCGGCCCGTGCTCCTCGGCCACGTCCATTTGCTGAGCGGCGAAATGCCGTTTCGCGGAAACACATTCCAACTCACTCGCGGCGACATCAATTTTGCCAACCCCTTCCGGCTCGATCCAGTGCTTGACGTGGAGCTGACCTCAAGGATTAGCCAATATCAGGTGACTGTCGATTTTTCGGGGCCGGCCGACCGCCTCACGATGAACTACCGATCCGACCCGCCGCTTTCCGATTCGGATATCGTGGCTCTGTTGGCGCTTGGCAGTCCCGGCGAAGCCAGCGCCCTGCGTTCGCAGCCGGGAGCGTCGCAAAACTACGGCGCTACGGCGCTGTTATCGGAAGCCATCACCAGCGGGATCGGAGGGCGCATCGAGCATCTATTTGGAATCAGCCAGTTCCGCGTGGACCCTTTTGCGGCAGGCAATACGACCGAATCCAACGCAGCCGCGCGCGTGACCATCGTCGAGCAAGTGGCGCGCGGACTGACGATCACTTATTCGACCAACGCCACCACCACCAACCAATACCAGCTTATTCAGGTGCAATACGCGGTGAAGAGAAACGTCTCCGTGGAATTTTTGCGGGACATCAACGGTACCTACGGCTTCGATATCAAGTGGGTGCGGCATTTTAAATGAGCGTGCGGCGCGAAGCGTCAATCCGGCAGCGGGATGAGCGACTCCGGCGATAGCCGCACGTGCCACGGCAGCGGCTGGTCGCGGAAGCGTTCCCATTTTTCCTTGAACACTTCGGCCTGCAAATGATATTCGCGGGAACCGTCGCGCGGCGGCTGGTGCAGCCGCAAATACAGAGTGATGCGGAACGGCGTCTCCGAAGACCGCACCAGCCAGCAGGGGAAAGTGTTGTCCCGATCCCCCGCGACTGCCGATGATTCCACGAAATCGATGTGGTGGGCGCGAATACCCACGTGCGCGGGCGCTTGCGCAAGGGCGTGCGCCACGCGGATCTGGCAGCCCCAGTCGAGCGCCTCGACGAGTCCGGTTGAAATCAGCCGCGCGCGAGAAAAATTCTTGCAGGCGGTGAGCCGCGCCACTTCCAGAGTGGGCGGTCGGCGAAAAACCTCTTCTTTATCGCCGTACGCGGCCACGCGCCCGCGCGAAAGCACCAGTAATTTGCCGCTCAGGCGATACGCTTCCTCAATGTTGTGAGTTACCAGCAGCGTCGGGCGTTGATAGGCAGCGAAAAGTTCCTGAAGCTGCGATTCCGTCTGGCTGCGCAGGTGCGTATCGAGAGCCGACAAGGGTTCGTCTAGCAGCAGCACATCTGGATCGATCGCCAGCGAACGTGCCAGCGCCGCGCGCTGCTGCTCGCCGCCGGAAAGCTGGCGAGGATAGCGATGGCCGAGCTCGTCGGCATGCGCGCGGCGGAGGAGTGTTTGCACGCGCTGCGCTCGCCGATCGGGCGGCATGTCCAGCATCGCGAAAGCGATGTTTTCAGCAACCGTGCGATGGGGAAACAGCGCGTAGTGCTGAAACAGCAGACCGACTCGCCGATTGCGGGTCGCAACGTTCACGCGCGTTTGCGTATCCAGCAGCACGCGCTCTCCAATGACGATGCGACCGCGCTCCGGCCGCTCCAGTCCTGCGATGCACCGCAAGAGCATCGACTTTCCCGCGCCCGAGGGTCCCAGAATCGCAAGGGGCGCATTTTCGGCGGAGAACGCGACCTCCAGCGTGAAGTCCGGCAGCCGTTTCGAGATTTGAACTTCCAGAGTCATCAGCGCTTGCTCCAGCGCGAAAGCCGCGAGCCGGGCGCCTGCGCCCAGAAGTAGAGCCCGCTGAGCATCGCAAGCGAAATCGCCACGTCGATTGCGCACCAAATGCCGGCGCTTCGCAGATCGTCCGATTCCACGGCGAAGTAAATCGCGATAGGAATCGTCGTCGTGCGGCCCGGAATATTTCCGGCCAGCATCAGCGTGGCGCCGAACTCGCCCAGAGCTCGCGCAAAGGAAAGGATCGTTCCGGCCAGGACGCCCGGCCAAGCCAGCGGAAGCGCGATCTCCCGGAACACGCGCCACTCTGACGCGCCTAGAGTTCTTCCGGCTTCGAGAAACCGCGAATCGACCTGTTCGAGCGCGGCGCGAGCGGTCAGATACATCAGCGGAAACGAAACGACCGTGGCGGCGATCACCGTCGCGGGCCAGGAAAAGACCACGGTGTAGCCCACGTGAAGCAGCAATTTGCCAATGGGGCCGTTCCGCCCAAAGAGGAGCAGCAGCAGAAATCCGACCACGGTCGGCGGCAAAACCAGCGGAAGAATCAAAATTCCGTCGACCAGTGCCATCAGCGCGCCGGTGCGCCGCTCGCGCCAGGCCGCAAGAGCGAGGCCTGCGACGAACGTGAGCGCTGTCGCCGCCAGGCTCGTCTCGACGGATATGCGCAGGGGGGACCAGTCGATAGGCGTGGCTTGCAGAGCGAACGCGATCGAGGTCATCGGCCAAGAATTGTAGCTGGATTATTACGTTTTGGCGTGGTTTTCCGGGAAAGTGAATCCGTACCTCGCAAAGATGGCGCGAGCGCGCGCAGTAGAGAGGAAATCCAGAAACGCTCGCGCCGCGGATAGCTGTTTCGTTCCCTTTACGATCGCCGCGGGATAGACGATGGGCGCGTGGGAATCCGCCGGTGCCGCGGCCACGATCCGCACGTTCGACGAGATCTTCGCGTCAGTGCGATAGACGAGTCCCGCATCCGCGTTTCCGGTCTCCACGTACGTCAGTACCTGTCGCACGTCCTTGGCAAACACGAATTTCTTCTGCAATTTCGCCCAAAGCCCCATGTGCTGCAGGGCCTGCTGCGCGTACATCCCGGCCGGAACCGTACTCGGCTCGCCCACCGCAATGATTTTCACATTCGGCTTTAGGAGATCCTGGAAATTCCGCACGCTGTTCGAGGGTCGCGGCACGATCAGGACGAGTTCGTTGGTCACGATGTTGCGGCGGCTGCCGGACACAGTCAGTTTCTCCGAATCGAGCGTGTTCATCTGCTTTTCAGCCGCCGAGAAAAACACATCGACCGGCGCGCCCTGCTCGATTTGGTGCTGCAGCGTTCCCGATCCCGCGAAGTTAAACGCTATCCTAGCGCCCGGATGTGCCCGCTCGTATGCTGTGCCGATTCTATCGAGCGCATCCTTCAAGCTGATGGCGGCCGAAACCGTGATCGACGAGTCGGTTACCGCCGCGCGAACTGGCACCACCGAGAAGGCGCCAAGCGCCAGGAGCGCAGCAAGGCACACCGCAATCGCGCCCCGGCGGAGCTCCGGGGCCCGTTTTGCTCCCCTGATTGGCATATCCTCCTAACAGAGTACCGCGGATTAATGTTGCGGCGCAGCAGGAGGCGCTTGCTGCGCTGGCGCTCCCTCCGGCGCGGACTGATTCGCATCTGGAAGAATGCTCTTCAGTTGCGGGTAGTCGGTGGACATTCCGCGAAGCACGTTCATCGCGGCATCCTGGTCAATCTTGGCGGCCGTGTTCTGTGAATCTTCGAGCACCTGCGGCAGTACCTTCACCACGCGTTGCCCCAGCGGCGACTCGTAGAATTGCACTAGCCCTCGAATGTCCTCCTTCGTGAACGCGCGATCGTAGATCGGCACCATCGCGTCGGTGATATTTTGCGGCGGCGCGCTGGCGGCGAATTTCTGATTGAACGCATCCATGAACTTCGGCAGAGTTGCCTGATCCATCGAACGGCTCATGAACGTGCGAACCTGGCCCGAAATGTAGGTAGCCATATTGTCGCCCAGCTTCGATGTTTGGGTGATCTCCATCAAGTGGCGAATAGCCGCTTCCTTCGCGGGGTCGATTTTGGTCGCGGGAGCGGCCGTCGACTCATTGGCGGAAGCCGCGGGTGTTGGAGTTTCCGCCGCGCCGTGGTGTGCGGCCGGCGCTTGCGGCAGTCTTGCCGAAGGTGTTTGCGCCAGCGCCGGGCCTGCGATGCACAATCCTGCTGCGATCACCAAATTTCTGAATTTCATAGTATCTCCTGGGTGCTTTTGGTCCGGGCTGAGCTATGGGAGTGTACGCCGGTTATTCGTATCGTACCCAACGGCGGCGCGAGTTGCAATTCGCGCGTCCGCTGCCTTTCGATGGCAAACCGCACGCGCGTTGTGATAGCTTGCGAACGTGATCGCCCGCGCGCCGTGTCGCGTCGTGGCCGTGCGTGCGCTGACGCGAATATGGTCCCTGTTGCCAATCGACGTATCGCGGAGCTCGCTGGTTTCCTGACCGCCAGGAGCAAACTAGATCCCCGAGCCAATCGGGAATTCGAGGCTGCAGGGCGCCATATGGTTGCCCGGCTGTCTTCCGCGCCAAGGCCCCCGAGCATATCCGGGCGTTCGGCGCGGCGCGTCTTCTCCGCCAATCATTGCGCAAGCCGCTTCGCGCCCGATTCCAGCATTCAGACGCCCACTGCGCGCCACCCGGAATTGTTTCACCAATGAGCGATCCCGCGCCCGAACTCTCGGTCATCATCCCAGCGTTCAACGAGGGAAATCGCCTTGCTGCTACTCTCGCACGCATTCGCGAGTATTTCGCCGAGCGCTTGCCGGCCTTTGCCGGGGTGGAAATTATCGTTGTGGACGACGGCTCGACGGATGCCACGGCGAGCGTGGCGCGAGATTTCGCGAGCTCGATGCCTTGCGTTCACGTTGTCCCGAACGGCCTCAATCGGGGGAAGGGCTATAGCGTTCGACAGGGAATTCTCCAGGCGCGCGGCCGCATCGCGCTTTTCACCGATGCGGACCTATCCTCGCCTATCGAGGAATGCGAACGATTGTTCGCGGCGATCGAATCCCGTAGCGATATCGCCATCGGCTCCCGCGCCATGGACCGCACCTTGATCGCCGTGCATCAATCGCGCTTTCGCGAGGTCGCCGGAATCATTTTTAACCGTCTCGTCCGCGTGATTACGGGCTTGACCATCGAGGATACGCAGTGTGGTTTTAAAGCCTTCCGCCTGCCGGCCTGCCGCGTTATTTTCGAGCAACAGCGCATCGCGGGCTTTGGCTTTGATCCGGAGATATTGTTCCTGGCCCGGCGCCACGGACTGCGCGTCGCTGAGGTGCCCGTCTGCTGGTCCCACGATCCGGGCACCAAAGTGCAGGTCTATCGCGATAGCGTCGTGATGTTTCTGGATCTTCTACGCATCCGGTTGAACTACGCCTCTGGCCGGTATTCACTCAAGCATGAATAGCCTCGCGCGGATGCGCTGGATCGCGCGCCCGCCGAGCATTCGCGCAACAAACCCATGCCGCCGGAGGTGTCTCGCGAGCGGCAGCCCAATCCGTTCACATTCGCCGCTTGTGCTGCGCCGTGGGAGGCAAAAGCCCATTCAGGCGAAGATAGCTGGCCGCCTGACTATAGTGATCTCCATAATCCTGCGCCATCGTGATCATCATCGCGCCACGCGTCATTTTGCGCATGCCGAAGAAGGGAATCTCTTCGCTGAGGCTCGAATCTTTCACATTCTTTAACGCCTCTGTGCAGAACTGAAAGGATGCTTTTAGGGCCGGCACGAGCTTGTCCTTCGGGTCCGTATCCTTCACCTGCGCCGCCTTTGGACGCGGAACGGCGCCAATCGATGAGCACATTCCGTAGTTGGCGCCGATTATGTGCACCACAAGGTGCCCGAACGTCCATTGCGCCGGCGTGGGATGGTAACTGAACTTATTCGCCGGCATTTCTTCCACGGCTCCCACCACATTCGGTGCTTCTCTTGCGACGAGTCCTCGCAAAGCATTCGAAACCGGGTTCGATCCGCTCGCTTGGGCCGCCTGTGCGTTGCCGGTGAAGCCTAATAGCAGCAGCACCGCCAGTCCCAGCGTCCATTTCTTCATGGCGCAACCTCCTTGGAATTTTTGCGTCCCAAGGATATCCCGCGCGTCCCTTCGCTACAAGCTATTCCCTATTGCGGCGGATGGCGCGCCGCACGCGTGAAACCCTTGGGCCTAAGCCCGCATTGCTAGCTTTATAACTTTGCAATGCAAAGTACTTGACAGTATCGCGTGCGGTGTTACTCTCGCGCTATGGCGAATCCCGGAACTCGTCCGCCGCAAGTCCCACGGCCCGTCGCCCTCGACGATCACGCGCGCGATAATCTGCGCTTCATCCGCGAAACCATGGAGCGCGCCGGGTCGTTCACCGCCGTTCCCGGCTGGGGCGGAGTGGCCATGGGAATCACCGCCATCGGCGCAGCGGTGATCGCTTCCCGGCAGACGTCTTCATTCGACTGGTTTGCCACCTGGATCATCGAAGCGGCGGTTGCCGTCTCGATTGCCATTTGGACCACCTTTTCCAAGGCCCGCGTTTCGGGGACTTCGCTTCTCTCCGGTCCTGGGCGTCGTTTCGTCTATAGCTTTGCGCCGCCGCTTTTCGCGGGCGCGCTGCTAACGCTGCTCCTCGCCCGCAGCGAATCCGTCGGTGCAATCGCTGGCGTGTGGCTGCTGATGTATGGAACGGGTGTCGTCACTGGCGGCGCTTTTTCCATCCGCGTGGTGCCCCTGATGGGACTTTGCTTCATCGTTCTTGGCACCGTGGCGTTCTTTTCCCCCGCCGCTTGGGGCGACGCGCTATTGGCGGCTGGCTTCGGAGGGCTGCACATCATTTTTGGCGCCGTGATCGCGAGGAATTATGGCGGCTAAATCCGGCGCTCTTCGTCCCACGCGGGACGAAAAAACGAAGCGCGGCGCCGCGCCCCAGAGTCATCCCGACCAGCGGCGCCCCGAAGCGGCCGCCGCGGCATTCGACCGCCTGATTCACGAACGCACGCGCCTGGGGATCGTCAGCGCGCTGGCCGTGAATTCATCGCTTACCTTCAACGAGCTCAAGCCCTTGCTTCGCGTCACGGATGGGAATTTGAGCGTCCACGCGCGCAAGCTTGAGGATGCCGGCTATATCTCGTGCATCAAATCCTTCTCGGGCCGCCATCCCAAGACCGAATACCGCCTTACCACCCTCGGCCGGCGTGAGCTCGAGCGTTATTTGAATCATATGGAGGCCTTGATCCGCGCCACGCGGGAGGGCTGAGAAAGGCATTTTCGGAACATGGGCAACAGCAAAGCGAGAGTAATTTCGGACCCGCAACTCCACGTCGCGATTCTTCTCGATGGCAACGGCCGCTGGGCCGCCGCCCGCGGACTGGCTCGCTCGGAAGGCCACCGCGCGGGCGTCGCCGCCGTCCGGCGTATCGTCCGTGGCGCTCCCGCGCTGGGAATCGCCACGCTCACTCTGTACGCGTTTTCATCCAACAATTGGGAGCGCCCGGCGTCGGAAGTCTCCGCGCTTCTCGCTTTGCTCGAAGAGTTCCTTCGAAGCTCCGCCGCGGAACTGGAAGCCGAGCGCATCCGCTTGCGTGTGATCGGCCGGCGCGACCGCATCCCGCCATCACTTTCCGAAGCGGTCGAATTCGCCGAGCGCAAGACCTCCTCTGGACGGCGCATGGAAGTGCGAATCGCGCTCGATTATTCCTCGCGTGACGCCATTTTGCGCGCTGCTTGCTGGATGATGTCCAGCCTGGAAGTTACCGAGCGGGAATTCGCGCGCCGCCTCGGCCAAGTGACCAACGGCGGCGAGCCCGCGCCGGACGTGGACCTGCTGATCCGTACCGGAGGCGAGCGGCGCCTGAGTGATTTCATGCTCTGGGAATGCGCCTACGCGGAGCTTTTCTTCACTCCGCGCATGTGGCCGGAATTTGAAGTGCCCGATCTGGAAGCCGCCGTCGATGATTTTCTAGGACGCGAGCGCCGCTTCGGCCGCCTGCCGGAAACCGCTGCAGCCAGCTGATCTTTTTTAGCGGGAGGGAATAGATGAACGTTTCCAGCGATTCGCATCCGGGCCCCGTCGACGATCCGCAACGTCCCTTTCGCCACATTCTGACCGACGCGATCGGCTATTGGGAGCCGCGCCGCATCGCCTACAATTCGGTCCTCGCCGTCGTGGTGATCGCGTGGATCGCTTTCAGTTGGCCGCATTTTCGTCCCGTCATGAAATTCGAATCCTTGGTTTTGTTGGCGGTGCTAGCCGTGTGGGCCAATATCTGCTACTGCGCGGCATATCTCGTCGACTTCCCGATGCAGCTTTCGTTTTTCCGGCAGCGGTGGGTGCGCTGGCGTTGGGGTCTGTGGGTCGGCGGCATGCTATTTGCCACCTTGCTCGCCAATTACTGGATCGCTGACGAAATCTTCCCTTACGTTCACTAATTTACTCGTTCGGGACTGCTCCACTGTTTCCGCTTTCCTTTGCCGCGCCCAACAGCTCAAATGCCTTCAGAATTATGCGCGTGGCCGTGCTCGAAAGCGAATACTGTGGCAGTTCCTCGACGCTCGCCCACGCCACGTGTGTCACATCGCTGCCTGCGCGGGCTTCGCCGCTTAACGGTTCGCATAAATAGTCGAGCACTACGTAGTGGTAGCGAGTTCTTCCGCTGCCGTCGAGCTCGATGCGTTCGAAGACCTCAATCAGATCGAGCGGGCGCACCTCGATCCCGGTTTCTTCGCGCAGTTCGCGCTTAACGCCTTCCTGGATCGTCTCTCCGATTTCCAGCAATCCGCCCGGAATCGACCATTGACCTTTGAGCGGCGGTGTTCCGCGCCGGATCAAAAGCGCGCGGTGATTCAAGATGGTCACTCCGCCCACCCCGACGATGGGCTGGTTTGGATATTCGCGGCGTGTGGTCATCTTTACGCGATCCTTCCCGCGAAAGCTTGACATGGGCGTTATATAATACGCCCTCTGGTTCAAGTTCGCCGCAGGAGGAGAGAGTCCGTGACGAGATGCCCGGAATGCGACGCCGAGATCGATCTCGACGAAGACGAAGTGGAAGAAGGCGAAATTTTAAGCTGTCCGGAATGCGACGCCGAGTTGGAAGTCACTCAAACTCATCCCGTGCATCTGATCGTCCTCTCGGAAGACGACGATGAGGATGAAGAGGAAGACGACGAAGAAGAAGATGAAGATGGGGAAGAAGATTCCGGCAAGAAGTCCAATCACGACGATGAGGAGGAAGAATAGCTTTTGGGCCCAATCCCACGCTCGTGTTTTTCGCGCCGCTGCCGGAAATTGCAGACCGGCGTAAACCTTCCCAGCATTACGCTGCAACTGATTATTCCGCCAGCGCGCCGTTAAGGAGCTACTGTTGAAGGATTACCGGGTCTTCCGCATTGCCGTGGTGATTGCTTTCTTCGCGATCGCTGCGGCGGGTGCGAGGGCGCAAAACCCGCAAACCGAACTGCGCACCGTGCACGGAGTGGTCCTCGGTAAGAATGATAGTCCCGTCGCTTCCAGCATCGTCTATCTACTCAACGTCAAAACGCAAGACGTCCGAACCTACATCGCGAATTCCGCCGGCCAGTATCGCTTCAGCGGCCTCGACCCGAACGTCGATTATGAGGTTCACGCCGAGCACGGGGATCTGATGTCTTCCACGCGCACCGTGTCGAGCTTCGATTCCCGCCGCGACATCGAGATGGTGCTGAAGCTCACCCACAAAAAAGCCGCCCATTAGCCGAAGAACGGATCTGGCATTCTGCTGGCGCAAACAAAGCCCGAGAAAGGTCCGGAACGCCGTAAACGTCTCTGCGGCGGTCTGGGGCACTCGATTAAATGGTCGTGTGAAGCTTCACGAGCCGCTCAGAGGGGCTGGAACTACACGCGCAAGGGAAGAGCGCAGGGAACTGGCGGCGAGCGCCGCATAGCGGCTCGCCGCGTTCGATTCGCTCTCTCAATTTAGGGCAAACTGAAGGTGAAAATCGAATTGCCGGCCGCAGCTTCCACGTACTGCTTGCCGTCCACTTCATACGTGATCGGATTGGCGCGCACCGAATTCCCCAGCTGTACGTGCCAAATTGGCTTTCCGGTGGCGGCGTTGAGCGCGAAGAAATTGCCTTCGGCATCGGCGCAGAAGACCAGATTGCCCGCCGTCGCCAACGTTCCCGTCCAGGAGTCGCCCACCATCTTAAACTGCCACTTGCGGTCTCCGGAGGTCGCTTCGAGCGCGCGGACGGCGCTGTACGCCTTGTCCCCGCCGATCACTTTCTGGCCGCCGCCTCCGCCGATGTCGTGCGGATTGGCGGGTTCCATGGTCGGATTGCCTTGGTAATAGTAGGAGCCCTGCTCGCGCGTGTTGACGTACACGTACCCGGTTTGCGGGCTGTACGATGGGCTGGTCCAGTTCACCGCACCAGTGATGCTCGGATAGATCAGGTTGCCTTTCACCGTCGGCTGATTGTTCGGCTCTTCGATCGGCTGCCCGTTCGCTTTCAGACCTTTCGCCCAGGTTTGCTTCGCGAACGCCTGGCCGGCGATGAATTTTCCGGTGTCGCGGTCGAGAACGTAGTAGAACGCGTTCCGGTTTGCCTGCGCTACCAGGTGCATCATCTTTCCGTTAATCTTCGCGTCGAAAAGGATCGGCGGTTCGGCCGAATCCCAGTCGTGCGTGTCATGTGGCGAAGCCTGAAAATACCATTTCATTTTTCCCGTGTCCGGGTTGATCGCCAGCAGCGAGCACGAGTATAAGTTGGCGCCCTTGCGCGCGTCGCCGTTCCAGTCCGGCGCTGGGTTTCCCGTGCCCCAGAAGATCGTATTCGTTTCGGGATCGTACGATCCGGTGTTCCAAGTGGTCGCGCCGCCGTACTTCCAGCTATCGCCTTCCCACGTGTTCACGCCGGGTTCTCCGGGCGTGGGAACCGTATAGAGCCGCCACAGCCTCTTGCCGGTTTTGGCGTCGTATGCGTCGATGTATCCGCGCAATCCACCCTCGCCGCCGCCCATCCCGACGATGATCTTTCCATCGAGCGCCAAGGGCGCCTGCGTGATGGCCACGGCTTTCGAATTCTGTCCGACCTGTACTTCCCACTTCAGCGCGCCCGTTTTCGCGTCAAGTGCCGCCAAGTGGGCGTCGATGGTCGCCACGTACACCGTGCCGTCCAGGATCGCCACGCCGCGATTGGTGGGGAAGAGTCCGATGGTCAGCAAGTGCGCAGGCAGCTTTGCCGACCAGGTCCAGATCGGGCGTCCGGTGTGAACGTCCAGCGCCGTCACGGTCGTGGGCGGCTCGGTCACGTACATGATTCCGTCGACGACGATCGGCGACGACTCGAAGATGCCTTGATGGCTCAGCTGATAAACCCACTTCATCTTCAGTTGGTCCACATTCGACGTGTTCACCTGCTTCAGCTGCGAATAGCGCCACGAAGAATAATTTCCGCCGTACGTCAGCCAGTCCTGCGGGTGCTGATTGGCATGCAGGATTTCGTTGTACGTCACATTCTGCGCGAAGCTTGGCGCGCCCATGGCCAGCCCCGCGGCCAGCAGCGCGCATGCGCAAATGAAATTCTTGTACGCCTTCACTGTGCACCTCCGAGGCTCGAAAGATACGCCACCAGATTATTCAACCGTGCTTCGGAGAGTTTGCCTTTGTAGCTCGGCATGAAACTCTTGTCGGGCAGCACCTCGATATTTTTCGCCGTCAGCCTATTGACGGAAACGATGTTCCCCTGCGCATTTCGAAGCTGCAGCGTGAACGAGTCTTCATTCACGCGTGTTCCCTCCACCACTTTGCCATCCGGCAGTGTCACGCGATACATGCGATACGCCTCATACGTGGAGCGGTCCGGCAAGCCGGGCGTGCCATCCGGCCGGTTCGCGCCGGGATTCAGCAACTCGTCGCGCATAAACGCGGCCGAACGGTCCGCGCCGATGCTCGACAAATCCGGTCCCGAGCTGCCGCCCTGCCCGTCGATCATGTGGCACGACGCGCAGTTTTCCGACGCGTAAACTTCCTTGCCCTTCTGCGCGTCGCCGGTGATCGCGCCGCCGTTCGCTTGGCCTAGAGTGCTCACGTAGTCGACGACTTCCCAAATCTTGTCTTGCCCCAACGAAGCGAAGCTCGGCATTCCCGAGCCGATGATGCCGCCATAGATTCTGTTGTAGAGCCCTTCGGGTCCCATCATGCGCGCGGCGTTTCGAATGTCCGGACCGAACGCGCCGCTGCCGGTCATTCCGTGGCAGTTCGCGCAAGTTCCTCGAAATATATTCTTGCCCGCAGCGATTCGCGCCGACGTGGGTTTCGGACGTAGCTCGTGTGGCGGCGCTTGTCCCCGTGGAATTTGCGCCGAAGCGAACGGCGCACAGGCCAAAAATGCGGCGCTAAGGATTAAAACGGCTGGATACCATCGCTTCATCGAGGTCATTTTCGTTTGCCCCCGCGCAATATTGTACCTATTTGTATGCAGTGCGGGCGGCGAAACTGAAAAATTCGCCGCCCGCCCCGTGAATCGATCGCCGCGCGGTTTCGCGGCTCAGTTTTGCGGAAGATCGAAGACGAAAAGAGAACTCCCGGACGAATCGGCGACGTATTGATGGCCGTCCACCGCGTACGTCATTGGATTCGACCGCAGCGCCGAGCCCAACTCCAGATGCCAGAGCGGATCGCCGTTGGTCGCGTTCAGCGCGAAGAAATTCCCTTCAGCGTCCGCGGAGAACACCACGTTGCCAGCCGTCACCAGCACGCCGGTCCATGAATCGCCAGTCATCGGGAATTGCCACACGCGCTTCCCGGTCACAGCATTGAGCGCGCGAATCGACGTGGTGTCCTGATCGCCCACCATGAATCGCCCGCCTCCGCCACCTCCGCCGACCACGCCGTTGGAATTGCCCGGCGCCATCTTCGGCTCGCCCAGGATGTACCACGCTCCCGCATCGCGCGCGTTCACGTAGAAAAGGCCGGTGAGCGGGCTGTAGCAGGGGCTTGTCCAGTTCACTCCGCCGGTGAGCGACGGATAAACCAGCGTTCCTTCTGGGCTCGGGTTGATGTCCTTCGCCGGATACTTGATCGGCCGGCCATTCTTATCCAGGCCCTTCGCCCAGGTCTGCTTTGCAAACGGCACGCCGGTAATGAATTTCCCGGTCGTGCGGTCGAGCACGTAATAGAACGCGTTGCGATTCGCCAGCGCCACCAGCTTCCGCATTTTACCGTCAACTTTTGCGTCGAAAAGAATGGGCGGCTCGGACGAATCCCAGTCATGCGTCTCGTGCGGCGTGAACTGGAAATACCATTTCATCTTTCCGGTGTTCGCGTTGATGGCCAGCAGCGAACAGGTGAAGAGGTTGTCACCCATGCGGCCCGTTCCGTTCCAGTCCGGAGCAGGATTGCCGGTGCCCCAGTAAATCGTGTTGGTCTCCGGATCGTAGGAGCCGGTATTCCACGTGGTCCCGCCGCCATTGGACCAGCTTCCATTCGCCCATGTATTCGCGCCGGGATCGCTCGGGCTGCGCGGCACGGTGTAGAGCCTCCACAGCAGCTTTCCATCTTTCGCGTCGTAGGCGCTCAGGAATCCATGCGCGCCTGCTTCGCCCCCGCCCACTCCGACGATGATTTTCCCGTTGATCGCCAGTGGCGCGCCGGTATCCGCGTATCCCTTTTTGTTGTCGGCGACCTTCACTCTCCATTTCTCTCGCCCGGTTTTCGCGTCGAGCGCCACCAGATGCGCGTCGATGGTGTTCAGGTAAACGGTGTTCCCGAGCAGCGCCACGCCTCGATTGGTGGGGAAGAGCCCGATGGTCACCAGGTCGCGCGGCAGTTGCGGAGTGTATTGCCAAAGCTCCTTGCCCGTGCGCGCATCCAGGGCATGGACGGTGCTCGGCGGCGAGGTCACGTACATGATTCCGTTGTTCACCAGCGGCACGGATTCGATCACGCCGCGCCCGCCCAGTTGGTACACCCATGCGACTTTCAGCGATTTTACGTTGTCCGCGTCGATCTGCTTCAGCTCCGAAAACCGTTGCGCGGCCAGATTCCCGCCGTAGGTCAGCCAGTTTCCAGGCTTCGGCGCCGCGGCCGAATGAACGATGTCTTCAAAAGTAACCGGCGTCTGCGCCTGTGCGCGGTAGGCCACGGGAAATAGCAATGCCAGCGCGCCCAGACCGATTGCCAAGCGGCGTACGACTTTCATTGGGCCCCCTTCAGAGTCATCAGATACGCCACCAGATCGTTGCGCTGCGTTTGCGAAAGATGGCTGAAGCTTGGCATGAAGCTCTTTCCGAACTCCTTGTTGATCGACTTCAGGTTGTCCTTGTAAAACGTGTGGTAGTTTCCGGCCATATCGCGCAGCACGATCACGAAGGTGTCCTCGTTCACGCGCGAGCCCACGAACGTTTTGCCGCCCTTGGTCACCACTTTGGTCAGCACGTAACCGGTCCACATCCGCCGTCCCGGCACTGCCGGATCGGCAGGCGGATTTTTCGCCGGATCGATCAGGATTTCTTCCAGATATTTTGGCGAGCGCATCGCGCCGATTCCCGTCAGCGACGGTCCCACCGCGCCGCCCTTGCCGTCGAGTTCGTGGCACATCGAGCAGCCGTTCTTTTCATACAGCGCTTTGCCTGCCTCCGGATTGCCGCTAACTTTCATCGATCCCGGCGCGACGTGCAGCGTCTTCAGATAACCCACCACTTGCCAGGCACGCTTGTCGTTCAGCGAACTCACCGCGGCCATCGCCGTTCCCGGAATTCCAAAGCGAATCGCGTTGAACACGAATTGCACCCCGTGTTGCTGCACCACGCCGTGCAGGTTCGGACCGACACCGCCGCTGGCGTCTACTCCGTGGCACTCGCCGCATGATCCCTGGAAATTCAATTTGCCCATCTGGAGTTCGGCCGGAGTCATGTGGTCCGTGGGATTCGGTTTATGGGCGATCTGCGTCCCGTGGCCTTGCCCGCCTCCCGGCCCTTCCTGTGCGCGCGCCGCAGGCGTGCGCGCCACCGACCACGTCACGGCCAGCGCCAACACCCCAGCCGCCCCTAACCAACTCATTTTAGGCATACTTGTTCTCCCTAAAAATCGCGACCTGCTAGCTAATACGACGCCGCAATTTATGTCAAGCGTTGTTCGCGGTTTGCATGCCTTCGTAGCGGCGCCGTCTCGCCGCCGTTTTTTGCGTTCCCCACATTCGCATCGCCTGAAACCAGCACTGATTGTGTAGCGCCGGGCTTCAGCCCGGCCGCGATTCCGCGACGGAACTAACGTGAGTGGTGGATTAGGTGAAAAGCGAGATCCAGCGCAAATATCAGAAAGCCCACAAAGACTACGGCGGTCGTAAACCTTGAACCGCTACTTGACTGCTTTTTGTTATCCTTCCGCAAGCGGGTAAAGGCAAAAAAGTTCATCATCGCGATAACGGCCACGCAGACCGAAACCCAAATCCAGACCGGCGTACTACCGGGAAGCATGAAGACGGAAGCGAGACAGCCCAGCACCATGCCGGCATTGAGCACAGCGTACTTCTGCCACGCGCTCTTCAGAATGCCGGCCATTAGGGCTCACCGCTTGGGAAGGTCGTCACACTTATTTCAACCCGTGCTGACAATAATTAGGTTAGTGCATTTTCGTCACGCTCAAAAGTCCAGAAGCTCCAGATTGGCGCCCGACTGGAACGTAGTTGGAACGCGAAGCCCTTTGCTTTGTATTCGCCTTGCGTTATAATGGGGCCGCAGGAGACCAAAGATGCCTTTAGGGATCAAACAAGACTTCGCGGGAAACTTCTACTACGCTTGCCCGCGTTGCACGTATACGTGGCCTGAACACCCAGTGGAAAACGAGGAGGACCTGCCGCCTGCGAAACCGCACTGGTGTCCCCTCCCGGCAGAGATCTCTCCGAATCAAAATCACTCGGTTCGCTGTCCTTGAATTCTCCTCGCTGCGTGCCGTTTCCTACGCCAATATTCCGCCCCGATCACGGGTGATAGCAGTATCACCTCAACGATGAAGTTCGCCACATTCAGCGGACTATACATCTCCTCCACTGTTCGCCATCCGGATGAAAGCGTCGGCGCGCCGATGAGCATCCCCACAACCCCGAGAATATTCAGGACCAGGAGAAGGATGAGCCAGAGTCGCGTGAACCACTTCAGCGCGTTGTCCATTGTTTGTCGGTGGGTGGAATCCTACCGGGACGAAAACCAACGGGCAAGAAAAAAGCCCCGGCTGATACCGGGGCTCGGCTCCGGGCGTTCAGTAACGGCCGTCCGCTTTCACCTGGCTCTCTGGAGCACATCGGTCAAGTTCGCGAAAGCTGGACGCGTTTGTAATCCTCGTTGCTTCTTCGTCCAGTCGCCTGAGTTCCACCTGAACGTCCGCTCGGCGCGATAGAATCCGAGCCAAGTCTGCGATCTATGCATTCTCGAAATCTCGCTTAAATTTTTCCTCCGCAGCTTGCTCTAATGTTCGAGACATAGATTTCATCTGTGCTTTCGACCTTATGTCCTAATTCAACTGCACCCACAGAATCCCGCAAGTCAGGCTGTTGACAGCGGGGGACCGTCCCCCGATAGGCATTACACACGTAATGGGACACCAGCGGAAGACACGCCTTCGCAGATTTTCCGTAACCGGGTGATTACGCAGAGGATGGAATGGTGCCGGCGGGGGGAATCGAACCCACGGCCTAGGGATTATGAGACCCTCGCTCTACCACTGAGCTACGCCGGCACGCGCACACACACGTACGGCGCGCTGACTCACGCGCCGTGGTGCATTCGATGCTACGGTTTCACCGCCTAGAGTGTCAAGACGCCCCAGCGGGAATCAACAACGGAAGTTGTCATCCCGAACCCAGCCGCGTCCTTTGCGGATGGCGGTGAGGGATCTGCTTTCCCGGTCCATCATTCATTCATTTGCCCGGCATTTTCCCGTGTTTGCCACGCGCTTTTTTATGGAGAGCCTGGGCCTTCTTTTTCGCAGTTTGCATCAGTCGCACGGAAACCGGCAGCCCGTCGCAGCACGGCACCATGTGAAACATGATGCCACCGCGGTGGCACGCGCAATCACAATCGCGACGGCTTTTCATAAATGTCCCCTTGCGGCGCGGTGCGCGCTTACCTCGTTCACGAATTCAACTCCCGACGTCCTCGGCTTTTGCGTTCAACTTCGCAAGTCGCTGCCGGAGCTCTTCGAAATCCGCAACAAACCAAAAATCCTTGCCACGATTGGCTTCGCGCACGAAATCCCGAAACGACTCGCTCGCCTCCACATACTGCGAGATGTCGCCGACGAATGCGGCGCGCGTCCCGTATCCCACGAACCTCGGCACGATTTCTCCGGCCACGCCCGTTTTCAGCCGGAAGAAATCTTCGTCGAGCCGCGCAATGGGGATCGCGAGCATTCGCACGCCTTCCGAGCCAGGAGAAAATACCTCGCTCATCACGTCGGTAGCATCGCGCCGCGTGCGCAGCTTTTTTGCCATCCGCCGCTCGCTCGAATACTCGCACGCCCTGAATTTCGTGGCTCGTCGTGGCCATTTCAGTCCGTCTCCTGCGAACGAAACATTATCGGCCTAGCCGCAAACTCGCGCCACGGATACCGCTGAGGTTCGCCCGTCCCTGTAGCGCTGCGCTTCAGCGCGGCACGCCAGCGCCTCCAACCCAAAAATTCACGCGCGCGTCTGTCCCTCGCAGGGCCTCCGTTCGCGAGCGATTCGTCTTGACACACTCGCAGAAGAGGCCCAGCATGAATTGGGCCGATTTTTGACCCAGTGGGAGATTGCGCATGGAAAGCGCCTGCGGTTTTCAGGCGCGCACTTCGCAGCATTTCCCGCCGCGACGAACTACTGCCGCGTGCTCCCACCCCCTCCCGAAACCAATTTCGACCCGGAACAGGCAATCGAGTAGAAACGCATCTAAGTTGTTGAAAACAAAAGAGCGGGCATACGCTTACCCGGAACGTCCCGGTGCATGGTTGTTTTCGCAATCCGTTCGCCGCCAAGTTTCGGTCAGTTGTGAAACTGCTGCACCGCGTCGCGCTCGTCGAAAGACGCCAAACGGGAGCCTATGCCTGCTCGGTGGTTGCAACGGGTGCAGGGATTTCGACGGGGGCAGCGCCAACAACAGGCGCGGCCGACGAGCGCAGCCGGAAGCCGCCGAAGTACGTTTGCGCCAGAGACATCACGCCAGTGTAGAGGTAGCCCCAAACGAAGAGGATGAAAAATGGAACCGTCAAAAGGTTTTCGTTCTGAATGGCGTAGAGCACCGCAGCGGCGAAATAGAGGCCCAGCGCGATTTCGATGAACGGCATCAGGCCGGGGCGCTTCCGATAGCTTTTCTTCGTCCAGAGATCTTTTTTCGCGCCGCCCGCTTCGACGCGGTATTTCGGCGTGCGTACGAATTCCGATTTCACTCCGCAAATCGCTTCGACCACGGCGAATGCGTTCTTCACCGAAAGTCCGATGCCGACCGCCATCACCACTGGCAAATACCAAAACGTGCGTTTCCACGTTTTCGGATAGAGCGCGCGCTCCGCCGCCAAGTAGAAAGACGAAATCGAGCAGCTCGAAGCCACGAACAGCGGGAAATCGATCAGCATCACCTGAAACCAGCCCTGATAAGACCGCACGATCATGGCCGGCAGCAGGATGAGCGAGAGGCAAACCATCAGCGGATAGCTGATGTTGGCCGTCAAGTGAAAAAAAGCCTCGGCCTTGCGCGCCGGAGACTCGTCCGAGCGCATCACCCGCGGCAAAACCTTCTTCGCCGTCTGCATCAGGCCCTTGGCCCAGCGCGCCTGTTGCGTCTTAAAGGCGTTCATTTCCACCGGCAGTTCGGAGGGGCAGTCGATTTCCGGCAGATACAGGAAATGCCAGCCGCGCAATTGCGCGCGGTAGGAAAGGTCGGTGTCTTCGGTTAGCGTGTCGTGCTGCCAGCCGCCTGCGTCGTCGACCGCGACGCGGCGCCAGATGCCCGCGGTTCCGTTGAAGTTAAAGAAAAGCCCGCTGCGGTAACGCGACGAATGCTCGATGGCGAAATGTCCGTCCAGTAGGATCGCTTCGACTTCCGTGAGGACCGAGTAACCGCGATTGATGTAGCTCCAGCGCGTCTGCACCATTGCCAGCTTGGGATCGACGAAATACGGAACCGTGCGGCGCAGAAAATCCGCGGGGGGAATAAAGTCCGCGTCGAAAATAGCGACGAGTTCGCCGGAAGCGGTTTTCAATCCCTCATGCAGCGCTCCGGCCTTGTAGCCTTCGCGATTGGTGCGATGGATGTAGCTGACCGGCACGCCCAGTGCGCGGTGCCGCTCCACGCAGTCGCGCGCCACTTGTTGCGTCTCGTCGGTGGAATCGTCCAGCACCTGAATATCGAGCAGCTCGCGAGGGTAATCGAATTGCGCCACGGCTTCGATCAGGCGCTCGATCACGTAGCGCTCGTTGAAAATCGGCAGTTGAACGGTCACTTTCGGCCACTCGGTCACTTCCGGAGGCGGCGGCGCTACGTTCTCGCGATTCTTGAAATAGTTGTAGACCAGCGTGTAGCGATGGATGCCGTACACCGCCAAAACCACCATCACTAGGAAATAGGGAAGCATGATGGAGAGGTCGAAAGCGTTGGTTTGGTAAAGACCGCGGAAAGTGGGATCGGTGAGCTGATGCCAATAGCGCGTCACCGGACTCCATTGGAGGAACGCCAGAGAGGCCATGCTGTATGGCGAGGTCAACGCGTGCCTGCTTTCAAGCCGTACTGCCTGGTAAATCCGCGAGAGGGTGGGCCAAGCCGTAATTATACGGGGAGGGTGCGCGGAGTCAATGACTGCTTGCGAATGGAGCTGGTTCGGACTGTCGTGCGGCGCGCGGCTTCGATTCAGCACAACCGAGCGACTTCGTCTGCTTGGGCTGGACCACGCCACCGGTTTCCGCCGCGTCGCCTCAGTCGCGGAAATGATGCGACGAGCCGTAGCTCGCGGATTTTTCGCGAGCGAAGTCTGGTGGGGCTGGGGAGAGTCGAACTCCCGACACGCAGTTTAGGAAACTGCTGCTCTATCCATCTGAGCTACAGCCCCACGCGAACTGCTTGGATTTTATATCTGAAAGCAAGTATTGCGAGAAGATTAGCGCATCCCTGCTATCTGTGTTGTCTTGGGCCGGAGGGTTGGATCTGAGATTACCGAGTCACCGATAGCTGCAATAACGTTCGGGTGAATACCTGAATTTGTTTGAAAGATGTTCCGGGGTGAGTTCAAGATGCTATCCTGATCACTGTACCGTTGGACACCGAGATGCGAAGGCTAGGCGAATACACCATTTAGCATCTTCGGCGGACCAGCCCCTAATGCCTGGGATGGGCGAGGGAGCGAAACAAAATCCCGAAAAACGCCGACCGGGCTCGCGGCGAAAGGTTTCAGCCGCGGCTCCGGCGAATTCGCTCTGAGCGCCGCCGTCCGCGGCCGAAAACGGCAGCCGCCTAGCTGGCGAGAATGAATCGCTTGGGTAGGGTGATCGAGCTGGCGGGGTCTGCCCTCCAAGCCCCGCCTACCTCGATTCCCAGCGGTTTATAATTCGGTACTTGTGTCCAGTGAGGAATTGCCTTGCGACTCAGCCTACGGCTAATTCTGTTACTGGTGGTCGGAGTCACCGTTGTCACATTCCTGGTGGCTCGCAGCCAAGTGCGCGCGGAAAAGCGCGGCCTTCGCGACGACCTCCAGAGACGATCGGAAATCCTTGCCGAAAGCTTGCAAGAGCTGGTCGAGCCGGCGCTCGGCCAGCGGTCGCACCGCGAACTGCGCCGCATCGTGGGGCGCTTCGGCAATCGCGAACGGCTGGCGGGCGTGGCGATTTACGATCTCGACGGCAACCTCCTGGCTGAAAGTCCGGGCCTGACGGAGCGATTAAATCCTCCCGTCCCTCCTATCGCCACCATCGAGAGTGATCAGTCCATCGGGCAATTTGAAACCCTCGCCGGCATCCACATGCACGTCTACTACATGCCGCTGCACAACAAGGGCGCGGTGGCGGGCGTGCTAGCCGTGTTCCACGATGCCACCTACATCTATCAGGAAAGCGACCGAATCTGGCGCGACACGATCTGGCACGTGATCGCGGAAGTTCTGCTGATCGTATTCATCACGGTGCTGATCATCCGGTCGACAATCGTGGTGCCGATTTCGAAGACGACGCAATGGGTCAGGCAGCTGCGGGTCGGGAAGGGGAACGCGCCGCCGCGGCCCAAATTGCGAGATGAGGATTTCCTTGCGCCGCTTTCCGCCGAGGTGATGAAGCTGGCGCGAAGCCTGGCGGAAGCGCGCGCTTCCGCGGAGGAGGAAGCGCGGCTGCGCGAATCCGGTGACGCGATTTGGACGGCGGAACGTTTGCGCTTGACGATCCGCAGCAAGACGGAACAGAAATCGCTTTTTGTGGTTTCCAACCGCGAGCCGTATTCACACGTCCATGGCTCGAAGGGCATTGAGGTGCAGGTCCCCGCGAGCGGATTGGTGACGGCACTCGAGCCGGTATTGCGCGCGTGCGACGGAACTTGGATCGCGTCCGGTTCCGGAAGCGCCGATCGCGAGACGGTGGACAAGGACGGCCGAATCCGCGTGCCTCCCGATACGCGCGAATACACGCTGCGGCGCGTGTGGCTGCCGAAGGAAATCGAGGACGGCTACTACTACGGATTTGCGAACGAAGGGTTGTGGCCGCTGTGCCACATCGCGCACGCGCGTCCATTATTTCGAGCGAGCGACTGGGAGGCCTATCAAGCCGCCAATCAAAAATTCGCGGACGCCGCTCTCGAAGAGATGGCCGATTCAAGTCAACCGTTGCTGTTGGTGCAGGATTACCATTTCGCGCTACTGCCGCGGATGATCAAGAAGGCGCGGCCTGAAGTACGCGTGGCGATTTTCTGGCATATTCCGTGGCCGAACGCGGAGGCATTTGGAATTTGTCCGTGGCGGCGGGAATTGCTCGATGGGTTGCTGGGTGCGGATATCGTCGGATTCCACACCCAGGCGCACTGCAACAATTTCCTGGAAACGACCGACCAAACGCTGCAATCGCGAATCGAGTGGGAACGATTTGCGGTGCGGCGCAACGACCATTTGACGATGGTGCGGCCGTTTCCGATCAGCGTGGACGTGTGCGACCGGCTATTTTCGAGCGAATCGGATTCGCCCTACCTTCTGCGAGCGAAGCTGCTGAAAAACTTGGGAATCTCCGCGCAATTTCTGGGAGTCGGCGTGGATCGCATCGACTACACCAAGGGACTGCTGGAGCGGTTCCGCGGCGTGGAGCATTTCATTGAGTCGAATCCATCGTATCGCGGGAAATTCACGTTCGTGCAGATCGGCGCGCCGAGCCGCACGCGGATCGAACGCTACCAGCAGTTCATGCAAGACGTGGAAGCGGAAGTCGCGCGGATCAACGGCAGGTTTCAGACAACGAATTGGCGGCCGATCGTGATGTTGACGCGGCACCACAGCCATGAGGAGATCGTGCCGTATTATCGCGCCGCGGATTTGTGCCTGGTTACTTCGCTTCACGACGGAATGAACCTGGTGGCCAAGGAATTTGTGGCGGCGCGCGACGATGAGGAAGGCGCGCTGATTTTAAGCCAGTTCACGGGAGCGAGCCGCGAGCTGCGTGACGCGCTGATCGTCAATCCGTACGATACCGAACAAGTGAGCGAAGCGATCCGTCTGGCGCTGGAAATGGATTCGGAAGAACGGCACGACCGCATGCACCGCATGCGGCGCACGATTCGCGAAAAAAATATCTATCGTTGGGCTGGAACGCTGATAACGGAATTGTCGGAAATTCGCGTCCAGGAACCGAATCTAGCGGCGCAGCCAAGAATCTAGCTCGCCAAGCCTGCTTCCTCTTGGGTTTCCGATCAGTGATTTGCCGGAGTGGAGTTGCGTTGGCGGCGATAGGTAATTTCCGGGCTTTGCACTTCGCCCTTTTCGGGAACAATCTCAAATCGAGCGACGAAGGCGTCCGGCCCCGTCCGCTTCATCAGCCAATGTTTCGTGTGTCCGTTGCCCTGGTTCACGAACAGAAACGACTTTGAATCGAAAGTCATCAATTTGAAGACCGAGGGTGCGGATTTCCATGCGGTGAGAGACGGCGTGAAATGCCGGACGCGCAACTCGATACCTTGGGGCGTGGCCAGAATGGTATAGAGCTCGACGACGAGGGTTTTAGTATTTTCGGTAAGCTGAAAGACGCCGACCATGACTCCCGCTTTCGGCGGCATCCAGACTTGTTGCGCGGTGCGCGGGCCCCAGTTGCCTTGCCAGTGCCCGGCGAGCCATGCGAGTTGCGCGAGCGTCTCCTTGCTAGCGGGTGGCGCAGATGGAGCAGACGGCTTAGGCTGGACTATTGAGGGGTGAGTTTTAGACGGCTGCGATACCAGCGCTTGTGGTTGGAGCGGTGGCGGAGTGGTGCCGGCTCCCGCCGGCTCTTGTGCAAGCGCTCGGCTCGGGAGCATCGCGAAAGTACCCAACACAGCCAAGATTACGAGCACGACTCTCAAAGCGCGTGCTGCCACCGCGGTCCGCGTCATGAAGTCTCTCCGCTACTCGCCAGGCAAAACTAAAGTTAGTGTACTAGAGGAGACCGGAAATTCGTCTAAGAACTGGCATCCCAACGATGCGTTCGGGCGTCGTAAATGTTAAGGCAAAGGAGCGGTGGACGGGATTGCTTTGACGGACTCCGCAGGCTATACGATAATGGTAGCTTCTCAACCAACAATGAAAAAAAGACTGATTGTCGCGCTTCTTACGGTTGCTTTCGGAACGCCGGCGGTTCTGGCAAAAACGTCGCAAGCGAGGAAAAACAATAGCGATACCGCGCTCCAGCCATTGGCCACGGAAACGGCGACCGCCAACGGCCAAACGGCCGATCTCTATTACGACATCATGATGGGACACCTGAAAGAGCTGCAGTTCGAAGAGAGCGGCAGTGCGGACGCGGCGAGCGAGTCCATCGCTTTCTACAAAAAAGCGTTACAGATCGCCCCCCACGCCGCAGTGATTTTGGAGCGTTTGGCGGAGATCGACGCGAACTCGCAGCATATCGCGGATGCAATCACCGAAGCGCAGGCAGCCCTGCAGGTCGATCCCGGCAATGTGGACGCGCACCGGCTTCTGGCGCGGATTTACGTGCGCTCCCTGAGCGACCAAGGCGCTGGGGCAGCGCAACAGGAGTATCTGTCCAAGGCGGTCAAAGAGTTTGACGCCGTGTTGCAGCTCGATCCGAAAGACACGTATTCGGCATTATGGCTGGCCCGGCTTTATGGATTTGAAAATCAGCCGGATCAGGCGGAGAAAGTTTTGCGCGGAGTTTTGCAGCAGGATTCGGAGAACGAACCGGCGCTTCAGCAACTGAGCCAACTGCTGATCGATGAGGGACGCTCGCAGGAAGCGATCGCGCTGCTGACCAAGGCGGTGAACGACTCGGGCTCACCCGATCTTTACGGCATGCTGGGCGATGCATATTCGCATATGCACGATTTCGCAAAGGCGGAAGACGCATATGGCAAGGCGGTCGCGGGCGATCCGACGGACGCAAGCCATCGGCACGGCCTGGCGCAGGCTCTGATGGCGGATGGCAAATATGCCGATGCGTTGGCGCAGTTCAAGAAACTGACGGAGATGGAGCCGAACTCGGCGGGCAATTATTTGCAAATGGCGGCGTTGCAGCGGCGGCTGGGGGAATTGGACGAAGCGCAGACCAGCCTGGACCACGCCAAGCAGATTGCTCCTGGCAGCGCGGAAGTAGTTTATGACCAGGCGCTGCTTTACGAAGACGAAAATCGCTTCGATGACGCCGCGAGGATGTTTTCCGACGCAGTGGCGTCGCTCAAGGCGCGAGGCAGCAAGGCGAATCCCAGCGCCTTGGCGATTCTTTACGCGCAACTCGGGCACGTTTATCTGCTAGCGCACAATTATCCGGCGGCCATCGATACATTCGAGGATATGGGCAAGCTAAGCCCGGACGCGGCAAAGCGAGCGAATCTCCTGCTGATCGGCACGTACCAGGCCGACCATCAAATCGGCCGGGCCATCGATATGGCGCAGAAGGCGCGAGCCGAGTCGCCCAAGGACCAGAGCTTGACCATCATGCTGGCGACGCTCTACGGGGAAAACGCCCAGCCATCGATGGGAACGCAGCTTTTGCGCGGCCTGCTGAAGGGTGACGATTCGGACCAGGCGATTTACCTGGATATAGCGGAAGTGCAGGAGAGCGGAAAGGAATTCTCCAAAGCGGAGGAATCCGCGCAGAAGGCCGAACGACTGGCGAAAGCGCCGGCGGACAAACAATCGGCCTGGCTGATCCTAGGGGCGATCTACCAGCGAGAGAAAAAGTACGCGCAGGCGGAAGCACAGTTTCGGAAGGTGCTGGATGTGAATCCCGATAACGCGGAAGTGCTGAATGATTACGGATACATGCTAGCGGATCGCGGCGTGCGCGTGGAGGAGGCAACGTCCTTAATTCAGCGCGCGTTGAAAGTGGACCCGAACAACGGCGCGTATTTGGACAGTCTGGGCTGGGCCTATTTCAAACAGAACCGCCTGACGGAAGCCGAAGAATATTTGCGGAAAGCGATCGAGCGCCAGGGAAAGGATCCGACAATTCTGGGACACCTGGGCGACGTCTATTTGAAGCTGGGCGACACGCAGCAGGCCGCGCAGACATTCGAACAAGCCGTGGCGCAATGGCATAAGGCCGCGCCCGCGGATTACGAGCCGGCGAAGGTGAATGAACTCGATAGCCAGCTGAAGAAGTTGAAGAAGCGTCTGGCGCAGAAATCGTCGACGGATATGGCGAAGCCGCAGTAAGCTCCCCGCATGAAAAATTCCGTTCGCCTGTCTGCATTTGCCAAAGTCAATTTGTGCCTGAATGTGATCGGACGCCGTCCGGACGGTTACCACGAACTTCGCACGATTTTTCAGACTATTGGACTGCACGATACGCTGGAGCTTTTCTTCACTCGCAAAGAGGGCATTCAACTGGAAGTGAGCGATCCGGCGCTATCGGCCGGTTCCGACAATTTGGTTTATCGCGCAATCGAATCGATCGGCTGCGAAACGGGTTTTCGCGGCGGCATTCGCGCGAAGTTGACGAAGCGCATCCCTGTGGCGCGGGGGTTGGGCGGAGGGTCGAGCGACGCTGCAGCGGCATTGATTGGAATGCTGCGACTGACACGGCGCGAGGTTCCGCTGAACAGGCTGATGGAGATTGCGTCCCAGTTGGGCGCGGATGTGCCATTTTTCCTCTTCGGTGGGCGCGCGCTGGCGGTGAATCGCGGCGACGAAATTTATCCGCTTGCGGACGCGCCGCAGAGAACGATCGTTGTGGTGTCGTCAAAAGAAATCAGCGTCAGCACGAAGGAAGCATATCGATGGCTCTCAGCGGAATTGACAAATCGCGCTAATCCCCCTAATATTTGGAAGTTCTGTGCTCTATGCTGGAGCCGGCAAGCAGAGGTCTCGAACGATTTCGAGGAGCCTGTGTTCCGCCGCCATGCGCGACTCGGAGAAATCCGGGACGTCTTGCTCGAGCGAGGAGCCACAGAAGCCGCGCTGGCGGGTAGCGGGTCGGCGGTGTTCGGAGTCTTCCGAAACCCAGCGCAGGCGCGCCGAGCCGCTCGGAAGTTCCCGGAAGATTCGGTTTTCGTGGTCGAAACCTTGTCCAGGGAAAAGTATGGCCGCGCAATGCGGTGGCGCGCGACCGTCTAGGGGATAACTTTGGGCGACGGCAAGTTCAAGGTGTTCTGCGGGACCGCCAACTCGGCCTTGGCGCACGCGATTTGCGAGTACCTTGGCGTGCCGCTGGGCAAGGCGGAGCACGGCCAGTTTTCGGACGGCGAGACACGCTATCAAATTCTGGAAAACGTGCGCGGCGCCGATGTTTTTGTGGTGCAGCCGTGCTCCGATCCGGTGGATCACCACCTGATGCAATTGCTGCTGATGGTGGATGCGTTCAAGCGGGCGTCGGCTTGGCGCATCACGCCGGTGATTCCGTATTACCCGTACGCGCGGCAGGACCGCAAGGACCGGCCGCGCGTGGCGATATCGGCCAAGTTGGTGGCGGATTTATTGGCGACGGCCGGCGCGAGCCGCGTGCTTTCTCTCGATTTGCACGCGCCTCAGATCCAGGGATATTTCAATATTCCGGTGGATCACCTGTACGCGTCGCCTGTGCTGGTGGAGTACTTTCAGAAGAAGAAGCTCGGTTCGATCACGGTGGTTTCGCCGGACGCGGGCGGCGTGGAGCGCGCGCGGCTTTTTGCGAAGCGGATCGATGCGCCGCTGGCAATCGTGGACAAGCGGCGAATCGACGTGAACGTGAGTGAAGTGATGCATTTGATCGGCGACGTGTCCGGGCGGCCGGCGCTGGTGATCGACGACATCATCGACACGGCGGGCACGCTGGTGAAAACAGCGGAGGCGCTGCTGGAAAACGGAGCTACGAAAGTATTTGCGGCGGCTACGCACGCGGTGCTCTCTGGGCCGGCCGTGGAGCGCATCACGAAATCGCAGATCGAGGAAGTGGTGGTGACCGATTCGGTCCCATTGAACTGCGAAGCGCGGAAGCTGCGACAACTGAAAGTGCTGAGCGTGGCGTCGCTGTTGGCGCGGGGAATTCAGTCGATCCACGAAGAGACTTCGATCAGCGAACTTTTCGTTTGAGCGGAGCGGGCCGGCATTTGCGGGATTCCGGCGGAAATTCGGAACGAGAGGCGAGAGGAAGGCGATGGCGACGTTTACTGTAGAAGGCAAAGTTCGCGAGGAGCGCGGCAAGGGTGCCGCGCGGCGCACGCGGCTAACCGGCATGGTTCCGGCGGTGCTGTACGGAGGGCGCGGGAATTCCGTGCCGCTTTCCGTGAACGCCAAGCAGGTGGCGAAGATTTTGCGGTCGGAATCGGGACACAACACGATTTTCACCGTGCAAGTGGCGGGCAGCGGGGACGAGACGGCCATGCTGAAGGACTGGCAGGTCGATCCGGTAACCAACAATTTGTTGCACGTGGATCTGCTCAGGATCGCGATGGACGTTCGGATGCGCGTGCGCGTGCCGGTGCACACGTTCGGCGAGGCGCAGGGCGTGAAGTTGCAAGGCGGGATTTTCGAGATGGTCACGCGCGAAGTGGAGGTCGAATGCCTCCCCGGTGATATTCCAGAAGAGTTTCGCGTGGACATCAGCGAGTTGACGATCGGCAAGCAGCTGCGCGCGAGCGACCTGCCAATCGATCCACAGAAGATCAAGTTGCTCACGGATCCGGCGCGCGTGCTCGCGCACGTGGTGATTTTGAAGAAGGAAGAAGAGCCTACGGCGGAGGCTGCGGTAGCTGTGGAAACGGCGCCGGCCGAGCCCGAGGTCATCAAGAAGGGCAAGAAGGAAGAAGAGGGCGAAGCCGAGGCGTCCGCAGCGGAGGCTCCAAAGCCAGCGGAAAAAAAGGCGAAGTAAAGGTATCCGGTGCGCTTGGCTTGGGACGTCGAATTCGACCTCTCCTATGCGCCCAAAGGGCCGGCCTCAAGTGGCGCGGAACATCGGTTAGCGCGGGATTATGAGATTGATCGTTGGACTCGGAAATCCTGGCGCGGACTATGAGTGGACGCCCCATAACGTGGGATTTCGAGCGATTGGCGCGCTCGCGGAACGGACCGGCATTCGCGTGACGCGCCCCGAGGCGAAATCGCTCATGGGGCGCGGAATGTTCGCGGGGCACGAAGTGGTTCTAGCCAAGCCGCAGACGATGATGAATCTGAGCGGCGTGGCGGTGCGGATGCTGCTGGAGCGGTATGAATGCGATCCGGCCGAAAGCATCGTGCTGCTCGATGAAACTGATTTGCCGTGGGGCATGCTGCGCATTCGCACGCGCGGCCGGAACAGCACGCACAACGGATTGCAGTCGATCATCAGCGCGATCGGCGGTGACGAGTTCATCCGCATACGGATGGGCGTGCAGCCCAAGCAGATGTGGGGCGACCGCCGGGATTACGTTCTCTCGCAGATGGGACGCGAAGAGCGGCAGATCGCGGAGGAGATGGCGGCGGCGGCAGCCGATGCCGTCGAGGCCATTTTGACCGACGGTGTGGAAAAGGCGATGTCGCGCTTCAATCGCAAAGCGCCGCCGGAAGAGAGTTTGGAGTAGGGGATTACTCGCCGCAGGCGCGGCGGCCAGGAATCGAGAGGACATATGGAAGAACGCCAGTACGATTTAGTTTTCATCTGCCGGCCGGATACGCCGGAACCGGAGATCGATAAGATTATTTCGACCGTGGAACACGCGGCGTCGGAAAAGGGCGGCAAGATCGAGAGCTCGGAAAAATGGGGCCGCCGTCGCATGGCGTACGCGGTGCAGCGGCTGCGAGAAGGCTATTACGTGTACATGGTCGTGAAGTCGACCCACGGCGAGGTGATCAAGGAACTCGAACGGCGGCTGAAAGTGGCCGACGCCGTGATCAAGTATTTGACGGTGCGCGTGGATGAAGAGTTGAAGCGGCAGGCGAAATTGCAGAGGCACCGCGAGAAGCGCGCCGCGCGGCGTCCGCGGAAAGCAGCGCCGGCAACAGTTGGCGGAGAACATTCAGCCGCGACGGCTCAACCATAAGACTTTAGCTGGGGAGATAGCGAATGGCAGACGAACAAGTACCGAATCAGCAGCCCGCGCCACAGGCCACTTCAAGTTCCACCGGACATGCGGCTCCGTCCGGATATCAGCCGCGGCGTTCAGGCCCGGGTGGTCCGCGGCCGCAGGGAAGGCCGAGCGGGCCGCGGCGCGGCAAGAGGAGCTTCGCCCGGAAAAAGAAGGTGTGCCGGTTCTGCGTCGATAAGAGCGATTTTATCGACTATAAGAAGGCGGAAATCCTCGCGCCGTTCCTCCAAGAACGGGGGAAGATTCTGCCTCGGCGAATGACGGGCACGTGCGCGCGGCATCAGCGGTGGCTGTCAGTGGCCATCAAGCGCGCGCAGAATATCGCGTTGCTTCCATTTTCCGCGGAGCTTTAATTCATCCGGACATCCGGCCGACCCAGAATTCCCAACCGGCCGAAGAGTTTTTTATGCAGACGGTTTCGCCGTGAACGGCGAGCCAGACAAAATCCGAGGTTGAGAGATGCAGATCATTTTGCAGGAAGACGTGGAAAAGCTCGGTGCCCGCGGCGAGGTGGTGGAAGTGGCGCCAGGGTACGCGAGAAATTTTTTGCTGCCGCGAAAGCTCGCGCTCGAGGCCAGCGCCGGTAATTTGAAGCGGCTCGAAAAGATGCGCGTCGTGTTTGCCAAGAAGGAAGCGGTGGAGAAGTCCGACGCCCAGAAGCTGGCGGAATTGCTCGTCGGCGTGACTCTCGAATTCACGCGGCGCGCGGGAGAAAATGACCAGTTGTTCGGCTCGGTGACTTCCGCGGACGTTTCCGAGGCGCTTTCGACCCAGGGCTACACGGTCGACAAGCGTAAGATCGTGCTGCCCGATCCGATCAAAGTAGTCGGCGAGTTCGAAGTGCCGCTGAAGCTGCATCGCGAAGTGGGCGCGAACGTCAAAGTCGTCGTGAAAAAAGAAGAGTAGCGGCTTTCGCGGGTCGTTCGCGCGTTATCCACACGCGTCCACAGGATACGAACACCTTTTTCTCAGAAAAGGCGGCTTTTCCGCGATTGGGCGATTGCGCGCGCGCCGCCTTCGGATTAGATTCTTCTCCTCGCATTATTAAACGCTCTCAACGCGATCCCTTGGAGCGGAAACGCCCGTCCAAATGGCCATTGACAGTGCGGCGAAATAAAAGCGAATATAGGGCCGTCCGAACAAATGTCTACTGAAACCGGTATCGAGCGGCCTCTGCCGCATTACTTGATAGCTGAAAAAACCCTGTTGGGAGTGGTGCTTCTTAACAACGCCGCCCTGGTAGGGGCTCTTGAAAAGGGCCTCACCGCCGAGGACTTCTTCCTGCCCGAACATCGCCACGTCTTTGAGGCCATGATGAGCCTGGACGAAGAGCGCAAGCCTATTGACGCCGTTACCCTTACGGAGCAGCTGCATCGCAACGGGAAGCTGGAGGCTTCCGGCGGTCCCGCGTACATTTCGCAGCTGGCGGACGGCATTCCCCACGCGATGAACGTGGAGCATTACACCCAAATCATCCGCGAGAAGGCCGTGCTCCGAGGTTTGATCCACGCAGCGGAAGCGATTCAGGAGCGCGCGTTCGAAGAACGTGAGAACGTCGACGAGATTCTGGACCAGGCGGAATCGTGGGTGTTCAAGCTCGCGGAGCAGCGGATCCGCTCGGGATTCATCGGCATCAAGCAGCTGGTTTCGGATAATTTCAGCCGCATTGAGCGGATTTTCACGGAGGGCCGGCGCGTCACCGGACTGGCGACGAGCTATATGCAGTTGGACAATCAAACGTCGGGTTTGCAGGCGTCGGAGCTGATCATTCTGGCGGCGCGGCCGTCGATGGGGAAGACGGCGCTGGCGTTGAATATTGCGGAAAACGTGGCCCTGCGCCAGAAGGAGCCAGTCGCGATATTCAGCCTCGAAATGTCCAAGGAGTCGCTGTTGCAGCGCTTGATCGGCTCGCAGGCGCGCATCGATTCGCACCGGTTTCGAACCGGGCAGCTTGGCAAAGAGGACTGGCAGAAAATCGTAAGCGGCCTGGCGGTGCTAGGCGAGGCGCCGCTCTGGATCGACGATTCGGCTGCAAGCACCGTGCTGGAAATGAGCGCGAAAGCGCGGCGGTTGAAAAAGGACAAAGGGCTGTCCTTGGTGATCGTCGATTACCTGCAACTAATCACAGCGCACGGGAGATTCGGGAACAGGACGGAGGAAGTTTCGTACATTTCGCGGGCTTTGAAGGGCATGGCGAAGGAGCTGCAAGTGCCGGTGGTCGTGCTCAGCCAGCTCACCCGCGCTCCGGCACGCGAAGAGCGCGAGCCCCAATTGGCCGACTTGCGCGAATCGGGCGCCATCGAACAGGATGCGGATGTGGTGCTCTTCATTCACCGTCCGCACTTCTATAAGCCGGATGCACCGGAAGAAGACCGGGCGAAAACGGACCTGATCATCGCGAAGCAGCGCAACGGACCCACAGGCAAGCTCAGTTTCGTGTTCCTTAGCCGGTACACGCGCTTCGAAGAGGCAGCGCCCGACGCTTGGGACTCCTCGCCGGACGAGTAATCTCCGCCAACGTAACTGCTGGTTCTGTCCACACCAAGCCACAATTGTGTCTCGGGGAGCGCGGCGTAAACTTGATGGGCGTCCTTCCGAACCAGCGCTTTCATGGCTAAGCCCTTGAATTTCTGTGTAGCAGCGCAAGCGCACACGAAGGCTCGCCGAATGCGTGGGGAACTCCGAAGCGGATGTTTACCTAAACGGTGCGCGACCGCTTGGCGGCTCGGATTTTCGTCGCGCGCGTTCGAGGAGTCTGGCATCCTAAACAAAATGGCGAACACGATTCATCGCGGTGGAAGGCCGGTCTGGGCGGAGATTTCGCTGAAGGCGATTGCGAACAATCTGCGCGTCACGCGGCGGCACATTGGTCCGAAGCCGCTGATATTGGCGGTGGTGAAGTCGAATGGCTATGGCTTGGGCGCCGTTCCGGTTGCCAAAGCGTTGCAGAAAGCGGGCGCGGACCGCTTCGGAGTGACTTGCGCGAACGAAGGCATCGAGCTTCGCGAGTCGGGCATTCGCAAACCAATCCTCGTGCTCACCGGGTTCTGGCCCGGAGAAGAGAAGCGCTTTATCGACAACCGCCTGACGCCAACGGTCACGAGGCTCGAAGACGTCCGGCACCTGGAACGCGCAGCCAAGGCTTCGCACGCGAAATCGCGCCTGAAATTCCATCTGAAAATTAACAGCGGCATGAACCGCTTGGGGCTCTCGCCTTCGGAACTTGACGTGTTCGCGGCGGCTTTTGCCGATTGCCGTCATCTGGAGCTGGAAGGCACGTTTACGCACTTTGCTTCGGCGGAGGATTTCAGCGCACGGCAGACGGACGATCAGGAAGAGGTGTTTCGGCGCTGCCTTGCGCGCCTGCGCGAACTCGGCATTTCGCCGGGAATCGTTCACATGGCGAATAGCGGAGCGATCTGCGCGCGCCCGAGCACTTGGGCGGATATGGTGCGCCCCGGCGCCATTCTGTATGGCTACTATCAATCGTTTGACCCGCCGCAAAAGGGGCAGGAGGTCCAGCGGATGCTGCCGGTGGAACCGAGCCTTTCCCTGCGCGCGCGGATCATATCGCTTCGGGATCTGCCCCCGGGGCAGCCCGTCGGTTACTCCGCGCGGTTCGTCACCGAGCGGCCATCGCGCGTTGCGGTGATCAACGCCGGTTATGCGGACGGCATCTTGCGGCAGCGCACCAATCACGGATGCGCGCTGCTCCGCGGACGCCGCGTGCCGCTGGTCGGCACGATCTCGATGGATTTGACGACGCTCGACGTAACAGACTTGCCCGAAGTGCAACTCGGAGATGTGGTTACGATCTATGGCAAGGATGGCAACGATGAGATTCGCGTCTCCGACGTGGCCCACGAAATCGGGACGGTGACGTCCGATCTTTTGTGCGCCCTGGGACGCCGTGTTCCTCGCTATTACTCTGATGACCGGCCGGACGTTAGCATCACTTAGCCGTATCGGGTGAATACCTGCACCGGTTCCTCGGGTGTTGACTCACGCTCGCTTTTGGATGCTATACTCCACCGCGCGGTCTATCATCCTTCCCAGCAGGAGGACGCTCGATCGAGCGCGCCGGCCAGCGACCGAGCGGTCCTGAAATTATAACCACGTTTAATACATTCATAAGATTAAGAGGTATCCCATGCCTAGAGTTTCCAGCGCGCCCGGCCACATTTCCGCCGGGCCAGCCTCCGAAGTCGCCCTAAACAAGCCCGTCGTGATCTCGCGCCGCAAACACGACGGCGTTGGTACGTTCTGGGATATGCTGATAGTGCGGCTGATTTTCGCCAGTGTGTGCACAGCCGCCGGATATCACTTCCGGCCTTTCAGCCTGCCCCATCTTCACGGGGCCATCGCCGGCTTCCTGTTTGCGTTCGCAATAATCCTGTTCGAGATTCGACTGCGAAAGGCGAGCCTTCGCCGGCTGATCGGCGCCGCCGCGGGTTCGATCCTGGGCATCCTTGGCGCTTACTTGACGTCGCTGATCTTCATGCATACGACGATGCCGGAGGAGACCCGGTCGTTTTTCAGCCTGTCGATTTTTCTGGTGATGGCGTATATCGGCTTGGTGCTGGGCGCGAACAAGGGCGACATGCTCAATCTTCAAGCGCTGGGCGGCCTCTTCGGCACCGAGCGGAGCGCGCGGCATGCCACCAAGCTGCTGGATACCAGCGTGATCATCGACGGGCGGGTAGCGGACATCGCCGAAACGCTGTTTTTGGACGGCACGGTTGTAATTCCGCAATTTGTTCTGCGCGAACTTCAACTGGTGGCGGATTCTGCCGATCCATTGAAGCGGCAGCGCGGCCGGCGCGGGTTGGAAGTGCTCCAACGCATCCAGAAAATGACGGAACTCGACGTACAGATTTCCGAGGAAGAGTTTCCGCAGATACCCGAAGTGGATCTGAAGCTGATCGAGTTGGCCAAACGTTACGACGCCAAAATCGTGACGAACGATTTCAATTTGAACAAAGTGGCGACGCTCCAGGGAATCGAAGTGATGAACGTCAACCAACTGGCCAATGCCTTGAAGCCGGTGGTTTTGCCGGGCGAAGCAATGCGAGTTTTCGTCTTGCGGGAAGGCAAGGAATACAACCAGGGTGTCGCGTACCTCGACGACGGCACTATGGTGGTCGTCGACGGCGCCCGGCGCATGATCAATAAGACGATCGACATCGCGGTGACCTCGGTCCACCAGACTACCGCCGGCAAGATGATCTTCGGGCGCTACGACGAGCGCGGCGAACAGACGCGGTCCGGCCCCGCCGTGGCTACGCAGGAGCCTCAGTCCGGCCGCAACGCTGAAAGCGGCGGCGGAGGAGAACGCCCGCGTCCGCTCTATCCGGAATCGGGGCGTTCCTGAGCTGGTTTTGGGCTCTCCCGATTCTCTCGCGCTGCGGACTGCGTATGCGCTAGACTACTCAACCACCAATGAACCGAATTGCTGCAATCGTTCCGGCCGCCGGACTCGGCACCCGCATGGGCGCCGATATGCCGAAGCAGTTCCTTGAACTGGACGGCGCGCCTCTGATCATTTTCACGCTGCGCCGATTGGCCGCGTGCTCCGCGATCACGGAGTTTTTTATTTCCACGCGTGCCGACGATGTGATGGCGCTCGAAGCGATGGTGGCGAAGGCCTCGCTCGGCAGGCCCGCTCGTGTGGTGCACGGAGGCGATACGCGCCAGCAATCGGTGGCCAATGCGCTGGCTCAGGTGGATCCATCCACGGAAGTCGTGCTGGTGCACGACGCGGTGCGGCCCTTCGTGACCGTGGCGCAGATTGAACGAGTGATCGCCGAGGCGCGCTCGCGTGGCGCGGCCATTCTGGGAATCCCCGCGATCGACACGGTTAAGGAAGTGAAGCGCGCGAGTTTGCCGGAAGACGTAGCCCTAATTTCGGAAACAATTCCGCGCGAGCGGATCGTACTGGCGCAAACGCCGCAAGTGTTTTCCTATGCGTTGCTTCGTGACGCGTTCAAAAAGGCCCAGCAGGACGGCGCGACCGCGTCGGATGAAGCGGCCGTCGTCGAACGATTCGGGCACGATGTGTTCGTGGTGCTCGGCTCGGAGCGTAATCTGAAAATCACGCGGCCCGCGGACATGGAGCTGGCGGCTTTCTATTTGGAACAGGAGCGCCGCGGAGCAAGTAAATGAGTTTCGTGCCGGAGCAGGGGAGGTCGCTTGGAAGTTTTAATCCCGTCCGCACGATCCTCTTCTGGTTTCTGATGGTGGGTCTTGCCGTAGTGCTTTGGCAGATGGTTCCGCATCGTAACCAAGGGAATGGCAGTGCCGCGATCCCGTATTCATCATTTATGGATCAAGTCGATCGAAACAACGTGGCCAGCGTGGCGCTCCATACATCATCCAGCACCGCGGAAGTGCAAGGCGAGCTGCGGCAGCCTGCAGAACGCTTCGAAACGAACGTTCCGAAGGAAGTGATCCCGGACTTGACCGAGCGATTACGCAAGCAGGGCGCCACCGTCAGCGTTTCCGCGATGCACACATCGAACTGGACGAATCAGGCGATCGATTGGGGCACGCTCGTTCTGCTTCTGGTCGGCTGGATATTTTTGTCCAGGCGAAGAAATCGAGGCCAAGGGGGTGTACCGTCACAGCGGGAGAATAGGCCGCTCGGATGAACCACTCTGGAATCGGCTACGATTTGCATCGGCTCGAACCGGGGCGCAAGCTAACCATCGGTGGGATCGCGATTCCATTCGAGAAAGGTTCGGTGGGGCACTCGGATGGCGACGTTCTGTGTCATGCTCTTTGCGACGCGCTGCTCGGCGCCGGCGCGCTCGGCGATATCGGCACGCATTTTCCCGATACCGATCCGAAATGGAAAGGCGCGTCGAGTTTGCTGTTTTTGCAGCATGCCAGGAAGTTGCTTGCCGACTGCAAGATGCGCATCGTGCATCTGGACGCGGTGGTGATCTGCGAGCGGCCGAAGCTGGGGCCTCATTTTCCAGCGATGCGCGCGGAGTTGGCAAAAGCGTTGGAATTGACCTCCGACCACATCAGCCTGAAGGCGAAAACCAACGAGGGCTGCGGCGAAATCGGGCGCGGTGAAGCCATCGCCTGCCAAGCCATCGCGACGATCGGTACTGACTGATTTTCTTCCACTTGCCTACATGAACTGGCTCACTGGATTCCATGCAATCGAGGAGGCGCTGAACGCGGCGCGTCCGCTGGACCGCATCGTGATCGCGCGTGGCCGGCACGGCGACCGCGTGGAAGCCGTGGTGCGGCTGGCGAAAACGCGCGGCGTGCCGGTGCGGTTCGAGGATCGCCAGCAGGTCGACCGGCTCTCCGGAACGCGCGAGCACCAGGGCATAGCCGCTCTGGCCGCCGCGAAGCCGACGGCGGAGTTGGAGCATTTGCTTGCGTCAAAAAACGAGCGAGCACTACTGGTGGCGCTCGATGGAATCGAAGATCCGCACAACTTGGGCGCGATCGTGCGAACGGCATTAGCTGCGGGGGCGCAGGGGGTCGTAATCCCCGAGCGCCGCGCCGCGGGATTGAGCGATACCGTCGAGCGCGCATCCGCGGGAGCGCTGGCGCACCTTCCGGTGGCGCGAGTGAAAAATCTGGTCCGCGCAATGGAGCAGATGAAGGAGGCGGGCTATTGGCTGGTGGGCCTCGACGAGCGCGCGGAGAAAAAGCACACGGACGTGGACCTGACCGGCGCCGTCGGGATCGTACTCGGGCGTGAAGGCGAAGGACTGCATGAACTCACCCGCAAACGATGCGATTTTCTGGTGTCGATTCCCACGGTTGGCCCGGTGCGTTCTCTAAACGTGTCCGTGGCCGCGGGAGTGATGCTGTTTGAAGTGATGCGCCAACGCCGCGCGAAGAATTTGGCGTGATCTCGAACGTCGTGCCGACGCGTTGACCGGCAGCGAGCAAATCGCCTTTGCCGAAGGCGCTGATTGCGGCCCTTCCGAAGGTGGCATCGAGCGTGAGAATCCAGCCTCACGCCTCTTGCCTCCAAAAGCAGATCCCTTGCCTAGCTCGCTCGGGATGGCGCCGTCCTTATTTCACATTTAAGCTTGCTGACGCAACTGGCCCATGTAGATGTGGCAGTTCATGGGCAGGCGCATTTTTCCGTCGCGCTGGTATTTTTCGAAGTAGCTTTTCAGCGCTTCTTGCATGGCGGGAAATCCGGGGTGATCGGGCTTCGGCGTTACGGATAAAGAAAGCGTTTGGCCCTCGAGGCCTTCGTAAGTCAATTCTTCCGCGCCGGGAAATTCAGCTTCTTCGATTGCATCGCCCGCGAAAAACCTCTGCACCGCTTCTTTCACGTTATAGCGGTCGTACAGGCGGGAATAATCGATGCCGTGCTCGCGAAGGATGGCCTGATAATCCTGCTGGATAGGCTCTTTCTTTCGGCGCGGTCCCAGCCCGGCGAGCACGACCCAGCCGCCCGGCCGCAAAATCCTCGCAAACTCGGGACGGCACTTCTCATGGTCGAACCAATGAAAGGCGCGTCCGGCAGCGATTAGATCGACCGAATGGCCGGGAAGGAGGGTGTGCTCCGCTGTGCCGTCAATGCACGTCAGCCGAGGAAACCTGGCGATAAGCTCCTCGCAGGCGGAGCGCATGTCGGCATTGGGCTCGACGGCAAAAACGCGGTTGCCATTTTCGAGGAAGATCTCCGAAAACATTCCCGTGCCGGCGCCTATATCAGCGACGATGGAGTCCGGCGAAAGGCCGCATTTTTCGCGCAGCAGAGCAATGATTTCGCGCGGATAGCGCGAGCGGTACCGGCGATACGCTTCGACCCGGCCAGTGAAGCGGCCGGTTGGGTTCACGGGAAGTTCGTTTTGATCCATGTTACGAAGCGGCGTTGTGCCGCGCGATCCGCGAGCGGCCGGAGATCACGGTTCCGGCGGCTGGGCCAATCTACTTGTCGTACTTCAACAGCGAAAAGACATCTACTCCGGTCAATTTCGAGCGCCCGTTCAGGAAATTCAATTCTACCGCAAAGGCCGCGCCCACCACTTCGCCGCCCAGCTTGCGGACCAGAGCCGTGGACGCGGCAGCCGTGCCGCCGGTAGCGAGCAGATCGTCGCAGATCAGCACGTGCTGTCCGCGCGCGATCGCATCTTCGTGAATTTCCAGCGTGTCCGTGCCATATTCGAGCTGATAGGTTTCAGTCGCGGTCTTCCACGGCAGTTTTTTCGGCTTTCGGACAGGGACGAATCCGGCGCCCAGCCGATAAGCAAGCGCGGGCGCAAAAATAAATCCACGGGCTTCGATTCCCACCACCACGTCCACTCTCTTGCCTTCATAATGACTGCAAAGCTTGTCGACCAGATCGTGAAATCCCTCGCGGTCCTTCAGCAGCGTGGTCACGTCGTAGAACAGAATCCCCGGTTTTGGGTAATCCGGGATTTCTCGAATGAGTTTTTTCAGGTTGTCCATTATCCCTCGTGTGGTGGAGCAGTGATTTTATGAGAGTTTGTCGCCGTGGCGCAGTTCCTCTTAACGCGCGGCGAATTACACGTCGTACTCAATCGAAAATCCCTTGGCGTGCGAGTCTTGCACGCTGGCTTCTTCCTCGCGCACGCTGGAGACGGATGCGCCCAGCGGCCCGCGCTTCAACTCCTCGCGAAAAGTTTGGAGCGTGCTGCTCGTGCCGACCGCGCATACTTCCACGCGCCCGTCGAAAAGATTCCGGGCGTAACCGCGAATGCCGAGCCGCGCCGCCGTGCGCTGCGCGAAGAGGCGAAAACCGACGCCTTGCACGATTCCACTCACGAAATAACGCCTCGCTATGGTTCGATCGTCCATGGCCGGTCCGCTGCGCAGCCCGCAAATCGGTGATTTTATCAGACGGTGGGAGGCGAGCCGGAGGGTATTTTTTCCGGAGGCTTCTGGAGCATGGACGCCGGAGGCTAGAAACTGGAGAGAGCAGACGCGACCGCGCGCTGAGCTTCTGCGTGAAAATTGTGCGTGAAAGCATGCACCGGGACGTTCCGGGTGAGCGCGGGCGCCTTCGTTTATTTTCAATAAGTTAGATGTGTTTCCACTCGAATGCCTGTTCCGTGTGAAACGTGCTGCATTCGGGGCGGCAGAAGCGCACAAAAGGCGAAAACAGTTTGCGCTTTTCAGCGCAGGCAGGCGGCTTGATTCTTGCCGGTCCCGATCACGAGTTTTGGCGATGCGGTTCATGCGTCTATTTCTCGATTTGCGCTCGCGCCCAGCTTCCGCTGAGTGCTTCGCGATTGCTGTCGATTGATCTCCGACTGTTTCGAATTTCGGAGGCCGCATACAGCCCATGCCGACGGTAGCGCAAGGCGTGAAGAAAAATCTACTGGTCTGAGGTACAGTTTTAGTACTCGCGGGGAAAAACTGCGCGCGATCTGTGCGGAATGGGCGACGGGGATTGCGCAGACTGGAGCGGGCGACGGGGGCGAACCCAGTCCGAAGTTTACGTTAAAGAATCCCTAGATGCGGTGGGAGGCGTCCGGGACTCGTCGCTGCAAGGTTGCTGGGTCGGGACTTCCAAGCCCGGCACCGGAGGGGCTGCTGAGTGAGATCCCGCCGATTTTCTATCGGAAATGACCTATGAGATGTATGTCTCCAACAGACGCAGGTAAATACGACCGTAGATGTGCATAAAGTCCTGCAGCGCTTCAAGATCGAATAAGTTTTTACCTTCGTACTCGAGTAGACGCTTCGCCGGACGAATTCTGGTCCCTCTGATCCGAGCGACGTCTAGCATCCAGTTGTGGGCGCATTTGTTCCGTAGTACGTTCAGCACCTCCATTTGGCGGTGCTGCTTTTTGGTGATTATTCCTAGTATCCGCGCGAGCTTGAGCTTGGCCTCAAAGCGCAACCGACCGCTAGTCAGCAGCTCATCAAGCTGATGCGGGATACCTTTCTTTTTGCTTTTTCGTTTTTTTGAGTCTGGGTCGTGCCCCGCGAGTGACCGCCAGAAGAGGCAGTCAATCATGTCTTCAATCGAGAGCGCTATTTGGAGAATCGTTAAGCGCACGGCGTCCTCTTTCCGAGAACGCGCCATGAATAGTTTCTGCCGGGGATCGGGGACGTCCAACGGGTGTATGAGGGCGTGAATTGTCTCCACGTCTTTTAGTGTTTTGGCAACTTCCCGCTCGATCCTGTCCATGCCGCAATCCTACCAGCGTATCCCCAAAAAACCTCGCGGCCGGATTTCATATCAGGAGGGCGGTGTGCGCAAGGTGCTAGGCGGGCTGGTGCTGCGGCAGGCCGACAGCAGATTCCTCGTCGTCCCGGTTCCCGCGCTTTGCGCGCCGGGGCTCTGTCGGAATGACAACGTAGGGGCGGCATACGTTTCGGAGGCGATTGCTCGCGTGCGGTAACAACCTGCGACCCCTGCCGCGCAGAAGGCCGTGGCGCCACATTTAAACTCTTGGCAGCGCTTTCCTTCGCGTCGTACCGTTCTTTGGTGGCAAAACGGTGGTGGGGGTGCGAGCATCTAAGATTCGCGATGAGCAGCGGGCGAATGATTAGCGGACAAATGGGCCGCAGGCGAATGGCTAGCGCACCAATGGGCGACAGGCGAATCACTGGCGGACGAATGCATGGCGGGCGGTGGATCGTGGCGACAATTGGGCTTGGGGTAGCGCTGGCGGCAGTGTTGCTTGCCGGCGCGCCGGACGTGGCACGCGCGCAGTCGGTGGGGCCGCTGCCGCCTCCGCCAAAATTTGAAGTGAAGCGCATCCCTTCCGTGCCGCATCCGGGGCCGCCGCCGATTCCCGTGGCAACCATCATCCAGAAATTCGCCGCCAACGAAGACGCCGAGAAGAAAATCTACGACAACCTCGATTACGTTCAGGACGTGCGCATCGAGGAGCTATCGAAGTCCGGGGGAAGTTTCGAAGCGATCGGCGAGATGCACACGCGTCCGGACGGGAAGCGCTTCTGGCGCGTCCTCCGGCGGATTCAATCGACCCTGAAATTCACGAGCTTCACGATGGATGATGTTCGCGAAATCGTCAGCCAGCCGCTATTTTTTTTGACCAGCGATCAGATTGGATACTACGATTTCCTATACGCGGGGCAGACGCAGCTGGATCAACTCGCGCCGTACGTCTTTCAGGTGAAGCCGAAGCAACTGACTCCGAAGCGGGTGTTCTTTCAGGGCGTGATCTACGTGGATAACGTCGATCTCTCGGTCGTGGAGACTTACGGAAAATTCGTGAGCGAGTTTTACGAAAACAATTCGAATCTTCCGTTCAATATGTACGACGTCTATTGGCAAAATCTTCAGGGCAAGTATTGGTTTCCCACCTACGTCAGTTCCGATGCATACATTCAGCAAAAGGACGGTTCGCAACTGCACGTGCGCTTGGTGGTGAAATCGAGTGATTTCAAGCCGAGCGCGCCAGCGGCGACCCCGCCCGCGATTCCTCCGCCATCTACCGAATCCGCGCCCTCTCCGGCAAAATAGCCCGCGCGGCAGAGCGACCGAGTCCGCGTGAGGGAATCAATTTATGTGCCGTCTGCTCTTGACAGACATGCGCAGATAGGGTCGAATAGGAAATGCAGTTGTAAACAGTTAACAACTGGAAGGGGCGTCAAGGTAGCGGCCGCGAATGGCGACAGGTGGGCAAATTGGCGCACACTCCAATCCTTCGGACGAATCCGAACGCGTAATGCCGTTCCGCCGAGGGAATATCTCTGATTCCACTTTAGAACAAGTTAGGCCCAGCAGCTCTGGTCCATTGATGGACACCTCATATACCTCCGCATTGCCGGAAAAGCGGCACGGTAATCGCGTCCGGGCTGCTTTGCTCATCTTGGGAGCGCTGCTCGCTCTCGCTCTCATTATATGGCAGGCCGTCACCGCATCTGGAAACCCAAATCCTCTAGCGTCTGGCACGGATAACACTGCGGCGGTCCTTGATATCACTGTTTTGGTATTCCGCGAAGGGCTTGAATGCATACTGGTGCTCGCTGCGATCACGGCGGGCACCGCCGGCAAACGAGCATCTGTCCGCAATCCGATCGCGATCGGCGCGGCGGCCGGATTTTTGGCCACGTTGGCGACATGGGTGGTGGTCGTTCGCATCTTGAACGGGCTTGGGAATAGCGTTTCCGCGCTGGCGTTGCAGGCGGCGACAGGCTTGCTGGCGGTGGCCGTGCTCCTGGTGGTGATGAATTGGTTTTTCCACAAACTCTACTGGACGGGATGGATTTCTTACCACACGAAGCGCAAGCGCGAAATTCTGGATACGACCGGCATGGAAGGGGCTTCGAAGCTGGGGTTTCTGTGGGGAATGGGAACGCTAGGTTTTACGTCGCTCTACCGCGAAGGCGTCGAGGTCGTATTGTTTTTGCAGAGCTACCGCCTCCATTTCGGGAACGAAGTAGTGCTGTGGGGCGCTGGTATCGGAATTGTTCTCACCGGGATCGTAGGAGCGCTGACGTTCGTGGCGCACAGGCGTCTGCCGTACAAAAAAATGTTGGTGTTCACGGGCATCTTGCTGGGCGTGGTTTTGATCGTGATGGTCGGCGAACAAGCGCAGGAAATGCAACTGGCGCGGTGGATTCCCACGACGACGATTTCCTGGCTAACGCACGTGATTCCATCTTGGATGGGCCTATGGTTCTCCGTGTTTCCAACCGCTGAGACGCTAGTGGCCCAACTCCTGGCAGCCCTGTTGGTGCTTGGTTCTTACTTCTTGGCAAGCCGCGGATTGTCACGCGATCCGCGGAATGCGACGAGATAAACCGAATCTATTCGCTTCGTCTTATCTCTGAGGCAAAAGAATTCGCTCCGGCGCGCCTCCGCACGCACCTGTCTAGATCTCCGGACATCCGCTCAAAATTATTTTGTCGCGAAAGCGAGAACCACGTTGCCGGGCATGCCGTTGCCGGTGCCGACGTAGCCCGAACCAACGAACAGCATGCCTCCCGCGACCACTGGACCGGGTGCGCCAAGCGAGCCTCCATGCGCTTTAACGCCGTTGACGGTCGTGTAGGCGTGCGCCGTGTCGTATTGCCATAGCTCGTGGCCGTCGGTTGTGGATAGGGCGTGAAGCACGCCGTCCCATCCACCCGCGAAGACAATGCCTGGAATCACGGTAATCGCCGCTTCCATTCCGCGGCGCGGACGGCCGCTTGGGCTGGGATGCGCTGCCGACGGCTCGATCGGCACGCGCCACACGATCTTCCCGTCCGACAGCCGCACGGCCGCAACGGCGCCCGCCTGTAGCGGATAATAGACGTTGTGATTGTCCGCCGCGCCGCCCCACAAAATTTGCACCTGAATCGGACCAGCCGGTCTGCCCGCCGTCAAGTCGGCGGTCCAAAGCAATTTGCCGCGATCGTCGGGATCGAGGGCCACGACCGTGCCGCCTTTGTCCGCGTCGACTAGCACGCGCTTGCCATCCGGAAGCGTCTCCAGAATCGGCGACGCGCCATAATCCCAGTCGGGGCCTTCCACTTCTGGGCATTCCGCGCCGCGGGGTCCCGGGCCGAAGCAGCCGCCCGGCGAAGCGTCGTTGTGCACGCCTTGGTAATGCCAGAGAATTTTACCGGTTGTCATGTCGAAAGCGACGATCGAGTCCGAGAGTTTCGCAGCCGGCGAGGTGAATGCATTGCCGACCCCGGCGTAAATCGCGTGCCGCTTAGGATCGATCGTCACTGCGTCCCAGATCGAAGCTCCAGCTGGAGCCCAAAGCTGCGTGCCAATGGAATTCTTTTTGGTTGGCTTCGGCGCTTCGGGGATCGTGTAGGTTCGCCAGATCACTTTTCCGGTATTCGCGTCGAGCGACCAAAGGCTTCCGCGATACGTGCAGCATGGGAAGTGCGGATCGGAGGAGACAAGTTCCTCCGATCCCGCGAGACCCACGTACAGACGTCCGTGGTAGAACGCAGGCGCTCCGGTGATGTGTGAAAGCAGCCGGGTGGAAAGATCGCGTTTCCAAATCAGAGCGCCGGTGCGCGCGTCGAGCGCGTACACGTTCGCTCGCTTGTCTCCATAGAAAACCGCGTCAACCGCGCGGCCCGCGCGATGAATGCGCGCGACCAAGGCTGCCGTGCGGATTTGCGCTTCGGCGTGATACGACCAATACACGCAGCCGGTGGCGGCACTGACGGAGTAAGCGAAAGCGTTGTCTTCGCCAAAGAACACGCGGCCATCCACGATGGATGGCTGGCCGGACATTTCGGCACCCGCCGGAACGCCGAAAGCCCATTTCAATTTCAACTTCGACAAAGCCGCGGTCGTGAGTCCGGCCGCGTTCGCGGTCTGAAAGTGCGTGTTGGAAAGGCCGTTGCCCCAGCCATTCCAAGATGCGCTCGCGGAAAGATCGCCCATCGGAGGATTCGTCGGGCAGCGATTCGCCATGTGCGATGCTTCGCCTGCCGCAGTGCTGCCGAGCGGATGACCGCCGAAAAATTCAGCGATCATGCGCTTCTGGTCGTTCGTAAGGCTCTTGCCTTGCTGGACCATCGCGCCGGTGGTGAGCGCCCCGTAAATCGCTTCCGTGGACATTTGACCCAATACTTCGGTATTGGGAGCGGTGCGCCCAGTGCGCGGCATCGCTTTTGTGCTGGCTTTGGCGTTTAGGTGACAACTGGCGCAATGCTGATTGAAGAGCGCGTTGGCCGCCATGCGTTCCGGAGGGCCCACGACGGCAACGCGCGACTGCGCAGGAAGTTGTCCGGCTGATGGATGAGTAGCTGTTTGCGGTGCGCCTTGACGGGCCGCCGCAACGATAGGCGAAGCCAGCAATAAACCTGTGGCGCAAATCAGCCACCCGTACCCTCGGCGCCGGGAAGCATTCTGCATCGCAGCCATTTCTTTTCGGACTTCGTTTCTCTGCGCGCAGCGATTCATCTCAGCTTGCTCCCATGCCGTGGATTTGGGTTCCTTCGGTCGCGTGCCGATACAGTCAGCCGTCGATTTGAAGCAGCAGCTTCCCGGTCGTCGCGCGCGATTCGAGCAGGCGATGCGCTTCGGCAGCTTGTTCGAGTGGCAGCGTGCGATAGACACGCACTTTCAGCCATCCCTCCCGTACGCCCGTAAACACATCGTTGGCGCGGCGCAACATTTCCTCGCGCGAGTTCATATAGTTGTAAAGCGAACCGCCGGAGATCGTCAGCGCCTTGGCCATCAGCGAGTTCGGAGCCACTGGCTCAGCGGGACCACTGGCCATGCCGAAAATCGTGGCCCAGCCGCGATTGCGGAGCGCATCCAAGTCTTTCGTGAACGTGGTCTTGCCAACTCCGTCGACAACGTAGTCGACTCCCTTGCCGCCGGTGAATTTCTTCGCTTCTTCCACGAAATCTTGCCGCGTGTAAACGATCACGTGATCGGCCCCGGCCTCGCGCGCCACTTTGGCCTTTTCTTCCGTGGAGACGGTCCCGATCGCCGTTGCGCCGAGATGTTTCAACCATTGAATGAGCATCCGCCCCATGCCTCCGGCGGCGGCGTGGACGAGAACCGTGGAACCCCGGCGAATCGGATAAAACTCGTGCAGAAGATAATGCGCGGTCATTCCTTGCAAAATGATCGCCGCGCCTTGATCGAAACTAAGCTCATTCGGAAGCGGTGCGAGCAGCGCCGCTTTCGCAACGTGATACTCGGCGTACGATCCCGGTCCGCCGGCATACGCGACTCGATCGCCCGGCTTCACTTCCGTGACGCCTTCGCCAACCGCCTCCACCGTGCCCGCGCCTTCAATCCCAGGAGTGAAGGGAAACGGCACAGGGACGCGCGCCGATCCGTTGCGCATGTAGATGTCGGCGTAATTGACGCCGACCCCGTGGTTGCGAACCAGCGCTTCCCCCATACCGGGCTTCGGCTGCGGCAAATCTTCCAGGCGCAAGACGCTGGGATCGCCGGCCTTGGTGACTCGTATCGCTTTCATCGCGTTTTCTCCTGGCGAGCGCCTGATTATCGGCCACTCGCGCGCGAGCGTTCAAGTAGATTACCGGGGAACGCGAGCGGACTCGTAGTACCCTGTGGCGGCACGACGAAATTGACTTTACGCCACGAGCGAATGAATTTCACTGGAGGAACGAATGAAAGTTGGAGCGCGCAACCGGATTGTGGGCAAAGTGAAGGAAATCAGGAAAGGTTCGCTGATGTGCTTGGTCAAAGTGGAGGTCCCGGCGTCTTCCAAAATGGCCTCGGTGATGACGCTCGAATCTCTCAAGGAATTGGGCGTGAAGAAGGGCGACACTGTGGAAGTCGTCGTGAAAGCGGTGAACGTTCTGTTGATGAAGTGACGCTCCGAGGAAACTGCTTTCCGTCCCGCTGTTTTCGGCTCTGAAAAGCTAAATTTGCTCATCCGTGACGAGCAGTTCCTTGGCGCGCTGCGCGGCTTTCACCACGGCTTTGATCAGCGTAACGCGAAGGCCGCCTTCTTCGAGTTCGAGGATGCCATCGATCGTGCACCCAGCCGGAGTGGTGACTGTATCTTTTAGCATCGCAGGATGGTGGCCTGTGTCCAGCACCATCTTCGCCGCGCCAAGCGCCGTCTGTGCCGCCAGTAAAGTGGCCAGATCGCGCGGGAGGCCAACCTTCACGCCGCCCTCCGCGAGCGATTCGAGGATGATGTAAATGAACGCGGGACCGCTGGCGGAAAGCCCGGTGATCGCGTTCATATTCTTTTCATCGACGACCACGGTTTTACCCACGGCGTCGAACAGCTTTTGCGCCATTTCCACATGCTTCGGGCCGGCGAATTTTCCCTTGCAGATCGCGGTGACGCCCGCGCCAACCATGGAAGGAGTGTTGGGCATGGTGCGAATCACCGGAACGTGAGTCCCGAGTCGCCGCTCGATATAGTCCGTAGGCACGGCAGCGGCGATCGAGATCAGCAGTTTTTTCTCGTCGAGTTCCGGCCCGATTTCGTCGAGCACCTGACCGACGATCTGCGGCTTCACGCACAGCAGCACCACGTCCGCTCCGCGCACCGCACCGCAATTGTCCGTCCCCAGCGACACAGCCAGCTTGGCGCCGTTTTTGCGTTCGATGCCGGGGTGCTGCACGGTGGCGCGAATGTTCTGCGGCGAGAGAATGCTCTGCCGGACAAACGCCTCGATTAAAATTCCTCCCATTTTCCCAGCGCCCAGCACCGCTAGCCGCGTCTGACTTCCAAACAGTGACATTCGCTCGTTCCCCTTTCGTGTGATTCGGGCTTCCGAGCGCACTACAACGGTAACTAGCGCGTCTGGAAGCGTTCCCATGCAGAACGAAACGATCATACAGGAGCGCGGATTCGGATGCACGGCTCGCGCGCAATCGAGACTCGAAGGGCACGTACTCATGCGCCGCCTGCCTGTGGCCGGGGAGTCCGTTCGTGAACCTAAGCGCTTTGGGCCCAGATGAGGTGCGATTTTCGGAAATCAGGAATTCACTGTGGCCGGCTGCTGCGGCGAGACTTCGTTCAGCAGACCGGTGGCTACGCCGTAGATGAAGCCGCGGATCGGAATCAATTTGGGAATCCATGGGTGAGAGCGCAGTTTCCATATCTGTCGCCGAACGTTGTCCTCGAGATTCGAAAACGAATGAAACTGCTCTGGCGAAAGGGGCGAGTACCCGGTTTCGCGCTCGAGGCGGTCCCGCAATTCCTCGTCTCGGAAGTTCAGCATTCCGCAGCCGGTGTGGTTCACGATCATGAATTCGTTAACGCCGAGCAGGTAATGCGAAACGATCAGCGAGCGCAAGGCATCTTCGGTGACGATCCCGCCCGCGTTGCGAATGATGTGCGCGTCGCCCGTTTTCAGCCCAAGCACCGATTCGATGGTCAGCCGCGCATCCATGCAGGCGAGCACGGCAAGTTTTCGGGCTGGAACTTTAGGCAACTGGGCGAACCGGAAATCGCGCGCGTACGCTTCATTGGATTTGAGCGCTTCGTCTATCGATCCCACCGGGCATTCCTTTCGGGCGAACTGTAGTCAAACTGCCAGCCATCGTAACACAGGCGAAGGCCGAGACTTTTGCCAGCGGCGAGCGCCCACCAGTCAGGGGAGGATTCTGGAACTTTTCTGGGGGCTAGTTGGAAGTCTTGTCATCCGGGTTCGTCAGGCGGTAGATGTGATCCGGTTGGTTAACGATCCGGCAAAATCTGGTGAGTAACCAGTTTGCGCGGCGCGCCGTCGAAAGACCCAACGACAATGGACCGGTAGGAGCGCCAGACAATTTCATGATCGACAAAACACTGGGATGGTTCGTATCAAATTGTGCCGCGGCAATCCGTCCGTGCGGACTGCTCGCAGCGCTGCTGGTTCTCTGCGCAGGATCTGCTATCGGACAGCAGCAAAGCGCGCGCGCCGCTTCTATCTCCGCCGATCCGCAATCGCAGTCCGCGAGCGACAGCAATGCCGGTCCGAGTACGACGCTGAATGGCACCGTGCGAACTCCGACCGGAGAAGCCATTCCGGGCGCGGCCGTGCGCGCCACGCTCACGGAAACGAATCAAGCCTGGGTCACGTGGACGGACGATTCAGGCAAGTTTGAGTTTCCTTCAATTCCCGCGGGTCGTTACACAATCGCTGCCGAGCAACTCGGCTTCGCAAAAATCGAACGCACGGTGCAAGTTGCCGCCGGACTTCCACCTCCGCCCATTCAATTGACGCTGCACGTGGCCACGCTGGCGGACCTTGGAGCACCGGCCGAATCAACGCGCCCCGCGAATCGCTGGGCGGGACGCGGGGGGAGGCCGGGCTTTAATCCTGGGGCCAGACGAGGCCAAGGTCCCCCTTCAAATGCTTCAAATGGCCCTGGTGAAGCTTCACAAGGGGCGCGCGGCGGGTTCGGTGGAAGGGGCCAGATCCCCGCGGGCGTGGCGAATGCGCTCAATCAGGGCCTCGCGAGCAGCGGGTTCCAACAGACGGATCTGACTGGCGATTCCGGAGCCAACGGCGGAGGGGAAGAAGTGGCCGGTGAAGAGGCCAATCCAGCCCCGGCCATGTCCACCGGAGTGGGCGCGAGTACCTCTGACGCGTTTCTGCTGCAAGGTACGGTTGGTCAGGGGCTTTCAGCAAGCGGCCCTCGGGGCTTTGGCCCCGGAGGTTTCGGGCAGGTTGGGCTCACGCCGCCTTCACCGGGAGGTCCCGGTGGCCCCGGAGAGCAAACGGTTCAAGGCGGGCCTAGCGGTCCAGGTGGCGCGCAAGGCGGTCGAGGAGGCGGACCCCCGGGCGGTGGGCGAGGTTTCCGGGGTGGCGGGGGCGGACGTGGCCGAATGCTCTTTGCGGGTGGCCGAGGCGGAATGTTCTTCCGCCAGCAGGTGAACCGGATGCGCTTCAGCTTTTACGACAGTCTGGACGACTCGGCATTCGATGCGCGTCCCTACGCGATCACCGGCGAGCCCTCGCCGAAACTGAGCCATTACAACGACCGATTCGGCGCGAACCTCGGCGGACCATTAAGAATTCCGCACATTTATGATGGCAGCAACACAACCTACTTTTTCGCGAACTACCAGCACGCTATCGGGCAGACGGCGGAGAACACCTTCTCGACCGTGCCTACGGCCGATGAGCGCAACGGCCTTTTCTGCGGGGCCACGCTGTATCAACCCTTTTCGAATCCATCAACGCCATATCTCACGGTACCCGATGCGAATTGCCCAGGCGGACTCGCGCAGCAGCTCTCGATCGATAGCGCCGCCGCAGGCTTGCTCGCCTATATTCCCAAGCCGAATCTTGCGGGCTCGATTCAGAATTTCCTCTTGCAGGCTACCGTGCCGCAGAATACGGACAATCTGAACATCCACGTGCTGCACACTCTGAATTCGAAATGGAATCTGAACGGCGGCTACAATTTTGAATCCGCACGCGGCGATACTATCAGCAATTTCCCCGGCATTGGCGGCCATCAATCGACGCGCGAACAGAGCGTCGATTTGGACATTTCACATAACTGGTCGCCGCGGCTGGTGGAAAGCACTTCCGTGAACTGGAGTCGCAGCCGCGTGCAGTTGCTCAGCGACAATTCCAACGGCGCCAACATCGCCGCAAATCTGGGGATTGGCGGCGTATCGTCCGTGCCGATCGATTTCGGTCTGCCGCAAATCAGCCTCACCAACTTCTCCGGCTTGAATGATCCGATCCCGTCGCTGGCCCGCAACCAGACGCTGCGCTTTTCGGATGGTCTCACCTGGGTTCACTCCAAACACACCATGCAGTTCGGCGGCGAAATCCGCCATATGGAAATCAATTCCGATTCCAGCCCGAATCCGCGCGGCCAGTTCGTCTTCACCGGCTTGCTCACGAGCCAGCTCGACGCGAGCGGCGTGCCCGTCCCGGGGACGGGAAGCGATCTGGCGGATTTTCTGCTCGGACTTCCGTTCAGCACCAGCGAGCAGTTCGGAAATCCGAATACCTATTTTCGCAGCTGGGGTTTTGCCGCCTACGCGCAGGATGATTGGCGCGTCAACAAAGTTTTCACGTTTGAGTACGGCGTGCGCTACGACGCGGTTACGCCGCCCGTCGAGCTGGCTAATAATCTCGTCAATCTGGATGTGAATCCCGCGATCGCGACGCTAGCAGCATCGGGTGCTACCTGCCTGACCTGCATTGAGCTGGTGCAGCCCGGCGGCACGGGCGCTTTCAGCGGCGCGTTTCCGCGCGCGCTGATCCATGGCAATTACAACAATTGGGCACCCCGCATCGGCTTTGCCTGGCAACCGAGTTTCATTAAGCCGCGCACCGTCGTCCGCGGCGGATATTCGATTTTTTACAACGAATCGGGCTACAACACCCTAGCGGGTGAGCTGGCATATCAGCCGCCCATATCGACGGCACAGACTTTGACCACCTCCGCGGCCTCTACGCTCACGCTCGCAAATGGCTTTCTGCCTCCGCCAGCCGGGGGCAACTTCATCGCGAATACCGAGGCCGTCGACCCGTTTTATAAAAACGCGTACGCGCAAATCTGGACCCTCGGCACGGAAACCTCCATCACGCAGGACTGGGTTCTCGACCTTACCTACACCGGCACGAAGGGAACCGATCTCGATATTTTGCGCGCTCCCAATCGCGCGCCGCTGGGCACGCCGCAGAACAACATCCAAGCGATGCGCGTCGATCCGAATGCCACGGGCTTCACCTTCGATCAGTCCGGCGCCAATTCGATTTACAACGCTTTGCAAGTGCGCCTGATGCATCGGTTCACCCACGGCTTGATGCTACAGGGCATTTACACTTACGGAAAATCGCTCGACGATGCCAGTTCGATTGGCGGCGGCGCCGGCACGGTGGAACAGATTGATGGCGATCTGGCCGCCGAGCGAGGTCTTTCCACATTCGATATTCGCAATCAGATGCGCGTCTTCTCGATGTACGAACTGCCTTTCGGCCAGCGCAGCCGCTGGGCGAATCACGGCTGGACCGAACGCCTCTTCGGTGATTGGCGCCTGATGAATATATTCACGTGGCAGACTGGGACTCCGTACACCGCGCTTCTGGGCGGCACGGCGTCCGATAACGGCACAGGCGCGAATTTTTCCCTCCGCGCGGAGCAATTTGGCAACCCGAATACGGGCATTTGCGGTGGCGCCCCGCTGAATTACTTCGACACGTCGGTCTTTGGCCTGCCCCCCACGGACGCGAATGGCAATCCGACCTATGGAAATGAGCGACGCGGCGCTATTGAAGGGCCCTGCACACTGAGCTGGAATATGTCCATTTCCAAGACCTTCCGCTTTGGTCCCGAGCGCCGGCACATGCTCAATATCGAATGGCAAGTTCAGAATTTGACCAATACGCCGAGCTTCAACGGGCTGGGGACGGTGTTTGGCAGCTCGTTTTTTGGACAAGTTACCAGCGCATCGTCGATGCGTTCGATGAGCCTGATGGCTCGCTTCAACCTTTAGATAGAGGACTCTAGCGAGGCGGGAAGTGTAGGATGAGGCTATGATGCGAAGAAGCAAAACAACAGAAACGCCAAGATCCGAGCGCTCACGGACGGGGCCCGGCCGGTGCATTTCCATTCTCAGCCTGGCGGCGGCCGCCTGCCTGATCCTTGCGTCGAGCGTGCGCATTCATGCGCAGCAGGCTCGCTCCGCGCCCGCCTCGTCCTCTCAAAACGCTAGGGCAGCGCGGCAGCTGCATCTCACCAGTAGCGTGCTGCGCGCCGAATCGCAAATCGTCCGCATCGACGTGGAAGTAACCGACGGCAAGGGGCGGCCGATCAAGGGCCTAAGTGCCGATAAGTTCACGATCACCGACGACGGCAAGAACGAAAGAATTTCGACGTTTTCCTATTCGGATATCGAAAGCATGGAAGTGGCTGGGCCGGAGAACTCCAAGCCCGTCGTTGTCCCGGTGGATAATCCCGGACCGAGTGCCGCTCCTGCCGAACAGGAAACCGTCAGCAACCAGGTGCACGACCGGCGCATGATCGTGCTTTTTTTTGACATGACTTCCATGGGCACCGACGACATTCTTCGCGCCCACGACGCCGCCGAGAAATTCCTAAAAACGCAGATGACACCGGCCGATCTCGTGGCCGTCGTCATTTTCAGCACGAAGCTCTCGGTACTGGCGAATTTCACCAACGATCGCGCCACGCTGGAAAAGGCGGTCGCCGCGCTTGTTCCCGGCGCCGCTTCGCAGCTTGGCAATCCGCTCTACGCCGCAGCGCAAAATGGCGAATATGACGTGCAGCAGGATACCGGCGCGGCCTACACAGCCGATGAAACGGAATTCAACGTCTTCAACACCGACCAAAAGTTGGAAGCCATCGAAGGACTTACAAACGTGCTGGCAGGCATTCCCGGCCGCAAGGCGCTCGTGGAATTCACGGGCGGCATCACGCAAACTGGCGAGGAAAACCGCGCCGAACTGCGCGCCGCCACGGACGCCGCTAATCGCGCGGACGTTTCGATCTACTCGATCGACGCGCGCGGCATGTTCGCCACGCCGCCGGGCGGCGACGCGACCACCGCAGCGTCCACCGGCAACTCTATGTTTTCCGGCGCGTCCGTCTTTCATCAAACCGATCAGCGCTCGGACTCGCGTGACACACTTGCCACGCTTTCGACGGACACTGGCGGCCGGGCGTTTTTCGATCTCGGCGACTTGAGCGATGCGTTTCCGAAAATCGAAAGTGAAAACAGCGGCTACTATCTGATCGGCTACAACCTGCCTCCGAACGTCAAGCGCGACGGCACTTGGCACGCCGTGCGCGTGAAGGTTGACGTGAAAGGCGCTCACATCCGCTATCGCAACGGCTACTACGCGCCGCGCGATTTTCAGCATCTCGAAAAAGAAGACCGCGAGCAGCAACTCGCCGAAGCGATGAACTCCCAGGACCCGGAAGTCGAACTCCCGATCGCCGTCGAAACCGGAATGTTTCGCATCAGCGACGAGCAAGCCTACGTACCCATCGCGGCGAAGCTTTCTTCGACCGCGCTCGATTGGGCGAAAAAGCACAACCGGCGCTCAGCGCAGTTCGATTTCGCCGCGGAGGTTCGTGCCGTTCCTTCCGGCATGATCGTCGCGCAGCTTCGCGACACGATCACGGTGCACTTGGACGAGCAGCGATATCAGCAGGTGAGCCGTACGGATCTTGTTTACCAGGGCGGGGTGGTGTTGGCGCCGGGGAATTACCGGCTGAAATTTTTGGCGCGCGAGGACGAGTCCGGCAAGATCGGCACGTTCGAGGAGCCGCTCAACATTCCGGCGCGCCCTGCCGCGCGCATGACGCTCAGCTCCGTCCTGCTTTCGAGCCAGTTGGTGGCCGCCCAAAGATCTTCGGAGGTCCGCACGCAGGCCGAAGGATTTCGCGCGCACATGGAGGTGTCTCCGCTGGAAGTGCAGGGCGAGAAAATCATTCCCAGCGTCACTCGGTTCTTCAACCAGGGCCAAACGCTCTATGTTTTCTTCCAGGCGTATTTCCCGGAGAAGGGCGGCAAATCCACGTTCGACGCGCGGACGCTTCGCGGGGGGCTGGTGTTTTTCCGCAATGGCGTACAGGTCAATGCCACTCCGCTGCTCGCTCCGGCCACAATCGACTCGCACTCTCGCACCGCGTCGTTCCGCATCAGTTTGCCGCTCGCGAAGTTGCCGAAGGGCCGCTACACCGTGCAAGCCGTGGCGATTGCAGCCGGCACGCAACAGGCTGCGTTTGGACGCTCGTACTTCGCACTCGAGCAGGCCTCTCCAATGCCCGGATCGCAAGCCGCGCCGGTTCACGCGCCTTCCGCGGCGGCCGGGCAATCCACGCCACAGCCGAACTGATCTCCACGCGATCTTTGCAGCCGGGACGAACGTTTAATGCGTCCGCAGGCCTGCATGCACCCAAAGGCCCCGTTTCCCGGGTCTTTGGCGGACATAAGCGTTAAATCAGCTAGACGTTAGTGATGCTTCGAATCGTCGTGGCTGCCGCGATTATCCTTCTGCTGATGCGCGGGAGGCGCCGAGCGCTTTTTCTGCGGTCGCGGAGGCGCTTGCGTCCGATTCTGTTTCTGGTTGAGAGGCGGATGCACGTCATACATTTTGTCATTGGCCTTCACCGGAGGCGCGTACCGGAACTCCGGCTGTTGCCGCTCCAGAGGCGGTTTCGAATCCTGGTTGCCACGATTACCAGGTTGTTCCGCCGGACGCTGGTTTTTCTCCACAGGAGCCTGCGTTTGGTTCCCCCTTGAGGGCGGCCCGAAAGGATGGAAGCCTTCCCGCGAAGGCTGTTCATTTCGATTGGCGGTATTCGCCGGCGCAGGTTCGGGATGCGGAACGGCGCCGTGCGGCGCCGACGGTTGGTTGAACTGCCGGCTGTCATTCGTGTAAGCGCCACCTCGATTGGAATGAGAGACCGCGGGATTCAGGCGCACCACCACGGCCCGACGCGAAATCGGCACTGCCGGCCTGAAGTTCGATACACGCGCGCTAGCCGAAAAATAGCTCGCACGAGTTGGCGCAATCGGTCCTGACTCGATCACGCGTGCTCGCTCGATCTGCTGCGCGTTCACGCGCAACATCCCTTGCGAAACGGGCCGCGCATTGACGAAGGTATCGTGCTGCACCGCCGTGACGGCGCGATCGTTTCGCGCGTAGGTGTAGTTCACGCGGGTCACGTTTCGGTCGATCACGACGGTGTTGTAAACGCGTGTGACCTGCGCGGCGTTCACCACGCGCGTGTTAGTGATGTTGATGTTCTGCACGTAGTGAGCGCTACAGCGATAGCCGGGAACGTATACGTCACGCGGACCGAGCGGGAACCACGCAACTCCGGTCGTTCCTCCGCCAAACGATAGCGAAATGCCAAAGCCGCTGCCGCCGACGAACCCGACCAGCGCCGGCGCGTAAACCGGCCGCACCACGCGCGGCCCGGGAATCCAAGCCCAATGGCTGCCCACGAAGAACCAGCGCCCGTAATGGAAAGGCGCAAATCCCCACGGTTCATCGTCCACCCAGGTCCAGCCCCACGGAGCGATGTAGACCCATTGTCCCATTCGATATGGCGCCCAGCCCGCAGCCACGGTCGGCACCCAGACTTCGCCATAATCCGAATCGGATTCCCACTGGCCATAGTTGTCCAGATCGTAGTAGCCGTCCACGTCTCGCGAGACGTAGCGGGCTGAGACCGAGTCGTTTTCTCGCTGGTCGCGATCCTGGCACCATGTTTCGAAATCATCGAATCCCTCCAACGGTTGCGCGTCGTAAGTGAGTTGGTCCGTCCCGCTGAAGATGTACTCGTGGCCCTCCGCCAAAATCCACGAATCGCCTCCGCCAGTCACCTGGCCTTCGCCCTCGCGGACGGCGATCGTTGTCCTGTTGTCATCGGGATCGGTCGAGATCAAATATTCGCCCGAACGGGTCAGAGTGAATGCCAAGTTCGGCGTGTCGATCTCGTAGTCGTCGCCCGGCGTTAGATCGCGTAAATGGATTTTGATAGCGCCCTGCGCCAGTTGAATCTGTGCGGTGCGGTCGTCCAGCGTCAGAAATGAGATACCTGTTTCGCTGGAAAGGCGAATTGCAGTGCTGCCGATGTGAACTTCGCCGCGCGAGTCCTTGTCGGCCCAAAGATTATCACCGGTCGTGAGCGGCCGGTTCGGGTCCGCCTGCACCCAGTCCTGATCGCCGGAAACTTGGTATGAAATCGAGCCCTGCATGTAACTGAGCCGCGCCACGCGGCCCGGTGGATCGCCTTGCGCCGTGGCTGGATGCGCGAACGCGGCCGCAAATGCCAAGAGCAGGAGCAGAGGCAGGGTGCGCCAAAAGGCGTTGTTCATCGAGGAAGCTCCCTTGAGAAGTTGTTCCTTTGATAGCACAACAAGTCTCCGAAGCCTATTTCGTGTGGCCAGCCATGCGAACCATCCGACAACACGCAGCGTGGACATCGGATTTATGCTCCTACTCGTCCAACACCAATTCGCTTTCCGAGTTTCGAACTTCGCCAGCCGCTAGTCCGCGATGCAAATCACTTCTATACGGCGCGGCCCCGATTGCTCGGGGCCGTCGAGGATTCGATCCGCATCCGTTGGTGCTAACGGTGGCCTCCGCGGCCTCCGCCTCCACCTCCACCATGGCCACCTCCGCCGTGATTACCTCCACCGCCGCGCGAGCCTCCACGGCCAGCACCATGATAGCCACCGCTTCCCCCTCCACGCGGTGCGCTATAGCCGCCGCGCGGACCGCCGTAGTTTCCGCGGGGCTGGTTGTAACCGCGAGGGGCGCGATAATTCCCTCGTGGCTGGCTATATTGATTGCCGCCGCGCGGCCGGACGATTGGTTGGTGCATGTTCAGAGGCGGGCGGTTCGAGCGCTGGTTCGAATAGCCACGGTACCGGTCCGAAGAACCCTGATATCCGCGCTGCTGATACGCGCCTCGATTGCCATAGGTTCTGCCGGAGCCGTACGAGCGCGAGTCACGCGTTTGCGGAGTGAAGTGCTGCCAGTTGCCGCGATTGCTATTTCCAGTGTTCGCGCCGCGTGTCGATGCGTTCGACCTATTGCCGAACGATTCGCGGCCGGAGTTGGAGTTGGCGCGATTTCCCTGGAATCCGCGGCCCACTGCTCGCGAGTTGCCCGAGCGCGGCGGTGTGAAGGTGTGCCATCCGGGGCGTGCTGATGTGACCGGGCCGCGAGAATCGCCGCGATTTGCGTTCGAGGCACGGAAAGAATCGCGCGAGCCAGCCGAAGCCGACGAATGCGCCCGCGCAAACGATCCGGCGTTGCGATTGAATCCGGCATTCCTGCGAGCTCCGCCAGTGAAGAAATGCTGCGAAGCCGGCGGCGCAGATCGGAACGACCGCGGATTGGCGCCGCGTCCCGTGGGGCTATAGCTCGCCCGCGTTGGACGGAACGGCATGCGCCCGCCGACCATGTGCGATTGGCGGAATTGCGAGGCGCTGATCCGCTCCTGGTGCATCGAGACTGCCCCGCGGCCGAAATTACGGCCTTCCATCGAGGAAAAGCCTGCACGGACCCGATCGTTTCGAAACGCTTCGTTGTAGTTCGAAAATCCGTCACGGCCGCGGCCGATGGGTGCGAAACCATGGTGGAATCCATGATCCCCGAAGCCGTTGCGCGCGTCGACAAAGTGATAGTCGCGGCCCCAGCGGCCATACCACGGGTGATACCAATCACCCGGCCCGCACGGTAGCCAGCCGACGCGTCCAAATCCGCCAAAGCCGACACCAAAGCCCACGCCCCAGCCTCCTCCGCCGAAACCGAAGAAGGAAACGTATGCAGGCGCCCAAACTGGATAGTAGAAGGGATTATAGGCAACTGGCCCCGGCCACCAGGCCCAACTGCCGCCCCAGACGAACCAGCGGCCGTAGTGGTACGGCGCCCAGCCCCATGGCTCGTAGGATACCCACGTCCAACCGTAATAAGGCTCGTACACCCAGGAGCCATCTCGATAAGGAGCCCAACCGGCAGGTTCCGACGGAATCCACACCGAACCGTAATCTGGAACTTCCGACCAGGTGCCATAGCCATCAAGGTCGCCAGATCCTGTGTAATAGGGATCGGTTTTGTGCCAACTCTGCGCTGTCTCTATCTTCTGATTTCGGTCGTTGTTCCACGCGTCCCATTCGTCCGTCGCGGGTGCGGTCGAAATTTTGTATTGCGGGTTATCGGTTCCGGCTACGGTGATCATCTTGCCGGAGTCCACTTCCGTGCTGCCTTGCGGAGTGGAAACCTCAGCCGAACCATTAAGGACGACAATTTCGGTTTCCGCGTCGGAATTCACCAGAATGCGGTATTCACCGGGGCCGCTAGGGTGCAAGGCAGCGTTCGGCGTATCGATTTCCGGAACGGCTTGGCCGTCTTTCAGGACGGTATAGGTAGCTAGGCCTTGCCCGATCTGGACTTGAATCGTGTTGCGATTCAGTTGGGCGATTTTCGCGGTTGCGCTGCTAGACATGCGAAGAATGTCCGCGTAGTCCAACTGCACTGCGGCGCGGCCATCCGGGCCAGTCGAAATGCGGTCGCCGACGGCTACCGGAGTATTGACGATGGCCGGAACCCAATCGCCGTTGTCGCCGCGCTGCGTGGAAACGCTGCCGTGAACGAAGCTGACTCGCGCCATGCCCGGCGCGTTCGGGTCGGCTGAGGTAGTTGCAGTTGTCTGGTTATTGGCCGGTCCTGGTTGGTCGGGTTGGTCTTGAGCGCGGACGGGAGAAATCCCGATCAGAAATGCTGCCGCCATTGCGGCGACGAGATATTTTTTCATTCCTTGCCTCCCAGCCGAATTTCAAGACCCCATCAAGCCATAGGCGATAATGCAGGGTGCGTGCCAAAGTAGCGTTAGGTTGTCGCTGATAAGTTGCTTGGCATCAGCACGTTACGGAAGACGGGGGAAACGCCGGGAGGGTTCGTAGATTGGGACTGGTGGTTTTGGCGCGGAGGTGGTGCTTTTCAACCACCGCGAGGCGGGTCGGGCGTCGAAGCGGCGGCAGCCTCGGAAGCGTCCTCGGGGTCGGGAACTCCCATTTTTGAGAGGCGATAACGGAGCGCGTTGCGCGAAAGTCCCAAGGCGCGGGCGGCCTGACTTTTGTTGCCGTTTGCCTGGCGCAGAGCTTCGCGAATCATTTCCTCTTCCCATTTTTCGAGCGTCATTCCAGGCGGCAGGACCGGGGCCGCTTGTGCCGCCGAGCGGCGCGAAGGAGCTTCGCTATCGAGATAAATATCGGCCGCGTCGAGCCCCTCACCCGAAGCGAGAGTGGCTCCGCGAGTGACGATGTTTTCAAGCTCGCGGATGTTTCCGGGCCAGTGGTAGTCCATCAGCTTGCGCAGGGCCTCGGGCTTGAGCGCGCGCTGTGGCTGATTCGACTCTCGCGCGAACTTTTCGAGGAAAAGAATCGCCAGTGCGGGAATGTCCTCCTTGTGATCGCGCAGCGGAGGAATGTCGATGGCCACCACGTTGAGGCGGTAGTAGAGATCTTCGCGAAACGCGCCTTCTTCGATCGCGGCGCGCAGGTCGCGATTCGTGGCGGCTATCAGGCGGACATCCACCTTGAGCGTCTTGGTGCCACCAAGGCGCTCGAACTCGCGATCCTGCAGGACGCGCAACAGCTTCACCTGCGTGGCAGCGGGCACATCGCCAATTTCGTCGAGGAAGAGTGTGCCCTTATCGGCGAGCTCGAATTTCCCCGGCTTGGCAGACGTGGCGCCGGAAAAGGCGCCCTTTTCGTAGCCGAAGAGTTCGCTTTCCAGCAGGTTTTCAGGTATCGCGGTGCTGTTGATTTTGATGAACGGGCCCGAAGCGCGCTGGGAATGCTCGTGGATGGCGCGTGCGATCAAGTCTTTGCCCACGCCGCTTTCGCCACCCAGCAAAACGGTGGCGTTGGTGGCCGCCACGCGCTCCACCAGCGCGAGGACGGCCTGCATCTTGCCGCTGTGAGCGATGACGTTCTTATATTCATAGCGCTTGCCGAGCGCTTCGCGCAGGGTGCGATTTTCTTCGCGCAGTTCGTGGGAGGCCATTTCTTTGCGGATCACCAGCACGAGTTCGGCGAGAGAAAATGGCTTGAGCACGTAATCGGAAGCGCCAGCCTTCATCGCTTCCACGGCGGATTCGACGGTCCCGTATGCCGTCATGATTACCACGGGAAGATCGGCGTTGACTCGCTTGAGCGCATGAAGAAATTCCAAGCCGGTCATGCCCGGCAGCTTGAAATCGGTAACGACCAGATCGAACGGCTCTCCATTTGCGAGCTTTAAGCCCGCTTCGGCGCTCTCGGCAGTTCGCGCGCGAAAACCTTCGTCGGCGAGCTGCAGTTCCAGAAGGCGACGGAGCTTCGGCTCGTCTTCGATCACGAGGATGGATGGTTTCGCAGCCGTCATGTACGTTGCGCCTCGCTAGGAAGAAAAACGCGGAATCGCGCGCCGCGGGACGAATTTTGCAGGCGAATCGAGCCGCCATGCTCGTCAAGAATTTTGGACACGATGGCCAAGCCAAGCCCGACGCCATCTTTTTTCGATGTAAAGAACGGATTGAAGATTTGCTCGCGCAATTCCGGCGTCACGCCCGGGCCTGAATCCTCAATTGTAACGGCAACACCTTTCCGTCCATTCGAATTTTCGAGATGGCCGGTAATTTTCATCACGCGTTCGCCTGCCGGGCCGCCAGCTTCCATGGCCTGGAAGGCATTTTGGATCAGGTTTACGAACACGCGCTCGCAAAGCTGCTCGTCAACGAAGACGTCGGGCAACGCGGCAGCGTCCTCGCGCTCGACGCGCACGCCGGCGTGTGGAAACTGATGTTCGACGGATTCGATGGCGCGGTCAACAATTTCGGAAACTCGATGCGGTCGCATTTCGAGCTGCACCGGCCGGGCAAAATCGAGAAAGCGCGCGACGAGCGCGTTCAGGCGATCCACTTCGGATGAGATGTATCCTGCAAGTTCCCCGGCAAGCGGCTGCGCGCCCGTCAATTTCTGCGCCAGAATTTCCGCCGAACCTTTAATCACACCGAGCGGATTGCGGATTTCGTGGGCCAGCCCGGCGGACATCTGGCCAAGAGCGGCGAGGCGCTCCGAACGGCGCGCTTCGGCTTCCACGCGGCGCAATTGCTTGTTGGTTTCCTCCAGAGTCGCGGAAAGCTCCTGATAGCGTTTAACTTGGCGGCGGTTTTCAACCACAAACCGATTGACGAGCATCGCCGCCAGGAAGAAAAACAGAATGCGAATCGCAAGCGTCGTCTCGGCGTCCGCCGTCAACTCGTAGAGCTTTAGCGCCGGAATCAAATAGGAGCAGTACGCCGCGGAAGCGACGGCCGTCCATAGCAGCGTGCCGAGAGGGCCAAAATAAATCGCGGCAGTCACAATCGGGACGTAATAAATCGGCCAATACGTGCTGTTGATCCCGATTTCTCCGGTGTGGTCGAGCAGCACTGTGGCGAGAACGATTTTGATGGCGACCGCCCAGTAGCGCCCCGTGCGTGGATAGCGGGCGATGAGAGAACCTTCTAGGAATTGAAAGATGCCCAACGCGAGGAGCAAGAGTTGCTTGTGAATTTCGTGGATGGGTTTAAGTAGCGCCAGACCGACTATGAACAGCAGCCAAACGATGTCGATCCAATCGAGGGCCGCTCGGTGGCGGTCCAAGATTCCCCAGGCATGGGTCGCTTGCGTTTTTTCCATTGGCGGATCTTGCCTGAATCTAACACGAATTTTGGGTTGGTGATGCGCGGGGACAAAATGGGTTTCGGAAGTGACTTCGAGAGTGTAGCGATTTGGCGAAGGTGCGGCGCTTTGTTTTGAATGATTTACGGACGATTTTACCCGGACAGTGTAGCGATCTGCCATTCCATCGCGGAAGACGGCGGCGGCTCCGTCGTGGTTCGTCGCAAGCGGACAGGGACCGGGCGCAAGTGGCGCTCCCTTTGCGGATTGTGGCATCTCGTTCATAACCGATTCACGCTAGCATCAACGGTTTTCAGGTGGAGCAGGAAAGAAGTACAGGTGCGTGCACTTGTACTGGCGGGCTAGAACTAGCAGAGGTGAGGTGATCGAAGTGATTCGCCGCTCGCTTTGTGAAGCTTGAGGAAAAGACGCGGACGCGGCACGGTGGTAAAATGCGCGCCCATACGGAGCTGAGATGGGATCCGCTAGATTACTTGGGGCCATGCGGTCGCTGCGGCAGGACGATTCGGTCTTGAAGAAGACCGTCACGCCGGGAACCGCGAAGCGCATGCTGAAGTTTTCCCGGCCTTACGCCCGTTTGCTGGCGATTTTCCTGCTCGTCGTGATTGTGGATGCGTTCGCGGCGATCGCCAATCCTCTGATTTACCGCGACATTATCAACAACGGAATTTTGAAGGACAACATACCGCTAATTATCAAGCTGGCTGTGCTGGCGGGGATTCTCGGCGCTCTCGACGCAACGCTTGGGCTGGCGCAATCGTATCTGGCGGCGAAAGTCGGCTCGCGAATCGTACTTTCCTTGCGCAGCAAGCTCTTCGCGCACGTTCAAAAAATGCCGCTGGCGTTCTTCACGCGCACGCAAACGGGCGCGCTGGTGAGCCGGTTGAACACGGATGTGAGCGGGGCGAGGACCGCGTTCACGGACATTCTGTCGAACGTGGTAGGCAACCTCATCACGGTAGCGCTCGTATTCGGCGCGATGTTCGTGCTTTCGTGGCGGATCACCATTGTGGCGATGGTGTTGATTCCGCTGTTTCTTTTTCCGGCGCGCTGGTGGGGACGAAAGCTGCAGAAAATCACGCGCGAGAGCTTCGATCTGCGCTCAGCGATGAACAACCTAATGGTGGAGCGCTTCAACGTAGCCGGAGCGCATTTGGCCAAGCTTTTCGGCCGGGCGGAAGACGAAAACCGTGATTTCACCGCGAAGGCCGCGCGGGTTTCGGATATCAGCGTGACGCAAGCGGTCTATGGCCGCCTATTTTTCATGGCGCTGATGCTGATGGCCTATTTCGCTAGCGCCCTCGCCTACGGCTGGGGCGGGGTCCTGGCCGCGCAGCACACGCTGGACGTTGGAACTGTGGTGGCGTTGGTAGCCTTGCTCGCGCGCGTGTATGGTCCGCTGGCGGGGCTTTCGAATATTCAGGTGAGCGTGATGACTGCGCTGGTTTCCTTTGATCGAGTATTTGAGGTGCTCGATCTGGCGCCCATGATTCAGGAGAAGCCGAATGCGGTGGCGATCCCAAGGGGCCCGGCGAGGATCGCCTTCGACCATGTTTCGTTCCACTATCCGACGGCGGCGGAGGTTTCGCTCGCGTCACTTGAGTCTGTCGCGGTTCCTGAGCGGTTGCCGGAAAAAACGGTGCTGCACGACATCAGCTTCGTTGCGGAACCGGGCGAACTGGTGGCGCTGGTGGGACCGTCTGGCGCGGGTAAGACAACCATCACACAACTGGTGCCGCGGCTATACGACGTGCAAGACGGGGCGGTGGCGGTGGATGGGATCGACGTGCGCGACGCGACGCTAGAGAGCCTTCAAAAGCGGATCGGCACGGTCACGCAGGAGGCTCACCTGTTTCACGATACCATCCGCGCAAACCTGCTGTATGCGAAACCCGATGCGTCAGAGGATGAGCTGAAGGAAGTGTTGCACGCCGCGCAGATTCTTCCGCTTATCGAATCGTTGCCGAAAGGGCTCGACACGCTGGTGGGCGAGCGGGGATACCGGTTCTCGGGCGGCGAAAAACAGCGCTTGGCCATTGCGCGCCTGTTGCTGAAGGCTCCGGACATCGTAATCCTCGACGAGGCGACGGCGCATTTGGATTCCGAGTCGGAAGCGGCGATTCAGAGGGCTTTCCAGGAGGCGCTTCGCGGGCGCACTTCGCTGGTGATCGCGCATCGCCTCTCGACGATCCTCGAGGCCGATCAAATCCTGGTGGTGCAGGACGGCAAAATCGTGGACCGTGGGACGCACGCGACGCTGCTCGAACGCGGTGGGCTCTACGCGGATCTGTACCGGCGGCAATTCGCAAACGCGGAGCTGCGGGCGCGATGAACCCTAAGATTGTAACGAAGCAACTCCCGACCATCCGGCGGAAAACTGGATGAGTGCGGTGCTCGGAACGAGCAAGTCAAAAGCAGACGCCTCACCGCCGTTCCGGACTGACAGCGTCGGGTTCGGCATGCCAGCCGCTAGGTGGGCGGGGTTAGCGTGAGGAAAGGATCAGTTCGGCTTCGGCGAGGAGCGAGGCGGAGCTGGCAGCGAGAGCGCGGCGGACGGCGGCGTCGAGCGACCAGCCGACCAGAAGAATCGATGGCGCAGGGGCGCGGGGCAGAGAATTGAGTTCGCCGAGAGGAGCGCATTCGACGGACTGGCCCGGCGAAGCGGCGCGCGAAACCACAGCCGCGGGGATCTCCGGCGGCAAGCCGGCGGCGAGAAGCTGATCGTGCAGATTTTCGAAATCGTGGCCGGGCATGTAGATGACGAGCGTGGCGTCGTCGCGCGCGAGCGCTTGCCAATCGCGTTGCGCGGGCGCTTCGCTACCGGCGGCGCGGTGATTGGTAACGATGACGACGCGAGCGGCCTTGCGGCGATCCGTGAGCGACGCGCCAAGAGCTGCGGCCGCAGCGAGACCGGCGGTAATGCCGGGAATTATTTCCCAGGGGATGTTCGCGGCTTCGAGTGCGTCAATTTCTTCCGCGAGGCGGCCGAAAATCGCAGGATCGCCGCCTTTCAGGCGAGCGACGGAAAGCCCGGCACGCGCCGCAGCGATCATGCGGACGTTAATCTCCGATTGCGTGGCGCCTTTGGCTCCGCAGCGTTTGCCGACGTTTACGACTTCGGCCCGCGGGCCAGCCAGGGCAAGAATCGCCGCGGGCACGAGATCGTCGTGCAAAATCACGTCCGCACGCGCGAGCAGCTTGTGCGCTTTTACGGTGAGGAGATCGGGATCGCCTGGGCCTGCGCCGACGAGATAGACTTTGCCGTGTTCGATCATCGCGCTGGCCTAGCGTTCACTCGGACACCGCTTCCGGGACTGGGCCGGGAGCGCGATCGCGAACGACAGCGGTGGTGGAGGCTCCGGCGAGTTGGGTGCGGAGTTGCTCGTCCGTGAAGCGCGCGAAATAGGCGCGCAGGTTTTCGCCGGGCTCGCGGGAGTCGACATAAGTGGTGAGCAGCCGCGCGATGGCATCCGGCACTTCGGTGGCGAAGCAACGATAGCCAACTGGACGGGACAGGCGCTGAAATTCGCCGACGGAGCCCCCAAGCGAAAAGTAATACGCGTCAACCATGCCTTTAGGGGACTTCAGCTTCTTGCCTTCCAGCCCAATATCGGCAATCCAGTGCTGGCCGCAAGAATTGGTGCAGCCAGTGACGTTGAGCTTGAGCTGCTGATCGAACTGCGGGACGCGCTCCTCGAGTTCGTCGATGAGCCAGCGGGTGTAGCTTTTGGTTTCCGTGATGGCCAGCTTGCAGAATTCCGTGCCGGTGCAGGAAATGGCGCCACGGCGGAATGGCGAAGCGGCGACAGGGAGTCCGCCGGATTCGAGTTCGCGCGCCACGGTTTCGGCGTGGTCTTTCGGAATGTTGACGAGCAGCAGATTCTGCATATTCGTGACGCGGATTTCGCCACTGCCGAAGCGCTCGGCGAGATCGGCGGCCAATCGCATTTGATCGGGTGTGATGCGTCCCCGAAGAACGGACGCGCCGACGTAGCACAGACCGGGCTGCTTCTGCGCGTAGACGCCAACATGGTCGCGGAAGACGTCCGCGGGAGGATGCTCTTCGGCGGCGGGATCGAGTTCGAAACCCAGCCGGTGATTCACTTCCTGGAGGAATTTATCCGGCGTCCAGCCGAACTTCAGAAATAGATATTTCATGCGGGCGCGCTTGCGATGTTCGCGGAGGATATCCGTATCCCGGAATATCCCGACGATGGAACGCACCACAGGAACCACTTGTTCGGGACGGACGAAGGCGTTGAGGCGCTCGGCCAGGAAAGGCTCGGTTGCGAGGCCGCCGGCAACGCGCACGGAAAAGCCGACGTCGCGCTTGCCATTCTGGTGGCGATGGATGGCGGTGAGAGCGATGTCGTTGATTTCCGGATAAGAGCACCAGACCGGGCAGCCGGTGATGCAGATCTTGAATTTGCGCGGCAGATCGTAGAATTCGGTCTGGCCGCGAACGACGGAAGCGGTTTCGAGCAAAAGGGGAGAAGCGTCGTAAATTTCATCGGCGGCGACTCCCGCGAGCGGGCAGCCGGTCATATTGCGCACGGTATCGCCGCACGCGCCTTTGGTGTTAAGTCCGGCGGCCGCGAGCGTCTCAAGAATTTCAGGTATCTCCTCGATAGTCATCCAATGAAGCTGGATATTCTGGCGGACGGTGATGTCCGCAACGCCGCGACCGTAGCGGCTGGAGATATCGGCGATGGCGCGAACCTGGTTTGAGGTGAGGAGGCCATTCGGCAATGCAACACGCAACATGAAGTAGGGAGAGGATTTGCCTTCGCCACCGACACCGCCAATAGCGCCTCGCCCGTCGCCTTGCGTGTAGATGCCCCACCAGCGGAAGTAAAGGCTCCATTCAGGAGGAATGGAATCACGGCCGGTTCGAGCAAATTCGCGAATTTCTTCCAAAGCTTGCCAGGGGTTCTTGGCCTGCTTCAGGCGTTCGGTACGCTGGGCCGAGGTCTCCTTGACGGGGGTGATACTCGGGTTGACGCTGACATCGTTACTCACTAGCTTCTCCCATTATTTATTGCGAGCCCAAAACAGCCTAAAAAGCAAAAAACCCGCGTGCCAGATGTCCTGCTGGCCAGCGGGTTGATGAATCCGATTGGTCGCCTTCAAACTAGTCGGATCGCAGACCCGCCGCCGGCTGCGCCTGTACAACAGCAGGTGAAGCGTACCCCGGCAGGGAAAACGTGATCCACACTAGGGATTTTACGCCCCGCAGCGGTCGAGCGTCAAGAAGCGAGTGAAAATGCGGCATCAGGGGCTATAAAGGGCAGGGCGGACTGCGGCTAGCTATGCGAGTTGGCTCTGCGCGGCGCAAATGAGAATTTGGGAACTCCGAGATGGCTGGGCCGGAAGAAGTAACGAAGGGCAGGGCAGGCCGTCCAAAGCTATGACATGAAACGGTCGGGCGAACAGACAGACGAGGGCCTGCTGGGCCAAATGATCGCGGGCGACGAGGAAGCTTTCCTGCTGCTGTACCGGCGGAAGCATCCGGCGCTTTACCGTTTCGCGTTGCACATGAGCGGGAACGCGGCGATGGCCGAGGATGTAACGCAAGAGGTATTCATGGCGCTGATTCGGGACGCTGGAAGATTTGATCCGGCGCGCGGCAGCCTGGGCGGGTTTATGTTCGGCATCGCGCGGAACCATCTGCGGAAGCGGTGGGAACAGGAACACCGGTTCGTACCTTTCGCGGATGACCCCGACGACATGCGCGCGAAGACAGCGGTGAACGGCAATGGCCACCACGCCGATGACCGATACGACGATGAAGCCACGGCGCGCTTGCGTCGTGCCATCGCCACTCTGCCGGAAAACTACCGTGAGGCGCTGGTGCTCTGCGATTTGCAGGAGATGAGCTACGACGAAGCGGCTGCAGCGCTTGCTTGCCCCGTGGGCACGGTGCGCTCGCGGTTGCATCGCGCACGGGCGCTGCTGGCTGAAAAGTTTCGTGACGAGCGGCGTATGAACCGCGCTCCGGCGGTGGGCGAGTGATCTGCCGGTCGAGCGAGGAGATGATCCGATGATGGATTGCTCTCAATTTCGAGAATTGCTGGCCGATCTGGACCGTCCGGGGGTGCTGCCCGCGGAGGTTCGGGAAAGGGCGTTTGCGCACGCGGAGGTTTGCGGCGATTGCGGACAGTTGCTGACGGAAACCGAGTTGCTTGATGCCGAGTTGCGGCGGCTGATTGCGAAGGATGGCGATGCGCGGCCTTCCGGGCGCGCTGAGGCTCGTTTGCTGGATGCTTTCCGCGAACGGAAGGCAAGAGCCGCGCGCGAGAACGTGCGCCGTTTTGCGGCGGTGGCCGGAATTGCGGCCATGGTGCTGCTTTCGCTGGGATTCTGGCTGTACCAACGGACGGAGCGGACGAATGGTTCGTCGAAGATGACGATGGCGCTTCAGACTGTTCCGGTGCAATCCCGAACGGACGCTCGCAGCCCGAAAACGCAGCAGGTGGCGCATCGAGGCATCGCGCGCGTGGCGGAAGCGCGCGGCGGCAAATTGGCGCCCGAAGGTTCGGCCTCCGATGATTCGACGCAGGTTGCGAGTGAGGATGCGTCCGCATTTATTCCTCTGCCGGATGCGGGAGATCCCGCGTTGCTTGACGACGGCGCAGTGGTGCGGGTGGTGATGCCGCGCGCGGATCTTGCGTCGTTTGGATTGCCGGTGGAGGCGATGGAGGGCGACGGTACAGTGAAGGCGGATTTGATTGTGAGTGCGGACGGGACGCCGCAGGCGATTCGTCTGGTGTCGCAGGACGAGGCGAGCGGGCAAACACAATAAGAGACAGGAGCGAGGATTTGGGAAGCGTGCCGGGAGGCGCCCGATGAGGATCGGAAAAATAGCGAGAGCGGTTGGCGCTGCGGTTCTGCTCGCGGGGCTGGCAAGCCTGGGAGGCGCAGTTAAGGCGCAGGCCGCGGGGCAGTCCACCTCGCAGGCGCCGCCAAATCCGCCACCGGGCCGGAACGTAACGTATTTCCGCGCGGGGCCCGGTCCGATGGGTACCGGTGACGCGATGGATTTTGTCGGATTTGAGGCGGGTCTAGGGGGCAAGACGGTTGCGGGCGCTCCGTTCACAGCGACGATCAGCACGCAGAGGACGGAGGTGCTGGCGGACGGCAACCGAATCGACCGAACGACCACCGGCACGATTGCGCGCGACAGCGAAGGGAGCGTTCGGCGGGACATGACTCTGCCGGCAATCGGAGCGTGGGCGACTTCCAATCAGGGCGCGCCGCACGTGATCTTCATCAACGACGCCGTTTCCAAGATGCAGTACATTCTGGAGCCGGACCGCAAGATTGCGCATGAGGTGCGGGCGTTCCGCGGCAGGAGGCACATCCGGATTGACAGGAATCTTGCGCCCGCCGCGGACGCGGGCAACGTGACCACCACGTCGCTCGGCACGCAGACGATCAATGGAGTGCAAGTGCAGGGAATGCGTTATACACACACGATTCCAGCCGGGCAGATCGGCAACGAGAAGCCGATCGTGATTACCACGGAACGGTGGTATTCGCCGGAGCTGCAAATGTACGTCCTCACCAAGACGACGGACCCGATGCGCGGAGACAGCGTGCGGCAGTTGACGAACATCCAGATGGGCGAGCCTGACCCGTCGCTGTTCCAGGTGCCGCCGGACTACACGGTTGAGAAAGGAAATTTCCAGACGATCCGTCGGCGGAGAAGATTGGGCGCGCCGCCAACGCCGCCGCCTCCGCCTCAGAACTGAATTTACGCCTTGCAGTACATGCTTGCGGGCGGGAATCTCCCCACACGCGCCGCCCGCAAGCACTCCCCCCAACAAAAACTCCCATTGCGAGTCAGAGGCCATTCAGAAGGGCTGCGTGAAGCTTCACACCATCCCTTAGAGCCGCCGAGTTTCTGACTATGGGCGTGAGGGCGGGAAGACACGGCCAGGACCGTGGCGTGGCTCGAAAGCAAAATCCTGGTCGCGCCGCTCGATGGGATTCAGCCCTGACGGCAGCGCAGCGCCAGGGACGAATGTCACCTTGACATTTGCGGCAGGGAGCGAGATATTCGCCGCGCCTCCGGTAACGGCGGCGGGTTCACAGCAAAAAACTACTAACGGCAGTCGGCTCGCAGTACGAGAGCCGCCCAACCTGGATTCGAAGACAAACTTCGCGTCTGGAGGAGGGCCTAAATGATCAGACGATTTGTATCGTTGTGTATTCTGGCGCTGGCCGGAATCACGATGGTTCTTTCCGCGTTTCACATCGCGCGCAAAACAGCGCGCGCATTTCCTTCTTTTGCGCTCCGCAGCCCCGGCATTCACGGGATTTCCAAAATGGCAGCGAATGCAGACGGGATGCTCGCGCGCGCGAATCTGACGCTTCCGAGTTCGACTGAAAATCGCTGCATGCACGGTGAAAAGTGCGTAGCGCCGCGATCGATTCCGATGACCTTCGAACCGAACATCGGCCAGTTCGGAGGGCATTTCGATCCGCGCGTGGAATTTGTTGGGCGCGGCGCGGGCATGACGCTTTTGCTCACGCGCGACGGAATGGACGTGGAGATGGCGGATCGGTCTCCGCGGCGCTCGCGCGCACGCATTGACGTGGTGCAGCTTCGGGTTGGCTGGGCCGGAGCCGAGCGCGATTCGGCGGCGCGCGGGCGAGCGCGGAAAATCGAACGCCGCGAGGCTGCGAACGATGATGCGGGGTTTGCGTGGCGTGGCGAGGGGGAGCTGAGGACTGTCAGCAATTATTTTATTGGACGCGATCCGCGCGCGTGGCACACCGACGTGCCGCATTTCGAACGAGCTGTCGCCACTTCGGATTCGGCGGGACGAATTGGCGTGGTGGTCTACGGCAATCAAAACGGAGTCGAATACGATTTGCGGCTGCCGGTCGGGAGCGACGCGTCCCGGTTGCGGCTGCGATTTTCCGGCACCACCGGCGCGGAAATTTCTGGAGGCGAGCTGATTTTATTCGCCGGCGATCGCAAGCTACGAATGGCGCGACCAAACATTTACGACGAGCTAGCGGGGGGAACTCGGAAGGCCGTTCGCGGCAAATATGTGATGGAAGCGGACGGATCGGTGGGGCTGGACTTAGGGCCGCACGACCCGCGCGCGACTTTGGTGGTCGATCCATCGATATCGGTGGCCTACGCCACGTTTCTGGGCGGCGCGGGGAGTGAAACAGCGGGGAACGTGGCGGTCGACGCGAGTGGGAACGTCTACGTAGCGGGAGCGACCACAGCATCATCCACTTTTCCCGAGACGACGGCCACCGGGGTGGGACCTGTGGTTGGTGCTTCCGCGTTTTACGTCGCCAAAATCGATCCGACGGTCACGGGCGCAAATTCGCTAGTGTACTTGACGTTTTTGGGAGGAAGTGGAACGCAGTCGGGCGGACTGATCGCCGTGGATGGCACGGGAGACGTCGCGATCACAGGGACGACAACGTCGACGGATTTTCCGGTGACCGGATTGAGCCAGCCGACCAGTGGATTGACCAGCGGCGACGGCAACGACGTGGTGGTCAGCGAGATCAACGCCGCAGGAAACCAGCTTAATTTTTCGGCTTACTTTGGCGGAAGCGGACGGGAATCAGGCGAGGGTCCCGGCGGAATCGCGCTGGATCAGGCGGGGGACGTCTATATCGCGTCGGATGTCGAAACGAGCGCGGTCGATCCATCGTCGCCGGATTTACCGGTTACGGTGGGAGCGTTTCAACCCGATTGGGATGGAGATACGAGCGACGGGTTCCTGGCAGTGTTCGCGCCGCCATCGCAACCCGCCACTCCGCCGACGGTGAAGTACTGCACTTACCTGGGGACGAATTCGGTTGGGCAAGTGGGAGTTGGCGGAGTCGCCGTGGACTCCAGCGGAAACGCGTACGTGGCGGGATCGGCGTCAAACGCCTCAAGCGGATTTCCAATACACAATGCGTTTCAGAGCCAATACGGCGGAGGCTCGTCCGATGGTTTCGTGATGAAAATCGCGCCCATGGGCCAAGGAGCGAGCGACCTGATCTATGGAACGCTGATCGGGGGCAGCGGCATGGACGAGATTACTAGCATCGCTCTCGATTCCAGCATCGCGCCAAAAGCGTACGTGACGGGAGAAACGCAGTCACCCGATTTCCCGGTGAACGGAGCGAGCGCGCCATACCAGAGCAGTCTGCTTGCCGATCCTGCGGAGAGCGGATCAGCAAACGCATTCCTTGCGGTGATCGGGCAAGACCCGGTTTCCGCAGAGACTTCGCTGAGCTACTCGACATATCTCGGCGGAAGTCTTACAGATTCCGGATTGTCGACTGCAGTCGAGGGTCCAAGCGCCGTTTACGTTGCTGGTCAAACGGACTCGCCGAATTTTTCCTGGCACGACAACCTGCAGCCATTCAACGGCGGTTCCGATGCGTTCCTGGCGATGTTCGACCCGACGGCCTCGGGCGCGGCCTCGCTCATCTTTTCCACACCGCTCGGCGGCACTTCTCAGCCGAGCGAAACAGCTAGCGCCGCGGCGACCGGAGTAGCGGTAGTCGGCGGGCAGGTGTATGTGACGGGTGAAACGACCGGAGCTGATTTCCCGACGGCCGTCACGACGGCGGGCACGGCAAATGGCTTTCAACAGAGTTGTGTTAGTTGCCAGGCCGCTTCGCCTAGTAGCGACGCCTTTCTGGTGGCCATTTCCGAGAGCACGGCGCCAGGTCCGAGCGTGTACTTCAATCTTGGACGAGAGATATTGCCTCCAACGAGCATCGGCAGCCAGGTAGTGGGCGCGCCGATTGCGGTTCTGAATGGGGGAGAGCAGACGCTCACCATCTCGGCCATCCAAATTGTGGGACCGAACGCCTCCGACTTTTCACCGCAGATCGGGGATTGCGTCGGCGCAGCGATATCGCCGGGACCGGGCGCCCAGTGTTCTTTGGAGCTGACGTTCACGCCTTCGCTCGGCGGCCCGGAGACGGCTTACGTCTCGGTGTGGGACAACGCACCGGGAAGTCCGCAACTTCTGGAGGTAACGGGAACGGGCGAGGCGCCGCACGCTCTGATTGCGCCGCCGAACCTGGATTTTGGCAGCCAGCCGATAAACGCGCCGCAGAAGAGCGTTCAAACCATTACGATCACAAATTCAGGAACGGGGTCGCTGACTCTAACGAGCGAAAGCGGCCCCTCGACGGCTGCTTTCGGGTTGCAGGGCGGGACCTGCGAATTCGGCACGCTTGCCGGAGCGAGTATCGCTGGGGGCAGCAGTTGCACGCTGGATGTTTTTTTTGCTCCGACTATTTCCGGACCGCTTCAGGACCAAATCCAAATTTGGGACAATTCGGATTCGCAATCAGGCGCGGAACAGATCATTGCGCTGACGGGTAAGGGAGTTCCCCCGGCGCCCGTGGCGCAGGTCCAGCCTCTCTCAATTGCGTTTGGCACCGTGCCGGTTGGCACGACTGGAAGTCCGCAGTCAGTGGTTTTGACGAATGAAGGAAGCGCGTCTCTGAGCGTGAACAGCATCACGATTCAGGGCGCAAATTCCGCGGATTTCACGATCGATAGCGGAGTCACCACGTGTCCCGTGGGCGGAGGAACGGTTGCAGTAAGTGCCGGGTGCATCGTAGCGATCCAATTTGCTCCGCAATCGGCTGGAACATCGAAAAGCGCGACGTTGAGTTTTTCCGATAATGCCGCCGGCAATTCGCAAATCGTTACGCTGACGGGCGCGGCCAATAATCCGGCTGTGCTGCAGGTGTCGCCATCGAGTTTGATATTCGCGGCTCAGGGCGAAGGAAGCACGAGCGCGGCGCAAACAATTACGATCACTAACACGGGTTCATCGGCCGCGAGTGTCAGTGGGATTTTGGTAAAAGGTTCGAGCGCGTCCGATTTTTCCGAACAAAACGCATGCTCGCCTGTTCTCAGCGCCGGAGGACATTGCCAAGTTTCAATTTCGTTCGATCCTGCCACAGACGTTCCGACGGGGCCGAGATCGGCGACGCTGGATGTGCCGGGAGGGACACCGGCGTCAGTGGCGCTCTCCGGGATAGCAACGCAAGCGGCGATTTCGTTTACGGCGGAGGTGAATTTCGCGAGTCAACTTGTGGGAACCGAGGGTGCGCCACAGCCGATCACGATTACGAACAGCAGCAGCGGGCCTTACGCTGGAGCGCTGGCGCTTGCTCAGATCGGCGTTAGCGGCTCCAACAAAACTGACTTCAGTATCACGGGGAACACGTGCAGCGGCCCCGGCAGTTCGGTTTCGCCGGGGAATTCTTGTACGGTGCAGGTGGCATTTCAGCCGCAGGAGGCGGCGACATGCGGCGACGACCCGAATCGAAGCGCGACAATCCAGTTAGAGGACAACGCGCCCGGAAGCCCGCAGCTCATTCCGTTGACGGGCGCAGCGGCGGACTTCTGCCTTGCGGCGGCAAATGGGCAACCTGTGACGGCGCCAGTAGAGGCGGGAGAGGCTGCGTCGTTTAACTTGGAGATCGCTTCGTCTGGCGGATTTACGGGGACGGTCGAGTTGTCGTGCGTGGCGGAAGCGGGAGCAGATCTCGGAACGTGCTCTACGAGTCCTGAATCGGTACAGGCCACACCCGGTGCCGTGGCGGATTTTACCGTGACCGTGCCAACCTACGCGGCGACTTCAATATTGCCGCTATTTCCGCTGGGAAGGCCGCCGCTTCGAGGGGGTAAGGTTGCGGCAGCGGTTTGCGCATGGGCGATATGCCTGTTGCTCGTGGTTGGAGTCGGCGGAGTCTTCGCGGACAATGCCAGCCGAAGAGCGTTTTGTTTAATTCAGATGGCGGCGCTGGTGCTCGCGTTCTCCATCGGCATCGCCGCGTGCGGATCGGGAGGCAACGCCGATCCGTCACCGTCGAGTCCAGGGACGCCGCCGGGAATATACAGCGTGACCGTGACAGCCACGGCGGCTAGCGGCGGGAGTTCGACGAGCCGGACGGCATCGCTTACATTTACGGTGGAGTAGGGTCGCGCGGATGGGGCGCTCGGGGACGCGCGGTAGGCGGGCCGGGCAGAAAGATGCGCTGCAAACTGGCGCACTTCAGAATGCTTCGATGGCGAGGTCGCGCGGGTGGGAGCCGGTTGGGATCAGCGTGATCAGGCTGGATGTTTCCGCGCGGATAACGGCAAGATCGTCTGAAACCGAATCAACCACGAGGAGCATGTCGCCGCCGGGAGTGAGTTCGCAAACGTGCGGGCCTTGTCCAACGGAAATCGGATGAGCGGCTTGCCGGTTGTTGATGGCGACGGGAATGACGTGGCCCGTGCCGGGGTCGGAGACATAGAGGACCGAGCCATCCGGGGTGAGCGTGCCGTATACTGGCGAGCTACCGAGGAGCATAAAGTCGCCTACTTCGTTTGTCTGTGTATCGAGTACCAGCAGGCCGTGGGCGGTCGTGGACGGAATGTAGAGTTCGCCGCCATCGGGCTTGAGGATCAAAGCATTCGGAGTGCCGCCGATCTGAATGTTCGAGAGCAGCACTTTCCTCTTCAAATCCACGACGGAAATTTGGTCCGTAGTTCCCGATGTGACGAATGCCTTCGAGCTATCGGGCAAGATGGCGATTTGTTCTGGATCGGGAGCCACGCGGATGACCCCGCGCGACGCGAGGGTCACCGGGTCCAGGAGCGAGACGGTGCTGTCCGCGCGATTTGAAACCACGAGGACTTTGCCGTTCGGCGATAAACGCGCGATCCATGGGCGGCGGCCGGCGCGACCGCGCGCGACGACCTGGCGAGTGACGCAGTTGATTTCGACCACTGCGTTCGAGCCGGAGGCAGCAACGTAGGCGCGGGAGTGATTCGGCGAGAAATCCAGAGCATAGGGAGCCGCGCCGACGGGAATGTGCGCGACGACTCTGTTGGTGGTAACGTCGAGCACCCAAGCGAAACCGCCCGCAGCGCTGAGTCCCCAGATTTCCTTCCGCGAAGGATCGGCGCGGATACCGGTAGGCTCGGGGCCGACCTTTATCGTGGCGACCGGCAGCAATTTCACAAGGTCGATGGCCGTCAGAGTTCCGTCTGCGGTGTTGCTGACGTAGGCCATCAAGTGCATGCCTGGGCGCAGGAACGAAGGACGCAGCTCCATGGCCACCTCGCGTATACCCAATACTCCGAGGATGATGAGCAGGGCGATGAGCCGATAGTTCCACCGGATTTTCATGCCAATGTGCCCGGTGCAAACACGTCCGGTATCCGCCTGCCCAGCCAAAGAGGCGAGAGGGCGCATTCGCGTGGCTCGCGACCGCAGCGCGTTTGCAGATTATGATGGACGTGCAGAGAGCCGCGGAATGTCGACGCGGTACTACGTTCGGCGGGCATTTTGGACGGGCTTCGCGGACGGGGTGGCTCGTATTGCTGGAGCGTAGAGAAGGTCGAACACAGGCTCGAAATCTGGAGGCGCGGGGCGGAATCGAACCGCCGTTAAAGGTTTTGCAGACCTTTGCCTTACCACTTGGCGACCGCGCCTCACGTCCAACAATTGGCTATCATAGCACTCGACCGGGTGGTCCGCGCCAGGATTTTGAGGCGATTCGCGGACGCGCATGCGATGCGCGCGGCATGGTTTGCGCGTTGGCGCCATTTACTATAAAATTCAATACGCGGGGGATTTGCGCGGACGGCGAGCGAGTCCCCGACCGCAACCAACTGCTTTCCAAGCACACCAAGGGAATGCCAAAAGACCAGGACAGGGTTTTCGAATACGACGCTGCCGACGAGTACCATCAAGAACCTGTCGCGCCACCTGAAATTCCGGCGTGGAAAGACGGCAGCCTACGGATTGGCATTCACACGTCCATCGCGGGAGACATCGTCCGGTCACTCGAAATCGCGAGCGAGCTGGGCGCCAACGCGCTGCAGATTTTTTCGGCCAGTCCGAGAATGTGGACGCGAGGCATCGGCCGAATCGCTCCCGCGGATGCGGCTCGATTTCGCGTCCGCCGGCGCGAGCTACAGCTCGGGCCGGTGGTCATTCACGGTAATTATCTGATCAATCTTGCGTCGCCCAATCCGGTGCTCCGGGCGCGGTCCGTGCAGGCGTTCCATCAGGAACTGGTTCGCGCGATTGATTTGGGCGCGGATTATCTGGTGGCGCATCCGGGCAGCTTTTGCGATGGCGCCGTGGAGGCGGGCGTCGCCGCAATCGCGCAGGGTCTGAAGCAGGCCGCACGCGGACTGAAGCTTGGCGAACTGAAGATTTTGCTGGAAAATACGGCCGGACAGGGAAGTTCGATCGGATCGAAATTCGAGGAACTGAAAGCGATTCTTGACCTATGCACCGGTCTGGCGCTCGGCGTTTGCGTTGACACAGCGCATACGTTTGCGGCGGGCTGGGATATTCAGACGGCTGATGGGTTGGAATCGGCGCTGCGCGATATCGAACGAACGGTCGGGCTGGGGTGCGTTTCGGTGATCCATGTGAATGATTCGAAGGCGGCGCTTGGCTCTCGCGTGGATCGGCACGAGCATATCGGCAAGGGGAAAATCGGCGCGGAAGCTTTCGCGCGGATCTTGCGGCATCCGCTGCTGAGAGGACGAGCGTTCATCCTGGAGACGCCAATCGACAAGCCCGGAGATGATCGCAGAAACGTGGCGGCTCTTTGGAGGTTGGCGGGCAGACCAATTCCTACGACCGCAAAAACCAAGAAGGCGACGAGAGCGGAAAAGCCCGAGAAAGTCGCGCGGCGCGCGGTGGCAAAGCGGCTGTCAGTGCCTGCTTAAGGCTTCGCCAGAACATTTCGTCGAGAAACCGGAAGCGGAGAGACTAGTGGCGGATTACGACCCGCAGAAGATCGAACTAAAATGGCAGAAGGTTTGGGAAGAACACGGCGTATTCCGCGCCATCGACGGCGACTCTGAGCGCAAGAAATATTACGTCCTGGAAATGCTGCCGTATCCCTCCGGCACGCTGCACATGGGCCACATGCGCAACTACACCATCGGGGACGCGGTGGCGCGGTACAAGCGCATGTGCGGCTACAACGTCCTGCATCCCATGGGTTGGGACGCATTCGGGCTGCCGGCCGAAAATGCGGCCATCAAGGCGGGCATTCACCCGCGCGAATGGACCAACGCGAATATCCACGAGTTTCGTCGCGTCCTGCGGCGCTTCGGATTTAGCTACGATTGGGACCGCGAGATCTCGACGTGCGAGCCGGAGTACTATCGCTGGAATCAGTGGTTGTTCCTGCGCATGCTGGAAAAGGGCATCGCGTTTCGCAAAAAGAGCAAGGTGAACTGGTGCCCGGACTGCGCGACCGTGTTGGCGAATGAGCAGGTGATCGACGGCTTTTGCTGGCGGCACGAAACCACGCGAGTGGAAGTGAAGGAACTCGAACAGTGGTTTCTGCGAATTACGCAATATTCGGACGAACTTCTCGCCAGCATGGAACATCTGCGTAGCGGCTGGCCGGAGCGCGTTCTGCTGATGCAGCAGAACTGGATCGGCAAATCGCGCGGCACGCTAGTGAAGTTTCCTGTCGACGGAATGGATTTGGATCTCGAAGTTTTCACCACGCGCGTCGACACCATTTATGGCGTCTCGGCGGTGGTGATTGCCCCTGGACACCCCAAACTGAACGAACTGCTGGAAGGCGTTCATGGCCGCGCGGCCATCGATGCGCAGATCAAGTCGATGCTGCAGCAGAGCACCAAAGCCGCGGATATTGCGACCGCTGAAAAAGAGGGCTTCTTCACCGGCAAGTTTGCGGTGAACCCGTTTTCGGGCGAGAATGCACCTGTCTGGGTGGGAAATTTTGTCCTGGCGGAGTATGGGACGGGCGCGGTGATGTGCGTTCCGGCGCACGACCAGCGGGATTTTGAATTCGCGGAAAGGTACCATCTACCAGTAAAAGTTGTGGTGCAGCCGGTTTCCGGCGAAGCTCTGCGCGCTGACCGCATGCGCGAGGCGTTTACCGAATACGGGCGACTGGTTGACTCTGGGCCGTACGTGGGCCTTACGTCCGAGCAGGCGATCGAGAAAATGACCTCGGACGCGGCGTCGAAAAGATTCGGAAACGGAGAGACCACCTATCGCCTGAAAGATTGGGGTATTTCGCGGCAGCGCTACTGGGGGACTCCGATACCAGTGGTGTATTGCGATCGCGATGGTATCGTGCCGATTCCCGATGGTCAGCTACCGGTGAAGCTCCCGGACAATGTTGCGTTAACCGGTCAGGGGCAATCGCCTCTAGCCGGCGTTCCGGAATGGCTCAACACCACATGCCCGAAATGCGGTGGTCCAGCGCGGCGCGAGACGGATACGATGGACACGTTTGTCGATTCGTCCTGGTATTTCTATCGATACACGGACCCGCATAACAGCAGCGCACCATTTGATAGATCGAAAGTCGCGTATTGGTTTCAAATCGACCAGTACGTGGGTGGAATCACACACGCCATTTTGCACCTACTGTATTCGCGGTTTTTCTGCAAGGTCATGCAGGACCTGAATCTCGTCAATCACGACGAGCCGATTGCGCGGCTTTTCACGCAGGGGATGGTGCAAAAGGGCGGCGTGGCCATGTCGAAATCACGCGGCAATGTGGTGGGCGCGATCGAAATGGCCGAGAAATACGGCTGCGATACCGGGCGGATGTACACGTTGTTTGCGGCGCCGCCAGAAAAAGATCTGGAGTGGAGCGAGCAGGGAATCGAAGGAGCGGCGCGGTTCCTGAGTCGTGTATTCCGGTTGGTGGACAGGCATGGGCCGCGATTGAAAGGCATATCTTCGGCGGGTGCAGAGGATGCAGGTTCGACCGCCAAGGAAAAGCTGCTGGTTCGCAGACTGCATCAGACGCTCAAGCGCGTGACCGAGGATTTCGAGACGCGCTGGCATTTCAATACCTCAATCGCGCTGACCATGGAACTGGTGAACCACCTGGTGGCGCAAGAGCCGCTGGAACAAGACGTGGCACCGGCTGCCCTCAAGAGCATCCTGGAGGGACTCCTGCTGATGCTTTCGCCGATGGCGCCGCACATTGCCGAAGAATTGTGGGAAATGCTGGGCCATTCCGAGGGCATTTTCCGCCAAAAATGGCCGGCGTACCGCACAGACCTGGCACGCGAGGAGCAGGTGGAGATCGTGATTCAGATCAACGGACGGGTACGCGGCAAGGTGATGGTGGATGAAGGACTCGATCAGGAACAATTGCGCGAACGGGCGACCACCGACCCTCGGATCGCCCCTCTGATCGCCAGCGGGCATCTGGTGAAGATTGTGGTGGTACCCAATAAGCTGGTGAATATCGTCTTGAGATAGCGCTGCGGCATTGCCTTTGGCCGCCCGAAGATCGCCCCGGTTCGTGATATTCTCTGGATAGATGTACGTCCGATTTGAGTTTTTCCAATCGATGGAGCGGCGCTAAGTGGGTGAGCGCAAAACCATGACTGAAGGCGGAGCGGCTTTGCAGAAGACGTCCGAAAGTTCAGCGGGGACGCGCGGCGGCATTGTCGTACTGGATTTCGGAGGGCAATATACGCAACTGATTGCGCGGCGGATTCGCGAGCAGGAGGTGTTCTCGGCGGTGCTGCCGTGCACGGCTTCGATCGAAGAAGTGAGAAAGTACGCGCCGGTTGGACTCGTGCTTTCGGGTGGCCCCAGTTCCGTGTACGAAAAAGACGCGCCAGTCTGCGATCCGCACGTGCTGGAGCTTGGCATTCCGGTGCTCGGCATTTGTTACGGCATGCAGTGGCTAACCCAGAAGCTGGGCGGCCGCGTGGAGCGCGCCGACCGGCGCGAATACGGGCGCGCGCAACTCGAAGTCGAAGGTTCGTCGCCGCTCTTTACGGGCTTGCCGGGAACGCTGAGGATCTGGAATAGCCACGGCGACCATGTGGCCGGACTGCCGGAGGGGTTTCACGTTACCGGGCGTACGGACAATGCCGTCGCCGCCGTTGAGAATCCAGCAAAAAAGATTTACGGCGTGGAATTTCATCCGGAGGTGCAGCACACCGATCGCGGGACGGAGATTCTGCGCAACTTCGTCTTCGCGATTTGCGGCGCGAAGCGAAATTGGAACCGCTTGGGTTTTATCGCCGGATCCATCGACGCCATTCGCAGGCAGGCGGAAGGTACGCGGGCGATCTGCGCACTGAGCGGAGGCGTGGATTCGGCTGTAGCTGCGGCGCTGGTGAGCCAGGCCATTGGCGGCCGGCTGACGAACGTGTTTGTCGATACCGGCCTGCTGCGAGGGAACGAGTTCGCGGATACCCTCGAACTGCTCCGCGTCCGGCTCGGGTTGCAGGTGATTGGCATCGACGCGTCCGAGCGCTTTTTGAGCAAATTGAAAGGCGTCACCGATCCGGAGCAAAAGCGGAAGATTATCGGGAACGAGTTCGTTTACGTGTTCGCGGAGGAGGCAAGAAAGCTGGCGGACTCCGCGTCCGGTGGGCTGTCGGTGAAATTTCTGGTGCAAGGCACTCTCTATCCCGACGTGATTGAATCGATCTCCGTGAAGGGGCCTTCCGCGGTGATCAAGTCGCACCACAACGTGGGCGGATTGCCAGCGAATATGCCGTTCAGTCTGATCGAACCGCTGCGCGACCTTTTTAAGGATGAAGTCCGGGGCATCGGCAGGGAACTGGGCTTGCCGGACGAAATTTTGGTTAAGCATCCGTTTCCGGGTCCGGGCTTAGCTGTACGGGTGCTTGGAGATGTAAGCCGAGATCGGCTGGAGACATTGCGTATCGCGGACGCAGTGGTGGTGGAGGAAATTCGCCGCGCCGGGATTTATGACAAGGTGTGGCAGGCGTTTGCGGTGCTGCTGCCCGTGCAAAGCGTCGGAGTGATGGGGGATGGGCGAACGTATGGTGATACCATTGCCGTGAGGGTGGTGGAGTCCCTCGACGCAATGACGGCCGATTGGTACCGGCTGCCGATGGACGTGCTGGAACGAATCTCGACGCGGATCGTGAACGAAGTGCCTGGGGTTAATCGGGTCGTCTACGACATCAGTTCGAAACCGCCGAGCACGATTGAGTGGGAATAGCCGCAGGGCGGATAAATGAATAAAGAACAACGCCGTGGGGCAGCCATACCTACGGTGCCGGATTCGCTATAAATTGGCTATTTGGGGCCGGCGATGAAAGCTGCTAGCGGTTGGCCATCTTCTGAGCCATATACAGCAGCAGTCGGCGGTCGCCCTCTTCGATGCGCCCGAGCAAGCGGCGGAAGCGGCCCAAGAAGCGGGCTTCTTTGCCGGTGCTGCCCCAGGCGATATCATCGGCACTCTTCCTTTTCGGAAGATTCGGTAGCTCAGGCGGCTCCTCGCCGTCGTAGAATAGTTGGTAGAGCGGCACTTCCATGGCGCGGGCCAGCTTCTCCAGCGTCTCGATCGCCGGAACGGTGTGGCCGTTCTCAACGCGCGATATGTAGCAGCGTAGCAGGCCGGTGCGCTTTTCGATGTCGCCCTGAGAAAGTTTTTTTGTTTCGCGTAGCAAGCGAATACGCTCTCCGATTATCATGGGGGTATTGTTACATGGCGCTAGTGATGCCTGCAAGAACAAATTGTATACAACGGGGGGCGCGCCGGCAGTAACCTAATTGCGATGGCACACGTCATTAAAGACATGGTATCCAGCGCTCCGGCGATAACCCTGCCGCTGAACAGAGTGGGGAAGCAGGAGGACGACCGGGCACTTGTTCGCGAGTGCCAGAGCGGCGTCCAGAGCGCGTTTGAGGAACTGGTGCGCCGACACCAGCAGCGGGTATTCGCGCTGGTGGGAGGGATCCTGAGGCGCCCGGAAGACGTGGAGGACGTGGCCCAGCAGGTGTTTTTGAAAGCCTACCTGGGGATCAAGAAATTCGATCAGCGCGCGGCGTTTTCGACCTGGCTTTACAAAATTGCGGTAAACGAATGCTGGGACTATTTGCGGAAGAAAAAAGTGCGGCCCCTGGTTTACGAGGCCGATCTTTCGGAAGAGCAGGTTTCGCGGCTGGACGGTATCGTGTCGTTGACGCATCCGCCCGAGGGGCCGGACGAACGCGCTGAAGCGCGAGAAATGCTGGAGCGCATGCTCGAGATGCTGCCGGAGCAAGATCGGGAATTGCTGGTCCTGAAGGAAATGTCGGGTTTTTCGGTGCAGGAACTCGCGGAGATTTTAAAGTTGAACGTGAACACGGTGAAAGTACGGTTGTTCCGGGCGCGGGGCAAAATTATGGAGATGTATCGCCGCCGCCTGGATTCGTCTCACAAAGCAGGGTCCGCTTCCGCTGTGCGGAGGAAGGAGTGAAGCATGACCGCTGACATGGCATTGCCGAGCACGGCATGTTCGCAATTCGAGGCGCTGCTGGAGGACTACGTCGACTTGGGTTTGAACCAGATAGACGCGAAGCGCGCCGAAGAGCACATGAAAGATTGCGCGGTATGCCGCGAAGCCTTCGAGATGGCTCGGGCGAGCGCGCGGGTATTTCGCGCGGCCGCGCCGGAGCAGACGAGTCCTAACCCCGGTTTTTCGCGGATGGTGATGGCCAGGGTTCGGGCAGCGGAATCGGAAATGTCCGCCGACCGAGCTGGTTTCTGGCAGTCTCTGGTGACATTGGGTTGGCGCTTTGCGGCCACCGCCGCGCTGGCGCTGATCGCGCTGGTGGCGTATGACGCAGGAAGCGCTCGTCATCCGCAACCGAATCAAGTAGCGGTACGTCCTATACAGGCGACAGATTTTCTGTTTGCTTCCGACCCGGCGCAGCCGCCGGCGGATCGAGATGAAGTACTGATAATGGTAGCGGAAACCGGTCATGGAAACCACTAAAGCGCGCCGCGAGGCAGCTATTTTGTTCATTGCTGTTTTTGTGCTGGGCGTCGTGTTCGGCGGCATCGGCAATCACCTGTGGAACAAACACGTTTCGGGCGAGCAGATGATGGCGACGTCGACTGGACACCAAACCCGGGACCAATTGATTGATAATTTTTGCCAGCAGGTGCGGATTACGCCCGACCAGCGAAAGCAGCTTTCGGCGATCATGGACGATACGATGGCGAGGTGGAAGGCTCTGTACGCGCCTCTCGATACGCAAAAGGAAGCCATTCGGCAGGAGGGGCGGGCTCGCATTCGCGCAATCTTGACGCCTTCGCAGATACCGAAATTTGACGCGTACATGAAACGCGTGGATCAACTGCGGAGAGCGCAAGCCGCTGCAGCCGCCGCAGCCTCTTCCGGACACTAGCGCGTGGAGGCGATTCTTTTTCCGCGCGTGAAACTTAGCGGGCGGCGCGTGCCCGATCGAAGGGAACTATCCGGCCAACTCTCATGAACGAAAATTCACCCACAGCACAAGCCTCCACGAAACAAAATTCCTCCTCCACCGAAAATGGCACCCCAACGATACATCTGGAGGGCATACACAAGACGTACGATCTGGGCGAAATCCAGGTGCATGCTTTGCGAGGAATCTCACTGGATGTTTATCGCGGAGAATTCGTGGCCATCATGGGCGCTTCGGGCTCGGGCAAATCGACGCTCATGAATATCATCGGCTGCCTCGATAAACCCACGCGAGGCCAATACTTTCTCGATGGCAAGGATGTCTCCGGCCTTACAAGGCAGGAGCTAGCTAAAATCCGGAGCCAGAAGATCGGGTTCGTCTTTCAGCAGTTCAATCTTCTATCGAGAACGTCCGCGCTCGAAAACGTCGAACTGCCCACTATCTATGCTGGCGTTCCACCGGCGGAGCGCGAGCGACGCGGCTTGGAGGCCCTCAACCGGGTTGGCCTAGCGCAACGGACCGGCCATTATCCGTCGCAGCTATCGGGGGGGCAGCAGCAGCGCGTGGCGATAGCGCGCGCGCTGGTGAACAACCCATCGTTGCTCCTGGCGGACGAGCCGACGGGCAACCTGGACAGCCGCACGAGCGTCGAGATCATGGATATTTTTCAACGGCTGAATACCGAGCACGGACTGACGGTCGTAATCGTCACGCACGAGACCGATATCGCTCAGTACGCCAAGCGAGCCATCGAATTCCGCGACGGCCGCACCAAGAAGGACGTTCTCATCCAAAATCGGTCGGTGGCGGCCGAAGTGTTGCCGACGCTTCCATCGCTGGAGGATGATCTGGTGCAGGGCGTCGAGAATCCGCAGGCGAACGGCAACGGCGCTACACACTAAAGCGCGAGCCCAAGAGCGCCGCGCGAGTCTCGAACCAGTTCTTCGAAAATAATTTGGTCGGACGAGGATCTCACCGGCCAGAATCAACCGACAGCCGAGTTAGAAGGGAATATCCTCGTCCGAGATCTCGGGCCCTGCAGCGGGTTCGTCGGACGGAATCATTCCTTCCACGTCCGCGTCGGCGGGGCGGCTGGGGCTGGGAGCCATTCCAGCTCCTTCACTCCGGGATGTGAGCATTCGCATTACCGTGCCGACGATCTCGGTGGTTTGGCGCTTTTGCCCATCGCGCTTATCTTCCCACTGGCGCGTCTGAATGCGGCCCTCGACGTAAACGAGCATGCCTTTTTTCAGATATTGCTGCGCGATCTCGGCGAGTTTGCCCCAGAGCACGATGCGGTGCCACTCGGTGCGCTTTTGGCGCTCGCCGGAACGGTCCTTGAATGTTTCGTCGGTAGCCAGCGTGAAATTCGCAACCGCCTGGCCGCCCGAGGTATAGCGCGTCTCAGGATCGCGCCCCAAACGCCCAACTAGAATCGCCTTGTTGACTGACATGCGCAGGAGTATAGCGGAAAACGCCACGGAGTAAAAACCGAAGCTTGCGCAAATTCGTGTGTTCCCAGGGGATGCCCCGGCGAGAAACGGCGTTGCAGAACTTCAGGTTTCTGGCCAAGTGCGTAGCCAAAGCAGCGCCAGCGCCAGCACGACCCGGCGCGAACGATCGCTGAAATCGCGAAGGCGCGCACGCCGATTGGTCTTAGCGCCGCGTATGAGGAGTAGCCACGCTGAGTTCACGGAGTTTCGCTTCGGCGCGATGCGCTTCATCCGAGCCGGGAAACCGTCGAACGACCTCGCGAAGGTCGCGTCTTGCGCTGGTTCGGAGTCCCAATTCCAGCTCGGACATTCCCTTTTTTAGCAGGGAAGCGCCCAGCTTAAAGCTCTGCGGGTAATTCTGCAGCACGGTTTCGTACGCAGCGATGGCGGCTTTGTAATCGCCCTGCGAGTAGGCGATCTCTCCGAGATAAAATTGGGCGTTCGACGCCAAGTCGTTTTGCGGAAAGTTCTTGATGTAGTCGGAGAACTCCTGCCGCGAGAGAGCGTAATTTCCGCTGGTGTAATCGCGCAGTGCGTTCTGGTACAGCGTGTCCGCGGAAATTGGGGCCATGGCTGCGGGACCGGCCGGAGTTGCCGCAGCGCCCTGCGGCGCGGGTGCATCGGGAGTTGTGGCACCTGGTGCACTGGCGGGAGCGGGGTTGCCCGGAGTCGTTGAGCCGGGTGCCGCGCCAGCCGGCATGCCGCTGCCGGAAACCTTTGCGTCGATGCTCTGCAGCGTGCTTTGGAGCTCGTTCAATTGTTGTGACAGCTTGGCGAAGCGCGCCTGGAGATCTTGCACGTTGTCCGAAATTCCCTGCGTCTGCTGGGTCATCGAGCTGACGGACGAGCCCGTATTCGCCTGCATGTCCTGAACTGTCTTCTGAAGCTGTCCCATCTGGTTGTGCAGCTGGCTGGAGGAATCGAGCGATTGTTGCACCAGCGTGCGGAGCGTCGCGGTGTCGGATGCCAGAGCGGTGGTTAAATCCTGCTGGCCCTGAATTAACTGCGAAACCTGCTGTTGCAGCTCAATGATTTCTCGCGAAACCGCCTCGGCCGGCTGTGGAGCGAGAATCGCTCCGCCGAGCGCTCCGCAAAGCATGGCTGCAATCGCGAGCGCGATCCATCGTATACGCAATGGGTGCCTCCTTACTCAGATGTGACTGGGCTTAGCCTTCGCGGACAAGCCGCCCGGCGCATCTTCCGCGTCTATTCTCGCACGGCTATCCGTTTCAAAAGCCGCGCGCCTAAAAAAAAGAGCCGGCGGCGGGCCTGGCCCACCGCCGACGAGATGATTCAACTACTCGCCCGAACCGGATTGGACAAGGACGATGTGGGCGCGGCGATTTTTCGCCCAGCACTCCTCCGTGTGCTCGGTGCAGAAGGGACGTTCTTTGCCCCAGCTGACCGTGGTCATGCGGTCCGCCGAAATCCCCAGCGAGATGAGGAAGTTCTTCGCGGCTTCGGCCCTGCGTTGCCCGAGGCCGAGGTTGTACTCGGTGGATCCGCGCTCGTCGCAGTGACCCTCGACGGAAATTCGCGCCTGCGGGTAGGAGCGCAGGAACTCCGCGTCCTTGGTCAATGCGTTGCGCGCGTCTTGCCGTAGTTCAGATTTGTCGAAATTGAAGAACGCGTCCTTGATATTTTGCGCGAAAAGCTCGCTCAGATTAGGCTGTGCTGCCGCCGGAGCTGCCGCAGCAGCAGGCGTGGAGATATCCACGCGCGCGCTGGCCGTGGCGCTGCCGCCCGAACCCGTGGCCGTAATCGTATACGTGGTGGAAGTGCCCGGAGTGACTGGCGTCGAACCCTGGGGTGCAACTTTTCCGACGCCCGGCTCGATGTCCAGATCCGTGGCATTGGTGGAAGACCACGAGAGCGTGGAGGTCTGTCCGGATTGAATGGTGGTTGGGGTGGCGTTGAGAGTCACCGTCGGTGGCGATGGTGGAGCAGGCGCGGGCGCGGGTGTCGTCGCCGCGACCTGTTTTTTGCAACCGCCAACGGCCGCGGCTAATGCAAGCAAGCTGAACACGAGTACACACTTCGAAAAAGTACGGGGCTGCATTGTAGTTCTCTCCTTCGGACTTCCGCGAGGGCTTAACGGAAGTGCCCGAGATTAAATTTTCAAGTAATCGAATCCTACCCAGATTCGCCTAACACTTCGAAACACACCGCACAACTGCTTCCTCCCCTACTACACGCGAGGAATCCGAAAGCGCTTTTTCGCGCGCCACGCCGCGCGAAAAGCGCTGCCGCCGCTAATGGTTGGGCGACCAATTGGGCGATTCGTTCTCGCCTCGAAACGTCAATTCCCGGGGCTGGCTGCCATCGGCCAGCATCGTCCAGACCTCGTTCCTTCCGGTGCGAGTTGATTCAAACGCAATGTGTCTTCCGTCCGGCGCCCAGCTGGGGCGTTCGTTGCGTCCTTCGTCCTTGGTCAGCTCCACCAGTTGGTGGCTCACGATGTCCATGACGTAAATATCGTAGTTTCCGGTCGGTCTGCGCCAACTAAATGCGAGCAATTGTCCATTTGGTGACCACGCCGGGTCGACGACGTACCCCATGTCCGGAAGATCGATCTTCTGGACATTGGAGCCGTCTGAATTCGCCAGGTACAGCGCGGGATCGCCGGCCCGATCGCTGACGAAAACAATTTGTTGCCCAGTCTTCGGATTAAAGACAGGAGACGTGTTCACCCCCGCCGCGTACGTGATTTGCTGCATGTGCGTGCCATCCGCATTGGAGACGTAGATTTGCGTCCCGCCCCTGCGGCTGGACATGAACGCGAGCTGCGTTCCGTTCGGCGACCATGCCGGAGAACTGTTCGTGCCTGGATAATGCGGAAACGCGATCATTCGGTTGGAAACCGTGGAATATAAGCAAATCTGCGCCGATGGCGCGCCGCGATATGGAACGTAGCAAGTAAACGCGATTCGCGAGCCGTCCGGAGACCAGCGCGGGGTGAGCGAAATTGAGCGCAGGTGCGTGAGCTGATGTTGATTTGCGCCATCGTAATCCATCTCCCAGATTTCTTTGTCGCCGTTATGTGCGCTCACGTAAGCGATTTTGGTTTGGGCGATTCCGGGTTGGCCACCGCTCAAAAGCGAAACGATATCGTCGGCGAACTGATGCGCCAATTCCCTCGCACCTTCGTCAGTCGCGGGTTGCTGGTAGATTTTTTGGAGCGCGGTTGTGGCGGTTTGGGTGTGCACGTCCGAGAGGTACCCTGCGAACGAGAGATTTGCGCCTGTCATAGTCAGATTGCCATAGGCGACCATGTAGGAGTTGGCTGGCGCGGCAGACCACTGCTGCGCATTCAGCTCGCTCGGCTGACTCGGTATTGAGAGCGGATAAAAGCTCTCGCTCACCATAGCGACGATTCCGGAGTAGTTCAGGTCCGCCCACAGAACGTCGTGAAAAGTCTTGGCGAACGGCTGAGCCGTAGGCGTCCGCGCCGGCGTTTCCGGGACTGCCAAGCGCACTTTCGAAACGCCGAGTCCGGTCCCCGTCGAAAACCAATCCTGCGCGAACGCACAACGAGCCGTGCCGAGTACCATCCCCGCCGCTGCAACTGCAATCACCGCGAATACCGCTATTCTTCGTGTCATGTATGGAAGCCTTCGCAATCTTTGTGAGTACGGCTGGTGAATCATCGATGAAAATCGAACCAAAACTGCACGTTTACCTCCGAGCCGGAATATCCCGGTGGCAACTGTTGCACGGGACTGGAGGACTGAATTGCTCGAACGGCCGAGGTATCAACCGAGCCGATGTTGCTCGACCGCTGGATCTGAATGTTGGTGATGGTCCCGTTGCGCAAAATTGTGAATGTTACGATTACGCGCGGCGCGTACGCCACGCTGGGATCGACCGTCGATTGCAGCCAATTACTGCTGATTCGCCGCTGCACTGCTTGCACGTACCACGGGAAGCGAGCGCCGAAATTGCCGCTTTGCGCGCCGCCAAAGCTCATTCCCGCAGCCGTGGAGCCGGTATTTCCCATGGCAAACGACGTAGTGGGCACTTGCGGCGCGCCGCCCGCACCGTAGGGAACCGCGTTTGGCGGAGGTGGAATCTTGTTCTCAAGAATCTTGGAGGGACGCGTTACGTACTTGGGTTCAGGTGGCGTTAGGCTCTGTAATTCCTTCGGTCGCGGGACGTATTTCGGCGGCTTGTTATTCCGAAACTTAGGAATCGGGACGGCGTCCGGCGTGGGCTTTGGTAGCGGGGTCGGTTTGGCTTTGAAGAGCCCCTTGGTGTTGTCCACCACGCGGTTCGGGCTCTGAACTTCAGGTCGCGGCAGCGGAATGGCCGGAACGCTTCCGACTAATCCTACCGACACCGCCCCTCCAGGCCCGCCCCAATTTTCTCCCGGCCGCGAAAAATATGCCGAAAAGACCACCAGCACTCCCAATGCGCAATGCAAAAAAATCGAGTACGTTACAAATCGTTTGAGCGTGTCGTCCGGCCGAACTGCTGCCACGGAAGCCATGTCATCGCCCGTTCAGCGGCTGAGTGACGACGCTAATGTTTTGAATCCCGGCCTGCCGCAGCGCGTCCACGACCGTGGCCCAACTTCCGAAAGGCACGGTCTGGTCGCAGCGGACGTACACAGACTGATTTTTAGCGTCGTGTGATTTCGCCAGGATCTGCTTGCCAAGCTCGTGGATATTCACCGGCTTGTCGTCCAGATAGACACGCTGCCCGCGATCGATCGTCACGACCATGCGAACTTGCGTCAATTCCTTCACGGTCTTGGTCTTCGGCACGTCGACATCGATGCCCGATTGCAGCACCGGCGCGGTGATCATGAAGATAATCAGCAGCACCAGCACCACGTCGATGAAGGGCACCATGTTGATTTCAGATAGTGAGGTGCCGGTCTCGCGTTGAATTTGCGGCATGGGAGGTCCCTAGGACGTGTACAGCGTCTCGATCTTCGCCACGAACTCAGAGGCGAAATCGGTCATCCGCGTCGCCAGGTTACGGATGCCGTGAAGGTAATGGTTGTAAGCGATCAGGGCGGGTATCGCCGCGAATAGGCCCGCAGCGGTAGTGATCAAAGCTTCCGCGATTCCGGGTGCGACTGCTCGCAGGCTCGCCGTTCCGGCTTCACCGAGCCCCACAAAGGCGTCCATTACGCCCCAAACCGTGCCGAAAAGCCCGATAAACGGGGAAACGGAAGCAATGGTCGCGAGAGTCGACATGCCTTTTTCAAGGCGTCGAACCTCTTCGCCTGCCGCTACCTGCATTTCCACTCCGACGGCGCTCGCGTTTCGCAGTTTCGTGGCTGTCGCCGTCGACGAGTGCGCGTGAGCGGTGCCGAGCTGGGCCTCGAACTCCCGGTAGCCGGCGGCATACACGGCCACAAGCGGTGTAGTGCCCGCGCCGGCCCGCAGCGTGTTCGGATCGGCAAGTCCGCGGCCGGATCGGAACATCTGCAAAAAGCGCGCCGTCTTTTGATCTAGGCCGGTGAGCTGAGAGAATTTTTGGAGGATCAACGCCCAGGAAAAAATGGAAAGGAATAGCAAGATGCCCAAGATAACTCGCGCAACGCCGGTAGTCTGCTCCAGCAGAGTGACCGGGCTGGCAAACAGAAGAAGCGCCAAGCCTGAAATTTTAAGTGCTCCTCAGAAAAGTGTCTGAACCGGGCCCAACTCTAGCTATAGCATAGGCCCCATCGTGGGTCAAAGGCCTCAGATGCTGCTGGTGTGGAATGTGCTGCCTCCACTGACACAATTTTTCCCCGGGCCATGAATCGGTAGTGCGGGCGACTCGATTGTTCGCTGTACGACGCTGCGCGGCAGGGTGTCAGGATTCCCGCCTGGAACCTTTCCGACGCCGCTTATAAATTCCGGGCTTTGGCAGCTCGATGTGCAGAGATCTCACCGTCTCGTCAAGGACACTTCGTAGCTTTGCGTCGACTTCTTCAGCCGCCTCCTCGGAGATTCTGCGCGCTGCCTCCACAAGGGCAACGGTCCGTTCGGATAGATCCTGGAGTAAGTCTCGCACGGCAGCCTCGGCGGCGCGCTCGATCATCATCCGCAGAGTTTTCCCAATCGCCTCCTGGATTTGTCCATCGAGGTGTTCGCGCGAGAAGACGAATTCTTCCACCTCGGGCTCAAGTTCAGCCTGGCTGATAGCTTCATCGTCCGCTTCTAGGCTTCTGGTACCGAGGTCGCGAGGAGCGGAAAGGCTCTCCAAGGCTAGCTCGGGCTTTGTCACAACGTCGAGTTCGGTTTCGGCCGGAGTGTAGGCGGCGCCATCGATCGGCTCCGGATCGGAGACCTCAATCGGCGCTGGAACCTTATCGTCCGGGTGTACGAACCAATCGGCGGGTGGAGGCGACAGGCCCCAGACGTTTCCGGGTACTTCCAGCTCGATCGCGATTTGGTAATTTTCGCGGTGAGTGCGCGGCCGCTGCACCCACACCACTTTTCCGCGGACCACGCGACGGTCCCAGCCGGGCGCATGGAAAACTTCGACCATCACGGTCGAGTGTTTAGGGGCATAGTTGCGAGACTGGAACTTGCACCCGTAGCAGTCCACCATCATGGTGCTGGTGGATTCGCGGAAAGGCTGGCCGAGGGCATCTGTGCCCACCACAATGATGGGCACGGCGCGCACCACTCGCGTGCTCCGGCGCTTTTCCACGCCGGTGGCGCCGGGTGTTTCCGATGCCGAGGTAGCCGTCTCGCTCACTCCGCTCTCCAAGAAGCAAACAGAATACCATCCGTCCGCGCCGCCACCACGCCACACGCTCAGCGCGGCTGCGAAATAGTAAATCCGGGTTTCAGCCCGTCCCACCTACGCGCCCTTCATCCTCCCTCTCATCGTTATTGACAGCGACCTATCCGCAGGCTACGTTGTGAGTCTGGCCGCATGGTTAACGATATCCTCGATCTCGAAGCGTTTCGTGACGCGCCGCTGGTGCGCGACCCGTACGAATATCTAATTCTTCCAGGCTTCGTTAAACAGGCTGGGCTGCGGCGACTGAATTCCGATTATCCGCAAATCGAACAAACTGGCAGCTTTCCTCTCGATTCGTTAAAATTCGGACCCGGATTTCGAGATCTGGTTGATGCGCTGGAATCGGCCGAGTTCCGCAAAGCCTTTGAGGAAAAATTTGGCATCGACCTTTCGAATCGGCCGACGACGATCACCGCGCGTGGCCGCTGCGGCGCGCGCGATGGCAACATCCATTGCGATTCCGCCAGCAAGATCATCACCGTGCTGCTGTACGTCAATTCCGAGTGGGATGGTTCCGGGGGCCGGCTTCGTCTGTTGCGCTCTCGCGACGACATCGAAAATTTCGCCGCCGAAGTTCCGCCCTCGGGCGGGACGCTTGTGGCCTTTCTGCGCTGCGATCATTCATGGCACGGCCACTTGCCGTTCCATGGAGAGCGCCGTGTAATCCAATTCAATTGGGTGAACGATACAAGCAATCAGCGCCTCGCCATCTTCCGGCATCGGCTGTCCGCGTCGATGAAGCAGTTGTTCGGTACTGGTCGCCGTACGCGCGAAGATCGACCGCAAGATTCAGTCCGGATGTGATTTGCCATTGCCCCGATTCATAATCCATCGGAATAGCGAGCGGCTTGCCATAGCCTCAGGTCGCGAAATTTCGTAGGATAGCTCGCGACGCCTCTGATGAATTCATCCGAGCAAAGGTTTTTAATCGTACGGCTCAGCTCCCTGGGCGACTTGGTGCATACGATTCCCGCCGTGGCCGCACTGCGTGATTCATTCCCCACCGCACAGATCGATTGGGTCGTCGATCGCCGCTGGTCGCCGCTGATCGAGCTAGTCACCTGCATCGATCGCGCGATTCCTCTCGATCGTTCTCCGCGCGACGTGTTGTCCCTGATCGCGCGACTTCGGCGCGCGCATTACACATGCGCTCTCGACCTCCAGGGGCGCTATCGCTCCGCCGCCCTCGGATGGCTCTCCGGCGCTCCGCGCCGTATCGGTCGCGCCGCTGTGGCAACTCGTGAACCCGGCGCGGCCCTGTTTTACACGGATCGCGTGGTGCCGGCTGGCAGGCATATCGTCGATATGACGGTCGACCTGGCCGCACGGGCCGGGGCGAAGCCGCAGCCTGAGCCGCAGTTTCCGCTTCGCGTACCGCTAGCGGCGCTGAATGCGGTGCGCGAGAAGCTCGAAAGCGAAGGCATTGCCGGTCCGTACGTCGTCATCAGCCCCGGTGGCGGCTGGAAATCGAAATGTTGGCCTCCCGAACGTTTTGGCGCGCTGGCTGCCGCAATTTTCCGCAGCTACAATCTGCCGTCGGTTGTGAATATTGCTCCTAGCGAGGCAGACATGGCGCGCGAAATCGCTCGCGTCGCGACCCCGGTGAAGGTCTCGGCGCTCTCGTTCTCTATTCCCGAACTGGCCGCGCTTCTCGCGCGGGCGCGGCTGGTGATCGCGGGAGACACTGGTCCTTTACACCTCGCAGCAGCACTCGGAAAGCCCGTGGTCGGACTTTTCGGCTCGACCGATCCGGCGCGCAACGGACCTCTTCCGCGTGGGCTAGTGGTGCAGGCCGCCTCCGACCCGTCGCAGCTTCCTGACTACGTTCGCGGCGACTACATCCGGCAGGATTCCTACTCGCCAGCGATGCTCGCGCTTTCGGTGGAACGTGTTCTCGCCGCCGTAGAGCACGAAATCAGCGTCACGGCGTAACTGCCGTTTTGCTCTAAGCGCATCCAATCGCGCAGCGCTTCGGCCCGGCCCCGCGCGAAGTGGCTATCAAGGAAGGTGCGAATCGGCTGAAGAGCTAACCAGGCGTCAATTTTGCGTGCGCTTGGATCGGGCGGATTCTAGCTCCCCTGCCGAATACGGCCTCAACGACGCGCAGGGCATTCCTGACTGTATTGGCGACTTCGAGATGGACGTTGCAGGCGAGGACGTGACCTTGACGCATTCGATCGGCGCCAGTCTGGCGCGCGGAAATCTAATCGCCTAATTCACTCTTTTCTGAAAGCACACCATTAGTCGTGCCATCGTCGGGCGCTCGCCGTGCACTCGGCTCCCTTTCAGCTTTGGGCAGCTTAGCCCGGATCAACGTGCCCGACCTATCCGACCGAATCTCGAGTGTGCCGCCAAGTTGCCGCAAGCGCTCGCGCATTCCGCCGATGCCAACTCCCAGCGCACCATTTACCCCGCCGTCGAGCGTCTCCCTCGGGATGCCCTTGCCGTGGTCTTCCACTTCCAGCGTGATCATCCCATCGGAGTCAGCAAGGGACATTCGCGCCGATGGGCTGCCCGAATGCCTTTGGATGTTGCCAAGGCATTCCTGCGCAACTCGGAACAATGCCAGTTCTCCATCGGCGCCCGCGCGCGGCCAGTCTTCGGGAATTTCAGTCGCCACGGAGATTCCGCTGCGCTTTGAAAAGCCCTCGGCCAAGGACCGTAGAGCGATGGCCAAGCCCGCATCATCGAGCAGCGGTGGATGCAGTACGTAGGAAATCGTGCGGATCTCGCGGCTGGTTTCGTCCACCAGCTGAAGGCATTCTCGCAAAGCTTTCTGCGCATCGTCGCTCAACTGGCTCGCCTCCTGATGGGCGACGGCAACGTTGATGCCGATCGCTACCACCTTCTGCGCCGTACTGTCGTGAAATTCGCGCGCCAGCCGGCGCCGTTCTTCATCCTGCAGACGGAGCAATCGCCCGGAAAGGTCGCGCAGTTCCTTGGTTCGATAGCTGACGGTCTCTTCAAGCATGTCCAAGGTGTTTGTGAGCGCCGTGGCCGCGCTGCGCCGCTCGCTGATGGCGGCCGCCACCACGAGAGCCGTCACGCCCATAGATGCAATGAAAATTTGCAGCATCAGGAATGAAACGTTCAACGACACTTCGGGAATTAATCGCCGCCCCGGCATACTTCCCAATACGGCGAGGAACGATAGGACCAGCACCGAACTTGCCGCTTCGCGCTGCCCGAAGCGAATCGCGGGCCATAACAGGAACGGGAAGCACAAAAATAAAAGCGGAAGCATCTCCGGACGGGATCGATTGCCCGCGAATATCACCACCTCGCAACCGGCCAAGAGGCAAACCACGAGGACGATTGCCTCGAAAAGGCGCGACTTTTTCCACGCCACGCGCGAAGGCACACTCCAGAGGAGTATGGCGGGAGCCACGATCAGCGCGCCCGTGGCGTCGCCCAGCCACCACGTGGTCCAAACGCCTCGGACCGCTGATCCTTGCGCGAGGCCGCCTATTGCCAGCACGGCCGTTCCCATGGTTGCGCTCACGATGGGGCTGACCAACCCGCCGAGCGCGGCAAATCGCAGAGCATCTTCCGATTTATCGAACGCGCTTCGCCCATTCGCGAATCGCGCCACCAGAAATGCCGCCAGCAAGCCTTCGCTCGTGTTGCCGACCGCAATCGCCAGCGATTCGGCAAGGGCGTGTGCCGACACTGGATGAAGGTGGTACGAGGTGGAAAATTGAACGAGATTCACGAAAAACGCACCGGCGAATACCGCCGGCCACATCTGGTAGCCCCAGATCAGGAAGGCAGCCAGAGCCAGCCCGGTGGGTGGCCAAACCGGGCTCGCGATCGGGTTGATGATCGCCAAACTCAGCCCCAGCCGCCCGCAAACGAAATATGCGACCAAGATGACCGCCAACATCGGCAGATCCGCGCGCGCTGGCACGAACCACCTCGATTGCGATGTCGCGCTGCCTATGTCGGTGCGTGTACGCATCGTTGGCCGGAACTATAGCTTTACACGATCTTTTGGTTGAGCGTTCGCGGAGCTAGCTGGGCTGAAAGGCTCCGGTTTGGTAAGCTGCTCCACGGGGCTGGAAGGCCGCTACTCAGGCGGTTCAAATATCGATTGTTACGTGTAGCACACATCCTCGCGGGAAAGCAAACCTCACGCCTTGACGCCCGGAGATGCACCGCTCGCAGCTGCATGCGTGGCGCGCACGCGCAGTACTTTGCGCTGGTTCGCTTCCAGTACCTCAAACCGCAGGCCATCGAATTCAAGAATTTCGCCGACGCCCGGAACGTGTCCGGCAATCCCGTTCAATAGCCCTGCGACCGTCGTGGCTGTGGCATGCTGCGCCGTGACGTCGAGTTGCACGTTGAAAAGCTCGGCGAGCTTATCCAACGGGACGCTTCCGCGCAGCACCATCGCGCCGCCGATCTCGCGGATCGCATCCGGCGCCGGATGCCGATCCTCCTCGCCAATTTCGCCGACGATTTCTTCAACCAAATCCTCGACGGTTACTACTCCGGCCACCAGACCGTACTCGTCGATCACCACCGCCATCTGCTGGTTTTTGCTCTGCATCTCTTTCAGTAGCTCGGAGCCGAGCTTGGTTTCAGGAACGAACAGAGCCGGACGCATCAGCTCGCGCACCGTCCGCCGCGCCGCGTCCTTCTCGGAAATTTCCAGCATGTCGCGCGCGATGGCAATCCCGATGATTTCGTCGAGTGATTTCTCATAGACCGGAAGGCGCGAATATTTCGTTTCTATAATTCGCTCGCGCAGTTCCTCGAGTGTGGCCTTTGCCGGGATCGCTACAATGTCCGGCCGCGGCGTCATCACTTCGCTCACACGCTTATCGCCGAACTCGATCACCTGTTCGATCAGTCTCGCGTCGTCCTGCTCGATCAGTCCTTCTTCCGTCGCGGCGTCGACGAGCGCCTCGATTCCATGTTGTTCGTCCTCGGGCTCGCTGGGCCCTTCCTCGGAAAGCCGCAATACGGAAGCGGCCATATCGAGTCCAGCGTGGACCGGCCACGTGATCCAGACCAGCAGCCGCACAATCGGCGCGATCGGCTTTATCCAGTTTCCGCGCGTTCCCGACACCAGTAACGACGGCAGGAATTGCATCGCGACCACCACTTCCGCTCCGAGAAAAAGAATGCTTTCGACCGTTTCTTCCCACACAGATGGAATGAACGTGACCACTCCGCCCGCGGTCAGCACTGCCACCATGACGAGCCAGAGCCGCGTGAGCAAGCTGAAGACGATCGCGGCGCGCCGCCGGTCCATTTTAAACAACGGCTCAATTTGCGCTTCGAAGTTGCTGAGGTTGCGATGAACGCGATTGCCGGAGACGCGGCCCAGCTCGCGGTATACGCGGTCGAGGTACGACACGACCACGAGTCCGGCCGTCAGAAGCAGGATGCCGAGCGTGTAGAACAGCATCCTCATTGGCTAGACGAGTCCCAGTTTGCGCCGCAATCGCCGTTCGCGGCGCTCCATTTGCCCTGTATCGGTCTCGTGATCGTATCCCATCAGGTGCAGCATGCCGTGAAGGATCAAGATCCGCATTTCCTGGGAAAACGTCCGGCGGAAGCGGCGCGCGTTGCGCCTCGCCACCGCAGGGGCTATGGCAATATCGCCGAAGTAAAAGAGCGGACGTCCAGTATCAGAGGCGTAATCGCGGGTCCGGCCCGCTTTGTCTTCGGACCTTCCACGCTTAAATCTGTGTATTGAGCGACGCCCGGATTCCGGCTCAGCTTCAGCTGGAAACGAGAGCACGTCCGTGGGACCCGCTTTGTGGCGGTAGGCGTGATTCCATTTCGCGATTGCCGCGTTGGTCACGAGCGCTACACTCAGCGATCCGGCTGGAAGGCGTAGCGCATGCCGTGCACGGGCCAAAAACTGCTCCAACTCGCGTTTCGGAATGCGAAGATTGCGCTGGCAATTCAAGACCACGTCCCGCGGGCGATATTCCTGGTGTCTGATGCTGCGCGTGGGTCTTCCTGGGATTTTAGCGCTCACTTTCCGCGTGATTTCTTCGTCGCGGTCACTTTCTTCGCCGAGGCCGCTTTTTGCGCTCGGGGGGACACCGCGTCTGCACTCTGGGAGCTCATCGACCCTGCGTCAACGCCTTTCGACGTCTTTTCGCCCGTGGAGGCAGGCTTCGCATCCACCTTGCGGGCCGGTTTTCCCGCAGACTCCGCGTCGGGATGCGGCGGAGTGTCGGCCGCCCCTTCTTTGCCCTTGCGCTTTTTCTCCGGTTTTTTTGCGGGTTCATCTTTGATGCCCGCCAGATCGCGAAGCAGTTTCGTGCGCTCCTCCGGAGTGCGCGCCTTTCCGCGGAGCTGTTTCTCGAAAAGCCGCTCGAGGATCTCGTCGAACTTCGGTCCGTGCGGAATACCCAGCGCGTCGAGTTCCACCACCGGAAGCGCCAGGCGCAGGGGACGCCATTTCTGCAAATAGTTTCGGATCTTGGAAATCGCGCGAGAATCCGAAATTTCCGCTTCGATGAAGGCCATCGTTTCGGAGGGTAGTGAAGCCAGGTAAAAATAGGCGTCGCGAGGTGTCTCCGTCTTGCGGCTCTTCAGCACCTTCACCACGCGCCGCGCCTCGTCCGGCAGATCGACGATCTGGTCTATCTCTGACTGTCTGTAATTCATTTTGCGGAGAACGGAGGTCAGTTCGCGCGGTTTGAGCCGCCTGAGCGTGTAAAGAGTAGTTGCCGCATGCAAACGCGGCCGGATTCCTACTTCCAGGAAGGTCATCCGTACGCGCGAAAGCTTGTTCAGCGCCTCGTAATCTGGTTTCCGCCGCTGCAATTGGGGGTCAATCGCAGCCAGCAATTCTCGCGCGTCCCACTGCTTCAGCGCCGGCGCGGCATTTTCCTCGCGAGCCATCGCGCGAACTTCTTGGCCCACGTCCGCCGGATCGAGGTGCTCCTGCAGTCCGCGCTCCATCGCCAGATCGAACCATTCCTGCGTGCGGGAATCCATGTTGAAGGTCATCCGCGCGCAGTAGCGAAGAATCCGGAGCAAGCGTACGGGTTGATTGGTAAATGCGTGAATCGAAAGCGCGCGCACTTCCTGGCGCTCGAGATCGGCTAGTCCGTTCGTGGGATCGAGCAAGAGACCGCGCGATTGCGCGTTCAGCGAAATGGCGATCGCGTTGATCGAAAAATCGCGCCGCCGCAAATCTTCCATGATGCCGGAGAAGCGGTATTCGGCTTTCGCGCCCGGGCGTTCGTACACGTCGTCGCGCGCCGCGGAAATGGATCCATCCGCGTCGCCGGCGAAAATTATTTCGTAGTGCCGCGTCTTCTCGTTTTCAGCGAGCACGCGAGCGCCGCCTTTTTCGAGCTCCCGCACCATGCGCGCCGGGTTGCCTTCAATCGTGAAATCCAGGTCGCGAATGGGCTGCCCAGAGATTAAGTCGCGGACCGCTCCGCCGGTGAGATAAACATTCAACTCCTGCGATCGAGCCAATTCCTGTACGCGCTCGAGCGCCGCCCGCTGTTCGGGAGAAAGCCTGCTTTCCAGCAAGTACATGTAATCGGGCATGAGGTCTTACGCCTCCTGGCCTGCTATCCGCGGCGCACCTAGGCGCGCGGGTGGTGTGCTTTATAGACTTGTTTCAACCGCTCTTCGACGACGTGCGTGTAGATTTGCGTCGTCGAAATATCCGAATGGCCCAGCATCATTTGTACCGCGCGCAGATCCGCGCCGCGGTCGAGCAAGTGCGTGGCGAAGCTATGGCGCAGCATGTGCGGCTTTAGATGCTTTCGCAGTCCAGCCTTGCGCCCATAGTTCGCCAGCGCCTTCCAGTACGCGATGCGGTCCATCTTTCCTCTCCGCTGGTTAAGAAACAGATAGGGAGAACTTCCGCCTCGCAAAAGCGCCGGCCGCCCCTTGCGGTAATACGCCTGCGCCGTTTCGAGCGCTCGTCGCCCCACCGGAACGATCCGTTCCTTGTCGCCTTTGCCCACACAGCGAAGATATCCCGCGTCCACCTGCAAGTCGGAGACGCGCAAGCCGCATAGTTCCGACACACGCAGCCCGCACGAATACATCAGCTCGATCATGGCTTTGTCGCGCAACCCGACCACAGTGGATGTGTCCGGCTGCCGCAGCACGCGCTCAACTTCATCGAGGCTCAAAAACTGAGGCAAGCTGCGGCGGAACTTCGGCGATTCCACTGTGGCGGCGGGGTCTTCCGCCACGTACCCCTCCATGAGCGCGAAGCGGAAAAAGTTGCGTATGGTTACCAGGTGTCGCGCCACGGAGCGGCTGTCGAGCTTGCTTTTGTAAAGCGATGCCAGGAAATCGATGATGTCGGCGCGCTGCACGTCCCGCGTCGAAAGACCGCGCTCCTTCGCAAACGCGCAAAATTTGGCGATGTCGCGCCGGTAGGCCTGAATCGTGTTATCGGAGAGGCCCTTCTCAACGCGCAAGCAGTTCAGGAATGTGCGAATATCTGTTTCCAAAAAGCATCTCGATTCACGCGCAGATCGTCAGGGATGATTCCGCCGGTCGCGCGCAGTTACACTCCGTTTTCAACCGCAGGAGCCGTCGCCGGCTCGGACCTCCGCCACAAAAGAAAAAATTCCCGCAGCTCTTCGCACCGAAGCAGCCATGCCAGAGCGAAGTACACTGCCACTGCAGCACAAATCGTGCCGGCCAGCAGTCCCGCCTGCACGATCACATGGCGCGCCTGCCCGAAATGCGAAATTCGCAGCGCGCCGTACGCCGCGAAACCCATCGCCGCGGCGCAAGCCGCTATTTTGCAGAACGATTGCAGCAGACCGCGCGCTCCCAGGCGTCCGTAGCGCTTGCGAAACAAAAAGAAGAGTGCGCCAAAATTGAAATATGCCGCGACTGAGCTGGCCAGCGCCGGGCCGCCGTTTGAAAGCGTGCGAAAAAAGAACAACAGGAAAAACGTGTTGAGAGCGATGTTCAAGCCCAAGGCATAGGAGCCAGTCCGCGCGGGAGTGGCCGTATCCTGCGTGGAGTAATACATCGGCGCAATCAGCTTCACGCCCGCGAACGCCGGCAGCCCCAGAGAATAATAGAAAAGCGCGCGCGTGGTGAGCGCCGTGGACGCCGCAGTGAAGCGGCCATGCTGAAACAGCACCTGAATGATCGGCTGGCGCAGCAGAATCAGCCCCACGGCGGCGGGCACTGTGATAAAGGAAACGATACGCAGCGAAAAGCCGAACGTGCGCTTCATCTCGCTCCATTGTCCGGCGGCCCACTGATGCGACATCGTCGGCAAGAGCGCCGTGGACATGGCGATCGCGTAGCTTCCCAGAACCAATTGCATCACGCGATCCGCAACGTAGAGCGACATGATGCTGCCTTGTGGCATTCGTGACGACGCGGCGAAAACTGTGTCCACAAACATGTTGATCTGATAGACGCCCATGCCGAAAAACGCCGGCGCCGCCAGACGTCCCACTTTGCGCACGCCCGGATCGGAGAGCGAGAATCGCGGCCACAATTTCATTCCGCGCCGCGCCAAGGCCGGGATTTGCATCCCAAGCTGGACCACGCCGCCGATCAAAATTCCGACGGCCAGAGCGACCGCCGGAGAACGATACCCAGCGGGGGCCCAGTGCAGGATTGGCCGGTATACAATTCCAAACGAGCATGCGATCAGCGCCAAGTTGAAGAAAATCGGCGTAGCGGCCGGCAAGGCGAACACGTGAAAGCTGTTCAGAATCGACGCGGCCACAGCCGCCAATCCTATGAACAGGACGGCGGGGAAGATAATCCGATTCAAATAAACTGCTAGCTGCCATTGCCCCTGGTGAGCGCCAAATATTGTCAGTAGTCCGATGACCTGCCGCGAAAACACCACCCCGAGCAGCGCAATTGCTGCTAGCGCAAGCGCCACGTCCCAAAATACCTTTTGTGCGAACGCCCAAGCCTGCGGGCGAGATTCGTTGTGCAGGTAGCCCGTGAATACGGGAATAAATGACGCCCCGAGCGAGCCTTCTCCTGCCATTCGCCGTATCAATCCGGGAATTCGGAAGGCTAGAATGAATGAGTCGGCAGCCGGCGAGGTGCCGAGGAGGAGAGCTATCCGCTGATCGCGTAAGTATCCGCAAATGCGGCTGATAACCGTTACAAGGGCTACCACCGAGGCCGATTTTAGCAGCTGTACCTTGGTGGTCAATCGGCTTGCGCTCCGATGCTAACCCTTTAAGCACCAATAAGTTGACATCAGCAGCCGTCTGCACGATAACATAACCTGCGCAGGCTTAGCAACCTTCCAGGCAGGAACTTACGTGAAAAGCCGTGAAACAACCTCGACGCACAAGAAAGTAGCCGTCTTTTTGCTGGACGGCAGTTCGGAACCAGGCTACTTAAACCCGGCGGTCCTCGACGCTGCCGATACCGTCGATTTGCTCACTCCCGGTGGCGAACATCGTTCCATTCCGCTGCCGAATCTGAAAGCCGTGTGCTTCGTGCGCGAGTTCACCGGGCCATTCGAACCGGAGCGCAAAACCTTTCTCAGCCGCCCGAAGCTCGACGGCCTCTGGGTTCGGCTCCGATTCCGCGATGGCGACGAAATGGAAGGCGTGGTGCCAAACGATCTTCTCTCAATGCTCGGCTCCGGTGTGCAACTCACGCCGCCCGATCTCCATGGTAACGTGGTTCGAATGTTCATCCCGCGCTCCGCGCTTATTGAAATGAAGGTTCTAGGCGTCGTCGGCGTGGCGCGCCGGCCGCAAGCGAATCCGCGCGAGCGAGCCGCCGAAATTCCCGAGCAGCCAAAACTCTTCCGCGAATAGCTCTCCGGCTTTGGCTTTCCGCCGCCATTTAACCAGCCGACCCCGCACCAGCGAGAGCTTTAATGGTCAAAGAGACAATTTGGCGCTTCACGGCATAATTTTGTGCGGTATATTGGACTGTAGGACAAGACAATGTTGCAGGTCCACCTACAGCCCGAAAGCCACATTCCGCTGTACGTTCAGCTGCGCGATCAGGTGCGCGCTCTGGTTTTCTCGGGCGAGCTGCGCTCGGGCGACAGGATTCCAGCGAGCCGCGAGTTGGCCGGTCACCTGGGCGTCCATCGCACCACAGTCGCTAATGCCTATGCGGAATTGGAGGCGGAAGGCCTGATTCAGGGGCACGTCGGTCGCGGCACGTTCATCTGCGCGCCTCCGGTGAAGCAGTTTTCTCCCCCGCCGCGGTCCAATGGCCATGGCGGCGCGATGCGCTGGGAGTCTCTCTTTGCCGACGAGCGCGGCGTGGAAGGTCTGAGCCGCGTGATGCCGGAAATTCCGCCCGGCGCGATCGCTTTTACCGCCGCGCGGCCTTCCGACGAACTGTTTCCTCTGGAAGAGTTCCGCCGGTGCGTGAACGCCGTGCTGCGCAGGGAGGGCCGCAAAATCCTGCAGCTCGGTTCGACCGATGGATACGGTCCACTCAAGCAAGCGGTAACCATGCTCGTACAATCCGAAGGTCTGGAGATCCGCCCGGGCCAACTGCTGATTACGGACGGCTGCCAGCAGGCCATTGATTTGATTTGCAAGGCGTTCCTGCGCCCGGGTGACTCGGTGGCTTTGGAGAATCCGGCGTACCCCGGAGCGATTGCGATCTTTGCGGGCGCGCGGGTGCGCATGCTTCCCGTTGGCGTGGAAACGGATACAGAGCGCACCGGGCATCCCGGCCTCGATATTGGCGCGCTCGAATCCGCGTTGCTTCAGAACCGCATCAAACTGATTTTCGTCACGCCGGATTTTCACAATCCCACCGGCACGGCCTTGCCGTTGGCCGAGCGCCGGCGGTTACTCGATCTCGCCGTTCATTATCAAGTTCCGGTGATCGAAGACGCGATCTACGCGCGCTTGCGCCTGCACGGCAAGCTGATACCGTCTCTGAAAGCGTTGGACACGTCGGGCAACGTGATTCAGATCGACAGCTTTTCGAAAATCGCTTTTCCGGGCCTGCGCATCGGGTGGTGCATCGGCGCCGAGAGCGCCATCGAACGGCTGCGCCTCGTGAAGCAATCCACGGACTTGCACAGCGATCAGCTTTCGCAAGCCTCCATGGCCGAGTTTGTCCGCCGGGGATATCTCCTGCGGCATATCGCTCGGATGAAGGGCGTTTACCGCGGCCGCCTGGAAGCGATGGACCAGGCGCTCGAAAGAAATATGCCGCATGGGGTCACTTGGACGCGTGCCGAAGGCGGCATGACCTTGTGGGTCACGCTCCCTTCGGGATTCGACGCGGGCGAGTTACTGATTCACGCGCGAGAGCGTGGCGTCATGTTTCTTCCAGGAAGGTATTTTTACGCGCAGCATCCGCAGCCGAACACATTGCGGTTGGCGTTTGCGAGCGTCGATGAAAAGCGCATTGCGCGGGGAATTGAGATGTTAGGAGAGCTATTGAAGCAGGAGCTTGGCAAACGGCAGCGCGGGGTGCGTGAGGAATATCATGCGCGGGTTGCGCTGATCTAGTCCAGACGATGCTCCTGGAACCCAAGTCGGATAACTTTTGCTTCGTCTGCGGCGGCGGGAACTCGCGCGGTATGCACCTCGCATTTGAGCAGGACGACGAAGCCAAGCGGATTCGAGGCGCGTTCCGGTTGCCCAGCGAATATCAGGGCGGGGCGGGCTTCGTGCACGGTGGCATCATTGCCACGCTGCTCGACGAGGTGATGGCGAAAGTCAGCCGCTTTGCGAAGGACCATGCGGTCACGGCTAAGTTGAGCATCGAATATGTAAGGCCAGTGCCAGTCGAGGCTGATCTGATTGTCGAAGGGTGGGAATTGGAGCGAAACGGACGCGACCGTTTCCGCCAGGGCGAAATTCGAAACATCTCCGGCGTGGTCTTGGCGCGCGGGCGCGGACATTTCGTTGAGATTGGACGGGAGCGGTTTCAAGCGAGCGTTCGCGGCGCCAATCCGGCTCCGGCCGAAGACGAATTGTGAAAAGTTTAAGAGGGATTTAATCCCACACAGGAGCAGGTGATGAACTCGATGAACGATAGTTTGTGGCGGGTCAAGGTCGGCTTGGCCGAAATGCTGAAGGGCGGCGTGATCATGGACGTAACGAACGCCGATCAAGCCAAAATTGCCGAAGACGCAGGGGCGTGCGCGGTAATGGCGCTCGAGCGCGTGCCCTCCGATATTCGCAAGGAAGGCGGGGTGGCGCGCATGGCTGCGCCGCGCGTGATCCGCGAAATTATGGATGTGGTTTCGATTCCGGTGATGGCCAAAGTGCGCATCGGGCACTTCGCCGAAGCGCAGGTGCTGGAGGCTCTGGAAGTCGACTATATCGACGAGAGTGAAGTCCTGACGCCAGCGGATGAAGAGCATCACGTATGGAAGCACGGCTTCAAAGTGCCGTTCGTTTGTGGGGCTCGCAATTTGGGCGAAGCATTGCGGCGCGTCGCAGAAGGCGCGGCCATGATCCGCACCAAGGGCGAAGCCGGCTCGGGAAATATCGTCGAAGCAGTGCGGCACATTCGCGCCATCGTCGGGCAGATGAAGAAGCTCACCACGCTCGGCGAAGAGGAATTGGTGCACGCATCGAAAGAGCTCGGTTCTCCGCTCGAACTGGTTACCTGGGTGGCCAAAAACGGCAAACTGCCGGTGCCGAACTTCTCGGCGGGCGGAATCGCCACGCCGGCCGACGCCGCTCTGGTGATGCAGCTCGGAGCCGAAGCGGTGTTCGTTGGTTCCGGCATCTTCAAGTCCAGCGATCCGGCGCAGCGCGCGCGTGCCATTGTCAAAGCCACCACGCACTACAAGGATCCGAAGATTGTCCTGGAAGCTTCCGAAGAGCTCGGCGAAGCAATGAAGGGCTTGGATATTCGCCAGCTCGAAGAGAAAGACCTGCTGCAAACGCGCGGCTGGTGACGATCCGATGAGGATCGTCACGCTAAGCGAACACAGCCAGCGAAAGATAGAGCTCCCTGAAAGGGACGACGATCCAGGTCGCTCGGTGATCGATGACGGATGAAATGAAAATCGGGATTCTCGCCATTCAAGGCGATTACGAAGCGCACGCGAAGATGCTCGACCGCTTGGGCGTAAAGTGGACGTACGTTCGCCGCCCAGCGGATGTAGGCGGGATCGCAGGAATCATCTTTCCCGGCGGTGAAAGCACCACGCACATCAAAGTGATGCGCGAAGAAGGCCTGTGGGACGCGCTACTGCAATTCCACGCGGACGGCGGCGCGTTCTTGGGCACCTGCGCCGGAGCGATCCTGCTGGCGCGTGAGGTACATAACCCGCCGCAGGCGTCGCTCGGGCTGCTGAATATCTCGATTTTGCGCAATGGCTATGGGCGGCAACTTGCGAGCGACGTGCACGAAGCCAAGACTGCGCTGCGTGAGGAACCGATAGAAATGGTTTTCATCCGTGCGCCAATCATCGAATCCATTGGGGAAGGTGTCGAGGTGCTTGCGAAAGATGCGGCGCATCCGGTGCTGGTGCAGCAGGGACGGATACTCGCTGCCACATTTCATCCGGAGCTGACCAACGATCCTACCGTCCATCAGTATTTCATCGATGTGATCAGGCGCAACCGGCACACGCCTGTCAGCGAAGAAATTTCCAACGAAGCGGCTAACTCAGCGAAGTAACCATCAGCAGAAATTCTGCGGCTAAAAGAGGGCGGTCCTAGGGCAGCAACACGATCTTACCGCGGGTGTGGCCTTGCTCCACGACCTTGTACGCGGCGCGAACCTCGGTCAACGGGAAGGTGGCTGCGATCGGCACTTCCAGTCCGCCCGACGCTACCAGTCCGGCGAGTTCGGCTAGCACCGAAGCGCTCTTCGCGGACTGGCCGCCCTCGGCTTTTACGCCGTATTCCTTTGCCGCGGCGAAGTCGATAATTGTGTTGATGCGGTCGCGCGGCACGCCGAGCTCCACTGCCAGTTTCACGTAGCCCAACCCATGCGTGTCGATGAACGCGTTGATCCCGGCTTTGCGCAGCTGCTCGGCAAGCCCCGGGCCGTAGGCTACGGACTGGACTCCGTGTGCCGAAAGCCACTCGCGATTCGCCGGGCTGGCGATGCCGATCACTTCCGCGCCCGTCCGTTTAGCGAGCTGAATGGTGATCGATCCAACGCCGCCCGCGGCGCCGGACACCGCGACCTTGTCACGCGGCTTCAGGGACACCGCGCGCACGCAAGCGTAGGCCGTGCTTCCAGCGACGGCCAGCGATCCGGCAACTTCCCACGGTACCTGCGGTGATTTGGGAGCGAGGTTCTGCTTTTCTACCACCACATATTCGGCGTGGCTAGCGCGACTGTCGGTGAATCCGAGTACTTCGTCACCGGCCTTGAAGTTCGCGCCGCCCGCGCCGACTTTCGTCACGATTCCGGCGAGGTCGCTGCCTTCACCGGACGGAAAGGTGGCCGGCCAAGTGTCCTTAAACATTCCCTCGCGGATTTTCGATTCACCGGGGTTGATCGCCGCAGTCTTTACCTTGACCAAAACTTCGCCGGCGGCTGGTTCAGGGGTTGGCACGTCGGCGACGTACAGGACTTCAACGCCGCCGTACTTATCGAACCGGACTGCTTTCATGGTCGACTCTTCCACTCGGACGCGACGCTGTCTGCGCCGCGCCCTCGCTGGAGTATGAACCGGGTCCGAGTTAGAGCGCGGCTATCGGCGAGCAAATCGAACGGATGCCCGAATCGAACGTCGATCCGAAGCTCGACCTAGCTCTCTTCTAATCGTAATACTCCGCGCCAAGGTGAGTGATTAATTCTTCGCCCATCATCCAGCGCAGCGTATTTTTCAGTTTCATCAGTTGGATAAACAGATCGTGCTCCGGATAAAGCTCCGGCGCGCACATCGGCGATTTGAAGTAGAAACTCAGCCACTCCTGGATTCCGCGCATACCCGCCCGTTTTGCCAAGTCGAGGAACAGCACCAGGTCCAGCGCGATCGGCGCGGCCAGGATCGAATCGCGGCACAGGAAATCGATTTTGATCTGCATCGGATAGCCGAGCCACCCGAAAATATCGATGTTATCCCAGCCTTCTTTGTTGTCGCGGCGCGGCGGATAGTAGTTGATCCGCACCTTGTGGGTGAACTTTCCGTAGAGGTCGGGATACACCTTCGGCTGCAAGATATATTCCAGCGCGCCGAGTTTTGATTCTTCCTTGGTTTTAAATGATCCAGGGTCTTCGAGAACTTCTCCGTCGCGGTTGCCCAGAATGTTCGTCGAAAACCAGCCATTTAGCCCAATCATCCGCGCCTTGAAGGCAGGCGCTAGCACGGTTTTCATCATCGTCTGCCCGGTCTTGAAGTCTTTTCCGGCAATCGGCACGTTTTTCGATTTTGCGTATTCTTCGAGGGCGCGGAAGTCGACGCTGAGGTTCGGCGCGCCATTCGCGTACGGCACGCCTTCACTAATGGCGGCGTAGGCGTACAGCATGGAAGGCGCGATGGCCGGATGATTTTCCTTCATCGCTTTTTCAAACGACGCCATATCGCGATGAACGTCCTCGGCCTTCAAAAATATCTCGGTTGAACCGCACCATAGCATCACCAGGCGGTCGAGTTTGTTCTTTTTCTTGAACTCGCGGATGTCTTCACGGATCTGCTGGGCCAGGTCGAACTTCGTCTTCGCCTTCTTGACATTGGTGCCCTGCAACTTCTTCACGTAATTTTGATCGAATGCCGCCTTCATCGGCCGGATCGTCTTTAGATATTTCTCGGCCTTCGACAGGTCCTTCGCATCCAGAACTCCGGCGTTCGCCGCTGATTGATAGGCGGTATCAGGGAAAATATCCCAGCCGCCGAAAACGATGTCGTTCAATTTGGCCAGAGGAACGAAGTCCTTGATGGCGGGAACGCGGTTTTCCGTTCTCTTCCCGAGCCGGATGGTTCCCATTTGTGTGAGCGATCCAACCGGAACTGATTCGCCTTTGCGAATCAATTCGACTCCGGCCATGAGCGTCGTGCTTACGGCTCCCATGCCGGGCGTCAAGACGCCCAACTTGCCTTTTGGCGGAGTAAGACTTGCGGGCCTGCGCATTCAATTCCTCCTGATGTGTCCGCGGAAAATAAAGAAGCGGTTAGCGTTCAGCGAAATGACGGCTCAGTGCCGCCACTTTCGAGTGTCGCCTGCACCCGTATGATGCTTACGTAAAGACAAACAAAGATCATGCGGTATCCGCCACGCTTTTGCAAATTGTTTCAAGCTTCGGTAGTGTCCTAATTTGGCTGCTCTTGTGCTTGTTCACCGTCTACTTCGTTCCCGTGTTCGCAAAATTGGAAATAGTCCAAGCGCGCCCCGTACGTGTGGTAAGCGCATACGCTGGTCCAATGAGATTTGCCGAAAACGTCTCTGTACCGGATCAGAGCCTGAACATAGACTTTATAAACACCGCTTTCATACAGACCAACTTGGCTAAGACTCTTGAATTTCAATTTGCCCGTCGTGAATTGAACTCCAGAAACACCCGGAGGGACTATCGCCCTGCTCCGGGGATTAGTGGGAAGATTGAAATTGGCCCCAGCCGGGTCGATATCAAGAAAAAACAACTTAGACTGATTAATCAGTTTCAGGGCCGGTGTTCTTCCGGTGTTGGCCAGAGAGACGGTGACGCTGGCCCCGTCTTCCTGGGATGGTTCGGCAGAAATCGCCAGTGTAGAAACGACCAACCAAGCGCGCTGGTCGAGATGAGAAGAGTCAATACTGGAATCCAAGGCGGACTTGGCCTGTTTCGTTGTGGCCTTCAGAGCGGCCTCGGAGTTGTCGGCTATCCGTTGGTCTTGCGCGACCATATTTTGGGCGGCGTTCTTGATTTTGTCAGCGGCATCAGACACGTTAGTCATTTGAGCCGCTTGCGTCTTGGCTGCGTCGGCCAAAGAACGTGTATCCTTGCCGCCGCTTTTTATAACGGACCACTGAAGAAAGCCGACTATTACGGAGCAGAGAGCGAAGAAAGCAATCGCCCCCGTCAGACCTATCATCCATTTTTCGGCACTTCTGATCCTGTCCTCAAGATTGGCTATCTGCTGGTTTGTACTTTCGCCGCGTACCTGCTGTGTTGCGTCGCCAGTTGGCTCCTTTATAGATTTCGAAGCGGTGGGCGATGGCTCGTTGCCGTTCTCTTGTACATTGTCGCCGCTGGGCTGATCTTCCATATAATTATTGTAGCACAGAAATACTTGTTGACAACTCTTATTTATCGGGGTACAGTTATTATCATAGGAGACGCGCACATGGCAAACATCCTGAGCACGGAAAAGCAAACGGCAATCATCGGAGCGCTCGCGGAAGGCTCTAGCATCCGCTCTATTGAACGGCAGACTGGCGTGCATCGGGATACCATCATGCGGTTGGGCGTGCGTGTAGGGATGGGCTGCCAATCGCTGCTAGACGCGAAGATGCGCGAGCTGCCCTGCCAGCATCTAGAGCTAGACGAAATTTGGGGATTCGTCGGCAAAAAGGAAAAGCATGTGCGCCCTGATGATAGTTCGACCCTTGGCGATGTTTGGACGTGGGTTGCGATTGATTCGGACACGAAGCTTGTTCCTTCATTCAAGGTCGGCAAACGCGACCATGCGACGGCGAATGCCTTTGTCGCGGATGTCGCAAGCCGGATGACAAACCGAGTCCAAATTTCAACGGACGGCCTTAACGCCTACGTTACAGCGGTCGAGGGCGCGTTCGGCGGAAACGTGGACTTCGCGCAGATCGTGAAGGTTTTTGAGAACGATTCGATGGACGCGGAAGTTATTCGAATGAACAAGAAAGCTTATTCGGGTCGCCCTGATATGCAGATGGCTTCCACGAGCCACATCGAGCGATTGAACGGCACGACCCGTTTGCACATGCGCCGTCTTACCCGGTTGACCTACGCTTTCAGCAAGAAGCTGGAAAACTTTGAAGCCGCCGCTGCGCTTCACTTCGCCTATTACAATTTAGTGAAGAGCCACGGCACGCTGCGCTGCACCCCGGCTATGGCAGCGGGCGTCGAGAGAGATTTTTGGAGCGTTAGAGACTTGGTGGAGGCCGCGGCATGACAAGTGAAAATCGCATCTTGGTAGCTCCTAAAGATATTCGTAGCATCGGATTCCACTGTCCACATTGCGAAGCTACCTACTTCGTTCCGATTGAAAAGATAGATCGTCAAATAGTAAGGCAATGCCCGAATTGCCAGGAGTCCATTGCTAGCGATGCTGCCGCCACTCAAATTGAAGGCCCTTCGGATGCCAAGGTTCTGTATGGCTTCGTAGCGTTCCTTCGTGACATGCAAAATCGGCCATTCGGGAAGTGCATCCGCCTAGAGTTGGTGGGGAATGAGACAGAACGTTAATGGCAGGCGAGCGATACATCGAAGAATTAGGGGAGGCGATTCGCCGCTTGCACGGCGTCGAATCGCGTCACCTTGAGAGCGTCCCAATCAAGGAAACGTTTCAAGGCAAAACAGTTTGGGAAGGCGTCGTAGAAGTGTTTGAGCTGATCGACCATCCGAAAGCAACGAAGATTTACGCATGGTCGCATGACGCGGACGGGAAGAAACGGTATGTAACTGTGCTCCATATGGACAAAGTAACATCGCCACTCTTGGCCGTGAGAGCCGCCATCGTACAGGAGTTTAGAAGCCGTGAGCCACAAGCAGACGAAGCCTAAGAAAGCAGGGCGTCCACCGTTGCCGAAGGGACACGCTAAGGGACTGTTTTTGCGTGTGCGCGTGACTCCCGACGAAATGAAGGCGATTGAGTCGAAGGCGAAGGCCGCAAAACATACCGTTTCGGAATGGATTCGGAGCACGCTCAATGCCTCGAACTAGGGACATGAACTTCAAATTAGGACACCACCCAAGCTTCAGCACATTCTTGGGAAGTCTTCTGCATGCGTAACACCACTTCGCTTCGCTGCGTACTTGGAATTGTAGGTCCTGTATGCTGCTTGCGACCCGCGATTTGTGTTTGCTTTCCGAAGGGAAAAGAGATCGCCGCGTCTCGCAGGCGCGCGCTGCGGCGCCCGATTCGGGCGATGCTTTGGAGGAGAATCGATGACCATGGATAAAATGCCGCCAGAAGAGCAAAGGATTTGGAACTATAGTACTGCCGCGCGAAAGAAACGCGCGCACGCCTTGCGGCGCAGTCGTATGTTCGGCGGAACTTTTAAACTAATTGCAGGCGTGTTCCTTGCAATTAGCCTTTGCGCCGGGCACGCACTGGCGCAAACCGCTGCTTTAACGGCAGTGCCCGCAGCGGAAGGGCAGTCTGCCGCGCAAGCGCCGTCGGCCAATAGCGCGCCGTTGATGTTGACGCTCGCCGACGCCCTCGCGCGCGCGCAGAAAAACAGCCCCGACTTTCAAAGAGCTCTCTCAGCCGTAAAACTTGCACGATACAACCAAGTGCAGGCCCGCGCCGCCATGCTGCCGGCCATCAGCGGTTTGGCGCAGTACCTGAATACCCAGGGCAACGGCATCTCGCCGGTTGGCCGCTTTGTGACCAACGACGGTGTGCACGTGTATCGCGCTTGGGCCGCAGCTCACCAGGACATGCCCGGCAGCTTTTTCATCGATGCTGGTCCTCGGCGCGCCGCGTACGAGAAAGCCATCGCGCAGGCCGGTGCGCAGATCGCGGGGCGGAGTCTCGTCGTCACTATCACCCAAGATTATTACGCGCTCGTCGTCTCCGAACGCAGCTTCGCCGTCGCGCAGCAAAGCCTGACCAACGCGCAGCACTTTCAGCAAATCAGCCAGGCGCTGGAGCAGGGCGGCGAGATTGCTCATCAGGCTGTAATTCGTTTTGAGCTGCAGGTCAGTCAGGCGCAGCGGAATCTCGGCGACGCGCAATTGGCCATGTCGCAAGCACGGTTAAATCTGGCCGTATTGCTCTTTCCGAGCTTCAACGAAGATTTCAATGTTGTCGACGACCTGGACACCCCTCCCGTTCTGCCAAGTTTTGAGCAAGCCGAGGCAATGGCCAAAAATCACAATCCCGACGTCGCATCTGCGTTGGCAGCCTACAATGCATCGAAAGTCGCTGTCGGATCAGCGAGGTCGGAGTTTTTTCCCTCCTTCTCGATTGACTTCGATTATGGTATTGAAGCAAATCATTTTGCTCTGGAAAGCGAAAATACCACTGCGCCGCACGTCCGGGAGCCGAACCTGGGATACTTTGTTACCTATTCCATGAACATCCCCGTTTGGGACTGGGGCGCGCGGCTCAGCAAGCTTCACGCCGCGGAGGAGCAAAGGGAAACCGCCAAACTCGATCTTTCATTCGCGCACCGGAGAATCATCAGCTTGCTGCACTCTTATTACGACCAGTCCGAAGTGGCCTGGAACCAGCTGGGGAATTTGCGTCATTCGGTCGATCTGGCGCAGCAGAACTTGCAGCTAGTCACCATGCAGTATCAAGCGGGATCGGCTGTAGTGTTGGATGTTCTTGACGCCGAAACCTCCTTGGTGGATGCGCGCAATAGCTACGCCACAGGCGAGGCGCGCTATCGCGATGCGCTGGCCACCCTGCAGACGATCACGGGGAGCTTCTGAGCGTGGATAAACACAGGACGTTTCGCGCCGCAGCTGGCCCGTTGATCTTATGTGCGACTGTTGCATGGGCCGGCTGTTCGAGCAATAAACCGCCCGCCGAGCCGGTCGTCACCGTGCAGGCCGCAACCGTGCAGCGGAACACGATTCAGCAAATTATCTCCACCGAGGCGGTGCTCTACGCGAAAAACGAAGTCTCCATCGTTCCGAAAATCAGCGCTCCGATTGAAAAGTTCTACGTAAACCGCGGCAGCCACGTGCAGGCGGGTCAACGCGTCGCGAAGTTGGAAAATAACGACCTGCAAGCGGCAGCGGACCAGGCTAAGGGTGCCTACGAACAGGCACAAGCCGCCTACGCCACCAGCACGCAGGTGAGTTTGCCCGCCCAGATTCAAAACGCAAATTTGAACGTCCAAGCCACGCGACAGGCGATGCAATCCAGCCGCATGGTCTATCGAAGCCGGGAAAAACTCTACAAAGCCGGGGCGATCTCGCGCAATTTGATGGAAGAATCGCGTGTCGCCTTCACGCAGGCGAATAACCAATATCAGATGGCCCTGGCCCATCTGCAGGGCCTGCGGAAAGTTGGCCAAAGCGCCGCCGAACAGACCGCCAAGGGCCAGCTGGCCGCCGCAAAGGGTCAGTACGAAGCGGCGCTCGCACAACTGCAATATTCCCTAATCCGCAGTCCGATCACCGGAGTCGTAACCGATCGCCCGCTCTACGAAGGCCAAATGGCCACTGCCGGCGCGCCGATGATGACGATCATGAATCTCTCGCACGTGATCGGCCGCGCCTACATTTCGCCCGATCAGGCTTCGGTGCTGCATGTGGGCGATCCCGCGACCATCTTGCTCGGGGGTAGCGCGCCAACGGTTCCGGCCAAGGTAACCGTCGTGAGCCCCGCACTCAATCCGAATAGCACCACGGTCGAAGTTTGGGTGGAAGCCCTAAATCCTAAAGACCAACTCAGGCCCGGCGCCACCGTGAACGTGAATATAATCGCGCGCGTCGTGAAAAACGCGCTGGTGGTTCCATCTGCGGCAGTGCTCACTGCGGGCAATGGCGCCACTTCCGTGATGGTTATTGGCAAGGATCGGCTCGCGCGCCAAACCAGCATCCAGACCGGCATTCATGAAGACGACGAAGTGCAGATAATTAGCGGCCTGCGCCCCGGCGAGCGAATCGTTACCGAAGGCGCGTACGGTCTGCCCGACGGCACGAAGGTGCGTATTTCTAAAGCCGCCGCCGCGAACGGTGGAGGCGGCTAGGCCTTCAAATCGTCCATGGCGAATTCAACCGCAACCAACACCCGAAAACCGAACCACGGCTTGCCCGAGTCCCAAAATTACTGGTTCGCGCGCGAGCACAAATCCATCATTTTTTTGATCGTCACTCTGGCGCTAGTGGGCGCGTACCTGGCCTTCAGCATTCCGCTAGCCGTCTTTCCTACCACGGATTTCCCGCGCGTCATCGTCGCCGTCGACAACGGCGTGATGCCCATCGACCAAATGCTCGTCACCATTACGCGGCCCATCGAGGAAGCGGTCAGCGGCGTTCAGGGCATTCAGGACGTGCAGTCGACCACCAGCCGCGGCTCCGCCGAAATAGATCTCTACTTCAGTTGGAAGGTCGACATGTTTCAGACCCTCCAGCGCGTCAATGCGGCTCTGGCGCGCGTGGAAACCACTCTTCCACTGACTGCGCAAGTCAGCGCGCAGCGCCTCGAATTTTCCAGCTTTCCCATCCTCGGCTACGGCCTTACGTCCAAGACCATTTCTCAGCAGCAGCTCTGGCAAATCGCGACATACGAGATCAAACCGCGCCTCGCTGGGCTTCCGGGAGTCTCAACAATCGTGATCCAGGGCGGGGAAGAACCCGAATTCCACATCGTTCCCGATCCGGCTAAGTTGCTGCTCACCGGCGTGAGTGTTTCAGGCCTCCTCGCCGCGGTCGACCGGTCCAACATCATTCAATCCCCCGGTCTCTTTCCGCAAAACCATCAGCTGTTTTTAGGACTGATTACCGGCCAATCCCACAACCAGCGAGAGTTGGCCAATACGTTCATCAAGTATGCGCCGGACGGCACTCCGATCTATGTGGGCAACGTTGCCACGGTTGCGCCATCGTTCAGGCCGCACTTCACCATCGTTACCGCTAACCGCAAGCCTGCCGTACTAATCAACATCAATCGCCAGCGTGGCAGCAACACTATGCAAGTGGCCACGGCCGTGAAAACCGAATTGGCGCGGATCGAAAAGGGACTTCCGCCCGGCATCCACGTGAGCACCTTTTACGATCAGTCGTGGATTGTGGGCCAATCCATCAAGAGCGTTCGCGACGCGATCATCATCGGCCTTCTGTTGGCTTCCGCGGTTCTCGTCCTCTTCCTGCGCGATTGGGGAACTTCTTTCATTGCCGGCATGGTGATTCCAATCAGTCTTCTAGTCACCTTCATCGTAATGAAGCTCCTGGGCGAGAGCTTCGATTTGATGACTTTGGGCGGCATGGCTGCCGCGGTCGGGCTGATCATCGACGATGCAATCGTCGTTCTGGAAAACGTCGTGCTTCACCGCGAGGCGGGTGAGGGAAGATTCCAGGCCGTTTCGCTCACCTTGCAGGAGCTTTCGACGGCCCTGGTCGGTTCCACGCTCACTCCGATCGTGGTTTTCGTTCCGCTGGTCGCCATTACCGGCGTCACCGGAGTATTTTTCCGCGCGATGGCGGTAACCATCGCCGCCGCGCTCCTCACTTCCTTGACTCTTGCGCTCACCTGGACGCCGACTCTGTGCCTCTACTTGCTTCGCAAGCAGTCCATTCCTCCTCCGGCTGCCCGCGCCGAACTACCGGCTCCGCCATCCTCGCCGAGTTTGGAGCAAGCCCCTCCGGCCGCGAAAGGGCAAGACCGTGATCTCGAAATCGCCCACATGCTGCAAGCTGAGGAAGAACACCTGATGAAGGGCGCCTTTGGCCGCGTGATCCGGTTTTACGAGAATTGGTTTCGTCGAAGCCTGAAACATCCGGTATGGGTGCCCATTCTGGCCGTATTTCTGATCGGTGTATCGTACCTCTGCTACCGTCAGATCGGCTCCGACTTGCTGCCGAAAATGGACGAAGGCAGCTTTATCATCGACTACGTTACTCCGCCCGGCAGTTCGCTTCAGGAATCCAATCGCATGGTGCAGGGCATATTGAATATCGTCGACTCCATTCCCGAAGTTGCCAGCACTTCGCGCCGCACCGGCCTTCAGCTCGGCCTTGCAGCCGTTACCGAAGCGAACACGGGAGACATTTCCGTCGACCTAAAAACCAATCGCAGCCGTGATGTTTGGCAGATCATGGACGAAATTCGCGCCAAGGTTGCCCGATCCGATCCTGCCGTGGACGTCGAGTTCACGCAGAAGCTTCAGGACATGATTGGAGACCTCACCAGCGCGCCGCAGCCCATCGACATTATGATGTTCAATCCCGACGCGAAACTGCTCGACGAATGGGCCATTCGCGTGGCGGATGCGATCGGAAATATTCAGATCGGCGGCGCCCACCCTATCGTCGATGTCGACAACGGCGTGGACTCGACCACCAGCGGGCCAGCCGTTTCATTTCGAGTGGACATGGCGAAAGCGTCGCACGCCGGATTCACCCCGCAGGACATCGCCGATCAAACAACCGCGATGCTCGATGGCGTCACCACATTACAGCCCATGGTGGTGAACGACCGTCCGTATGCGGTGCGCATCCGTTATCCCGAAAGCGTTCGCTCCTCGCTTTCTTCCATGGAGAACACGGTCATCGTCAGCCCTACCGGCCAGATCGCTACCCTGGGTTCGATCGCGAACATGACCGAAATTCCCGGCCAGACCGAGATTCTTCAAGATAACCAGCAGCGCTTTGTTTCCGTTACCGCCAGGCTACAGGGCCTCGATATGGGCCATGCAATCTCGGATGTTCAGGCAACACTCGCCAAAATGAACCTCCCCGAATCGATCCGCATCGAATACGGCGGCCTGTATAAAACACAGCAGCAATCCTTCCGTGATCTCACTCTCGTGCTGGCGCTCGCCGTGCTCTTTGTCTTCTTGGTTCTGCTCTTTGAATTTCGCAATTTCTCCGCGCCGATTTCGATCCTGGTGTCCGCGCTGCTATCGACGGCCGGCGTTTTCGTGGCTTTGTTTTTCGCGGGCATCACTTTCAACCTGTCATCGTTCATGGGCCTGATCATGGTCATTGGCATCGTCGCGAAGAATGGCATCTTGTTGCTGGACGCTGATGAAAAGTTCCGGGGCGCTGGTTTCTCTCCCGAGGAATCGATTTTTCAAGCCGGCAGACGGAGATTGCGCCCGATCGTGATGACTGCAATCGCCGCCGTCGCCGGAATGCTACCCCTGGCGCTCGCCATTGGCTCGGGTTCGCAGATGTTGCAGCCGCTGGCCGTCGCTGTGATTGGCGGGCTGCTCATCGCGATGATTCTGTCGCTGTTTGTCACGCCCACTATCTACTATTACATGACGCGCTGAAGCGCCTCTCCCGCGCTCGGGCAATTTTGTTGCGACGCGGCATTCGAACCTGAACGATTTTCAGGCGCTATACTGTGAATCGCCCTTTTCCCCGAACTCGCGACGCCTTTCGACGCCCAAGCGCATCCAATCAAAATATGGCGGAGAGGAAACAGCCTCGGCCGTCCCTCGGCGCGCTAACGGCATTCGCGAATGCTGGATTTCGCCGCGCCTATACGCAGGTGCGCGTGGACGAGCACAAGTACCTCAAGCACGTTCAGCGCGCCCATAAACTGCCGGTAGAGTCCTGGCCGCAGATGCTTCATCTGGAGCCCGAAGTCATCGCGCCGATTGCGGAGAGCACCATTTCCGCCTCTTCGAAATTGGCCGCGCTCGAAGGCGCGGGATTTGGCATCGGCGCTTTTCTCACCGTCGTCCCCGATATGGGCGCCCTCGCCACAATTACTCTCCGAACGTTGCAAAAGCTCAGTCTCCTTCATGGGTTTGAGTACTCAACGGAGGCCGACAACATCCAGCTCTGGATCGCTGCCGCCACTGCGGCGGGCGTGGATCTGGGACGCGACTTTCTCGGCAAGCAGGCCGCGGAGCAACTGGTCCCGCGCATTATTGACCGCATCGCCATGCGAGTAGGCGAGGACGTCGCCGAAAAATGGGCTGGTCGCCTGATCCCGGTGGTCGGAATGGCCGCTGGCGCTGCGATTAACTATTATTTCGTGCGCGCGTGGGGGCGCCGCGCACAGGCGCACTTTGCCAAGCGCCATCGTGCCGTTCGCAAGCGCCTGGAAGTTCCTTCCGCTCCCTCGCCTTCGAGCGCGGTCGCGCTCTACGGCGGGCAAGCATAATTGTTTCGCCCGGCTACCAGCCTAGAAGGGTCTCTCCAGCGCCCCGCGATCCCAATTTCCGCTCGTCGTCCCGGCTTCATAGGTGCTCTGTAGAAAGTCGAGGAGCCCCAGCCGCGGATCGTGGGCGGTTCGCATGTCATCGTACGGCAACACAAATTCTCCGAGCTGCGCGTTGTATGCTGCATGCGCTGGCTTCACCGGCGCCTCGCGAAATCCGGGCAGTTGCGGCGCCGCGTATGCATAGAAAACGGGCTGTTTCACATCTCCTCCGCCGGGCCACCATCCCGCGCTGATTACTTCGTGCGAGTACGCTTCGCGCGTAACGCGATCCGCTCCCGGCCGCTCGGGCGCGCGCCGCCCCGAAAAGCGCGTCACCGCCAGATCGAAGCTGCCCCAGAAGAAATGCACGGGACTCGACTTGCCGATAAACCGTCCGCGAAACTCCTTGAAAACTGTATCCGCGGTCGCCAAAATTTGCCAAAAGCGATGCGCGTATGCCGGATCGTATGACTGGTGCACCGTATCCTCGTCGAACCGGATCGGATTCGGAACCTCGACCGGCATGGGCCAAATCCTTACCGAAATGCCCAGTGACTCGAGCGAAGCCATAAAGTTCCTATAAAACTCGGCCACCGTCACTGGCGCAAGCGGCATCATCCGCGCTTGGTCCCAACTCGTACGGATTTGCAATGCGTGCGAAATGAAGTCGAACTCAACCTCGAAGATTCCTCTTCCGCAAGGAATCGCCGACGTCGAAAGTCCGCGCGCGGTCACGTAGAGCGTCGCCTGCCACCAGTGATTTACGTGTGGCGCCAGCGCTAGCCGTACCTTGCCCACCACTTGCGTCCACATGTGAAGCGTGTCCCGCGTTGCTTGCCATTCGGAGAGAGGCAGCGCCGGCCATGCTTCCTCCCCGGTCAATGCCGTTGCTTCTCCTGTGCGATTCATTTCGTTCTCCGTTGGGTGACGCAAAGTTTCCGGAACCAACTCCAGGCCGTGACACGCATGCGCTACGCGGAACGGAACCTTTCTCAGTCGAGCATCATTCCGTCCACGTAGCACCACTTCCAGTCTTCGCCGGGCTCCACGGACCGCATGATCGGGTGCTCGGTGGCGTGAAAGTGTTTTGTGGCGTGTTTGTTCTTCGAGCTGTCGCAGCAGCCCACGTGGCCGCACGTCAGGCACATTCGCAGATGTACCCAGGTGTCGCCCACTTTTAGGCATTCCTCGCAGCCCTTCGAACTTGGTTTTACTTTGTGAATCGCGCTTAGATGTTGGCAAGAGGGCATGTCCGTATCTCCCTGCGGATATGGTAAAACAATTTGGCCGCCCGGCGGCTGAATACTCTCTGTCCTAAATGCCCTAAATGAAGGAAACGTCTTCCGCAAAAATGGAGCTCCGCATCCGCCGCCTGCGACTTTCGGAACTGCCTCTGGATTGCGCCGAACTCGCCCGCTGCTTGATCGGCAAATCGCTAGTACACGAGCTTCCCAACGCTCACCTCAGCGGGCGCATTGTCGAAACCGAAGCGTATCCCATTGGCGATCCCGCCGGTCACGCTTTTCGCGGCCTCACTGCGGCCAATCGCTCCCTTTTCCTTCGGCACGGCCATGCCTACGTTCATTTCACCTACGGCTCTTGCTGGCTGATGAACGTGAGTGCAGAAGCGCCTGGCGTCGGCGCCGGGGTCCTGATCCGCGCTCTTGAGCCTCTCGACGGCGCCGGACGGATGCAGCGCCGCCGTAATGTCGATCGCCTTTTGGACATTGCGCGCGGCCCCGGCCGCTTGGCGGAAGCCATGGACGTTGATAAGCGTTTCGACGGCATCGATCTCTGCGATGGTTCGAGCCTGCTATGGCTCGGCTCCGCGATCAAGCCGGCCGGACCCATCGGCGTAAGCGAGCGGATCGGCATCTCCCGTGCAGTGGATCGTAAGCTGCGATTCTATGAACGCGGGAATCCGTTCGTCAGCGGCACGCTGCGCCTGCGCGCTTAATTTCACCCGCGGCTCTATCCAAGCGTGCGCAATTTAGTCCCCCGTCTGTTGCTGTTTTGACCACGCCTGCATTACCTCGGAATTGACCGTCCCGCACATTGAGCACAAAGTGATCGCAGGCTTGGGGAGGGAATTCATGCGTGCTCGTTTTTTCTATCTAGTGCTACTGCTGTGCTTGTCTGCGTCTGTGCCTGGATTTGCGTCAGCGGCGCGATCCAAGGCGCTCGGTTCCGTGGTGCAGGCCAACAACTCTATGGTCGATAACCAAACTGCGATGGCGGGCGGCGATGTTTACGCCTGCGACGTGCTCGATTCCGATACCTACGGCAGTCTGCGCGTCCAGTTCAGTGGCTCTCAGATACTGCTTTCTCCTTCCAGCGAAGTGGTGCTCGATGGTCAACCGAACGCTGTTCGCGTGATCGTCATCAACGGCAGCACCAGTTTTTCCGCCACATCCTCCGCGGTCCTGGAAATCGATACGCCGGCCGGTGTCGTACGGGAAAGCAGCGGACAGTTTTATTCCGGCAGTGTCACCATCACTGGACCGAAGGAGTTAGTCGTCTCGGCAAATCGCGGCGATCTCGTTTTCAATAACGGCGGCGAACTTCACACGGTGCTTGCCGGCAAATCCGCTCGTGTCACCTTTGACCATGCTGCCGACGCTTCCTGCCACAAGCCAGGTTACATACGGACTGCCGAGGATCGCCGTAAGATCGGCTTTTATATTCTCGGCGGCGCGGGCGGCGGAGTCGCTGGTTACTTCGCGTGGAAAGCGCTGACCGAGAGTCCTACCAAACCGAATTAGCCGATCGATTCGCCTGCGATGCAGCGCGTTCTCTCCGATAGCTCGGGGGAACAAATCGCGTCGCGGAGAAGTTGTGTCCACGCTACTCGCCGCGCGAATTTACAAAATTTGGCGTACAATTCCTGATACGCGGCGTGGCCTCCGAAGGAGCAGCAAATCCGTTGTCGCAAGTGTCCGCGCGCCAGGATTGTGCCCGGACCCGCCGAGGATTCGCCCCGCGCCGGCTCGCATGTTTCGGTCGGCGTTCATTTGCTGCACGTAGAAAGGACGTTCCGATGACCGCACGTTTCGCAGCGCTCTTTGCTTCAGCGCTTCTGTTGGTGGCCGCCGGCTGCAGCAAGAGCGGCAAGATGCCGTCGTCCGCAAATAGCGCCGCGCCCGCGTCGAACTCGCCAAGCGCCGATTCCGCGACGCAATCGGGCGCCTCTTCGCAAGTCTCGCCCGCCGATGCGGACGGCATTCGCGCGGCCATCGAAAACCACTTGCAGGGAAACCACGGAATCAATATGAGCGCCATGGAAATGACCGTCGATTCCATCGCCATCAACGGCGATCACGCTCAGGCGCGCGCCTCGTTTCACATCAAGAACGGCGGTGGCAGCGGCATGACCATGAGCTACTTGCTCCAGCGTAGCGGCAACGGCTGGGTCGTCACCAACGGACAGCCCGCCGATGGCAATACCACTTTGCCTCCATCGAGTGCAGCGCCCTCTGGAGCGAACTCCAACCAGGCCTCGCAAGAAGCACTTCCCGACGTCAACGCCTTCTTCAAGGACCACCCCGCCCCCAAATCCAACTAGCCGTTGCCTCTTTGCGCGAAGTTTCATCGGAAGCAATTCCCACTCGAAGGCCATTTCACCGCGTCGCAAATCGCGTCACGATGTTGGTTTCGTGGTGGAGGAAATTTCGAATCGATTCGCGTGAAGTGGTGCCGAGGGCGCGGCACAACCCCTAATGCCTATGCCGGAATTAGCGGTGCCGTTTGAGGGAGTCTTTAGGCGAGCGGCCTAGCGACAATTTCGCGTGCTTACAATCGGGAACCATTTTTGCCGGGAGCGTAGCAGTGCCAAAGCGAATAGGCCAGTGCCGAGCATCAGCAGCGTGGAAGGCTCTGGAGTGGTGACCGGGGTCACCGTCGCCTCCACCTCGCCAAAGACAAACTGGACTGGGTAAAAATCCTGAAAACAAGTTTGCGCCATATTCTGTCCGCACGTGAAAAGGTCCGCCGCGACAACATCCGGCACAATAGGAGCGTCGCTCAGCCCTTCAGCTAAATGCAGGTCGATCTCGTCACCCCATTGATCGAAGATTCCGATGTAGTCGCAATCCCCCTCAGGGCCGCACTCCCCAGCCGGAAACAGCGAGTCTGGTCCGGATATCGACGAAAACTGGCCCAATGGCCCGAGAGACTCGAAAGTACCTAAATTCGGAACTACGTAGGCTTCAAAGGGGTCTGTATCGTAGGTTGGGTTGTAGACGCTGCCAATTAAAAATGAAAAGCCCAACGTTTCGGCACAGGCTGGGGCAGGCGGACAAGCGCCACTCCCTGTAATGGTCAATAGGCCGCTGACATTGTATTCGTCCACGACATTGAGCCCGTCGGCGTGGACGGGAGCAGCGCACAGCGCAATCCCAACGAACAGCAGCACCAGCAGAGTAGATGTCGAGCGGGCCATCAAATCCCCCTTGCCACAGCGAACGGATTACCCCGCCACCGCTGCAGCAGGTGTGGAACCATTGCGCGGCAAATTATTGGGAGAAGGCCGATTGAAGAACAACGACTTAGAGTTGGCCCCGCCGGAACCGGATGAAAACCTGGAAAATCAATTGCACACTTGGGGAAGTCGCATTCTGTAAAAAGCATCGTGGGGCTGCCCCATTCCACACTTTTTCCAGCCGCGCTCGAAACTTGTGTTGGGACTGAACCTAGCGACGCAAGGCATCATTCTGCGAATGGCCGGACTCATTGCGGGCTGCACATCGGGTTCGGCCCCGACGGTCCGAATTGTTGCTACAAACGAAATGGAAAGCGTTAGGGTAAGACAAAGACGCTACGGGTGGTGCCGAGGGGGAGAACCGCTCCCTACAGGCTGACGCGGAATTGGTGGTACCGTTCGAAGGTGTTTTCGGGAGAGCGGCGTAAGGCAGTTCGTGCCGCCCGCGAAACCTGTCTCAACCTGCCATCATACCAAATCTATTAAATCTGGGTAGCTGAGGATCGTCCTTTTGCTGGATTGACGACGTTCGACGCCAGCATCGTGTTCGATCGACGAATTTTCGCGAATGCACAGATCACTAGAACGCACCTAGAGGACATTTGACATTAAGTGTTATCGTACGTGAGAATTTGGCTCGATCCGATAAGAGGAAATTGAAATGAAGGCGGAATTCATCCGGCCACGGCGAGTGTTCGTTGTACTCGTCCTTCTAAGTTTATCGGTGCGAATTTGGTTCGTTGTGGCACCTAGTGCGACTGCCCTGACTTTCCATAGCGGCGGAAGCGACGCGCCCGCATACGTTTTGCTGGCAAAGAATCTTGTCTCTCATCGAGGTTTCTCCTACGCCGGGCAGCCGTCTGCATTTCGGCCGCCAGGATACCCGGTTCTACTCGCTGGCGCGATGATAATTTCGCCGCGACACTGGGTACACTTGGTGCGGTGGATGCAATTCTTCTTTGGGCTGGCGACCGTCGCGGTCTGCTCGCTCGCAGCGCTGCGGCTTTTCAACCTCGAATCCGCCGAGGCTACTTGCATTGCTGGCATGTTCCTGCCGACTTTGATCTTTCCTACGGCGCAAATCCTGACGGAATGTCTGGCGGCAATGCTCACCGCGATGTTTCTTCTTTTTCTGATTCAACAGGACAAAACTGCTGACCGTGCATCTGCGCTGGGGCTAGGTGTCACCGCTGGTGTGGAATCTCTCGTTCGATTCAATGCAGCGGCGCTTCCACTTTTGGCAGGTTGGACGATCATTAAATCGAAGGGCAAAAGATTTCTTGTGGTACGCGTGTTGACCGCACTCCTGGTTCCGGCAATGATCGTGGCGCCATGGCTTATCCGTAATGAGATTAGCTTCCATGGTCGAGTTCTATTTTCGACGATGGACGGAGCCGTTGCGGTGCAGGGAGTCGTGACTCCAGAGGGTCGAACGCAAGTGAAAGATGGAGACAGGTTACTCCATACGATGGGATGGACCATTTCTCAACTTGAAACCAACAGTCCCGAACGACTCTCGTTGCCGTCAGAGGCCGACCTGAACTCAAATGCATTGAAGATAGTTCCGGGTCTGTGGAAAGCGCTTGGATGGAGGGCTCCACTGCTTTTGGGCAGGAAGGTTGCAGACTTTTGGCTCAGTTGGGACCAGGTCGCCGACACCAAATCCTTTCCGCTGACGGAGCGACTGATTCGACTTGGAGGAGTTGTCTGCTATTGGATGGTATTGGGCCTCGCAATTGTCGGCTGGTTTGGCCTGCGCAAGGCGCGCCCCTCGTTGGCTTCGGTTTTGCTAATTTATGCAGCGGGATACACGCTGCTCCATCTCCCGTTGACCATGAACACGCGACTCAGGATTCCTCTTCTTGAGCCTCTACTAGTCATTCTCGCCGGAGCGGGGTGGACAAGCCTTATGAATTGGCGGGCGGCGCGGCGAGTATTCGTTCCGGTCGAGGTGAAGACCGCGTAGAGTTAAGTGGCCTGTCCCGGCCGTCGTTGTACTTTACCGCACTCCGGGACGAGCGCGCATGCGCCTACCCTGACGCCAAAAGCGCACGTATCGCCTTCTCTAGTTTCTCGTTCCGTTCGATTGAGCACAACGTACACTGGCAACGTTCTCCGTGCTCTAGTAGGCGAAAGAGGTCAATCGCCCTCACCGCGCCTATATCTTCCGTCATGATTCCAGCCATTGCCCTGGAAAAATGAATCACACGTTTCATTTCACTCGACGGGCGATTCGAGCCGGGATACCGATATTCTTTGGCCTTGAGAAATTCTGCCGCGTGATCTCTGAGTTCATTTACATATGGCCTGCCGTGCCTCTTGGGATTGAGCCAAATAGGAGAGCGGTCAAACGCCGCGCGAATGTCAGCGGGTGACTCTGCCTCTTTGATTTGTAACCAGACCTCTGGTTCCGGCGGAATCCCGGGTATCAGGTCGCTGTATTCCACAGTCCGCCATTTTTTGGATTCAGGCTCGGAATTCCACTGTTGAAGACGCTCTCGGTCCAATCGCTCATACCCTCTGGGGCGCTTAGATTCGGGTCGCCACACGAGGAGCTTCGGCCCCTGCACTGGCTCCAAAGCCGTCTGCGCACTGGTTCGGGAGGGAACACCAAATGCCATCCCCGCGAATACCCAATACCATTCGTGTTCCCAAGAAATTAGGTCGCCGAGGTGTACGCCATGCGGTCCGGGTTTCTTCTTTTCGGAATTCACACCAAAAACTCTCCGCGCTGATTGTAGCTCCTCTTACGAAGTTAGAGAATAGTTGTGTATGCACGGCGATTTACTTGACCCGGCTGCATTCGGCGTCCGTCTCGGCGTGAACCTTCGCGCGGCGGCTGAAATAGAGGCGCGCCGCGCGGGTGTTCCTCTATCGGTGTGGGTGCGCTTGTTAGTGCAAGAGCGGCTCAGGGAAGTGGTAATTCCGAATGCAAAAGCTGAGGAACATAAATCTGAAACGAGTGTCGAATTTGAGGCCGCTTACGCGGCGGAAATGGGAAAGCTGAAATGAATATCGAATCCGTAGCTCGATTCTGTTTTGCAGCGCGTCCACTACTGTGGGCGCTGGCAATTATTCTCGTTCTGTTTTGTGCGTATCTCTGGTTCGGACGCTTGATTTTGGGAGCTGTTGGGGGTGGCGGAAATTCTGCCGCGCCCGACGCGGAAACCTAAAGTAGCACCCTGAAAAGCGAAAGGACCGAGCGGCTAACTCGGCCCCGAACCAATTCTGGAAAGGGAACATGAAAAATATAGTATCGCCTCGACAGTCCGTCAACAGCTTTCCACCTAGCCCTCGGAGCACCGTGCCCTTACGCGGTAAGGCGCACCTGCCTAGCCCGGACTCTCGCCCATCTTGGCCTGTCACCTTGTGCGGGCACCCGACGAAGCGTGTACGGATCGCAAGCGAACGCAATCCGCCAGACTGCCTGAATTGCCTTCGCAAAGCGGGGCTGGTCGAATGAGGCGAAGCTTGCAAGCGATTTCAATCCGTGTGGGGCGCGACGACAAGTGGGAGCAACGTGCGATTGGAAACCTCACGACTCCCGACCTAAACGGCCCGCGCCCCGCTCCCTTCTCTGGGTTTGCCGAGAGGCCGGAAGGGATGAAAAGCGTTTCCCCGCAGCGAGGCCCGCGAATTTTGCGGGCCGAGCGAGGAGCGAAGCGAAGCGGCGCGATTTTTGCGCCGGTGAGCGGAGCAACCGAGGCCCCGGCGGGAATCCGAGTGCTGGTACGTGCCCCCCTGTCGCGGAGTGGCGCGTTGCGGCGCGAGTGGAAGCAAATTTCGTCCGCTGGTGGGCGAGAGCCTGGGCGGGACGTTCTGGGCGGCTGTGGCACGCAGAGTGTAAGTCGTCGCCGCAGCGAGCAGGCACGTCCCGGCTTCGGCCTTTTATTTATCAGAAAACGGATAACCGGATATGAGTAGTGCGGTACAGCTCGACAATTCGAACGTGGGGTTTGCGGAATCGTCGCAATTTGAACTGACGCCGCCCCCGGCGACGGCGCCCTCGCATGACGAATTCATCATCGCCGAAATGGAGAGACGCTTCGGCGGTCACGCGGTCTGGAAGCCGAAGGCACAGGAAATCGCCGTTGACCCGGAGATGTACGCACCCAGCCAAGTAGAACCGGAATGGGACCGTTACGGTTTTCGTGGTCAAGTAGGAAAGCTGCTTTGGCAGCGCGGTTTGCGCAAAAAAGCGGTTCGATTCGTTAGTTGCAATAAGTGTGCCCGTTCCGGTTTGTGTTCCCGTTATCCTGACGAGCACAAGTACTTCATTCCGAATGGTTGTGAGGTCGTGTTCTGCAAGGACTGCGCAGACGAAGTGCGTCGCGCGCTGTTGCTCGACTATCGGTCTGTAATTCTATCGGCAATCACCAAATTAAATGCCATTCCCCAAGGATGGGTGCTCGCGCGCGTCAATTTTACATTGCGGTCTGATGGAACGGAGATTACTCCGGACCGCGTGAAAAAGTTTAATGCTTGCGTTCGTGCGGTTATGCGCGCGGCGGTCGGCTCGCGCAAAGGTTATGGAATGCTGTTCGTAGATGAAGTAGGGTTTGAAAAACGCGGTCACTTGCCTGACTTTCAGCGAATTGCACGCGGGCTGAATCTTCACTGTCACGGGCTTTACCTTGGGCCGCGTGTCGATTGGGAGCAAACCCGCGATCTATGGATAGCGGAGACAGAAAAGAAATTTGGTGTGGCGAGCCGAGGGTTTTACATCCAAGCGGTCCGAGGATTCGCAGAAAATCCAGAACGCGCTATCCGCTGGGCGCTTAACCACATGCTCAAATACGTCTCGAAACCGCCCGCCGTGACGCCGGAACGTCTTGCATCGTTAATTTCTGCTTTCAATGGTGCCCGCCGGGTTCATTCATTGGGACTGTTTTATGGAGAAAAGCCGACGCACAAGAAAGGTGATTGCCCGTGCCCAAAATGTAAGGCTATGGGAATCGTGAGCGCCGTTGGTTTCGAAGGGCGCTCGCTTCCAAACGGCGGCTGCATTCCACGGCTGGAACCAATCGAAAGTTTGGTTGCACGCGGTTACGTGCCGTTGCGTGAAGCTGGGCGCGAGGCGGTCTTGTCAATTGGAGTCTCGCGCGAGAAGTCATGGGGCGCTTCTCCGTGAGTACGCCGCCGGAACAATTCGTGGGTGGCACGCTCCCGCAGGCGGGCAGCGATGTAGAGGTGTGCGAAAATCGCCAGTTTCCCTTTGTCGGCGCGCTGGATTTGTTCGTTTCGGCTTTTATTCAGGCATTATCGAGTCTGAGAGCCGCGTCGAATCCGCCAATTTTGCTGCCTTCTATACAAGTAAGTGGTAGCATCACGCGTCGTAGCCAGCTAGCGCGCCAGCGAAAGCGGTATTCGTCGATGGTTTTGCGCAAAACGGACAGTCAGATTCATCCCGCGCTGCGCGATTTCCTCGACCGTTGCGTTGTTCCGGCTCTGGTACAAAAATACTTCGCAGAAGAATAGAGAGCGGTGACAGAAATGGAAGCGGAGATGAAGCAGCGATGCGCCGTCTACGCCCGGTATTCGAGCGGGTTGCAATCGCCCACCAGTATTGACGATCAAATCCGCAAGTGCCGCGAGTACGCGGATCAGCAAGGCTGGACTGTCTTAGAAAATCAGTTGTACGCAGACCGCGCTATCAGTGGAACCTCTTCAGAACGCGAGGGCCTGAAGCGCTTGATGGCGGCTGCGGCTGCAAAGGACTTCGACATCGTGCTTGCGGACGATAGCTCGCGCCTGTCGCGCCACATGGTGGATGCGCTGCGCATAACCGAGAAGCTACGCTTCGCCGGGATTCGCGTCATCTGCGTCAGTCAAAATATCGACAGCGAAAGCGAACAAGGCGAAACGCTCGCTGTCGTACATGGATTGGTCGATAGCCTGTACGTCCGGGAGTTGGCGACGAAGACCCGGCGCGGATTGGAAGGGAAGGCGCTGAATCGTTTGCACACGGGCGGGAGGATTTTCGGCTATAAGTCCGTGCCGATTGAAGACCCGAATCGCCGCGACCAATACGGGCGTCCGTTGGTCGCCGGAGTCAGACTCGAAATTGATGAGGAACAGGCGAAAGTCGTGCGCCGAATTTTCCAACTGTACGCCTCGGGCCTGTCGATAAAAGGCGTTACCAAGAAGCTGAACGGCGAACGGAAGTTGTCGCCGCAACCAAGAGCCGGACGACAGCGCAGTTGGGCACCGTCGAGCGTCCGCGTCATCCTTCGAAACCAGCGCTATCAGGGCATAGTCACCTGGGCGCGGACGCGGAAGGTCCGCAACCCAGAGAGCGGAAAGCGCGTTCGCCGCCTTAAGCCGGAATCGGAATGGCTGCGAGTGGAAATGCCGGAGCAAAGAATCATTTCAGAAAAACTCTGGCGAGCGGTAGAGGAGCGCGTGCGGTACATTACGGCGGCGTACGGTGATCGAGGGCGGAAGGGTGGCCTAATGAACGCGCGGCTCGCGTCGAGTCCCTACATTTTCAGCGGTCTACTTCGCTGCGGACTATGCGGGGCTTCCTACATCATCGTTTCCGGCGGCGGAAAGAATCACCGCATCCCGCATTACGGTTGCCCGAATCAGGCTTTCCGGGGAACCTGCAAGAATACTCGCCGCGTCCGCCGCGACACCCTCGAAGGGGAATTGCTCTCCAAGCTACAGGCCGACGTGCTGTCAGACCGCGTAATCGACTACCTGCTGGAACGGCTGGAAGCGGAAATTGAAAAGCGGTCCTCCGCGCTAGATGCCGATATGGAAGCGATGCAGGAACGGAAAGCCGCGCTTGAAGCCGAGCTACACAATCTAACGCGAGCTGTTGCGAGCGGAATGGATTCGCCGTCGATACGCGCTGCGATTGGGGAGCGCGAACGAGAGATTTCGGCCCTTGTGGAGAAAACGACAGGCCGGGAGAAAGGTTCCGTTCATCGGCGAGTGCAAGACCTTCGGAAATTCGTGCGCGAGAGCGTTGCTCAGGTACGAGAACTTATCGCTGGGCAGCACGGCAACCCGTCTATCGTCCGCGCTGAACTCGGACGCCACGTAGACGCAATAACGCTTCTACCGGACGGAGAAACGATCCGTTACAAGGGGAATTGGAAGGTCTTAGGTGCAGGCTATACGGATGGTGCCGAGGGGCAGAGTTGAACTGCCTACGCCGGCCTTTTCAGGGCCGCGCTCTACCGGTGAGCTACCTCGGCACCGTGAGTGATTTAGATTTTACGGAAAACGCGCCGGAGTGGGAAGAGCAAACCCTTGGGAGGTTTGATTTTTTAAGGCCGTCCGACTAAAAGGCGAGTCTGCGGTCGATAAGGTGGGTTTGCCGCGCCACGCAGGAGAAGATCGTTCGGTCGCATTGCTCCCTCAGGATGACCATCCTCGGTTTCAGAGCCGTGACCCCGATCCTCATCGGATGGTCACTTTGCCGATTCGTCGAATTCGCGCATCCAGTCTTTTGTCTTCAGCACTTCGCGCGGCTTTGAGCCATCCGGCGGCCCAACGATTCCGTCCTTCTCCATGATGTCGATCAGGCGCGCCGCGCGCCCGTAGCCCACCCGCAACCGCCGCTGTAAAGTTGAAGTTGATGCGCGCCCCATCTCGCACACCACGCGCACGGCATCCTGATACAACTCGTCGTCCACGGCGTCTTCGCCGCCGTCGTCCGTCGAACCGCCCATGGCATTCTCGTCCTTCGGCGGCTTGAGCAACTCTTCGTTGTAGATGGCCTTAGCCTGCTCGCGCCAGAAACCGCACACTTCGTCGACTTCCTTTTCGTCGACATACGGCCCATGCAGCCGATGCAGGCGCGACGATCCTGCCGGCAGATACAGCATGTCGCCCTTGCCCAGCAGTGATTCCGAACCGTTGCTATCGAGAATCGTCCGGGAATCGACCTTGCTGGCCACGCGGAACGAAATGCGCGCCGGGAAATTCGCCTTGATCAAACCCGTGATCACATCCACGGACGGTCTCTGCGTCGCCAGAATCAAATGGATGCCCACGGCGCGCGCCATTTGCGCCAGCCGCGTGATCGATTCTTCCACGCCATTGGTATCGACCATCATGAGGTCGGCCAACTCGTCGATCACGATCACGATGTAGGGCAGCGGCTTGTGTTCCTCGCCTTCGCCGTTTTCAAACAGCGAAAGCGATTGCCCCTTTTCGAACGTGTGGTTGTACTGCTCGATGTTTCGCACTCCGCGCTGCGCGAGCACCTTCAACCGCCGCTCCATTTCTCGCGTGGCGTTGCGCAAGACGTTCGCGGCCACCTTGGCATCCGTTACCACCGGTGTGTAGAGATGCGGAATGTCGGCGTATAGTCCCAGCTCCAGCCGCTTCGGATCGATCAGCACGAGTTTTAGATCGTCGGGCGTGGCTTTGTAGAGCAATCCCATCAGCAGGGAATTGATGAACACGCTCTTGCCGGTGCCCGTGGCGCCCGCGATCAGCAGGTGAGGCATTTGGTTCAGGTCCGCCGCGCGAATACGCCCGATCAAATCCTTGCCCAGCGGTATCGACAGCTTCGACGGCGAATGCGAAAACTCCGGCGACTCGATCACGTCGCGGAGAGCGATGGTTTCGCGACGAACGTTCGGCACTTCGATGCCCACGGTGGATTTGCCGGGAATGCGCTCGATCAGCAGCGATTCGGCGCGCAACGCCAGGCAAAGATCCTCGGCCAAGCTGGTGATGCGCGTGTACTTGATTCCGGCCTCAGGCTTGAACTCAAACGTGGTGACCACCGGCCCGGGATTGATCTGGCTGATGCGCCCTCCGACGTCGAATTCCGAGCACTTCTGCTCGATGGCTCGAGCGCATTCCTTTAGCTCGCTTTCGTCCATTTTTTCGCCGCGCTCGGCAGCGCGGAGCAGAGTTGTGGGAGGCAGGCGGAAACTGGTTTTACCGCGCGAAATTTTCGGTTCCTGCGCGCTTTTCCTCGGCGCTGGAGCGTCCTCATCGTCGTGGAATTTAATGATCGTCGGAACGCGCGAGGAAGCCGCGGGCTTGGATTCTTTTTTCTCGTCCTCTTCGGCCTCAGCCAATTCCTTGGTGGAAACTCGCTGCTGCGCCACCGGAGGACGTCCCGCGATCTTGATTTCCTCTACCTTCTTCCGCAGCGCTACGGCTTCGCGCTCTTCGCGCCATTCCTTCACGCGCGCCATCCATTTTCCGGCGATTCCATCCTCGGCCAGCGGCTTTTTTGCCCACTTGGCCGCCGCGCTCAGCGAAAACGCCGTGGTCAGGTACAGCGCTGCCAGCAGCGTGGCCGCCGAAACAAGGTTCGCGCCGATCGGATTGAACGCCGCGCGCAATCCGCCCGCCAGAATCGTTCCGAGCAATCCTCCGGCGGGCAGCGCGCCGCGCACCGGCGGCATGTGGATCAAGCTCAATTCCGCAGTGAGAAAAATGAACAGGAGAGACGAACCGATCAGCTTCGATACCGGTCCGGCAATCACGTGGCTGCGAAACCACCGCATGGCCATCACGAAGATGCCCACCGGAATCAGCAGCGCGGCGTATCCCGCGAACTGAAACAGCAGGTCCGAGATGTGCGCGCCCACCGGCCCGATCCAGTTGCGTACCGCCCCGGAAGCGAGCGCCGGAGCCGAAACGTCGTACGACGGGTCGAGCGGCGAGTACGAGAGCAGGCTGAGGGCCAGCAGAATCGCCAGGCTCAGCCCGACGAAGCCGATCATCTCGTTGAATCGCTTGTTTTCAGTTGGTGTTAGAGCGCGCACGAATGTCTCCCGGTGTTATGTCCCGATGGCCTCTCGCGAGGCAGTGCCGGAACGGAGAAAATTGGGCAGGGGAAGGCCTCCACTGCAACGAGGGTAGCGCGGGCGCTGACGCGCGTGTCCCACTCGGAGGAACGCCCACACTATAACAAACCGCGCGGCCGGCGGCGCAAGAAGATTTCCGCTGCGCTTCCTCAACTCGCCAACCTGAATTGCGCGGAAAGATGTGCGCCGGGACGTTCCGGGTAAGCGTATGCGAGGTCGTTTGTTTTGTATAACTTGCGTGCGTTTCTACTCGAATGCCTGTTCCGGGTAGAATGCCGAATTCGTGACTTGTGGTTCATGATGGGTGACTTGTAACTCGTGTCTCGGCGTCGCGCGCGAACTTCGCATTCCGGTTTGCGGAGTCCGAAAACCGGAACGGACTCCCGGTTCGTGGCCGAATTGGAAACGAGCGACTTGTGATTGGCTGACAGAAAAACCGCGCTTGGAGTTGAGACGAAAGTGTAGCGATTTGAGCGAGGCTGCCGCGTTTGTTTGCAACAACTTGCGAGCAAGTTTACCCGAACGTGTAGCGATTTGATTCGGCGCGAAAATCGAGTGGTTTGCGGCGACGGACCGGCTTTGCCGCCGGTCGGTCTTGATTCGAGTTTTGCGTTCGCGTACATGCCGGATTGACGATAGCAAACGTCGAGGTGGAAAAACTACTGGTCGGAAGTACAGTTGTAGTACCGGTGGCTAGAACTTCCCTTGGACTCGTGCGAATCGCCGCTCGATGCGCTCGGTGGCTCGCAAGCTGTCGGCTCTGGCCGTCCGCAAGTTTGAGGCAAAAACCCACGATACGGCAAGCGAGAGCGTTGCGACTCGTGTAGCGCTCCACATTTGGAACCTGTTTTGGGATTATCCCATTCGAGGTTCTATACTTCCGCCCTCTGCCCCGTGATGCCTAACTTATCCAACAAGAAACTGCGAGATCTCCTGGCCGAGGCTAGGAAGGCGGCGAATCTCACACAAGCGGAGTTGGCCGAGCGGCTAAACCGGCCGCAATCCTTTGTGTCGAAATACGAGCGTGGCGAACGCCGACTCGATGTCGTCGAGTTTGGAGAAGTAGCGCGCGCGATCGGACTCGATCCGGTCCGGCTCCTCAAGAATTTCTACCGCGAGGGCTCTTGAAAATAGTCGGAGTGCACACGCTTGTGTCGTGCGGCGCTTACTCTCGATCTAAGCACTGGGCTAAGACTCGTGCTCAGATTCGCACTGCGGTCAGGCGATGTGCATGGCCTCCGGGCTCCAAGAAATTCACCATCTATCCTCAATCAGGCAAGAAGCGAGGTGAAGGAAACGGAGTAGGGCCGATCAGGAGGGAGTTCGTAGCCGAGCTGAAGAGGCGCGGTTGGGTGATAGAGGGGGCAGCGAAAAACGCTCTCGGACAGTCTCTTGGTGACTTCGACGCGGTTCTTCCGGGCCCGGTAAAGCCAATTGTGGCGGAGTGGGAAACGGGGAACATCTCATCCAGCCACAAGTCGATTAATAAATTGGCGATGTTGCTTGCTGACCGAATAATTTCAGCAGGGACGCTGATCGTTCCCTCCCGGAAGCTTTACGCTTTTCTTACAGACAGGATTGGGAATATTCAAGAACTAGAGCCATATTTTAGACTGTGGAGATCCGTACCATGCAGAGAGGGCGTCCTCGAGATCGTGGTAATCGAGTACGACGCACAAAGCTACGATGTCCCTAAGATTCCGAAAATGACCGCAGGCCGCTCGGCTAGTTAATCCTCCACGTAATCGCGGTTCTCATGGGACCGAATGTTGTCCGTCTCTAGGCGTTCGATTATTTCTCTTCCGTAGTCTATTTCAATCCCAATCCAGTGCCGCGCCTTTGACTCGCATACCACGAACGTCGTGCCGCTGCCGCCAAACGGGTCAAGCACAAGATCCCTCGGGCACGTGGACATTTCAACGACCCGATCGAGGATTTTCGTCGAGAGTGCATTTGCGGGCCGGTGTCTGGACTTGAACTTCCAATGCCGAACCGGAGGGATGTCGGTCCAGACGTCCTTCAGAGTAACTCCTCTAGGATTCATTGCGTCCCGGTGACCACCGTAGTCCTTAACCTCCCCGCCACAATGTCGGCATAGCATTATGGGTGTCCGGATACGTCGAAAAGTCTTCGGCTTCCCCTTCGAATAGTACAGCAAACTGTAATGGCTGGGGTGAAGCCGGCCCGGTATAGGGAGGCACGCGCTGATCTCGATACCTATCCAGTGTCGAAAATCCATTCCAAGCTCATTGAGGTATGCGCCTATTGGAATATTCCATTTGGGCAGGTTGTAAACAAAGAGGGAGCCGCCCGGTTTCAGCACACGAACGCACTCGCTCACCCAGAGTTTGCACCACTGGAGGTATTCTGCATTTGGCAGATGGTCGTTGGTGTTCGCCCGATATTGTTTCCCAATGTTGAAAGGCGGATCGGCAAAGACAGTGTCGACGGTTGCATCTTTTATTCTCGGAAGAATCTTTAAGCAGTCGGATTGAAAAAGCGCGCCCCATTGAGTCATGAAATCCGGGTGCGTTCCCGGCAAGACTAGGGGCGACACGTCAAATGTGCCTGCCTCCCATTTGATCGCAGTTTGGTTCATACGAGCGTCCTTGATTAACCCAACTTGGGATATCATACCTCGTTCCATTGAACTAGTTCAAGTCAATAAACGGTAGACTCTGCGTTAAACCTGCACGCGTGGCCAGTAGGATTCTTGGCCCCAAAATTTACTGGTGCCGATCTGCGGTCAAACGTACCCGACGAATGCTCGAAGGGACAATGAATATTGCGTTGGGGTCATCTCTGAGCCGAGCGAAAGGCGGGAATGCTTCAGCGGAGAGTTGCGGGGCACGAAATGAGGGGGCTGAGGGCCAGTCATTTGCTGTTTCGACTGGCCCTCAGGTAAACGGAGCATCTGTGCTATCCATTTGCGCTATCCGCTTCTGCGATCCACTTCTGCTTCGTCGCCGCGGTTATTTTTCCGCCACCAGAATCGGAACCGCTTGCGTGGCGTGCGCCTCTTCTACGTTTCGAGCGTGCGAAAGCGCCCGGTCGTAGAAAAACACTTGTTGCAATTCGGCGATTCGAAGCGCGTAAACGACTCGCTGATTTCCACGAGTGCCAATCAGCAGGGCGCTGCCGCCGTGGTCGCTGTCATCGCGAATGCTCATCGGCTCAAACGCAACGAGCCGACCGCTCTTGGCATTGCGGATTTCGATCATTTGGCGGGCGTCCGTAGTAAAGGTCAGCACGTAGTTTCCGGCCGGCAGTACCGCCAGGCCCCAATGCGCAGTGTACGGCAGCGTGAATTTGCCCCGCACCTCCCCTTGTCCGTGTGCAACGCTAGCGAACACGCAAGATGCCAGCAATACGGCAGTGAGCAACGTGCCTTTCATCGCAGATCGTTCGAATTTGGTTTTCATGGTCAATCTCCCTTCTCTTCCGCTTGGCCGATGGCGGCCCCACCCGGTTGCCGGAGTCCACATCGTGCCTTCACTTGATAAAGCGAGAACAAGCGGGAAATCGGCTCACGGAATCCGCAGTTTTTTCGCGGGGCCAGGGAGTGGTGTGGACGATGGTGCTACCGGCCGGTAGTTTCTCAGTTTGGATTTCGCGTTTAGGGGGAGACTAGACGAAGGTCATGCCCAAGTTGGTGGGCGATTTCCTAGTTGCACCACAGCTCCATGCGGACCAGGCGCGGTCTCGGGCAAGCGCCGGATGGAAGCGGCAGCGCCATGCCGGGCTTCCAGTAACCCAAGTGCCGCTCGATATTGGGCATCTCCGAGTCGATGACCGCGAGAGGGTTATTGTCGCCATAATGTGTCGCACTTCGATAATGTAGCAGCGTATTGTAGGTATATTGGGGCGTAAGGACGTTCACAGTCATCCAGTAAGCATAAGGTGCATTGTCCGTGGGATCGGCCGATATAATATCGCCCTTCAGTCTACCGGAACTGATATAGCGGACCTCCTCATTGTTGTTTGTTCCTGTGGTGTGCTGATAGACACGCACAAAACGATTCTGAGAGTTCTCGTAGGCGAGCATTTGTGTGAGTACAAGCTGATTGCTATCTCCGCTGGGCAAGCTGCTCGTTTGGACGAACAGGAGAGGTTGGTCGACCCTTCCGTGAGGGTAAACGATCTTGACCGCTTTTAGATAATGAGGCTGCGTAAAGGAGTCGTTCGCACTGGAGGCAGGGCGCGAAGTGCTCAGGAGCTGAGGATCGCAGGGAGCAGTGAGCGCCGCGCGCAAGCAAATCTGGATCTTCCCAGGCTCTTCGCTGCCGGAGGCAGTCTCATCCTCGGAGACGGGCGGTCCCTGGGTAGCGATGAAATGCCAAGCTTCCCGCGTCGAGAAGGGCCTCGACAGGTCAATGTTCAAAATCACCGACGACGTCGTGGGTTGGGCCGCAACGACCGTTGCGAGAGCTAAAGCGACGACCGCTTGGGCCATCCAACTTTGGCTCGGCATTGGTTTTAACACCCCGGTGAAAGTCGAAACGTTGAAACCGTAGTTGCCGGAAAATGGATTGCCAAATTATCCTTCAGGTCGGGACACGAAGTCAAACTCGGGCGCCCCGGCCGGGCAAATTGACTTTGTGCAACGATTTCGCTACCGTCCTGCTTAAGGTGTGGAAACTGTTTTTCGCCGGGAGAGCCTCGTGGTTACGGCTTCGTCCACGCGAATCAATCGTCTGCTTGCCGATTGGGGCAAGGGCGACGATAGAGCACGGGACGAGCTCATACCTGTCGTCTACGCTGAACTGCGCCGATTGGCGCGGCGCCATCTATGGCGCGAACGCCCCGATCATACCCTTCAGAGCGCGGCCCTAGTGAACGAAGCGTACCTGCGCCTGGTGCGGCAGGACGCGCCGCAGTGGCACAGCAGAGCCCACTTCTTTGCCGTCGCCGCGCAACTGATGCGCCACATACTGGTGGACCACGCACGCAGTCGCGGCGCCGCCAAGCGCGGAGCGGGCGCTCCGCGGCTTACACTGAATCCTGAAATTGCGCTGCCGAACAAGCCGGAAGTCGACCTGGTGGCGCTGGATGCCGCACTGAACAAACTGGCGGAACTGGACGCGCAGCAAAGCCGCCTGGTCGAGATGCGGTTCTTCGCCGGTCTTTCCATAGAAGAAACAGCCGCCGTGATGGGTATTTCTCCGGCTACCGTGAAGCGCGAATGGAGCACGGCGCGCGCATGGTTGCAGCGGGAATTGAAGGCTCCTCGCACATGACACCGGAACGCTGGCAAGTCGTGAAAAAGCTGCTGGGCGAAGCTCTGGCGCGGAGTCCGCAGGAGAGGAGCGTCTACCTTGACGAAGCCTGCACCGATGCGGACCTTCGCCGAGAGGTTGAGTCTCTGATTAGCGCGCATGGAAACGGCGACATCACAATGGATGAGGCGGGGCCCGGTATGGGCCGGACCGCGACGGAAGCCGAAACGTTGCCAAGCGGCGCGAAACTCGGTTCGTACTCGATTCTGGAGCGCTTGGGCGCGGGCGGGATGGGCGTGGTTTACAAGGCTCGCGACACAAAGCTAGGCCGCCTGGTCGCGCTCAAACTTCTTTCGGAAGGCGCTTTGGCCGGTCCCACGGCCCGCGCGCGACTGCTGCGCGAGGCACAAAACGCGTCGGCGTTGAATCATCCGAACATCGCCACGATTTACGAAGTTGGCGAGGACGCCGGCCAAGTTTACATCGCGATGGAGCTTGTCGAAGGGCGTGCACTGAGCGAAGTCATCCACCGCGACGGGCTGACCAACGAAGCTACGACGCGCTACGGGCTGCAAATTGCCGCCGCTTTGTCGCACGCCCACGATCGCGGCATCGTGCATCGCGATTTGAAGCCTTCGAACGTGGTGGTCACTTCGGATGGCCACGTGAAGGTTTTGGATTTCGGCTTGGCGAAGCGCTATTCGGCCGAGGAAATCGAGCAGGCGACGCTTTCGCGAAGGCCGGTGTCCTTAAGCGAAGCGGGCGCGATTGTGGGCACGCTGCAATACATGGCCCCGGAAACGCTGCGCGGCGGGCAGACCGATCCCCGGGTAGACATCTGGGCGCTCGGCGTGGTGCTTTACGAAATGGCGGCAGGTGGCCCGCCATTCCATGGACGGACGCCGTACGAGCTAACCTCGGCGATCCTGCGGGACACGCCGGACTCTTTTCCGGCAAGGGTGGCATTGAGCTTGCAATCCGTGACGCAGCGCTGCTTGGCCAAGGAGCCAGAGCAGCGATACCAGCGCGCGTCGGAGGTGCGAGCGGCGCTCGAAACGATCGGTTTCCAGGCGCCGACGATGGCGCCCGCCGCGCATCCGCTTCGGCGTTGGGGGCCGGTCGGCGCGGGCGTGCTTGCTGTTCTTTTGCTTGGGCTGGGCGCTTTCGAGTTTTTGAGGCCAAAGCAATCCGAACCGCCGCCTGCTTCGCAGGAGAGCTGGACTCAGCTAACCGATTTTGCCGACTCGGCTGTCTCTCCCGCGCTTTCGCCGGACGGGCGTATCCTCGCGTTCGTCCGAGGAGCCGATACATTTATAGGCGCTGGGCAAATCTACGCAAAAGTTCTGCCCGATGGCGAGCCGGTGCAGCTGACCCACGACGACATGGACAAGATGAGCCCGGAGTTTTCGCCGGATGGTTCGACGATTGCGTATACCGCGGGCGACTGGGATACTTGGTCCGTTCCGGTGCTAGGCGGCGTCCCTCGGCTGATGCTGCCTAACGCGGATGGACTTACCTGGATCAACGCCAACCAGCTGCTTTTCTCGGAAATTAAGACGGGGATTCACATGGCCGTGGTAACGGCCACGAGCACGCGCGCCGATAGCCGCGATGTGTACGTTCCACCGCGCGAACGGGGCATGGCGCACCGCTCGGCTTTGTCTCCCGACCGGAAATGGGTGCTGGTGGCGGAGATGGACAATGGAGGCTGGCTCCCTTGCCGGCTGGTTCCGTTTGACGGAAGTTCTCCCGGAAGGCGCGTAGGGCCGAAGGATGCCGCTTGCACGTACATCGCCTGGTCTCCCAATCAAAAGTGGATGTTCTTCAGCTCGGACAAAGGCGGGCGTTTCCATATCTGGCGGCAGCGTTTTCCCGACGGCGGTCCCGAACAGATCACGTCGGGCGCGACGGAAGAGGAGGGAATTGCCGTCGCGCCGGATGGATCTTCGCTGATCACTTCGTCCGGCCTGCGCGAGAGCACCATTTGGGTTCGCGATCAACGGGGCGAGCGGCAAGTCTCTTCAGAGGGGTTTGCGGGGAATCCACGCTTCTCGCCCGACGGGAAGAAGGTCTACTATCTCGCGCAACCGCATGGCGCGTCCGGAGAGTTTGTCGGCGGCGAGCTTTGGGTCGCGGACCTCGCAAGCGGCCACAGCGATCGGCTGCTTCCTGGCACGCTGTTATCGGGATACGACATTTCGCCGGATGGCACCGAAATTGTCTACTCCGTCAGGGACCAGGACGACCGGTCGCGTTTGTGGCTCGCGTCGCTCAACTTCAAATTTCCTCCTCGCCAGTTCCCGTCGTCCGTCAACGAGGATGAGCCTCGTTGGGACCGCGCCAAGCGCATTTACTTCCGCGCCTCCGAAGGCAAATTGAATTTTCTCTATCGCATGAACCAGGATGGCAGCGAGCACAAGAAGGTAATCGCCGATCCGATTCTTGAATTTTTTGCCATCTCGCCTGACGCGCGATGGGCTGCCGCCGCCCAGACGTTTGGTTCTGGCGCCGGGACTCATGTGTTTGCCGCGTCACTTCAAGGTAAAGCGCCGGTAATCATTTGCGCCGCCTACTGTGTGCCGAGTTGGAGTCCAGACGGCAAGACCCTCGCGGTGATCAACTATCCGATGGAGGGAACGAAAACGTACGTCCTGCCGGTCTCCCCAGCCACCGGTCTTCCGACCCTGCCACGTGCCGGAATTCTGCCTGCTGATTATCTGAAGCCAGCGCAAGCCGCTCACGCGATGGACGGCACCGTCACTTTGGGACCCGCTCCCGGGCTCTCCGCCACCGAACGCCAGGAAGTCCACCGCAACCTCTACCGCATCCCACTACGATAGCGACCGCGGGAAACCGCAAATCTGGGGAACCGTGGTCGGCGTTCCATGACTTCGCCATGCCGCAGACGCGGAGTCAACGAGGCGCCGGTAGCCACCCTGAAGGGCGCTCTACACAACCATCGAGAGGAAGCCGCGATCCGAGAAAGGCGGGCTCAGAAGCCGAGGTGATGGAGGTAGGCGACAGCGACGGCGGCGGCGAGGCAATAGAAGCCGAAGAGGTGCCAGCGACCGGTCTCGAGCCAGCGGCTGAGCCATCTCAGCGCCAGCAGGCCGGCGAGAAACGCGAAGATCATTCCGAGGATGCTTGGCGTGGCGGAGGGAATCATGGCGGCGAGGTTATGGTGCTGCGATTCGTAGAGGCGCCAGACTTCGCGCGCGTCGGCGGGAGGAGTGAGGACGACGGCCAGCGCAAAGCTGAAATCCTCGGCTGTTTGCCGCGAGACGCGCAGAAGCAGGCCCACGGAAATAGTCGCGCCGGACCGCGAAAAGCCGCGGAAGGGGACGCAGAGGCCCTGAATCGCGCCAATCCACGAATACTGCTTCGACGTCATTTCGGAAGGGGATGCTGTTTGCGCCAGCCCGCGTTTTTCGAGCACGCCCGTGGTTACGCCAGCGCGCGCGCCGGAAGTTCCGGGCAACGGCGCGGACGCTTTTGGCCCGAGTCCGGCGCTTGATTCGCCGCTTGATTCGCCGCTTCGCAGACCGCCCGCGTTTTCCGACTTGGCGCGGCGATTTTCCACCAGCCCTGCGATAAGGATCAGCACGCCTCCAGCGGCCAGCGCCGCGGCGATCAAGTCGAGGCGGTTAAAGAGCTGCTCGACCCAGGCATGCGGCTGGTGGCGCATCATCACTTTTTCGATGAACTCGGTGATGCCGCCGCCGACGAGAATGGTCAGGGCCGTGGCCACGATCAGCGCGACGATGAAATTCTTGAAATCGGCAATGGTGCCGAAAAACGTGCGCTGCCAACGCTGCCAGAAATAGACGATCACGGCCAGCATCGTGCCGGTATGCAGCATCACCAGCAGCAGCGTCATTTCCGGCGCGGAGGGATTCATGCCCATCAGCTTTTCCGCCACGATCACGTGGGCGGAGCTGGAAACGGGAAGCAGTTCGGCCAAGCCTTGAACGATGGCAAGGATAATTACGTGCAGTAGAGACATTAGCGGTGTGGTCCTGCTTTCGCGGTCATTTCATGGGAGGCGAGGCGCTTGGCCATGCTATAGGCGTCGCGGCCGCCCGGATAATAGTTCTTGCGCACTCCGCTTTTACCATAGCCGTGCTTTTGCCAGAAGGCAATCGCAGCGAAGTTGTTGGTTGCTGTTTCGAGACCGATCTGGCGGACGCCTCGCGCAGCCATGCGCTTTTCGGACTCGGCAAGGAGCATGGACCCAACGCCGCTGCGCCGATAGGCTGCGAGGACGTCCATGGTGATGATGTAGCCCCACGGGCCTCGATGCGCGGTGATGCAGAAGCCGATGAGCGTGGGCGCGTCGCCGCCACTTTCCGCCACTTCGGCGCGCTTTTCTTGCGGCGTCGCTTCGGCGACCACGCAATCGGCGCCGGGAAAGCGGAGGTAGCGGCGCATTTCCGTGCGCGAGTACGCGATGCGCGGCTCATAGCAGGCTTGGTCGATTTCGTGCAGCTTTTCGAAATCAGCGAGCGCATACGGCCGCAGTTGAATAGTCACGGGAAATTAACGCGAAACTTTTAGAATTTCAACAGCGGCGAACGCTCGCCGTTTACGATTCGTCGGCGCTGGGTCCGTAGATCGAAGGGACCTTCGCACCCATGGGGCGCAAATACGTCGAAAGCTGGCCGCGATGGTGGATCTGATCCAACAAAAAGCTCCAAGCCATATCGTACCCGATTTCCTTCATTGCTTCCTGGCCATTAAAAAGGAAGGGAATCTGTTTTTCCCAGGCTGAGGCCGGGATGGCACGAAGGCGTTTGGTGATCGCGTCATGTTGACGGTCGTATTCGGCGACTATTTCCGCGACCGTGGCGGGGGCGGCAACTTCCACCCAATTCAATACCCCTTTTTCCATGCCGTCGCCCAGAACAATTTCCTCGCGGACGATCAGCCAGGCAATTTCGAGCGCGGTGCGCGCTTTCGGATCGGCGCGGTATTCGCAGCGGTCCTGCGGGATGCGGCCGATCACTTTGCGGGTGGCGGGCGCTTCTTTTTCCCAATACTTGAGGAAGAATTCTTTCTGGTCCATGGTTCGCTCGTTGACGGCGGTTCGCCGGGTGAGGTGGTGGGGCGTGCAGAAGTATAGGCGAAGATAAGGCGAAAAGCAAGGGGCGGGGAATCGAACGCAAAAGCAGATCCCTCACCGGCGCTGCCACGCGATCACTCATGCCGCGAACTTCGCATCCAGAGGAGCGGAGCCGATGCGCGGTTCGGGATGACAATCAGGACGATGGGCGCACGAGAGGCGGAAACAGCGGGTCGCTCACCGAGATAGCAGATCCCTTCCTGGTACACTGCACCGGGAAGCAGACAGCGCGCACCTTGGCGCACAAAGTAGGAGGAGAGGACGGCATGACGGCGCTCGACTTTGTGCCGGAGGCGACGGGGGTGTGCAGTAAAGAGGTACGCACAGACCTTGGTGGGCACTGAGGATGCTTGATGATTTTGTCGGGCACGGCATGCTGTGCCCCAGCGCAGCGTGGAGTGCGGCCCAGCACCGTTCAACGGTTTGGGAAGGGCTGGGCTATCACGAACCGTCAGACTTCGAGGATGACGGGAAGGATCAGCGGGCGCTTGGAGGTTTGCTTGTTGAGGTAGCGCTTCAGGTCGACGCGAATCTTTTCCTTGATGACGCTCCAGTCCATTTTTTCCTCGTCCGTGGACTGTTCAATTGTGCGGAGCACGACCTGGCGCGCCTCGCCGAGAACTTCCTGGCCATCGTCGCTAGGCAGAAAGCCGCGCGTGACGATCTCGGGCGAGATTTCGATGCGGCCGGTATGCTTGTCGATGGCGATGATGGGAACCACCACGCCGTCTTCGGAAAGATGCTTGCGGTCGCGGATGACGACGTCCTCGACCTCTTCGAGGGAGCCGGAATCGACCATCACGCGGCCGGCGGGAACAGGCTCGCGCAAAATGGCGCGGCCGTCGGCGGTGAATTCAACGGGATGTCCGCTTTCGAGAAGAAATACTTGGCCGGAAACGGCGCACATTTGTTCGGCGAGCGCGGCTTGCTGAAAGAGTTGGCGGTATTCGCCATGGACTGGGAAGAAGTATTTTGGGCGCACGAGTTGAAGCAGAATTTTCATCTCTTCCTGGCTGGCGTGGCCGGAAACGTGGATCGGCGCGGAGCGTCCGCCTTCGTAATAGACGAGGACGCGGCGGCGGAAAAGATGATCGATCATACGGAAGATCGCTTTTTCATTGCCGGGAATGATGCGCGCGGAAAGGATGACTGTGTCGTTTTGGGCGACGCTTAGCAGCCGGTGATTGTCGACGGAAATGCGCGACATGGCTGAGAGCGGTTCGGCCTGCGAGCCGCTGACCATTACCACGAGCTTTTTCGGATCGAACGTGCGCAGATCCTGTGGGCGGACCACGCTGCCGTCCGGCACGCGCAGCTTGTCGAGGTTGTGCGCGATTTCGATGTTGTCGACCATGCTGCGGCCTACGAAGCCGACTTTGCGTCCCAGTGAGACGGCGATATCGATTACCTGCTGGATGCGATGCACGGAACTAGAAAAGCAGGAGACGACGATTTTTTCAGGTGCGGCGCGGAAAAGCTCTTCGAGGCGGATCACGACGGCGCGTTCGGAGGGCGTGAAGCCGGGGCGCTCGACGTTGGTGCTGTCGGCGAAAAGCGCCAACACGCCTTCTTGCCCGTAGCGCGCAAAAGCGTGCAGGTCGAAAGGCTGTCCATCAACGGGGGTGGGATCGATTTTGTAATCGCCGGTGTGAATCACCACTCCGACGGGCGTGCGGATGGCCAGTGCGACGCAATCGATGGTGCTGTGCGTTACGTGCAAGTACTCGATGTGGAAGGGGCCGAGCGTGGTCGTGTCGCCGGCAGCCACTTCGTGGAGCTTGGCGGTGTCGAGCAGCGCGTGCTCTTCGAGTTTTTTGCGCACCAGCGCGAGAGTGAACTCGGTGCCGTAGATAGGCACGTCGAGGTCGCCAAGAATGTAGGGAACCGCGCCGATGTGGTCCTCATGAGCGTGCGTCAGAATGATGGCGCGCACCATGTGCTTGTTCTGTTTCAGGTAGGTAATGTCCGGGATGACGATGTCGACGCCGAGCAGTTCCTGCTCGGGGAACATCAGGCCGGCGTCGATTACGATAATGTCGTCGCCATAGCGGAGCGCGAGCATGTTCATGCCAAATTCGCCGAGACCACCCAGCGGAATGGCCCAAAGAGAGTTTTTGCTCAAGGTTGTGTGCCGATCTTGCCCAAGATGTGCAACGGATATTTCGTGGCTTTCACAATGCTGATGGGATCGCGCGCTTGCGCGCGTCACTAAGCTTCATCGTATCACAAATACGATTGAGTCGCGGGTATACGGATTTTGAAGGCACGAGTGGCCGGCGGAGGCGGAGGATGAATAGAATTAGCTGTTTTCCGCTTCGGCAACCGGTGGCGTGGCCAGCGCGGTCGAATCAGCCGTTAGCGGGATGAGTGCGACGCGAAAATCGGCGATGTCTTCGTCCAAAATGGCGGAGTAAATCACGACGATGCCTACCACGCCGTCCAGCAGTACCTGCATGGTGACGTTGGCAGCCGTCGCGAATGCTGGGGCAGGTACCAACGCGACGAGGAAACTGATAATCCAGCCCAGGGGAAACATGGTTGCGACCGTAATGATGATCCGGTAGACGATGGAGCGCCAAAAAAACGTCCACCACACGCGAGCGGTGCGCGCGAACGTAGGCCGAAGAATGTGGGCGCCCTCGCCGCCGTAGCTCGAAAGCAGAGCGACGCGGAAGCCGCGAAACCTCTTTCGCAATATCAGGCCGAGAAATGCGAATGCGAACAGGTAATTGATGGGATACACGTCGTAGCGAATAATGAAGGAAGCCGGTCTAAGGAAGATGTCTGGCAAAACGCCGGCTTGCCACAGGCCGCGCAGGCCGAGATTGAAAACGACCAGCGTCGCATAGGTCGACAGTAACGTCCGCCAGTAAAACGCCCACCAGATACGCAGCCCGTAACCGAGGTTCGGCTGGATGTAGTTGTCCGAAAACGGGTTCGGCTGCGCGGGGTGCGGCGACTCGAACATGGACGGGGGAGCGGTCATTGGCGCGGGATTATGGCCAATGATGTCGCAGGAGTCAATTAACTTCTGGCAGTCGGATTGAGGGCGCCGAGAGCGAACACAATAGCGCGAAACTTCGTCGCAAGCGTTGATCGCAAATTGGAGCGAACCTCGTATAGAATTGGCGCAGATGAAAAAAATCGCAATTTTGGGATGCACGGGGTCGATCGGCAGGCAGTGCTTGCAGGTGGTAGACGCTTTGCCTGGGCGGTTCGAAGTAGTGTCGATGGCCGCCGGATCGAACGTCGCGCTGGTGGCCGAGCAGGTAAAGCGGCACCGGCCGAAAGTTGTATCGGTGGGGACGGAGAAAGCCGCGAACGAACTGCGCGCGGCGCTGGCTTTAGGGCGCGCGGGCGATGGCGGACCGTCGAACGGTGGTGCGCTGCCGGAAATTCTATTCGGCGCGGAAGGCATCGAGCGCGTAGCCATACATCCGGAAGCGGAAATGGTGCTTTCGGCGGCGGTGGGAGTGGTCGGACTGCCCGCAACGTACAAGGCCATTCAGCACGGCAAGCACATCGCGCTGGCAAATAAGGAAGTGTTGGTAGCGGCTGGGGAACTAGTGATGGCCGCGGTGGAGCGGCACGGAGTTGCGCTGCTGCCGGTTGATAGCGAGCACAACGCCATTCATCAATGTATGCGCGGTGGCGAACGCGGAGAAGTTAAGCGCCTGGTGCTAACGGCTTCGGGCGGGCCATTTCGTCAAACGTCCGCTGCGGAGCTGGAACACGTGACGCCCGAGCAGGCGCTGGCACATCCGAACTGGAAAATGGGCCGGCGCATCACCGTCGATTCAGCGACGCTCATGAACAAAGGATTTGAGGTGATCGAGGCGCGCTGGCTATTCGGCATGCCGCTGGAAAAGATTCAGGTAGTGATCCACCCACAATCGACGGTGCACTCGATGGTGGAATACGTGGACGGTTCGATTCTGGCGCAACTGGGTCCGACGGACATGCGCATGCCGATTCAGTACGCGCTAACCTATCCGGAACGCATGGCATCAAATCAGTGCGCCTTGGATTGGTCCTCGCTGAGGAGACTTGACTTCGAAGCAGTGCCGTCCGGAAAATTCCCCTGCCTGGAATTGGCGCGGGAGGCGCTACGACGGGGCGGTCTTTTACCATGTGCGCTGAATGCTGCGGACGAAGTGGCCATTGCGGCGTTTTTGGAACGAAAACTGCCCTTCCTGGGAATAGCCAAGGTGATTGAAGGAGTTCTTGGGCGTATGCCGGGAGCGGCGCTGAACAGCATCGATGAACTGGTAGCTGCGGATGCCGAGGCGCGGAGGCTGGCGCAGGACGAAGTAGAGCGGCAGTGCTCCGCGGTGAAACACGCGGGCTAAACGGCGCGTAGAAGCTACGGCCAGACAGGAACCCACCCCATACTTGGGAACCGCAAAAGAATCGAGGCGTTTCAACTTGATCCACCGATGCCGCAGTTGCCTGTTGAACCAGCGGAATTTTCTCCTAAAATAGTTAGAAGAGCATAGGAGACACGAAACTTTCATGGCTGTAAACATCCTTCGCGATATTGTGGTCGGCGGCCTGATCCTCGGGTTTCTGGTGCTGATCCACGAGTGGGGCCACTTCGTGATGGCCAAGCTGTGCGGTGTGCGCGTGGAGGTTTTTTCCATCGGCTTTGGCACGCGGCTGTGGGGCCGGAAGCGCGGCGATACAGATTACTGCGTGAGTGCGCTGCCTCTGGGCGGCTACGTCAAATTTGCGGGCGATAATCCGGTGGAGGAGCGCACGGGGGACCCGCACGAATATTTGTCCAAGCCTCGCTGGCAGCAATTCTTAATCGTCGTTGCTGGGCCAGCAATGAACGTGATCCTGACGGTGGCGATTTTTTGGGGAATTTACGCGCTGGTGGGCGTGGAAATGGATGCGTATCTACGTCAGCCGGCCGCGGTGGCGGCGGTTCCGGCGGATCACAAAAGCGCGATACAGATTCATCCTGGAGATCAAATCGTCGCGGTAGGCGGGATGAAGACGCCCACGTGGGGCAAAGCTACGACAATTCTGGAAAAGGCCAAGCCGGGAAGCACGGTCCTGGTAACCGTGCTGCGCAACGGCACGCGGCAGAGTTTCGACATCACGATCCCGCTGAAACAAACGGCGTTGGAAGACTTGCTCGGGTATCCCTACATTCCCACGACGATCGATCAAGTGAGCGCCGGTCTTCCCGCTGAAAAGGCGGGATTGAAGCCGGGCGACAAAGTTATATCGATCGACGGGAATCCTGTCGTCACATGGCCTCAGCTCGTGGAAGTTGTAACCTCGACGGGACCGCATCCGATTCATTTTCTAGTTCAGCGGCGTGGCAAGGACGTCCCGCTGGTGATCACACCGACGCAGGAGATGGATTCCGATGGCCAGACAACGTGGATGATCGGCGCCACGCGCGAGGCGCCTTCGTATTACGAGCGGCAGGGAATTCTCGAGTCGGCAAAAGATGCATTCGGGCAGACTTGGTCCCTGATGCGGCTAATGGGCGATACGGTCTCGGGCTTGGTCCGCGGGAAAGTTTCCGTGCGTGATCTGGCGGGGCCGGTGGGAATCGTGCAATTGACTGGAGAGGCGGCGCAGGACGGGTTGACCATGCTTCTCAGGTGGACGGCGTTCATCAGCCTCGATCTTGGGCTAATGAATCTTTTGCCCATTCCGATTCTGGACGGCGGCCACGTGCTGATGCTGGCGGTGGAAGGCAGCTTGCGGCACGATTTAAGCATCGCCGTGAAAGAGCGATTCGTGCAGGTAGGTTTAGTTTTCCTCCTGTGTCTGTTGGCGCTGGCTTTCTATAGCGATATTCACCGCCTGATTGGCTACTAAACGGCGCTTCTAACTCGCTTAGAACCCAGCGAAAACTGATTCGGCTCCGAAATCTCTACTGTATCCGGCCCCAGGCTTTCACTTAAAACTACCGAGTGAAGCTTCACAAGCCACTTAGAAGGCGCCAAATCCCAGTGATGATATTTAGTGGCCGGAGAGCTGCGGCGCACCCCTCACGAGGACCTGGAGCGAATTTCGTGTTACGCCCTTAGACGCCGAAAACGGTTTCAGGATCTCGAATTAGTGATTTAGCAGCGGATGGGGAACGTCATTTTCGGCAAAGGCAGGTCGGCCTCGGGGATCAGGTTTTGCGTTCGGACCCTTGCGGTATAGTTCTGTTATAATGTGCGTATCGATCTATGTCCTCACCGGCACATCGAGTTTCCGTCGGCGAGCGCATCAATGTGGATGAGCCGGCGGGCAAGCTGCAGCGGGAGCTGAAGGCCCGGCACGTCCGATTGACGCGGCAGCGGCGCGTGGTGGTGCAGGTGATGGAGTCCGCATCGCGGCACATGGACGCGAACGAGATCCTGGAACTCGCGCAGAAGATCGATCCGAACATCACGAGCGTGACGGTTTACCGCACGCTCGATATGCTGAAGGGCTACGGTCTGATCGACGAGCTCGATCTGCTGCACCTTCGCGGGCATCGTCACTACTACGAAAGCCACGGCCCGCGCGATCACATCCACGTAGCGTGCATTCGCTGCGGAAAAGTGCGCGAATTCGAAAGCGAGCTTTACGAACAGCTGATGCAGCAGATTTCACACGATTGCGGCATCGAGATCAGCATCACCCGAACCGAAGTCGGCGGGCTCTGCGCCGATTGCCGCGCCAAAGAGCAGTCCGCCGCCGGTTCTCCGCCGGTAGAAATTCCGCATTCCTAATCGAACGATAATCTCCAATTCTAGTAGGTACTTGCGCCTTTTTGGAAGCGGGGAACGTAGTTTTGCGTCTGCGCCATGTCGTAGCAGAGGGCGCTAAACCGTCGGAAGCAAAACCGCCGATCTGGAGATCGACGATCCCAAGTAGCGGGCGATCCAATGGGTTGAGCCGCAAAACGCGCATCCTTGTCAAACGGAGAGGAGGATACAGGCTCGGAGAGACCTAGGCAAAAGCAGATCCCTCGTCGGCCGAAAGGCGGCCTCCGTCGGGATGACAACTGCATGTAGCGAAGCTCGGCAGAAGCTGATCGGATACGCGCAATCGGGTGCGCTCCGGGGTAACGACACGATAGCTCCCGCACAGACGTGGTGTCGGACTACTTTTTCGGTGCGAGGAAATACTTTTTCACCTGTTCAATATCGGAGAGGACTTGTTCGCGGAGGGCTTCCGGGCCTGAGAATTTCATTTCGTCGCGAAGGCGTGCGAGGAACCGCACGGCCATTGGGCCGGAAGTCAGATTCTCGCTGAAATCGAGCAGGTAGGATTCGATGGTGACGTGGGCGCCGTCGAATGTGGGGCGGTTGCCGACGTTGGTGGCGGCGCGATAATTGCCGCCGGCGACGGAAACTTCCGTCGCGTACACGCCAAGTTTGGGAAGAAGCTCCTGTTGAGTGGAAAGATTTAACGTCGGGACGACGAACTTGCGTCCCATGCCGGTGCCCGTGCGGATTTCGCCTTCGAGCGCGTAGGGGCGCCCGAGCATGCGCGCGGCTTCTTCCACTTGGCCCTCGCGAAGGTGTTTGCGGATCGCGGTGCTCGATACGATCACTCCGCCGGCGTCCACAGGAGCGATGGATTCCACTTCGAAGCCGCAGCGCGTGCCCAGATCGACGAGCGTATTTACGTTGCCCGCCTGGCGATGGCCGAAGCGGAAATTGGCGCCCACAGCGACCATCCGCGCGCGCATGGTTTCCACTGCGTAGCGGAGGACGAAATCTTCCGGGGTGATTTTGGCGAATTCGGGGTCGAAGCGGATCACCAGCGCTGCGTCGAGGCCCATTGCTGCGATGGCCCCGAGGCGCTGATCGAGAGTCATCAGCAGCGGCGGCGCATCGGTGGGGCGGAGGACTTGCGTTGGATGCGGACAAAACGTGAGAACCGCCGCGACATAGTTTTCCTGGCGAGCGCGCTGCAGTACGCGGCGAAGAATTTGCTGGTGGCCGAGGTGAAGGCCGTCGAAATTGCCGATGGCGAGCGCGGTTGGCCTCGATCCAGCAGGGAAGTGGGCGGCCCATTCTTCGGTGGAAAAGAATTTCGCGAAGGGCATCAAAGGGCCACCTGAAATTGCAGGCCGTCGTAGGCGAGGCGAACGTGTTCGGGAAGGCGCGCGTTGGCGGCGGAGTGGCCAAGGTCGTGGCAGATGTGCGTGAACCATGCGCGCTTGGGTTTGAGTTCTTCGATCAGCGCGAGCGATTGATCGACCGTGGAGTGCATCGGATGCGGGACATAGCGGAGCGCATCGAGAATGAAATCGTCCAGGCCCAGCAGGAGTTTTTTTGAGCTTTCCGGCACGCTGCTGAAGTCGGTGAGATAGGCGGCTTTGGCGAAGCGGAATCCGAGCACCTTTTGAGGGCCGTGCTCGGCGGGCACGGGCGTGAATTCGACGCCGAAGAGCGTGAACGGGCCGCGGATTTCGTGCAGCTGCACCAGCGGTATGGAGCTTTCGGTTGGCTTGTTGTCAAAAACGTAGGCGAATTGGCGGCGCAGGATCGCCAGCGTTTCAGGAGCGGCGTAGAGCGGGACGATGCCTTTTTGTTTCAGATTGTACGGGCGAATGTCGTCGAGACCGAGGATGTGGTCGGCGTGGCCGTGGGTGTAGATCACGGCGTCGAGGCGATCGAGATGCGCGCGCATAGCCTGGAAACGGAAATCGGGCGCGGTGTCAATCACCACGTTGTGTCCTCCCCAGGAAAGTAGGATGGACGGACGGGTGCGTTTATCGAGCGGATCTGTGGATTCACAGACGGCACAATGGCACGCAAGCGTGGGCACGCCCATGGAAGTTCCCGAGCCCAGAACTGTTAACTGGAGAGAGGACATGAATTCAGCCGGACCGGCCGCGAAGCAGAAAGCGAACTACTAGCCCTTGGTTCCTTTGGTCTTTTTGGCCATGGCTTCGTCGGCGGCCTTGGAGACTTCCATGTAAGTCAACTTGAGGCTACCGATCACCTCGATCAGTAAATCGTCGTCGGCCTTCGCTAGGTTTCCGCGCGTGGTGTCGCGCAGGGCGTCCATCATGTCGATCAGCTCGCGCGCGCCTTCCAGATCGACAAACGCCTGGCCGGTGCGCGGATCGGCCATGCCGCCGAGCATCGCAGCGGTGTTGCGAGTCAAAAAATCGACCAGCATTTGAAAGCCGCGCGACGGTGGCTGTTCTTCGGCCGCTGGCTCCGCAGGGGCTGCCGACGCGGCGATTGGCGCGGTACCGGATTGGCCAGGCTGCTTGGAAGCCCCACGTGAATCCGGGGATGCGGATCTCGAGAGTTTTCCTTTGGGCTCTTCCTCGTGCCATTCCTGCTCGGCAGCATCCGGGCGCAGATCGCCTGATTCGGTGAACAGGCGCCGGTCGACTACTTTAAATCCTTCGTCTTGTTTTGGGTCGGCCACAGTGACAGTCCTCAGGTTGAGCAGCAAGCGATAAGCAAAAAGTTTAACACATCCTAGTGTGGTACTTACAATGCGGCCAGGACAGCCGCTAGGTTGGCGGGGTTCGGGCCGCCGAGTACGTTAGAATCTCCGCGCGCGTCGGACGGTCGTGGACGCAATGAAGCGCAGCCAGAGGGCCTAGATGGCGAGAGCGAAATCGGATCGCAAGTTCGAGCGTGTGATCTGGATCGTGCTGGATAGCGTGGGTATTGGCGAATTGCCGGACGCGGCGGAGTACGGCGACGCGGGGCGCGACACGCTGGGGCACATTGCGCGTTCGCGATCGCTGGCACTGCCCAATTTGGTGCGGCTGGGTCTCGCGAATATCAAGCCACTGGCGCATCTAGATGCTCCTGCGCAGCCCGCCGGATGCTACGGTAAGGGTGCGACCGTTTCTCCAGGCAAAGACACGACCACGGGGCACTGGGAAATGGCGGGCATCTGGCTCGATCGCGCGTTTCCGGTGTACCCGCATGGATTTCCGCGCTCGTTGATTGATGAATTCGAGCGACACATCGGACGGCGGACGCTGGGCAACAAACCTGCGTCCGGCACGGAAATCATCAAAGAGCTGGGCGAGCAGCACATGCGGACAGGCTTTCCGATCGTTTACACGTCGGGCGACAGCGTGTTTCAAATTGCCGCGCACGAGGACGTGATTCCCGTGCCGGAACTTTATCGCTTGTGCGAAATCGCGCGGAAGCTGCTGGACGGGCCAAATCGAGTAGGGCGGGTGATCGCGCGGCCATTCACCGGCACGCCGGGCAATTTTCGGCGCACCGAGCACAGGCACGACTACGCCGTTGAGCCGCCACGGCCGATGCTGATGGACGCGCTAGCGGACTTGTGCGTGCCGGTGTTCGGCGTGGGGAAAATTCACGATATTTACAACGGACGCGGAGTGGGGAACTACGTCACGACGAAAAACAATGCGGACGGTATGGCACAAATTTGTGCAGCGCTCACGTCCGAGTCGTGCGGGCTGATTTTCGCGAATCTCGTCGATTTCGACATGCTGTATGGGCACCGCAAGGATGTGGCGGGATTTGCGCGTTCGCTGGAGGAATTTGACCGGCTGCTCGGCCCGATGCTGCAATCGTTACACAGTCCCGATCTGCTATTGATTACCGCCGACCACGGCTGCGATCCCGATCTCGTGAATCCCACTACGGACCATTCGCGCGAGTACGTTCCGATTCTGGCGTACAGCCCCGGGGCGAAGAGTGGTGTGAATCTCGGCACGCGCGCGACGCTGGCTGATATGGGACAGACCGTGGCTGAAAATTTTGAAGCATCGATTCCGCATGGCACGAGCTTTCTGGGGGAAATCTTGGCCGATTAATATCATGCATTGGCAACTGATAGAAAATGGCTGAGCATCGGGGGCCGAATCTCCTGTCTTGGGCGGTACGGTGGGTAAAGGCGAAGGCCTCGCGCGGGTGAAGCTGTATGAAAGGAAGCGCACCGTCGCGCAGACATTTATGGCGGCGCTGAAATCCTGCCATTCCGCTACCATTCCGCCAGGGGCTGGCGGACACCATTTTGACTTCGCCGCCTTCACAGACGTTCTCCTCGCGCTTGCTTGGGACGAGCGGGAAAGCAGAAAGCTCCGGCGCCCTATACGTCTCGTGACGAATTTATGGTTGGCACGCTGGAAGGTCAGTGGCCCGCGTTGGCTCTGGGCGCGTAGTAGCCTGCGCGGGTGCGCACGTCCAGCTTGCCCATACCCTTCGGCGAAATCACTTTGACTCGGACCAAGCGGAACGAGCCGTCATGGGCCATGTTGGTCGGATAGTAGCCGATCGTATATTGGCTACGAATTTCCTGGGCCACGCGTTCGCAAATCGGTGTGACCTGCCCAAGGTCGATGGGAAAATAAGCCGCGCCGCCGGTAGCCTTTGCCAGTTCCTTCAGGACTCGCGTGGAATGATGGACCATTCGCTTGTCGTGTTCGCGATCGTCCTGGCTGAACACTCCGATCGCATAGATGGTTGCGTTTGATCTTTCAGCCGCCCGGATGGTATCCGCGAAGGTCATGCGGCTGGCATCGTCGTCGCCGTCGGTGACGAGAAGCAGGACGCGCTTGTCGCGATGGCCCTTCTTCAAGTGGTTTAGCGAGCCAATCACGGCGTCGTAGAGAGCGGTGCTCCCACGCGTGTCGATACGCGAAAGGGCATCTTGCAGGGCCTTCTGGTTGTTGGTGAAATCGCCGGGCGTATCTAAATAATACTCGTCGTTAAAGTTCACGACGAACATTTCGTCTTGCGGATTACTGGTTTTCACGAACGTCATGGCAGCCGCATTCACCTGCGCACGTTTTTCGCGCATGCTGCCGCTGTTGTCGATCACCAGACCGGCGGTCACGGGGATGTCGGCGCGCGAGAAGAGCGAAATATCTTGCCGGACCTTGTCCTCGTACACTTCGAAGTTCTTCTTGTGCAGGGTGGTTATGAGGTCGCCCTTTTTATCGGTCACGGTCACATGCAGCGCTACCAAATCAACCGTCGATTTGAGGCTCGTGCCGCGATGAGGCGGAGGGGGAGGCGGGACCGGCGATTCCTGCAGTGCAGGCACCGCGTCCTGAGCGCGAAGGCAAGGCGCAGCCAAGACGGCGCATGCGAGCAACAAAATGACGGCAGCGCCCGAAAGGATGCTAATGGCCCGGACCGTAGTAACCGCCGCGGGCGTAAACGCTAAGCGGCGGCAATCCCCGCGAAGGCCGAAGCTTGACCTTGATTTTCCGCCATTTCCCGTCGCGCCGCCGATCGCTTGGTATGTATCCCAGAACATATTGATTGCGAAGCTCCATGCTGATTTTAGTGGCGATATCCGGGAGTTCGCTTAAGTTCTGCACAACGAACATGCGCCCGCCGGTCATCTGCGTCAGATCCGCCAGCAACGCGGGTCCGTGCTGCTCTTCCGGAGTCGGTCCCCCATTGGGATCGAAGAGCCCGATGGCATAAATCTGCACATCGGATTCCTGCACGAATCTCCGGATATCCGTTTCGGTGTACCGACTATGATTATCGCCTCCGTCGGATAAGATGAGCAAAGCTTTCCTTTCGTGGTGTGCCGATCTCATTTGACTTAAGCCGAGGTAGACGCCGTCGTAGAGAGCCGTCATTCCATGGGCGGCGGTGTACATCAACTGGTTTTGCAGCTGGTTCACGTCGCTGGTAAAAGGAGTGATCAGCTGCGCCTGGTCGTTGAAGTCGACCAAAAAGAATTCATCCTTCGGATTGGAAGTGCGGAAGAATTGGACCGCCGCACTACGGGACTTTGAAATTTTGTCGGCCATGCTGCCGCTCATGTCGAAAATCACGCCGATCGATACGGGCACGTCGTCGCTGGCGAAGTAGACGATTTCCTGCTCGACGCCGTCTTCAAAAACGCGAAAGTTCTCTTGACGGAGTCCAGTCACGATGCGTCCGAGGGGGTCGGTGACCGAGACGTTCACGAGCGTCATATCAGTGGTGGTTTTGATCGGCTTGCCGTTGGGCAAGTTTTTCGGCAGGGTGCGCTGGGGGACTTCCGGGCCGGCAGGAGTTTGCTGGGACAGAGCGACCGGGGCGACGGTCCACACGAGCAACACACAGAGCACGGCTAAGAGCGCCGCGAGACCCCATGCGCGTCGAGGCTCTGCTGCAGCTTTCATCCCGAAAAGCTCCCGAGCCTTCCCCGGCTAATTCTACACGAACTGTAGTGACTGATGCGCGAGCGCGGCCAGAAGCTTCCTGGAGTTTTCCCGAGCTTGCGACGGGGGTTCTCCGTGCCAATCGTGCTAAAATCGCACAGGCGAGACGGTCGAAAACTGCGAGCGCATACGCCCATGGCCAAATTCACCGAGGTTCTCGCTGTAGTCCCGGCACGATACGCTTCTTCGCGGTTTCCCGGCAAACCTCTCGCGTCCATCGCAGGCCGCCCGATGATTCAACATGTGGTGGAGCGCGTGCAGCGCGCAAAGCAGGTTTCGCGCGTGGTAGTGGCCACGGATGACGCCAAGATTCAGAAGGCGGTGGCGGATTTCGGCGGCGAAGCAGTGCTAACCCGGCACGATCACACGTCCGGCACAGATCGAGTTGCCGAAGTAGCCGTTCACATTTCCGCGGATGTTTACGTCAACGTGCAAGGCGACGAGCCTCTGATCGATCCCAGCACGATCGACGCACTCGCGACCGCAATGATGGAAGACGATTCGATACAGATCGCAACGCCGTGCTCGTTGATCGAGAAGCCGGAAGACATCATGGACCCGAATATCGTCAAGGTGGTGCGCGATTTCGACGGCAATGCGATGTATTTTTCCCGGGCGCCAATTCCGTGGGTGCGGGATCGCGAGGAAGGCGTCGCCGCACAACATTGGAAGCATCTAGGCCTGTATGCCTTCCGGCGCGACGCGCTGCTGGATTTTCCGACGCTGCCTCCGGGAGAACTGGAGCGGATCGAGCAGTTGGAACAATTACGCTGGATCGAGAACGGTTACCGCATCCGCGCGATCGAGACGAATTATGACGCGATCAGCGTGGATGTGCCCGCCGATGTGGAGCGGGTGGAAAAACTCCTGGCCGGGCGCGCCACTTCCTGACGATGGATCTTCGCTGACGCGGTTTCGCTTGCTTCGAGATCGGGCTGCGGACACGTCGTCCCACCGTGCTGGTATGCGAGCGCGGGCCGCTTGGCGCGTTCTAGTTTTCCATATCTTTCGCGAATCGTTGCTAAAGCGAATCGCGATTTGACACACAGGAGCTTTCTGCCGATAATGCGTTGTACCGATTCTCCGGAGGGAATCGAGCCCCTTGCATACCGGCCCGAAGTACATTTTCGTAACGGGCGGCGTGGTTTCTTCACTTGGAAAAGGGATTGCAGCGGCTTCGATTGGTTGCCTACTTGAAAGCCGTGGTCTCCGCGTAACCCTCCAGAAGTGCGATCCCTACCTAAACGTTGATCCAGGCACGATGTCGCCGTATCAGCATGGCGAAGTATTCGTGACCGACGATGGCGCGGAAACGGATCTCGACCTGGGTCACTACGAGCGATTTACTTCCGCACACCTTACGCGCGATCATAATTGGACCACCGGCCGCATCTACGAATCGATTATCGCAAAAGAGCGCCGCGGAGATTTCCTGGGCAAGACCGTCCAAGTGATTCCGCACGTGACGGACGAGATCAAGTCCGCGTTCCGCGAAGTGGGGGATAACGTGGACGTGGTGATCGTAGAGATTGGCGGAACGGTAGGGGACATCGAGTCATTGCCGTTCATGGAGGCCATTCGCCAGATGCGCCTGGAATTGGGCGCGGAGAACGTGGTGTTCGCGCACCTGACTTTGGTTCCGTTCATTCCTACTGCTGGCGAGCTGAAAACCAAGCCGACGCAGCATAGCGTGAAGGAGCTCCTAAGCATTGGAATTCAGCCTGATTTGCTGATTTGCCGCAGCGACCGGCCTCTCGGTGCAGATCTGAAAGCGAAGATCGCGCTTTTTTGCAACGTGGCGGAATCGGCCGTTATTTCCGCGACCGACGTGGGGAACATTTACGAAGTTCCGCTGTCGCTTGCCTCGGAAGGACTCGACGATCAACTGCTGAGGCTGCTGCATTTGGAAGCGCCTGCGCGCGATTTAAGCCCCTGGCTGGCGATGCTCGAGGTGCTGGAACATCCGCAGGGCGAGATTCGCATCGGAGTGGTAGGGAAGTACGTCCAGCTTGAAGACGCGTACAAAAGCCTGCGCGAGGCGCTGGGACACGGCGGTTTGGCCAATCGGCAACGCGTGGTGATTGAGTGGGTGGAAGCGGAGGACATCGATTCGCCGGCTGCTGCGGGGCGGCTGCTGAATCACGTGGATGGAATACTGGTGCCTGGCGGATTCGGAAAACGCGGAATTGCCGGGATGGTCCACGCCATCACGTATGCTCGCGACCACAAAGTGCCGTTTTTTGGCATTTGCCTTGGAATGCAGTGCGCCACGATCGAGTACGCGCGACAGGTTTCCAGACTGGAGCGCGCCGACAGCACCGAGTTCGAGCCTTCGACGCCACACCGGGTGATTTACAAATTGCGCGAACTTCTCGGCGTGGATGAGATGGGCGGGACGATGCGCTTGGGAGCGTGGCCCTGCAAGCTCGAAACGAACTCGTTTGCCTTCAAAGCTTATGGCAAGGCCGATGTTTCAGAACGGCACCGTCACCGATATGAATTCAACCGCGAATACGAGGAAACGCTGATTCGCGCGGGGTTCCGCATAACAGGAAGAACTCCCGACGGAGTGTACGTGGAGATCGTTGAGGTTCCGGACCATCCTTGGTTCCTGGGTTGCCAGTTTCACCCGGAGTTCAAGTCCAAACCTCTCGCGCCGCATCCGTTGTTTGCAGCGTTCATTCGCGCCAGCCTGGAAAATCGGCATCATCGCGTTGGCGCAGCAGCCGAGACGCGCGTTCCCACAGCCGATTCGACGGCAGATTAATTCAATCGCTGAATTAAAAATCCTGTTTGACTGGAAAGAGCTTCAGGGGTGAATGAGGCAAGAATAGGAGCATCTGCAAACGGGCCTTCAACCGCAGGCGTGCTCGCCTGCGGCTGGTTAAATCGATCAGGCTGCGGTGAGGTACTCCCAGACGTGGCCGTTGGACTTTACCTGGAACACGCCACCTTCGTCCGCGTGAAGAAAATAGGTTCCACTCGGGATGCGGTGGGTATCCGCAGGCTTAACCGAGCAGCGAGCCCACTTCAGCGGGCGCATGCCGCGTCCGTGCTGCGGGCCGGTCTCCACAATGTGGATGCCGTACTTCACCCGGTATTCAACGCCGGTCGGTCGCGTAGGAACTAACCGTCCTGATCCCAGTCGCTTACGATTCTTCGTTGTCGTCATATAACCATTCGATGCCGTATGGGAACGAAAGGTTTCCCTTTACCAGATTCCCATACAATAATACGTAAGTTTCATACTTTCAGCAAGTTAATAAATTCCCCCTGCTGACCCACGTATGTTAGATGTTTTCCAGCAAGAATTGGTAGCAACTACAGTTGACGTTATTGCCCTAGAGGCAGCGGGCTGTGAAGACAAGACGTCAGCGACTTGCGGCTACAGCTTGATACCCGTCCAGCCGTAGAGCTCGTCGTTAAGGGCGGCGACGAGGTCGGGCCGATCCTCGCCAGCGAGGTTTGAGTTCACGTCGTAGCCTTGGGCACCCAGATAGTAGGAGAGCATCCGGCAGCTCGACCGGAATTTCCTCACCTCTTCGGGGTTTATGGTAATGGTTTCGCCGGGAATAGCTGATGTCAGTTCATCACGCATGTAGATTGCGTCGAAACCCATCAGGCGCCAGATCCCATCGCGCCTCTCTGCGCGATAGAGAAACCGCGCGTGCGAGGACAATGTCAATTCCACGCCCTGAAGCTTTACGGGCAAGTCGATAATGGCTGCAAAGGTGGCAACAGCTCGGTCGCCATTGAGATTCACCAATGGTGGTGCCAGGCGGTGTTTGGCCAGGATGCCGCGGCGAGCCATGTCGATCGATCCGTCTACGAATCCCGGACCGTTGCCTTGGTACCAGCTTACGCGAACGAGCGATTCCTGCCAGAAGCAGTCCCGCATCCGCTCCCAGCGCCCTAAATCGCGGCTTTCGCGTTCGCGGAGGATCAATTGAGCGACCGCAGTGATATCCGCCGCGTCGAATACCGACCTCGGTAAGTCCATTTGAACGGTCGTCTCCATTGGTTGCCGATTCGCTGCTCGCGCAACATACCACGAATTCCAGCGCCTAAAGCGGACTTCGCGGTGCGTTTGGCGGCAGACGAATTCGTTATGGCACGCAGACTGCGCGGAACGCGTGCCATAATGCCTCTCGTGCACAGTGGAAATGAGCTAGTGCGAGAGAGCGTCGTCGATCGGGTCCGCCGGATCCAAATTATCACCATCGGGTGGATGGTGATCGAAGCGGCCGGCTCGTTGGTTGCGGCATGGATGGCGGGTAGCGCGGCGCTGCTTGCTTTTGGCGGCGATAGCGCTATTGAGCTGATCTCTGCCTCTGTGGTGCTCTGGCGCTTTCGGTCTCTCGGCGCACGGGAGCGGGAAGAGAAGTTAGCGGCGCGCATCAGCGGCGTTCTGTTGGTGATTTTGGCGTTGTACGTTGTGGCCGTCTCGGTGATGAAGCTTCTGGGGCACGCCGAGCCTGCTCCAAGCTTTCTGGGAATTGCGATCCTCGCCTTTGCGGCTGTGTTTATGCCTTTACTGGCTCGCGCGAAGCGAGCGCTTTCGGGAGCGACCGGCAGTGCCGCGCTTCGGGCCGACGCCGCCGAGTCGAGCTTGTGCGGGTACTTATCGCTAATCGCGCTCGCCGGATTGGTGATCAATGCAGTCTGGCGAGCGCCTTGGGCCGACCCAGCTGCCGCGCTGGCCATCACGCCCCTAGTCCTGTGGGAAGCGCGAGAGGCCCTGCGCGGCAAGCCTTGCGACTGCTGCTGAAGGCTCTGGCTGACCCAATGACGCGAACTAGCCCAAGCTGTAGACCACCTGAATGGTAGTGTCCACTTCTACTGGCTGACCATTCAATTCCGTGGGCTTATAGCGCCATTCGCGCACGGCATTCATGGCAGACGCCATCAACAGGGCTGGTCCTGAGACGTACTGAAGCTGCTGCACGGTGCCATTCTTGGCGATCACCGCATGAAGGACCACAGTACCGCTAACGTGCGAAGATCTCGCAATTGGCGGATACGCGGGCGTCACTTTCCTGATTAACTTCGCGGATTCGACGTTCCCACCGACCTGAATGCGCTGCGGCGTTGCAGGTTTTGGAGGAGGTGGGGGAGTTGGCAGCGCGTTGCCGATGCCTCCCATTGTATTTCCCATGCCGCCGGGAACGCCATTGCCGGTATTCGTCTGCACCTGCGGCGCTGGTTGTGTAGCCACCTCGATTTTTTTGGGTACTACAGTGGGTGCTACCAGCGCATGCGACTTCACGAGCTGCGCAATTTTAGGCTGAGGCGTTTGCTTCACAAGCGGGGCCGGAGGCGGTGGCGGAGCGGGAGGCGGTGGAGCGGTGAGGAAGGTGCTGAGCATCGTTTTCGGCAACGCCTCCGTAAACATCAGGGGAACAATAATCAGGACGGCAACGATCAACACTTGAAATGCGATTGCGAGCACCACAGACCAACGCCTGCGCGTCTTGGGCATTTTTCGAGAAACCACCAAATGTTCGAACATGCTCACCTCCTCGCGTCCATGCCCGCTTCCAGAAATACAATTCTCTTTTTCACGCCCTTTCTTGTGGCAACAGGAGGTCCAAACTTTCTGTCAACAACCGCCGTGTTTTCAGGAGCTTTGGTGGCCCCGGCTTTTCCCTTCAGGCCATGAGCCTACGAAAATAGTAGTTGGCGAATGGACAAAAGTTCCTCGGATCGAGGAGCCGAATTGTCCCCTCATTCGGTCCGCCTCCGACGCAAGATAGACTCAGAAAGGACATTATCATCGTGCCAACTGAAATGCCGCCCTTACACGTCCATACGTCCTGCCGCGAGTTTTGTGGTAAACGGGGGTTGATTGTCGTCTGTGCCAAGTAGACAGCTGAATGAGTTGAAAAGCGGCGCAAAGCCGCATACTCTGGTGCATTCAAAAAGGAGAAAACGCTTCATCGATGCAACCGTCACGCGGGTTCGAGTTGGGCGCTCCTGCCGTTCACGCTGTTCGCGTCGGCGGCGACGCACCACTTTTTCTGATCGCCGGTCCGTGCGTAATCGAGAGCGAGTCGCACGCGACGGAAATAGCCGAGCGTCTCGCGTCGATTGCAGCGGAAGAGAGCGTCCCGCTCATTTTTAAGGCATCGTATGACAAGGCCAACCGTTCCTCGCTTTCTTCCTATCGCGGACCGGGACTGAGGGAAGGGTTGCGCATTCTGGCGGGAATCAAAAAGCGCACAGGGTTGCCGATTGTCACTGACGTGCACGAAGTTGCGCAGGTGGGGCCGGCCGCCGAAGTCTGCGACATTCTACAAATCCCGGCGTTTCTTTCGCGACAAACGGATTTGTTGCTCGCCGCAGGCCGCTCCGGGCGCGCGGTGAATATCAAAAAGGGCCAGTTTCTTTCTCCCTGGGACATCGCGCATGCGGTTGAAAAAGTGGCGAGCACGGGCAACGAGAAGATTGTTTTGACCGAGCGCGGCGCGTCGTTCGGATATCAAAATCTTGTGGTGGACATGCGGTCATTTCCCATCATGCGCAAGCTTGGCTATCCCGTGGTTTTCGACGCCACGCATTCGGTGCAATTGCCGGGAGGAGAAGGGAAATCGAGCGGCGGGCAGCGGGAGTTCATCGAGCCGCTGGCCCGTGCGGCGACGGCTCTGGGTGTGGACGGCATATTCCTGGAAGTGCACGAAAGTCCCGCGAAGGCGCTTTCGGACGGAGCCAACGCGCTTCCCCTTGATGAGCTGCGTCCATTGATTCGGAAGATTAGTCAAATTGCGATCATTTCGCGCGAGTTGGATGCGCTATCCGACGTCGCGCGCCAAGAGTCCGCGTACTCCGGAGATGAACGGCGAAAGGGCCCTCGCGCGAAGGCAGCCCGATGAAATCGCCGAATCCATCGGCAACGCAAGCAGTGCGCGAAACGGCCGTGGATCGGGCTAAGCGCGTGCTGCGTATCGAAGCCGATGCAGTCGCGGATCTGATTGGACGGATCGGCGACGATTTCGAGAAAGCGGTTGAGATTCTCTACGCGTGCAAGGGGCGCGTGGTGGTAACTGGATTGGGTAAATCCGGCATCATCGGCCGCAAGGTCGCAGCCACGTTTTCGAGCACGGGCACTCCGGCGCTTTTCATGCACGCAGCCGACGCGTTGCACGGCGACCTGGGCGTGCTGGCGGGCGGCGACGCGATGATCGCGGTTTCGGCCAGCGGCGAAACCGACGAGCTGATTGAATTGCTTGAGGCCGTGAAGCGGCTTGGAATCCCGCTGATCGCTCTGACGGCGCGCCCCAATTCCACGTTGGCCAAGGAAAGCGAAATAATTTTGGACATCAGCGTGAGGGAAGAGGCGTGCTCGCTGAAGCTTGCGCCCACGTCGTCTACCACAGCCGCGCTCGCAATGGGCGACGCGCTCGCGGTTGTGCTGGCGGAACGCCGCGATTTTCAAGAGGATGATTTCGCTGCCTTGCATCCGGCAGGGCGGCTGGGGAAGAAGCTGCGGCGGGTGGAATCGCTGATGCACGCGGGCAATAGAATTCCCGCCGTGCATTCGAACACGAAAATGCCGGATGTGATCTATGAAATGAGCCGCAAAGGATTGGGCCTTACGGCGGTAATCGATCCGGGTGGACGGTTGCTGGGCCTCATTACGGACGGCGATTTGCGGCGGGTGATGCAGCGCCGCAGAGAAAACGTGCTCGATCTCACGGCCGCGGATTGTATGAGCAAAGATCCCGTTACCCTGCCGCGCACGGAGCTAGCGGCGTCCGCGCTGCGCCTGATGGAAGAGCGAAAAATCACGTCCGTGCTGATAGTGGATGCGGAGGGCTGTCTGGAAGGCGTGGTTCACGTCCACGATCTTTGGAACCTACAGTTGTTTTGATCCCATGGTCATTCGCGAAATCAAATTTCCAGCCGGCGCCATGCGCCGGGCAAAAAAAGTCCGGCTGCTGCTGATGGACGTGGACGGGACTATGACGCCGGGCTCCGTCTGCTTGCAGACTTTCCCCGACGGCAGCGTAGCCGAAATGAAAATGTTCAACGCGCATGACGGCGCGGGAATCAAGCTGGCCGGAATCATGGGCATACGCACCGGCCTGATTACCGGACGCGACTCGCCAGCCACTACGCGCCGCGCGCAAGAGGCGGGAATGGATTTCGTGGCGCAGGGCCAGGCAAGGAAGGTACCGGCTTATGAAGACATGCTGTCGCGAGCAGGGGTGAGCGACGAAGAGGTTGCGTACGTTGGGGATGACCTGCCTGATCTACCGCTTTTGGACCGCGTTGGGCTTGCCGTTGCGGTTGCGGATGCGGTCGTTGAGGTGCAGCGGGCCGCGCACTATGTCACGAAGGCACGCGCCGGTGAAGGCGCGATCCGCGAAGTGGTGGAGATGATTCTGAAATCGCAGAGAAAGTGGAAGAAGGCGATCCCGCTGGCAATCGCGTAAAGAAGGCGCAGCGCGCGCACGCGCAGACCGTCAGAACTAGCGGTGGCGAGGATGCGGCAGAGCAGGCATCAGTTGACTAGCGCGTGCGGAGCGATTTGAGCGGAGGATTGCCTTTTCGGACGTTCTCCAACTGCATCCGCGATTTTGCGAGTCAATTCCTCGCGCGAATAAGGCTTCTGCAGGAACGAATCGCCATCCAGAAATTCGCCGTCACGATCGGTGCAGTCGAGATAGCCGGACATGTACACGACTTTTATATCCGGGCGCAGCCGTTTCATTTTTTGGGCTAGTTCCGGGCCGCGCATGCCGGGCATCACCACATCGGTGAGGAGCACATGAATCGTTGCGCTGAATTTCTTCGACATCGAAATAGCTTCGTTGCCATCGTGGGCGATAAGAACGTTATACCCGGCGGAATGAAGAAACTCTCTGGCCAGCTCCCGGACGGCGCTTTCGTCCTCTGCAATTAAAACGGTTTCGACGCCGCGGACCGTCCCGATTTTGTCGTTCGTCGACGGAGCTGTCTCGACCTGCTCGTTGACACGCGGCAGGTAAATTTCGAATTTGGCGCCTTCGCCTGGGGCCGAATCAACCCAGATGTATCCACCGCTCTGTTTCACAACGCCGTACACCGTGGCAAGCCCCAGGCCGGTGCCCTTTCCAGGCTCTTTCGTGGTGAAGAACGGCTCAAAAATTCGAGCCTTCGTCTCGGCGTCCATGCCGTCACCGGTGTCGGTGACAACCACCAACACGTACTGCCCTGCGGGGATCGTCGGGCGAGCCTGGGCCAAGTGTTCGTGGACAAAAGCGTTCCGGGTTTCGATGCTCAGCATTCCGCCACGGGGCATTGCGTCGCACGCGTTTACCGTCAAATTCAGAATTACCTGTTCGAGCTGCCCGGGGTCCGCCTTCACTCTTCCGAGCGCGTCTCCCGGCGCGAAGGAGAACGCTATATCCTCGCGAATCAGGCGTGTGAGCATTTTCCCCATGTCGGCGACAAGAGCGTTCAAATCGACAACCTTGGGCTCGAGCACCTGCATCCGGCTGAATGCAAGAAGTTGTCGAGTCAAAGCAGTGGCGCGATCGATGGCTTTTGAAATTTGTTGGCCGTGCCGAAAGGTGGTGTCGGCCGGCTTCATACTGTCCAGAATCAGGTCGCTGTACCCTTTGATGATCGTGAGGAGATTATTGAAATCGTGCGCCACGCCTCCAGCCAGACGTCCCATGGCCTCCATACGTTGCGATTGACGGAGTTGGGTTTCGAGCTCCTGGCGCTTGGCTTCATTATTTTTCAGAGCGCGACGCATTCTTTCAAATGCTCGCGTCACCTGCGCCACCTCGTCGGCGCCATGGGCACGAAGGGGATACGTAAAGTCACCGCTTTCAAGGGCCGTAACGCCTTCCGCCAGCCGCGCCAGCGGGCGCGTGAACGCACCAGAAATCAGGAAGGCCAGTGCACCTCCCGCCAGCACCGCGATAAGTCCGAGTCCGAGCAGCAGGTGATTCACATGGGCCAGAAATGCAGTGGCGTCGCCGTACGATTCCAGAATTACCAAGCTAGCGGGAACGGCTCCTTGAGGCGAGAGGTTCACGGAATCCGCCCAATAGGGCCGGCCATCGATCGCAATTCGTTTAGAACCAAACTGATTCCCGATCTGCCGTGTCAACTGGAACTCTTGTAGCGGGAGCAGAGTGCTCGCGACAGTCTGCTTGCCGTAACGGAATTCCACTTCAGTGGACGAAATCCCGTGTAGATCGGTGGCTTCGTCCCCGTCGATTTCGTGCCCTACAACCACGACACCGGTGGCACCGCCATTCGGAACGGCGCCGCTGTAAATCGATTGCAGCGCTACCTGGTAAAGATGACCGCCGCCGTACCACCAGCCGGACGTTTCATGCTGTTCCTGAGTGGCGCGGAGTTCTGTCTCGGCTTGCTCGACCGGGAATCCCGGGTCTGTGGTTCGCAGCGCGATCATGTGCCCGTTCTGATCGGCAAGAGCAAATAGGTTAAAGTCTTCCGATTGCCAGGGATCCTGGCTGGAATCTTCGATGACCGACGGATCGTTATTGCGCATTTCCGCGAGAGCCGCCAGCAGGTCAGCTTTACGCGCCATTGCGACTTGCTGTTGCTTCTGGACAAATTTAAAGGTGCGGACCGCGGTGTTAGCGTCGGCTTCGATTTCAGATTGCGTGTGCTCTTCGGCGGTGTGGCGCACCACAAGCAGCGCTGCGCAGGTTAGGCCTGAGGTGACGAGAAGCACGGACAAAAGAAATTTGGTGCGTAGATGCACGTGTTTGTACGCGCGGCTGGGGTGGCGATGTTATACCAGTCGCATTTCGGAACACTAGCGGGATAACAAAATTTATAACATAGAGCGGTGGTACTAGATCGTCATCCGAAAGTTATATGCCTTTAGCTATACGAAAGATGCGGCGCGCGATCGTTATCGCAAGTGGCGTAGGGCGTACTGCGGGCGAATGGCAGGCGAAATAGACCTGAGAGGAGCTTGGCAGCAATTTTGACGTTGGAGCGGGCGATGGGAATCGAACTTATCGCCCACTCAATCCACAGCGATAAGTCCCGTTGAATGTGCTGCCCTTACTGGCCCGCACTCTCCGAAAAAGGCGAAAAAGAGGGGTAATGGAACCCAATTTTGCGCCCAAGTTGCGCCCAAATTTATCCCATGGCACGTCGCGAAAACGGCTGGCCGAGTTGCGGGCAGCGGTCCGAAAATTTGTCGCACAACTGCGGAAAGACTTTGAAGGGGAGATCGAACGTGGTCCACAGGCGTTCAAACGACGTACAGTCCGGCTTTTTAAGGCCGCGTTACCACCAGGACCGGGTCGTCCGTGCGACGCGGCAGTGACGCGCGCCGCGAACATGCGCGCGCAAGGAAAAAGTTGGCGAGAAGTATACGCCGATTGTCTTCCTGCAAAAACTGACAGTGCTGAGATTCGACAGGTCGCACAGTCTCGCTTGCGAAGTGCGGTTCGCGCGCGCCGAAGCACACACCTTCGAGCCCCCAGCCAGCGGAAGCGACATCCGTCGAGGCCCTAAAGCTAAAGGGCGCGCCTGTCGGTCGCAAGAGATGTGCAAAAGCTCTTCGTCGTCCGCCGTAATCATTCGCCGCGCTGCACCGTTGCGCGGCCAGTCCCTAAGGAACGGATGAACCGTCCACATTTCTGGATAGAAGTGACGGAATACGAATTTTATGAAGTGGCCCAGGCTCAACGGAGCCGTCACGGGCCAACGGCAATGTGACCGAATAACATGCATGTGAACGATCGGATCGGTTCCTTCGGGGCTCGCTGGATCGTAGTCGAACCTGCAGGGCGACCGAAGGTTTATGCTCGAACTGGAGCTCTCGCGGTAAATATCGACGACGTCACCGATGGGCTCCGTTTGCAGCAGCTCGGGATCCATGTCGAAAGGACAAGGGTAATAACACAAGCGGTGTCCAACGAGGTCGTCTCCTTGCAAGTCATAGGACATCTGAAGGAGGGCACCATCGTACAGTACCGCGGAGTAAAGCTGGGAATTAAGATACGCGCAGTACTCGTCGACCGTCGCAAATCGCTCCCTCATCAGCGCGCCGTTCACGGCATCTGGAGACGACCAAGTGATCCTCGTAGTCGCGCGTCCTACTCGTACTTGGATTACGCGGTTGATAATCAGAGCGATCCCTGACCCGATGAGCAGCGTTAAAAAATTCTCGAGTTCTGTCGCAACGACCCTAGGTGTCCTCATCCCGATCTTCTTCTTCGCGAAGCGAAGCGATGACGTTGGCAAGCTTAGTTCTCAGCTCAGAAGGAAGGCCTTCAAGAGGCAGGTCACCACGCTGAACAGCCTCTAGGAATTCATTGAGGCCTTTCTCGGCCTTTTGAACCTTTGCTCGTTCGCCGACGCTCAATTCTCGATGTATCTTACGAATCTTCTCTAATTCCAGTTCGGTGGGTACCTTGAAGTCGAGCTTAAATTGGTGATTTCGCACCTCGTCCACCTCCTTGATTAGCGCGTCCATGGCGGGTCCGATACCACACAGCCTTACCCACGCTCTACAACGCGTGATTGCCGTGAATAGAGTGTTCCGCAATCTGCGCAGCTCGTAGCCGTCGACAGCTTCATGGCAATTGATCACGTATACCATCGCAGCCTCGTTTCCTTTGGAACGAAAGATGTTCGCGAGGGCGACAGATCGCTTGACAAAAAGAATGTCCTGGCTCTTTGTAACACCTGCGAGGTGTGACTCAATACTTCGTCGCGAGAGTGCTTCGGCGACAGTTGCCGCCACAGACCTTGCGGTTAGTGCGTTCGGCAATACCACCAGTATGTCATCCGGTTCAAGCTCGTCCTTTTCGAGATTCTGTTGGATGCTGTGAGCAATCCATTCCGCCTGTTCGCGCTCGCTGTCGAATCTCACACTCATTACCGCATCCTCACGTTGCAGCAAATCCCAAAAGTAGGAAGGAAATGAATCTGGTCGCCTCTTTAATAAGACCCTTTTTCCGGGAAGCAACTCTCCATCAACGACCTCGTAACCAACGTCCAGCCACAATGCGGGGTCGTCGAAATGTTGAACGGGTCCCTTAGCTCGGTAAATGCCCAAACCGAGTGCGTGAGCGAGCGTCAGCGCCCAAGGCGTGTTTCTGTAGCAGACTGGCAATGTTATGTCCTGTCGGGGCTGTCCGGGCAAATTCTCCAAAGTGACGTTCGGCCTGCCGTTTGCACCATTACCGAACAAAATCTCGGGAGGCGGTGTGGAGAATTCGGATAGATTTTGTAGCTCATCGTAAGCAAAGACGATCTTGTGCGGCTCGCTTGTGACGCTGTGGATTAGCCTGAAAAAACTTTTTGGCAGGTCCTGCGCCTCGTCAATGAGAACAGCGTCGTATATGGGCGGCGTTCCTTGCTCGGTGAGCACGGCCAGTAGTTCTTGGCAGATTCCAGAAAAGCCTTCGTTTCTCCCGTATTTCGTCTTGGCGTAGAGGAAATCCCTCGGTGCAGCGCCTAAAGCGGATGCAATTTCGAGATACATTCCCGGCATATCGCGAGCTCCCCACGCGTGGAGAACTCGAAGCTTTGACCAGTCAGGCTCGTCGGCCGACTGCTCAAATGTGAATCTACGGATCAGCTCAATAAACTGCTGATACAGAGAGCGAGAGTAAAAGGTTACTGCAATCGTCCAGTCCGGGTTTTGCGCATGAAGGTACGCAGCCTTGAGTGCAAGAACTACGGTTTTTCCGGACCCGGCAATTCCACGGATTCGCTGCTGTCCTTCTGGGGAACCGATTGCGGCAGCCTTTTGCCACTGGTCGAGATTTGCTATTTCTTGCTCCAGCCTCTTGAGGATACCTCCCCGCGACTCCGCAACTCTGACGGACGCTCGGCGCTTGGCCGGACGCAGCGTGGAAACGCGTTGAAGAGCGGCATTGAGCGCGGGCTCGTATTCTGGTGATAGTCCCGGCAACGCACGAAGCGCCTCGGAGATTTCTGAGACGGCCGAGACCTGTACGGGCATTCCCGGCGGTACTTCGACAGAAACTGGAACAAGTGTCAGAGTAGAAATATCGAATGCGAGGTCCCGATCTCTTCGCAGTTTCTCATATCTCGCCAGGTGGCTCTTGAGCGCGAAGTAAACGCGATCCTGTCCATCCTTGATCTTGGCCCACCGTTCGACGTCTGCCGCAGGAGGCGGAGCCGATTCAAATGTGAAAGCTACGAGCCCGTGCTCTCGACACACGAGAAGAGAATCGATTGTGATCGGCTCATCCGCTGAGGCGATTACCGGATACCCGATGTATAGGGTTCCGTTCAGCGGCAGTGCGCGTATGCCAGAAACAAGCCTGTCAGCGATGAGCTTCGTTTTCGTCTGGCCGTAAACAACCTCAAGCATGCGGACGCCTTCTTCCATTTGTGTTCAGATACCAACTAAAACGCGGATATGGTACACGTCGCGGCCGTTAGAGGAAAGCGCTCTAGGCACACGACCACGGTCTGGCTGACAAAAGAGATCGCAGTTTCTACGACAAATAAAACCTAACAAGAATGTTTCGTCTTGGCCGGTCTCTCGTGGCTTGTTAGCTTCAGGGCGTGAAGACTCTCACTCGAAAGCAAATCGAAGGCCGCAAGGAAAAGGCCGTGCGCTTCGTGCGCGACGTGCTGGACGACTCAGAGCGTGCCGACGAGATCGAGGACGAGGGCCTTGAGGAGTACGCCGCGAGGCGGAAATTTCGAATCGTGGGGAAGAACCCACAGGGAGCGAATGCTATGCCAACGAAAGAAGCACTGATGCAGCGCATCAAGGAGCTAGAGGGCGAGAACGACGATTTGCAAGATCAGCTCGACCAGGTTGCGGATATCGTTGCGCCGCCCGATGACGATCAAGACGACAACGGCGATAACGGCGACGACGCTGGCGGAGACGACGACTCGGGGGAAGACCAGGGCTGAGGCCAGCGTGCGGCGCGCGCTGGCGCAAGCCTTCCGATGCAATCACTGACCGTGCCGCCAGGTATCGCGCCTCGCATCCAGACTGCCGACCGCAGGGGACGCGTATCTGCGCGTTTTGCGGTTCGAGGCTCAATGTCGAAGTTCACCATCTGAACGGCGAGGAGCGCGACACCAGCGAGTTGAATCTCATTTGGGCCTGCCGAAGTTGCAATACGACGATAGGCGCTTCGATGAACCGGGCGGGACTCGGACGGCGCACGCGGCAGTTCAATCCGAACGGAGAGGGCGCGCACACTCTCAGCCAATGGGTGACGGCTGTACTGAGCATGAAGGGCCAATCCAACGCGATGGACCAAGCCGCAGCCGTCGAAATGATCCATGCGACGCCGCCGGCGCGACGCTCCACGTTCGCGGAGCAAATCTGGCGTATCCGCCGCGAGCACGGCACCGACCGCTGGGCCTAGGGAAAAACCTGAATGTCTACTTTGCCGCTCAAGATGCCGCGCCGATTTGCACGTAATGTCGCGGCATTCTGTCGCGTTTGTCCACGTTGTCGCGGGTTGGCGTCGCGGCTGCTTTGCACTCCGATTCGCAGCTCCCTGCTTTGCCGATATCGGCAAGAATCCCCGGACGAGGTTATACGATGCCTGATTTTGTAACTGCTCGCAGCGCCGCCGATTTGCTAGGTGTGGACAAGCGAACCATTCTAAGAATGGCGCGAGGCGGTAGGCTCCGTTCGTTTCGGACACCGGGCGGGCAGCACCGTTTCCGGCGCGAGGATGTGGAGAGGCTCAGGGCTGGCAATAGCGGTCCGGCTGACTCAGTGCCCTCGCCTTCGACGGTCCAGAACAAACGGGACGAAGTTGAGAGCCTCAATCTGGAAGTACAAGCGCGTAGGGCTAAGCGGGAACTGGCCCGGATTGAATCAGAGGATGAAGACAGCCAACGGCAGAGATTCGAGGTGCGACGCGCCGAGGCCCTCGCCAATAAGCGGGCACTCGCGGAGATCCGCGCAAAACAAGAGCGCGAGCGATGCGAAAGCGAAGCTGCTCGCGCGAGAGAAGTTGAGGAACGTCGGGTGGCCCGCGCACGTGAAACAGCCGAAGTCGAACGGCGCGCCTGGGTATCCGAAACGATCAGAGATGCGTTGTGGTCTTTGCCCCGCGATGTTTCAGCCGAAGCAAGAGCCACCGCGGGCGAAATGCTGCGCGAGTCGCTTGCATCTCTAGGCCCGAGCGATCCTCAGCGAATCGTCGAAATTGCCGTCAGCGGAGCGATTGCCAAAGGCCTCGCGCCGTGGCGGAGGCGCAAGGAAATCGAGCACGCCGTCGAGGAAGCCGAAAAGTCTCTGCCGTTCCAGGTGCGCTCATTATTTGAACCGACCGACTGGCAGATTAGATATCGCGCTTCGGCGGACGCGGCCATCCGCGCTTTGCCCGCCGATGCGCCGATCAGTAATCTCCGCGCGGCCGCGCAAGGCGAGGCAAGGAAATTAGCCGCTGAGTACGAGTGCGGCGAAGCCCAGGAACGCCACGCGCGAGCGTGCGAGCGAATCGTCCAAGGCAGTTTTCTCTCAGGCGGAATCCGCGAAGAACAAGCCGCAGCGACACAGGCGGTAAAAGCCGCTCTAGGCAAACTGCCCGTCGGGACGAGCCAAACCGGAATGTGCGGAGCCCGCGACGCCGCACTCGTCCCGTTCCAGGCCAAGATCAGAGCCGCTCGGGACGCCGATCGCTATCTCGCCCATGTTCGTGAGTACGTCGAGGAGCTTGGAAACGAGGAGCGCGGCGAATGGGACCTTGGCAACCAGAAAGAGCGCTCGCGACTCGCTGAAAGACTCCAAAAAAAAATGCAGCCACTATTGGTCGCGGCGATTCTTGCGGGTGATGTTGGAGACCGGGAGGACGCGCAAGATTTTATCGAAGACGCGGTTGATGCTGAGATCGAAGGAAGCTAAATCGCCGCAGCACACAACTCAGCGATCTGCCGTCGTTCCCAACTTGAAAGTGCTTTTCGGGGAAACCAATGCGGGCAGGACAAAGGAGGCAGATTTTTTGTGATCTTCTTCCCGTAAGGTCCTAAGTCGTAGCTCCTAAAACTTGCCCACTCCAACTCAACTATATCTCTGGCATCAAGCCTCCGTTTCCCGAATGCTTTCTTGAATTCGTAGATTCTCTGCCGACACGCGCCCTCCGGCAGGTGCAGTTGTTCCGAAACGTACCGGCTCGGCGTTCTGCGCAGTATGTGAGCCACGAGACGCGCTACGAAAAGTTTCTGATATTTTAGGGCGGAAGCTCGCTGCAAATATGGCGAGGGCAAAAAAACCGGATTGTCCCTTGTCTCCGGTGAAACGGTTCCTTTCTCGATCAGGTACTCTGTTTGTCGTAGGATTTTCCGCCGCACGTCTTGCCTCCAACCCCGCTGCCGTCTCTTCAGATTCTTGTGACTGAGTGGTTCGAGCGAAGCAGCGCCGTCCAGAAGCCAAGTAAGGAAGTGTTCCCATGGCATCGCGGCGCATTGTTGTTGCGATTTCTGACGGGCAAGCTGCGCGGTTTTTTGATATTTCATAGACGATGAAATTACGAGAAATGTTGGCGACTCGCAAGCTCTCACAGAAAAGCTTGGCTGCCGCCGTGCGAATCCACCCTGTGCGGCTCTCTCGGCTGATAACGGGAAGACGCAAGCGACTGCGCGGAGTGCAGAAACCCCGATGACCGACGCCGACCAAATCGCATGCATGGTGCCTATGTCTCGCCTTTTACTGGCGCTCGGCTTTACCGTGAATGATAGGCGGCGCGCGCCATGCGCATTGCACGGTGGCTCGAATCCCTCCGCTTTCGCCTGGCGTAATGATGGGCGCTGGCACTGTTTTTCGTGTGGCGCGAGCGGCGACCGGATCGCACTCATACGCGCGGTGCGCCAGTGCGGATTCAACGATGCCCTCGCGTTTCTCGCGGCACTCGCTGGTGTTGAGTATCAGCCGAACCGGCTTCCACTGGCAGAGATCGCGAGGCGCAAGGAAATTCGCCAACGCGCTGAGCGTGCAGCTTGGCTCGTCACGGACGAACTCTCACAGCTCCGACGCTACTACATGGACGCGTTGCATCGCACGGAGCGGCTGCAATCGCGCATCGCGGACGGAATTCTCCGCACCGAGAATGACCCGGAGCGCGAGGTCGCATGGGATCGCCTCGCCCGGCTCGCTCCCGCGGGTACGTACTTTCTAGCTGGCTTCAGTTTCGTTTTCGATGCCCAGCCCGATGTTCTAGCGCGCTTCGTGCTCGCCCGCCCGGCTGACCGCCGCGCGATGATCCTAGACGGATACGACCCGAAAGGAAACTCCGATGCTGCGTGAAAAGTTAGCTGGGTTCTCGAAAACGATCCAGAGATGCTCAAACGCGCGGAGTCTCTTGGCGGGAGCGCAGAAGATTTTGGGTTGTTCGCTGAAATCGAGAATTTCGTTCGTCGTTTTCTGGTGTTGCCTCGTGGCGCACTTCTGTCCGTCGCGCTTTGGGCCGTGGGTACTCATCTCTATTCAATTTTCGACTGCTTCCCGTATTTGGCTGTCGTTTCTCCGACAAAGCAGTGCGGGAAAACTCGGTTGCTCGAAGTTCTCGGCCTGATATGCGCTAATGCGGAGCGCACATCGAACATTTCAGAAGCGGCGCTCTTTCGTTTGATCGAACAGCAACGCCCCACGCTTCTCCTCGATGAAATGGAGCAACTCCGGGAGAAAGGCGAACGAGCGCAAATTCTCCGCAACTTGCTTAATGCCGGGAACCGTCGCGATGCTGTCGCGATTCGATGCGCCGATGGAGGCGCTCGAATCGAGCGATGTAATGTTTTTTGTCCTAAGGCGATAGCTGCCATCGGCGCGTTGCCCGAGACGATTACTGATCGGGCTATCTGCATTCAAATGAAGCGGCGCACCCGCGAGGAACCAATCGAGCGGTTTCTGTTTCAGAGGGTGCAGCCAGAATCTCGAAAACTTCGCGAGCGCATGGGTGCGTGGGCTGCGCGACAACAGGAAACGGTGAAGACCGCATATGCGGATTCGCCTGACCTGGAGTTTTTAGGCGACCGAGACGCCGAGGCGTGGACTCCGCTCTTCGCAATCTTCGCTGTGGCCGATCCGGGCAGTCTTGCCGAACTGCGTGAGTCCGCCGTAGTTCTGTCGGGCCAGAAGCAGGAATCCGCCGAAAGCGAGTCTCTTGCGGTGCGTGTACTCCTGGATTCGGAAAGTGTATTGCGTGATGGCGAGCAGCACGTCGCGAGCGCGGACCTACTTTCAAGATTGAAAGGTATTGAGGAGTCGCCGTGTTGCGCCCAAGAATTCGATGCGCGACGGCTCGCCCGAGTGCTGAGTACGTTCGGGATTCACACAAAGACGATTCGCGCTGGAGACGCCACGCCGCGCGGTTACGTTGTGGCCCACATTCGCGAGAATGCCTGCCGGTATCGAAGCGCGCCATCCGCAACAAACGCAACATCCCGCCAAAGTAAGGACTTAGGAATCAGCAATGTTGCGGATGTTGCGGAGCAAGAGTCTTCGAGCGGACCGAAAGGGGGCGCGAATGAGTGAAGCGGCAGTACGCGCGATAGAGGCTCTAAACGCGGTTTGTCGGCGACAACGCGAGCCGGAAAGCGGCATTGCCTCGCGCAATTCGATTTCAGATGAGGCGAGGCGATTCCATGGCCAAAGTCACGCCAACTTGTTCCCGTTCATTGGGCGAAAGGTGCGTACTCCGGGCGGGCCTGGCACGTTGCTTCAGGTATTCGCAGATCGCGCGACGGTCGTGCTCGATTCGCAAGTGAGTCAATGTGCTGTTTTCGAGCCATCGGAAATTCAACCAGTCTCAGTAGAGTGTGACGCGTGAGAGCTGCGATTTATGCGCGGGTGAGCACGAAGGCAGGGGGGCAGAATCCCGACATGCAGCTCCGCGAATTGCGCGAGTACTGCCAGCGTCGCGGGTGGGATTTAGCGGATGAATACGTGGATGCGGGCGTGAGCGGATCGAAAGAGCAAAGGCCGGGGCTAAATCGCCTCTTC
>JBOGMX010000008.1:0-2900 GCA_050746725.1 Candidatus Acidiferrales bacterium | reverse complement strand
CCTCGCAGATTTGCTTGGCAATCCGCAGCGCCTCATCGATTGGGATCGCTTTAGTTTTTACAGCGGCGGGCTTCCGCGCTGTTTGCGTTGTACCGGAAACGTCGGCTCCTTCGTTCTTCGTCCGGCTCGAACTCGGGCCGGGAAGCCCAGCAGGCGTGGGGCTGGTTCCCGCTGCGGAGCCACTGATCCTCTCGGCGAGCGTTGGTCCTTCGACTAGCTCCATCACCAGCGCGTGAGTCGTGCCGGAATCCTCGAGGCCGAAGATCGCAGCGATATTCGGATGATTCAGCGAAGCTAGGAGTTTCGCTTCGCGCTGGAATCGTGCCATGCGTTCGGAGTCGCGGGCGAAGGCTTCGGGCAGCACTTTCAGCGCCACATCGCGCCCAAGTTTCGAGTCGCGGGCGCGGTACACCTCACCCATTCCGCCCGCGCCTATCGCCGCGAGAATCTCGTACGCTCCAAGCTTCGTTCCCGCCGTGAGCGTCATTCCTGTCCCTTCAATCCCGCCTGCCAGTTCAGCACTACGGTGAATGGAGCTTGCGCGGCTTCTCCTGCCGGCGCAAGGAACAAAAACCGCTTACCATCGACGGTGTAGTCGCCCGCGCCCTCGCCAGGCTGCTGGGGTGTCCCAAATAAAACCTTGGGCGTCCCGGCCTGAAAAGCCGGGCTGGTGGTGATGTCGGCCTCCATGACCGTGGAATTATCCAGGTAATACAGCCTTCTTCCGTCCGCGCTCCATCGCGGCTTGCCGCCGCCGTCGCCACCATAGGATACTTGCCATTTGGCACCCCCGCCGGAGGCATCTGCTCCGCTGGCATCTGGCAAGAATGGCCGTACGTAAACTTCGTTGCGGCCCGACTCGTCCGAAGAGTAGGCGACCCAATGCCCATCCGGAGAGAAATGCGCATCGGCTTCGTTGAACTGCGTGCGCAAAAATGGGAAAGGCTTTCGGTCCCCCTGGAGCGGGAGCACCCAGATGTCGTACCCAGTTTTGGGATCCACGCTCTCGTAAAGCAAGTACCGCCCGTCGCGGGACACATCAGTCGGGTGCTTATTTGCGCTCGATTTCAGCAGCAGCTCCTCACCCGTCGCGCCATCGGCAGCCTTCTCGTAAAGATCGTACACACCGCTGGGATTGGAAGAGAAGATTACCCGCTGCCCATCCGAAGACCAGATCGGGTCTACGGCTGCGGATGAACCAAACGTAAACCGCGTATTTGTGCCCCGGGAGAAATCCGCCATCGAGAGCGCCTCGTTCCCCTGGGAGTCGGGCCCGACGACAATAGCCCTGCTTCCGTCGGGAGAGAGTGCCGGGGGACCGTAAACGCCCGGGTGCCCCGCAGTGCCGAGAACCTTGCCGTGCCCGTCGAACCAAGTTAGCTGGTAGAGCCCACCACCTTCTCGATAAACCAGCGTGCGTGAACCCGCAGCCGAAAAGAACCCGAACTGCCTGAAGAATCCTACGTGCTGCGCCACCGGAACAGGCTCGCCGGTTAGCTTCAATTGGCGGGCGTCGAACGGTTGCGCCATCAACGTGCCATCGTTCGTCAGGTAAAGCATCTGCCCTATATTCGGATCGGACGACGGCACGTACTCCGCTTCGAAGTTGGTGGCCAGCAGGCGTTTCAAATCCTGCTTCCCGGGTGAAACATCGAGAGAACCAACGTAAATCCCGGTGCTCCCTTGCTTGGCCGAGTAACCCACGTAGGTAAAATGGTGTCCATCAGGAAGAAAAGACGGAAAGATGCCGCTCATTTGCGTGGCCGGCGATGCAGTTCCGCCGGTTGCCGAGACGCGCATCACGCTGCCGCCGTCCGGCTGCCCGAAGATAATTACTCCATCGCGATTCCAGGAGCCGCCGACTACGACCGAAGGCGTATCCCACACGGTTTCGATCGTACCGCTGGATACGTCGATGGCCTTGAGCTTTCCGCTCCCGCCCCACGCGATATGCGTGCTATCAGCCGACCAAAAGAAAGGCCCGGGCGAGTCCTCCGTACCGGGGAGAGGCCGCGCTCCCAGAGACGCCAAGGGACGAACCCAGATGCGCGGAACGCCGTCGGCTCCTTCGGCATAGAAAGCCAACTGGCTACCGTCGGGCGAGAGCGCAAACTCGTCATCTCCCGTCAGCGTCACCTTCGGCGGCAGCGGTACTTCGAAACGCATTAGCATGGTCTGGCGGTGCGATGACCCGGCACGCCACGGCGCCCACGCGAGAATCGCAGCCACGATCACGGCGGCGCCGAATAGCGCCCAAGGCACGGCGCGTTGCCAGAGAGGCGCGGGAGCTAGCGTAGCGGTGGTGGATGTTGGTTCCGGCGCGCCGGAGAGAACTTCTCCGAGCGAGATGCGCGCATCGCCGATGGCTTGCAGGCGCTGCTTCGCGTCTTTTTGAAAGCAGCGCTGCAACAGCACGCGGACTCGGGCCGGGGTTATGGATGGAAGCTGCGTCCAATCCGGCTCCTCTTTGATGACGGCGGCCAATGTGTCCGTGATTGTCTCGCCGTTGAACGCGTGCTTGCCGGTCAGCATCTCGTACAGCACGCAGCCGAACGCCCAGATGTCTGCGCGGCGGTCCACCGGCCTGCCCTTCGCTTGCTCCGGCGACATGTATGCCGCCGTGCCCAGGATTACTCCCGCCTGCGTCGCCAGCCGGCTGATGGTCGGCGAATTGGCCATGTCCATCGACGACGCATCGCCTTCGATCGCTTTCGCGAGGCCGAAATCGAGGACTTTCACCGCATCGTCAGGAGTGACCTTCACATTAGCCGGTTTCAGGTCGCGATGAACGATACCGCGCTCGTGCGCGTACTCCAGCGCCTCGCAAATCTGCTTGGCAATCCGCAGCGCTTCGTCGATAGGAATCGGCCCCGCTTTGAGGCGGTCGGCGAGCGTCGGCC